>CAJTLX010000004.1 GCA_910577165.1 uncultured Lachnospiraceae bacterium
CAGGTATTGAGGGATTTTTTACGGTCAGTGTAACATATGTTTGACAAACCTACAATTACAAATATTTTCTTTAAAAAAGGGGATTTTTCTGAACATTTTCTCTGAAATTTTTAGATAAAAGCATCGGCAACTAAAATGTTGGCAACTAATTTCTATACGCGCCCGCACAAAAGATAAGCGCGGGATTTCCTTTTACTTCCTGCACTTATCTAAGCTACACTTTACTCCATTATCCATATTTCCTAGAATTGATCCATCCACTCATGCATCACCCTTGTCGCAGCTTCCTCCGCCACACCGCTTTCCTCATCAAGTGATCCATTAAAACTAATCCACAAAGAATATACTATATCTCCCTCGATAATAAACCCTTCCATCTCACAGAGAATACCATAGTACTCCGGATCTGAAATCATCAATAATCCGGTCTTTCCATTTTTGGTAATATACTCTTCTCCATGGATATTTTTTCTATCCTCAAACGGCATCTTGGCACTCCGGATCTCAGAACTCCAGTTTTCTGTAAAAATCTCAACCCTTGCCTGTACCTGTATCTTCTCCCCCACCTTATAGGAATTGGCAAATTCCACCTTTGTCAGATTTCCTTCCTTATCCCCATATGCTACCAGCTGCATATACCAGTCCTTCCAATCCGGCAATTTTGTTTCCCTAATCCCCTCATAGCCGATATAATCGATCGCCTCCTGTTCCGTTGTAAATTCTTCCGTTACCCAGCCGCGCGGGATGCCGTCTACAGGATAAATCCCATTTGCCGCCTCCTCCTTAAAAATATTTTCCACTTCCCGCACCGCTCCTGTTATCTGATCAACAGGAATCGGTGTGATTGGAAAATTCACCCAGTACCTGGAATAATTCGGCTGCGGATCGTTTGGATCGATATGCTTTTCCGTATGCCAGTTTAACTGGGATGCCGCGAACGCAACGCCTCCCCCAATCAGGCAGAGCGAGCAGGCAGCAGCTACTGCCCATTTCATTTTTCTGCTGATACTCTTTCTTATATTATGCTGTTTTTCCTTCCCCACACTGGACTCGATCTCCACCAAATCCTCCCCCAAAAGGTTCATTGCCATCAGGATTTCGCACCCTATCCGCTGCTCTTGCCCTTTACTTTTCTTTCCATGTTCTTCCATTTTAAACTTCATAAAATTCCCTCCTTTTCCAGTTCTTTCCTAAGCCCCTTTCTGAGCCGGAACAAAATACTTTTAATTCTCCCCTGCCGACAGTTAAACACTTGCGCCAACTCTTTTACTGTCTCGCCGTACCAGTAGCGTCTTACAAAAATTTCCCGCTGCTCTTTTGTCTGCTCCTTTAAAAAATCTGCGATCGCCCCCGCTAATTCCTGCTGTTCAATTCCGTCGGACAAATCCGGTGCAATGTTTCCAAGTTCCTCGGACAATTCTACAAACACTGCATTCCGCTTGGCGGCCTGATTCCATTCCACACGGTTTAGTGCCAGGTTCCTGCATATTTTTGCGGTGTAGGCAAACAGGTACTTTGGGGATCGCGGCGGGATGCTCTCCCATACGGCAAGATAGGTGTCGTTAATACACTCCGCAGCATCCGGATCCGAAAGAATCCGCTCTGCCAACTGTCTTAAACGTCCCCCGTACTTTTTGCTAAGCTCGTCAAGCCCCCGCTCGTTCCTGTCGAAAAGCAGCGCGATAATTTCTTCATCCTCCATCCGCTTTCCCCCTTTCACTTATATAAACAGGAAATCATAGAAGTTGGTTGCGATTAAGTATGAGGAAATTTTTTCCTCGTTATGTGCAAAGCACATAATCTCGTTGCGAAGAGAGCGTGTTGCATCAGCAATTATCTTCGATTCGCGCTCCTGCGCATAAAAAAACTGTCGTGATTGGTTATCTCAACCGTATCCGCGACAATTCTCCCTTTTATTGTTCAATCTATTTTATATTTTCTGTTAATCATCTCCAAAAAGGATATATATAAATGAATTTAACAGCTTTGGTAGTTTCTCTTTGGGCTGTACTCATCATATCCTATGCCCGACTATTAATTATGATATTGAGGTATAAAAAGTGCCGTAATTTTTCAAATACACTTTGACACTGCTCGATTACCTTATTTTTTTTCCAAAATTGTAATACTTTTTCTTAGTGCTATTCTACCAAATTTTGCTATTTTATGGCTACTGTTTCCTTTCTTTTGCTTTAAGGCATACACTTTTTTTACCTTAAATCCAAACTGTTCAGCAAATGATAAGCTAATAAAGTCGACAGGAATAACCTCACTGCCATATCGAACATTGTCATTTACAAAAGCTACCATGGCATCCCTTTTGCAAATCCTGTATAACTCTGCATAGATAAATGCAAGCTCCGTAAAATATCCCTCCATTCAGCGATAAACGCTAAAAATCGTTCAGTATATTTAGGATAAGCTCCTTTTGTAACTGTTACAAAAGGAGTAATTCGAGAATAAGTATGTGGCATCTCCAGAGTTCTCACCGCATTAATCATCTTCTTGATCTCGGATAAGTCATATTTTAATGCATTTGCTTTTGCAGTAATTGAAACAGAAGAAATAAGCATAATATCGTATCCTATACTATTATACCCACGCATTTGACACACTAAAGCTGTTGTCCCTGATCCCATAAACGGATCCATTACAATGTCTCCTTCAGATCTCTTCATTTCATCGAGTAAATTATTAACTAAATCAGTTCAAAAGCCCTCTTTATACTTCAACCAACTATGAAGAACATCCTTTTTGTTTAACTGATAACTCACACTTTGACGATTAAATTTTTCTGTTATTTCGAGGACTTCCGAAAAATGTTTTTCAAGACTGCATCGATCTTTATCTGGACATAAACCATCTGCCGAAAAGTACTCAACAAGATACCCCTCTGTCGGGGACTTAATCAAAAACGACTGTTCCATCCTGCACTCTCCTTATAACTCAATAATCCAATTACAATAATCCACAAGTTGGTCGTTATTTATCAAATTAGCCGCATTAGTCATAGTACCATTTGAAAGCTGATCAAATATTTCATTCGCCATTGCTTTCTCTATAGCAGCACCAACAAATGATGTTTGAACGGTATGCCCAACTGATGAATAGCTTGTACGGATTCGTTCAAGTGCTGTATTTGCTGTTTTCCAGTGTTCATCAGCACCAGCAGGAACAATTCTGCCCTTAAGTTCACCAAGCATTATTGCTTTTGTAGGATTATCCTTTGCTATTTTGCCCATATTGAATATTTCTTTCGATGCATCCATCATCCATCATACAGACATATATCGACGTTCTTTTTGACTATCGAAATTGTCATATTAAACCCTAAGCAGCATTTTCATTTTCCCAATATATAGCCTTTATCTTCTTTTCAATATTTATATCATTTGTAGGCTTTACACACCAAGAAAATCTCGTTTGCTCCTTATCTCCCCACCAATAATTTATGCCACGAATTGACATACAAGAAAGTAAGTATCTTACAAATTTTTCTTGTCTAATATCACCTATTCGATTTCGCATAGCACTGCCAATGGCATCACCTTTTGTCAGCAAAAATCTATATACTGTTTCATCAATATAAGCCTCCCCCGCAGGTTTAAGAAACTTCTCTATTAACTCTTTAATGACCATAATATAATCTTCTTCATTTAAATGCTGAAGGGATTTTTCAGACAAACCAGCTTCCGTTAGCATAAATGGTCTGATCTCTCTCATATTCAAAAAATCATCTGGTCCGTTCGTATGCGCAACCATAGTTTTGAAAGCTAATGCCTGTTTTACATATGGATCTCCAACCATATTCTTTTCAAGCGCGATAGCTAAAAAACCGGTGCGAGTCTGCTCGTGAGTGATTACAAGATCAGATGCAGAAGTTATAAATTTATTCATTTCAATTTCTCCTCTTTATATCCAAGCCAATCTTTTTCAATGATCCCAAAGTCCAAATTATTCTCTTCGCAAAAAGACTTGATTGCTTTCATCACTTTTATATTGGATTTGGTCTTATTCAATTCCCATCGAATAATCGTATTACAAGGTGGTAGTTTTCCGAACTTTCAGAAAGTGGAATTCCCCGCTATACTCTTCAGCATAATCCCATCAAGGGAAATATAAAAGAGGGAAGAGGTGCAATATAAGTACATACGAAGTATTAAGCCTGTTGTTTTCGGCTGGTACTTTTCTCATTGGCATTGTAAATCTAACAGGTTAGATTTGTCTATATCGATAGAGATAACAAGTAAAAATAAATAATCCTAGCAAGATGCAAGCATTTTTTATCCCGCAAAATTTAATCCCTCAATCACATCCCTTTCATAGTATCCACCTTCCGGCATTTCTATTCTGTTGCCATTCTCCAAATACAAATATCCCTGTGTCCCGTCCTCCGTTTCGATCATCACAAATTGCTTGTTATCCGTTGCCGGGAAAGCAATCTTTATTCCCACATCAACCACTGCGGAATCCGAAGTTGTATTCATCGCCTCATACAGACACACCGACTCAAGTAGGGTATAGGGATATCCCTCCTCGCTGCAAGACATCGGATAATACAGAAGTGGTTCCCCCTCCACAAGCTGATGCATCCCATTTAACCGGAATGTCTTTTTTGCGGTTCAGGTTTGAAGGATGGAAAGACGGCTGTTCGTCACAAGCTTTCCTTTCCCGTCTATCACAAAGAGAGCATACTCCCCTCTCTCTCCTATTAACTCTCCCTGCTGCATTAAGCAAATATTAGAAAAATTCTCGGCAGCAAGGACAAAGCCATCCTCCCCCTCCAAAAGAATTGGCACTTGCAGATAGTGATTGCGCCGCACTAACCCCCCGTAAAGTTCATCTAAGATCATGCCATCCTCCACATAATTTACAATCATCCTGCCGTCGGCAAAATAATAGATTTCCTCCACATTGTTTAACTGCATCCAAAAGTTCAAAACCATTCTCATACTGGCAGAATTCCTTCTCTGTCACTGGACTGCCGCTGTACTCGTGAAATCCATTTTCATCATAATAGTAATAATAATTTCTCCAGCAGGAGCCAGCATCGCCCCACGCTTCTAAGGAAAAGGCATTATCTCCGGTACAGTCCACAACAAATTTTCCATCCCCCAGATATTCTGCCCCCTGCAGCGCGGTGGGTTTTGCTGTATTCCCCTCCACTTCATACAGAAAAGCCCCTCTTGCATATGCTCCCTCAATAGTGTACAAATAAAAAGTTTTTTCTGGCAATTCAAGAATATCCTGTGTCCGGTAAGTATTTGCCTCCAACAATTTCTGCACTGTGCCATCCGAAGCGGCAAACCACAATTCCGTCCCCTTGCCAGAAGCCAGATCACAGGCATACACAAATGCTTCTTTTGCCCCATCACCGTCAAAATCGCGGTATATCATCCAACACGCCACTCTGTCGGATGCATCCTGTATCCGCTTTGCCACAGCCTCCTCTTCCTCGTCAAAGCCGTTTAAAATCAGGCTGCCCTCCCCCGCTCACTCATATCCCGCTTTCATCTCCATTAATTGGGTCATTCCGTTATTCCTAATTTTTTCCAGTTCGATATACAACGCGATATTTTCAAGCCCCATTATTTCCTGCTCTTTTGGGACAATCTCTGTTTTCTCCTTTTCGGTATCATTTTTCTGCTCTTTTTGAGCAATCTCTGTTTTCTCCTTTTCGATATCACTGTCCTGCTCTTTTTTTCCGCAGGAACTAAACAAAAGCGCGCTGGTCAATAATATGCACCCTGTTATAAGTACCGGATATTTTTTCCCTTCCCCATAGATCTCCTTCCTCATCATTTAAGCAAGCTGCTCATCGCCTGCAAAGGCGGGAGTCACCCCACATTTGATGTACTTTTACTATTCCCACAGAAAAATTTCTCTGTACGAAAATCTTTATTATTAACGATAACCCTTACCATTCCATTTTTCAAATGAAGATTATGTTACATTTTATTACAATTAGTAATAAATTCGTAATAATAATGTTACAGTTTTATCAAATAAGTTAATTTACTCTTATGAAATCACCTCAAGAAAGCTTCCCTTCTCCCCGACTTTAATGCGAATCTGCTGAGGGATACTCTCCTTTAACCGCTCCACATGGGAGATTATTCCAACCATCTTTCCCGCGGTAAGCCCGCCCAAAACGGAGATTGCCCGGTCAAGCATATCATGATCAAGTGAGCCGAATCCCTCATCAATAAACAGCGTGTCTAAAACTTTTCCGCCCGCGTGGTTCTGAACCACATCGGAGAGTCCAAGTGCCAGTGCTAACGAGGCAAAAAACGACTCGCCGCCGGAAAGGGACGCGGATGGACGACTCTTCCCGGTCGTCATATCTAAGACCGAGATCTCAAGCCCCGCCTTGGCATTCTCCTTGCTCGCATTCCTCTCATATATCAGTTCGTACCGCCCGCCGCTCATTGTATCCAGCCTTCGGTTTGCCATCTCTAAAATCTCACGGAAAACATATCCCATCACATAGCGGTCAAAACTGAGCTTTCCGCCCGCAGAATTTCTTGTGCCTCCTGCCAGCCCCGCTAAAGAGTCAAGCCTCTCCCACGCGGACTGTGTACCGGTTAGCATCCCGCTTGCCTCCCCGACAATGTGCAGGGTTTCTTTGTGGTTCTCCGTCTGCCTTCTGCATATTTCCAATCTCTTTAATATTCTATCCTGCTCCTGTTCCAGTTTCTCTATTTCCGCCCTTAATTCTTCCAGATCCACTCTTTTTTTCGCGCTGACTTCCCCCCTTAATTTTTTTACATATTCCTCCGTATGATTCCATATATTTTTATAATCCGCAATCTCCTTCTGTTTTCTTTTAAGCCAATCCTGTGCTGTCCGCTCCGTTTCTCCCGCCAGAAATAATACCTCTTTCGCATTCTCCCAGCTTTCAAATCCGGACTCCATCAATACTTCCCTTAACATTTCTTCTGCCTTATCCTGCTCCTTCTTTAAACCCGGCAAATCATCCTGCCCACTCTTTAGCGCACCCGCTATCTCCTTGTATTTTCCCTCAAGTTCCCGGTAATCCTCCTCCACTTTCTTTATCTTTGTCTGCAAATTCTTTCTTTTTGTTTCCAAAACTTCCTTTACTTCTTTCGCCGCATTCTGATCCGGGTAATCATTTAACGTCTTTTTTAGTTCCTCCATCGCAGCTTCCAATTTCGCTGATTCCTCGCGATGCGCCCGCTCTTTCTCCTTGCAGTCTTCAAGCTCCTCTCTGCACCCGCAAAGCGCATCCTTTTCCCTTTGTGCCTGCCTCTTCCATCTCTCCCACTCCTCCCACTGCTCTAATGCCTTTTCATATTTTTCTTTCTGTTCTTTTTCCCTTGCTTTGCATTCGGTAATACACTGTGCAAGGTATTCTTCAACTTGTATGCTGGAAAGATTCTCGATTTCTAAATTTCCCCGTTTTCCATATTTCATTTCTGTATCAAATTTTTCTGATTCAATTTCGTGAAACTCTCTAAATCCATTCTCCATTTTATCAAATTCTTCCAATTTAATCTCGTGAAACTCCCTAAGTCCGTCCCTCACTTTTCCCCTTAATCCGGAAAATTCCGCCTCCAATTTTACAAGATTTTTTGCCCCTTCTTCCCTGAGCCGATCCTTTTTCTCAAATTCTATCTTTGCCCCATCCACGTCCTCCTGACGGAAAATTTCCTCGCAAAATTCTGCAAAAGCATGGTGAGAATTCGCATAAATTACCGTCTGGCAGACCGGGCAGACCGCCTCCCCCGCCTCCTGCAATTCTTTTTCTAAATTCTTTGCCATCTCCCCCGCCTGTCCATTGATAAATGCCTGGTAGATCTCGTGATATCTCTGATTTTCCTCCCCCGCCTCCCGGTTTAAACTAATTTGTTCTTCTTTCGCTCTCTTTAGCTGGCCTTCCTTAATCTTCATTTTTTCCAGCCATTCTCCTACGCCATTTTCCTCAGTCAGCTTCCCAACGCTCTGTGTCGCCCGCTCAAATTTTATCTTGCACCGTTCCACACTCGCCTCAATTCCTGAAAGTGCATTGATTTTTTTCTCCAGTTCTTCTATCTTTCCTACGATTTTTTGTTCCTGCTTTTCCGCTCCCCCTCTTCTCTTCCCATATCTTTCTATTTTTTCTTTTTCGTTACGCAAGGCATCCGCCTTTTCCCTTAGCTCCTCATATTTTGGAATTGCCTTTTCTATCTGTGCAATTGTAATTCCCAGTTCTGTAATCTCTGGCTCGCCCTCCTCCTTTAAATGAAAAACTGCACTCTCTGCCACAGTTTTTTCCTCTTTAAGCTGCGCCAATCCCCTCTGCAATTCCTGTATTTTTTCCACTGCCATATGGTATCGCTTTTCTGCATTTCTCCACTGTTCCCTCTTTGGCCACACCTTATATAATGCTTTGTCCACCTCGTCCACTTCCTGTTCTAAGTGTGATATTTCCTCCTGCTTCGCCCTAAGAATTTCTATTTCTTTTTCCCCCATCTCAAGTTCAGCCAGCTTTTTATTCTGTTCCTGCGCCCTGCCAAACTCTGTATTTTGCCTTTTTTGCCCTTCTTTTATCCGCGCAAATTTCTCTTCCAACTCCGTCTTTAATTCCTCATCTTGTTGTACCAGATTTTTTAATACCTCTTTTAGTTTTCTAAGTGTCCCTTCCTCCCCACAGGATCCGATCGCATAGATTTCCTCTTCCTCCCCGCTCATTTCTTCCGGCAGAAAAAATCTCCCCATCGCATCCTTTGCCCTGCCAATCTCTTTTTCTCTTAGCTCTTTCAAATTTTTTCTCGCCCGCTCAAACAGATCCTGAAAATACACATATGTCGAATTATCAAATAATTCTCCCAGTATCTTATTTTTCTCCTCGCTGTCCGCGTCCAGAAAACGCTTAAACTCGCCCTGTGCAAGCATTACAATCTTGCGAAACTGCTCCGCATTCATTCCCAAAAGTTCAGTGATCCGCTCCGTCACCGCATCCGATTTCTCCTGTACCCACCTTTCCGGCTCCCAGAGTTTTGCAGTGGGCGTAGTTTTTTCGTACTCCCCGCTATCTCTTTTTTTCTTAAAATGAAGCGTCCGCTCCACCGTATAGGATTTTCCCAGATGTTCAAATTCCAATCGAATCACGGTATCCTGTGATTTGTCCACATAATCACAGTGCATCATGTCAAACGTTCGGCTTTTCTTTTCTCCCTTCCCGCTTGCCACCCCATACAGCGCGAACATAATCCCGTCAAATATTGTGGTTTTCCCCGCTCCTGTATCCCCGGTAATCAGATAAAGACTCTGGTTTAATTTGCAAAAATCTACAGTCGTCCGTCTGGCATAAGGTCCGAACGCCGTCATTTCAAGCACGATCGGCTTCATCCTCCATCCCCCCTTTAAATTCTTCCTGTTTTAGAATAAAATCAAGCAGTTTCTTTGCATCATTTTCTAGCGATTCCTCCCGCCCCTCCAAAAGATCCGCACTGCGCACTCTCTCCGCCGCAAAATGAAATAATTCCCGATCCTTTTCTCCAGGTTCTGCCCGATCCCTTCTTTCTATGTACAATTCCGCAAAGTACTCCTCGATAGATTTTTCCTTTACCTCACCATTTTTTGTATCCGCAAAAAAAGAATCCCGAAATTCCGAAACCAATTCCATCACAAGACTGCCACGCTCAGAAAACGCACTGCGAAGCAACTCTGCAATTTCCGGAGTAATTCTCCGATCATTTATCACAATCCTTAAATACTCCCCGCGCGCGCCATTCTCCTGCATCTGCCTCTTTATTTCCTCAAAACTCCCCCTTATTTCTCTCATCGGATGAAGGGGAGGGATCTCTACGGTTTCCACTTTGATTTCCTCCCCCTTCTCGCCCATCTCCACCAGCAAAAATCCCTTTGCGGGCTGCTTTATCTCATCAAAATGATAGCAGAGCGGTGAACCCGCATAGCGCACCTGTCTGCGCCCCACATGGTAGGAAGAATGGATATGTCCGAGTGCCACATAGTCAAACCCGTCAAAAATCCGATAATCCACCTGCCCAACGCCGCCTACCATCGACTCTGAGCCGCCCCTTTCTACCTCCCTGCCATCCGCCGTTACATTCTGATGCGCAACTAATACATTTCTCTTTGAGAAATCAATTTTTTGCTGCTCCAAGAGTTTCGCGACCGCCGACCCATAATCGCAGAGGGAAGGATCTTCAAGCACCTGCGCCACCAGCGCAGGAAAAAGATAGGGAAGCAGCCAGAATGTCACTTCCCCGCCATCTTTTTCCGGAATGGTTATATGGGAAATTTTTCTATTTAAAATCCCTGCTATATAAATATTTTGCTTTGCCAAAATCTCCCCTGCAAAAGATAATTTTTGTCCGGAATCATGATTTCCCGCAACCATCATCACGGGAATTTTCATTTTTTCCAGGCGGGTTAAAAATCGGTCAAACAGCCGTACTGCCTCCCCGGACGGCGCACTTCTGTCATAGACATCCCCGGCAATCACCACCGCATCCGGCTGTAATTCCTCCGCCTTTTTAAGAAACTGATCCACAAAATATTCCTGATCTTTATTGTCAATCAAGGACACCCCATGCAGGGATTTTCCAAAATGTAAATCCGCCAGATGTAAAAACCTCATCCCATCCTTCCCCCCTTAAATTAAGAATAATAGCAAGACATAATATGCGCCCCCAGCAAGAACACCAGAAATATTCTCGCATCCAAAAAAATCTCTTATTCTGCAAAAAGTCCCTCGCATAAAAATTTCTGACAGCGGATAGGAAGTTCACTCATCCCTACGATTTCTTTCCGTTCCTTTTCCTCCTCGCATTTGCAGAGCGCGTCAAATAATTCCGATTTCTTTCCATTCTCCCATTCTAAAATCGAAAATTTCTCCGCAAGCCTTATCTTTACCCATTCTTCATGCTCCATTGTCTCGCGCACTCGCAGCTCACCGACCGCACCCGCGTTCTCTAAATGCACGCGCGTATAGCCATCCCGGTGATCTAACAAAAATTCTTTTTCCTTTCCATCCTCTGTTACATTTACCGCACCCCTTGCAATATTTCGCAGTTCAAAAACATAGCTGCGGGACGGCAGAATATTTCCTTTATCCTCCACCGAAAAACGCACTACTAGTTCTCCATTTTCTTCCATTTTAGACCAGAAATGCGTTATTGCACGGTCATCTTCTGCATCCTCTATCATAGAATATTCTCCCTCCCCAGAAAACACAAGAACACGAAGTTTTCTTGGAAGTTCTGTTCTGTTACCCTGTGGCGCGCCATCCAGCACAAAGAATGCTCCCTCTTTCGCAAGTACCGGTATGGAATCCAAAAAGCGCGTCATTTCATATTGTCCGTCCCCCGCGTACACATCACCGGTGAAAATATCGGTAAAGCGTCCCTCTGGCAGCCAGACCTTTGTCATTGCCATACCGCGCATATCGCCCTTTTTCGTCACGGGCGCAACAATAAGCTGCCGTCCAAACAGATATTCACCCGCACATTCATATGCCTCCTTTGCCTCCGGATATTCGTAATACATCGGCTCAATTAAGGCAAGCCCGGACTCCGCGGTTTCACAGGCAGCAGAATACAAAAATGGAAGCATGGCATGGCGCAATCGCAGAAATTTCTTTGCGATCTCGCCCGCGCCGTTTTTGTATGCGGCTGGCATTTTTGAAAAGATCGTACTCTTGCTGCTGTGAAGCCGGTTGATCGGCGAAAAAACCCCGAACTGCAAAAAACGCACATATAATTCATTATCCTTTTCCCCGCCCATATGTCCGCCGATATCGTGGCTCCACCAGGTATAACCCACATTGCTGGCCGTCGCCGTAAAATACGGCAAAAATTTTAATGTCTTCCAGGTCACAAAGGTATCTCCGGAAAATCCGACCGGATAGCGGTGTGCACCCACTCCCGAATAGCGGGAAAGTATGATCCCTTCGCGCTCCTTTAATATATCAAGGAAATGAAAATGATTTAATCCCCAGAGCGGATCATAGCCGGGAAGTTTGCTTTTCGTACCCTGCTGCCAGTCAATCCACCAGAAATCCACGCCGTCCCTCTCATAAGGCTTGTGGAGAAGTTCAAAATACGCGCTGATAAATTTGCTGTCCGTAAAATCAAATTCCACCGGATTCTTTGTTTCCGGGTCAATCCCCATACGCTCCGCCATCTCCTTATACTGCTCCTCGATATACTGCACGCCGGAAGCCGGATGGAGATTTAATGTTACATGAAAATTCCTATTATGCAAAATTTTCAAAAATTTTCTATAATCTGGAAACAGATCCCTATTCCAGCTGTAGCCAGTCCATCCATCCACCCCCACAGGAAGGTTATCACTTGGATGCCAGTCCATATCGATGGTTGCCACCGTAAAGGGAACCTCATCCTCCACAAATGCCTCCATCAGCTCCAAATACTCCTCCTGCGTGTAGGCATGATAGCGGCTCCACCAGTTTCCCAGTGCCCAGCGCGGCACCCTTGCCGGTGCGCCGCAGAGCGAGTAGAGTGCTTTTATCGCACCCCGGTAATCTTTGTCATATGCAAATACATAAAAATCTTTTTCTGTATGTTTTCTTCCCTCCACCATCCCCTGCGCATTTAATACGGAGGAAGCACTGTCATCATAGACCGCCACACCACTTTTGGAAACTACGCCGTCACCAAGTTTTATCCGGTGATTTCTCTCTTTCTGTTGATCCCAGGAAATCCACAGATCCCCATCGCAGCAGTCAAGCGTCCGGTAAGTTCCTTTAAGATTATCCGAATTAACTATAGGCACCCTGCGCCCATCCCTAAAAACAATATCGCTTTTTCTAATTTCTTCTTTTAAGACCAATCTAACTTTTTCTGTGGTTATCGTCAATATAATTTTCTGTTCGCCATCACACCCTGCTGCCTCTGTTTTACAAATTTCTTCTGACTCTTCTTTTGCACCCGCCAAAGATTCCGGCTCATCCATGCTGAACTTCACCGGCTCCATATCCCTAAACCATATTGCCTGTGTCGCATCGTCGCAGAAATTTTCTGTTTCATCCTCCTCAATACGAAACAATTCCGGTGCCAGCACAGTTACTCTTATTTTTCCCCTGACAATAATATTTTCTTTATTCGCAGCAGGTTTTGTCTTCGCAATCAAATGCTTTTCCATTCTTTTTTCCTCTTTTCTTTTCTCTATTGACTGTCAATTAACCAATCTTTTCCTGACGAAATTTATTATGTCATATCCCTTTTTGATTGTCAATATCCCGCCAAAAACAAGAAATTGAGTAGAGAAGATTTATCTTCCATTCGCGCCCCTGCACATAAAAAAGCACATTGCCACAAAATTTTATGTAGCAATGTGCAGAATATAGTATATCAAACATGGAATAACTCCCGTCTCTATAGGCGGTAAGCAAATTATCTCAACAGATACATCAATGTCAAAAATTCTCTCTCAAGGTGATTTTCTGGCGCCAAAAGCTTGCCGTCCTCAAATGCAAATATTGTCGTTATCCATGCCATGTCGCCCAGCGCGCTATTCACCTTTAATTCGCGGTACTCGGCAAGATGCGCTGGAATATGATCGGTGTAGTACCGCTCAAACTCAGCTTTCAGCTTGTTATAGGCAGATTCTATATTTTGCGCAAGAGGCTCAAAGATCTCATCGATCAATTTTTTATACTGTTCCTCCGTAAAAATTACAAAATTTGGAAATGCCTTATTCCCCTCAATTCTTACAAAACCCTTTTCCACAAGCTGCGCCAATTGATCTTTTCTGTCCTCCCCGATCCAGGAAATATCAAAATCAGAGTGCAGGATGGTACAGAGCATAAAATGCAAATGTTCCCAGTACGGCGTAAACTCATCGATCAAATTCTCAATTTCAGAGATTCCAAAATCATATAACCCGAACCAGTAAAAATTATCACTGTTCATCGAGCCATTATAACTCCAGTTAAATACATCCTCAATAAATTTGCCCGGTTCGCCCCCTAAATTCTGTGCTTTAAGTCTCTTTACAAAATCTGCAAGCTGCGCTTTAACTCCCACCTCCTCGCGGACAAAACCAAGCGGAAAATATCGCCCGCCATCCGGACGAACAGGAGCGTTCGCACTGCCCACCCAATTTTCTTTTTTCTGCAGAAAATAATTTTCAAAGCGGTAAATTAGCAGCCAGAGTAATTTTTCCATTGGCGCATCACTGCCATAGAATCCAATCTCGCGCAGTTTTCCCTCCGCCGCACAAAGTTCATCGATAATCCGAGCCGATAATTCCCTGCGAAGCTTATAATAAATTTCATAATACCCGAATTGTTCTTCCTTTGTTGAAATCAGAAAGCTTGTTGAATAACGCCCCTCTTTCTCTGTGACAAACTCTTTTTCCACCAGCCAGCGCAGATCAAATTCCAGATACGCTTTCGGAATGCCCAACATCCCCGCCATCTCGTCAAGATTTTTTGGCTCCTCATAACAGGCAATGCAAATATTCTGCCGCACCAGACTCTCCTCAAATTTTTTTGTGTCAAGCTGTGCTACCGCCTGCCCGCAGATCCCCATTCTAAGCTGTTTTGGACGATATACATAATCCTGATCTCTTCCTGTCTCCATCACAAATTCCAACTCCTTTCGCAATTTCTTCCTTGTCTCGAACAGATGCCATTTTACCATGCCAACTGATATCTTCAGCCGCTCTGCAATCTCCGACTGCAAGCAGCGATCGAGATAAAAGGAAATTAGGATCTCCCGCTGCAGAAAATCGAGCCTTGCAATATATTTTCGCAGCGCGCACTTTAGCTCCTCCCTCTCTTGCGCATCGGCAAATTCCCGCACAAAATCTGACTCATCCTCCGCCTCCGGTGCCTCCACAAATACCAGTTTATCTAAGTGCGTCTTCTGCCTTAGATAATGGCACCAGACATAATGCGCGATCTTCCAGACCAGCCGCTCCTCACTCTCGATCATCTCCCCCTTATCACAAGCCTTTTTCACCGCGGCAAAAATCTGCAAAAGTGCTTCCTGTGCAAGATCCTCCGCCCTATTGCGATCCCCAAGCTTATGGTAAGCCCAATTCAAAAGTGACAGGGAATACTCTTTTGCAATATGGTTGGATATTTTGTAAAATTTCTCCATATCGCCTTTATTTTTTCCTCTAACATTTTTCGGCATCTTATTTTCCTGTACCGATCTCCGATCTTTGGATCTCTTATTCTGTGCGTTTTGCATGGTCTTTGGTTCCCTCTGTTCTATGTTCTTTTACCCCTTTACCTTCTTTTACTGGATGCGCATCCTTTTAAACCACTCCGATCCGATACATTTTTTAATTCACAGCAAAATCAGAAAAATACAAGAAATAAAATTTGCACTGCTCAGGCGGTTCACTTATATAGTGACAGGAAAAAAGAAAGGTTAGCAGAAATTTTTGTCTTTCCCTTGTTATTTTATTCCTTCTATAGTATAATAAAAAAATTACAAACAAGTAATCGACTGTATTCTCAGGAGGATTTGACTATAATTGAAAATTTCAGAGGGTTTAAAGAAATAGAACTTTCAGAACTTAAACCAATCACTTTAATTTCAGGAAAAAACAATACAGGAAAAAGTTCAATCTTAGAGGGAATATTCCTTTTTCTTGATCATATTTCCCCAGATTGTTTTTCAAAAATCAACTATTTTCGTGGAACTACAATTCCAAACAATTCTGAACAGCCCTGCTCTTTCCTTTAATTTTATTTTTCTACAGACATTGATGTACTGGATTTTGGCAGAAATTCCCTTAAAGTTGGCTTTGTGCTTTTTCCGACCTGCGATCCTGCTCCAGGGAATGGTACACTTGAAGATCTTTGTCTTTCCTGCCTATCCGAATCAGAATCAGCAAGTATACTAGAAGAAATTGATTCCTTCCTGACACTACTTGAGAAAAAAGGGCGGGAATTTCCGCGCATCTTTAAAAACCGTCTCCATACTTACCTGTCAACAAATGATCGCTATGTATCACTTAAAATTGGAGAGGCGGCTCCTGCTGGTGCATTTGATTGGAACAACACTTCACTAAATGCGCTGCGAGATTTTTTAAGTGAAATTTTTTAACCTGTACCTTTTAAAAGGGCTATCGCACAAAGAAGAATTGCGACAGCCCTTTCCATTTTTCCCGCTCCTATGCCTCAAACACCGCTATCTTATTCTGATCTAAGGTTCTCGCCTGATCAATAATCTTATTGAACTCTCCGATAAGCTCCTTTGAAAGTTCCACTGCGCGCTGATAGTCCTTTTCCGCCTTTTCATAATTTTTCTGTTTAATATCTGACATAACACTTTTTCCAAGTGAATGAAACATTCGATGTTTTTCTCCAAGTCCCTTCCAAATTCCCTCAATTGCTGGGTTTTTGGGATTCATTGCATAATAGAAATGTCCAAATGCACATTTTGTATCATCTGTCTGCAGCGGTGAACACTGCCGTGTGTGTACCATTTGTTCCAAAGTTTTTAGCCAATTCTGATGTGCCATAATTGCATTCTGAACAGCGGTAATAAATATCTGATTATCCAGCATATAAAAAACATCATGCACCATACTACCCATCTGCTTTGCGGTATCATCCAATTCTTTCTCTACTACAGTCACTGGCTTTGTTCCTGTTTTTAAATCCTCAGAGATTCGGCTGACATCCTCAGCCTGTTGATTCAAATTATCACACTGCCCTGTCAACTGGTTTACCTGCTCCTGCACAGTGGTAACAGAACTGAAAATTTCCTGTCCGGAGGCGGCAATAGTGGTCACTGAGTCGGCAATCTCGGCAATACTTTTCTCATTTTTTTGATTGTTATCCAAAACCCGGAAGAGATTCTCCCGCATCCTGCTGATCTCCTCCACAGTCTTTCCCAAGCTATTGTACGTCGTCTTTGACGCTTCTTCAATGCGGCTTACCAAACCGCCCATCCCCGCCGTCAACTGCTGTGTCTCATCTGCCAAACTGCGAATTTGCTCCGCAACCACGGCAAAGCCCCTCCCTGCATCGCCCGCTCTCGCCGCCTCAATCGAGGCATTTAGCGCGAGTAAATTAGTCTGAGAAGAGATCGAGTTAATCCCGTTAATCACTTCGGTCATATTTCCAAGCACATTCATCAGCTGTTCCATATCCCGCTTCATCTCATTTGAATTCTGCATGGTCTCCTCAGATTTTATTACAATGGAATTCAGTTCATTGCTGCTCTCCGTCACCTTCCCACTCATCTCACCCGCAAGTTCCGCCACCTGCTGAATATTTTCATTAAAGCTTTCATGTACGGACACAACCTCCGACATACTCTCCTCGGTTGTCCTTGCCGTCTTCACTACTTCCCCGGAAACCTGACAAAGATTGCGGTTTACTTCCGACATTCGATCTATACAATCATGCATCACCAAATCCAGCGCGCTAATCTTCATTACGGATGATAATACAGATTTTACTAGCTGGTTGAATTTTTCTCTCCCCTTAGTCAAACGTACCTGTAACTGTGCTGCCTCCGGGTTCTTATTCTGCTCTATAGGAATCATTTTTGATATATTGTAAATTGTTTTCTTATCTCTCATCACTTACCTCCACGCTATAACATTCTGTCGGATATTTTTAAATTCCTCTTTATTATAGCAGATTCCTCCTCGTCTTTCTAGTCTTATTTTCTTTTTTTCACGCAAATAAAAAGTAAAATCGAGTAGGGAAGAGAACTTCCCTACTCGCTGCCCGCAGTTTCCTTATTTTTGCATTTTAAATTCCTGCGACACTGACTTTATCCATTGCCACCGCCTTTGGACCTTCAAAATTTTTCTCCACCTGTAATTCTTTCGAAAATACAAAATTCTTTTGTGCCTCAAAAATATTGCCGTTTACTGATCCTCCTGTAACTGGCACCACCTTCTCACCATCATACAAAAATGCCAGTCGGATCTCCCCGCCAAAATGCCCAGTAAACGAATCCATCTGAAAATCCGAGAAGTTTACCACCTCAAGATAAGGCTGTGATTTCATTTCGGCAAGAGAAACCTCTCCTGCCCCCACTCTGCAACCATCAAAAAACCCGGTTGGTTCGATCCCAAGATACTGTGCAAATCGATTTCCTCCATGAATCACTTGCAATTTACCATTTTTTACCATTTCAAGTTCCTTCATCGGAATTCCCTCATTGCTAAATGGCACCGTGGTAGTGAGCGTCAAATTGACACGGTCTTTTAGGACTTCCTCACCCTGTACATCGCACCCGACAGAAAACGACGAATATTTTGGATAGATTGTGGAGGAGGAAGCGCGGCTAACATAGTAGGAGAACAACTCGTCCACATAGCCCCCGGACAAAATCAGCCGATACTCACCCGCCGTCGGAGCGGTCTTCGCCTTCGCGCGTGCCTTAGTCAGCTCCATTGTACTTCGAACTTTCTCTCGCAGCGCGTCCACATTCCAGTCATTGTACATAAAATCCTGATAGGTTTCTACATCCTGCCCATCTATGCACTGCACCACAAACTCACCCTTTACATAAGTTTTTCGATACTCTACATCCACACCCTGCGAACTTAAGATATGCGTGGTATACCGATATGCAAAAACTTCCGCGGAATTTAAAAATACTTCCTCGTTCACATCCTCTGCAAACAGTGCCTGCGCAAACCCTCCTGCTATCTCAGAGAGAGTTTTGTCACTCAGCAAACTTTCAACCTCCGTCATCCCCCACTTCTTACCCGCATACAAATCATAATATTTATTCTTCACAAAGCTTGCTGCATAGAACGCATCGGAAAAACACTTCTCCAACTCCTGCTGTGTCTGATTCTCCTGCACCTTTACCGAAGCTACCCCGCGAAAACGATTCTCCCCCTCCTCAAATACACGAAAAATCGAAACATCCGCTTTGCGTACATTCTTAGAACGCTGCATATCAAGTTCCTTCTTGATAAAAAACAGCTCTGCGGACTCCACTTTTGTTATCGTAATCTGGTAGTCCTCAATCCCACATTTTTTTAATGCGGACAAAATTTGCTCTGTCATTTAAAATAACCTTCCTTTCCCTCAAAACCCTTAGCATTTATCCATACCTTGCATTCAGGCTCTTATTAAATGCCCCTGCCGGAAAATTTATCCGAGCCTTATCTTTGCCTTAATATATGGACCGCCATCCGATACCTTCACCCACTCTTTGTACCCCTTGCCACAAAAACCGCTGCCGCCAAGCTCAACTGTATCGGAAAGCATACTGATCGATTTCAACAAGTCCGGCACATAGCCTGTCAGTACAATCGGAGAATAAATTTTTCCTGTTAACTTCCCGTCCTTAATCTCCCTCGCAACATCTACCATACACTGAATTCCCCAGTTTTTCGGATCTTCCATACCACTTGAGGCATTCTGAAGCAAAAATCCATAGGGAATGGACGCGATCATCTCCTCCACAGTATTGCTTCCCGCCTCAAAATAAGTATTAGTCATGCGGGTATAAGCCTTCCTCTCATAATTCTCACGCCGCCCGTTTCCAGTTGGCACTGTGCCAAGATGCATGGCGGACTGTGCATCACTGATGCCCGCTTTCAAAATTCCATGATCGATTACAAGAGTATCCCGCGCTAACATTCCTTCATCATCAAAGAAATAGGAGGCGACTTCCTTTGCCGCTGCCGCGCCGTCATGCATATTTACCAGTTCAGAGGCAACCTGCCTGCCAACATATTGCTTTGCAAGCGCGCGATCTTTTACAAACATATCCATCTCCACACCGTGACCAAATGCTTCATGCGCAATCATACCCGTTACGCCCGGCTCACAAATACATTCATACTCTCCCGGCACAATAGGTTCGCTCTCCAACAAATCAAGTGCTGTCTGCGCAATCTCTTCCACCTTTTTTCCAATTTTTTCTAATATCTCCGCACCGCCAAGCACGGAAAATCCCTTGTAACTCTCCTTTACCTCCTCACCCCGCGTTGCCATCACCACCACTCCGCCGCACATCCACAGTATATTCTGCTCCATATCGCGGTTTTTGGAGAGGAAAAGCTTGCTGCATTTCTGATAGCTTGCAAATGCGTTGCAGTCAAGCACTTTATCACTGTAAGCGCGCCCCGCCTCGCTGAATTTTGTAAGCTGCGCAATTATCTTTTCGTCGCCGTACTCTTTTGGATCTATCTCATACTCCGTGCTGTCGGAAAATACCAACGGATCATCTGCAAGCATTGCATAGGCACTTTTTTTCACGCCCTCCGGCAGATGAGCGGACATCGGAATTAGCTTTGTCCTGATCTCTGTTACAATCTCATCAATCTTTTCCTCCGACAACTCATTAAACGAATATTCCGCATAGCTTGTTCCATCGTACACCTTAGCCACAAATCCCCGACCGGAAAGCATCCCGTTCATCTGAATTCCCGTGCTTGTTTTCGACACACTGTAATTTTTCGCCATGGAATCCTGCGCTAACAGAGAGGCATATGGAAATTCCTCAAGCAATCTGTCGCGCAAATTTACAAGCACGGGTTTTATCCCCCTTAAATATTCACTCTGTTCTACTTTCATTCTCTTCCCTCCTGCTCACCCCGGTGAGCATTTCTGCCCTTGACGGGCATCTACTCTGTTCTGTTTTATTATACATATTTTTATAATTATTTGAAATATATTAATTACAGCCTTGCAGCAATTCTCTCGCCTCATCCCAATGCTTAATTATAAGCACATCCTGCTGCCCCGTCTGTGGCAGATCAATCGCGCCGACATACCATAAGGGCATTAACCCCGCATCCCTTGCACCGACAATATCGCACTCATACTGATCCCCAATATACCAGACATCCTCCGCACAAAGTCCCGCTTTCTCAAGTGCCAGCTCAAAAATCCGGCGATTCGGCTTTCGGTAGAGATATTCGCTCGTCGCGATGATAAACTCGAATTCATTGTCGGGCAGCAGAGTATTGATTCTTTTCTCCACTGCCTCACCGCAGTAAGAAATATTGCTGATCACTCCAGTGCGAATGCCATTCCTCCTTAAAAATCTAAGAAAATCCTCAATGCCTAAAGTTGGCTTTCCCGGCGCAGCGGCATCCCAGAACACCTCATCAAGTTTCGCGCCAGAGATCGAGAGTTCTATTCCCTGCGATTCATACAGATAACGACAAAACATACTGGTAGGAATTTCCAATTGAAACAGATGACGCTTTGCGGGGTCGAAACGCCCAAGTTCCCGATTTAACGCATCCGCCACAGCCTGTACTTCCTCCGCCGTGTGATTGTACTTGTTCAGGGTGGCATATTCTAAGACCGCCCCCGTTCCCCGCACACCGTCAAATTTCTCCTCGCATATCAGGGTTTGCCCGTAGTCAAACAAAATCATTTTCGGTCTGTTCATGTATTTCCCTTTCTGCGTCCGGGCAATTTACTTTGCCCCCATCCTGCGCTGCTGTATCATTTTTTTTGGTGCCGCCTGCGCCGAATACTTATTGCCTACCTTCGCAAATGGAGTATTGTTTTTCTTTGATATCATCTGTTCAAATCCAGCGTGTTCCTTTTTCTTCTTGCCCATAAAAGACCTCCTATTTTTAGTTCTATTTTTAGTTCCGCAGAAATCCCTGCACAGTGCCCTGTCCATGGAAGGGGATTTTGTTCGCTTCGCTCCCAGAATCCCCTTCCGGCACTGTTTCGGGTTTCTGCTGTTTTATAGTTCCGCATATGTCCTTCCGGGTGCTGTACGGGCATCTGCTGTTTTAAAGTTCTGCAGAAATCCCCCTTATTATCCCCGGATTTTCTTCATCCACTCCTCATACTCCACATCCGTAAGCTCCTGCTCAATCTCAACATAGGGGCGCAGTGCGGGGTGGGGAACTGCCAAAAACTGCGCATCAAAACTGCGATTGATTCCGCTCCTCCAAAGCACAATCACTGCTCTGTCATCGACTTCCGGTATATACATTGGCGACATTTCTCCCCAGATCAACGACATCATATCATCCTGTTCTAATTGGTTATGCCGTGCTGTGCTATAGTCACATTCCATGAAATATGTACTATAGGAATTTCCCCAACAATTCTCCGGGTATTCCCCATGTGCCAGACGAACCAAAGAATCGCTCGCACTAAATTCTTCCATTCCATATTTTGCTCCAAGCTTCTGATAAATCTGCTCCTCCAATAAAAAGAGAAGATGGAAACAGTTATTTAAATCATTCGCCGTCGCAAAAAATCCCTTCTTTTCTTCTGGAAATAGTACGAGAAGCTTTGTATCACTGCAAGTATTGTGCATAAGATTGACATAACCTATCGATGCAAAATATGACGTTTCCGGTGTTTCCTCGCAAAGATATTCAACCTGATCCCAGATATCTGTCTTTTGCAGCCGCGCTCTCAAAGCCGCATCCCTTGTCAAAAATGCCATGGTTGAAATGCAGAGAATATTAAACCCATAATATGCTCTCGCGCCATCCTCATTTTTATTGTACAGGCTTTCCACATCATCAAGCAGTTCATTTTCTTCGTCCTCGTCCAAATCCTGGAACATCTGATAAACCTTTTCACAGGAGCGGATAAATAATTTTATCATTCCCTCCCCCGCGGATGTGTCTTCCTTCTTCTCGCAGGCAAAACCGATAAAATTCGATAACAGGCTCGCCTTGTACAGATCCATTTTCTCTAACTGCGCGCTTAATTCCTTCGTAAAATCAATCAGACGATCCTCATTGATTGCCGCCCCAACCTCCATGCCAAACTCCGGCAATTCATGCAGAAGCTTCTCATTTCCAAGATCTTCCCAGGCTGTCTTAGAACATAAAAAATCCATAAGTGTTTTATTTACCATTATAAAAACCTCCTCCTTTTCCAAATAATTATACCATATTCTTCCCCATATTGTAAAGCATTGTTCCATTTTTTCCCGTTCTCGTTTAATTCTCTCATGAAGCACCGCATTTTTGACAGCACTCTGACTTTTTATCCACATAAACCCTCTTATCCTGCTTATAATTTCCACATTTCGGGCAAGTTTCAAACATTAAATCCCCTCTTTATCCACCATAGTATTATTCCTTAATTTCCCTTTGCCCACTGTCCCCGCTGATATATTTCACATAAATCTGGCATGGATTCCATTCATCCCACAGGGTCGGCAGGCATTCCAACTCCAAAAACCCCATCGCCCGGTAAAAGGCATTTGTGCGGTCGTACTCCTTATAATGTCCGCTCTGCACGGTTTTCACCTGCACAAAGGAATAACCGTTCCTTCTCGCATATTACTCAAACGCAAGATACAATTCTCTGCCGATCCCCCTTCTGTGCTGCCCCGGCAAAACGCCCATCACAAAAATTTCCGCCGTATCAGGACTTGTCTCTTTAAGTGCAAGAAAACCAAGGACTATGCTATCTTCTGTTCCTTTCTCCTGCACTCCCCCACTCTTTTCGCTTTCCTCCCACGCCCAGAATGGCATTTTCGCACTCTCCTCAATGTAGCGTTTGGTACTCTCCGGCAGACCGAACCAATCCAGAAGTTTGGATAAAATATCCCTTGCAATCTGCCTTTTCTTTTCGCCATCAAAAATCTCTGTTACCATCTTTTCTCCCATTCTGCCGCCACGGTATACCTGACCGCCAAACTCAAAATCAGTTCACTTAGGATAGAATTACAATATTTCAGAACTTACTCAAGCATCCTCTGATAAATCTTCTGCCCGTGAACCTCAAAGATTACATGGAATCCACATTTTTCGTAAAAACCTTCCGCGTCCCCATCCGCACCCAGAGTAATATAGCGAAAACCCATCTCATGCGCATTTTTTACAAATTTTTCCATAAGCATTCTTGTAATGCCCCTTAGACGAAATTTTTCATCGCAGGCAACCATGCCACATACCAGGCTTTCCTCGCTCTCCGGTCTTCCAAGCACTGCGGAAACAATTTCACCGTCCTTTTTTGCATATACAAGCAGGCGACTATATTTTTCCATACGTTCTCTCCATGCGGCGTAAGCGTAAATATTTTCAAAAATTTCTGAGGTAACAACATCCCCGTTCTTTATTTCCTCTGTTATTACATCTTCGGAATCATCTCTCTCCTCCGACAACGTCACCATAAGTTCCGGCGCGAGCAAACGGTAACAAAGTCTAAGCACTGTTTTTAATTCCTCCTCCGTTTCCACATACCCGACAGAAATTTCTTCCTCCATCTTCTCAAGCCAATATATTGCTCCCCCTACATCACGCCCAAGAAAACGGGCATTGTACAATTCCCGCCGCAAAGTTGCCGGGTCACCGAATGTGTGCCAGGAAAGTAATAGTTCATTGACTTCCTTTTCCGTATATCTTTTCTCCGGTTCAAATTTTTCCGCCAGATACGCAAGTGCCACACGTTTCATTTTCCGCTTCGCTGGAAACTGAATAAGTCTGCCATCCTCATCTAAAAAATTTTTTAATTCTGCCAAAACTTTACCTCCATCCATAATGATTTCTCAAAAAAAATCATCACCACAACATCCACTGATAATCACACAATTTTTTATAATTTCCTCCCCGCGCAATCCCGCCCCGGTAATGTCTTACTTTCCGGTTCGACATCCTTTTTAAGTATCGGTTTTCTCCCCCTCCATGCGAGGGCGTATTCCTTTTATAGTACGGAATTTTTTTCTTACATCCCCAGCCTTTCAAACTATACTCCACATACGAAACAGGAGGAAAAATAGACCTTTTCTTTGCCTCCCAAAGCCGGATCAAATGCCTTTTATGCTTGAGATCCCGCACCCGCCGATTTCTCCAGTCCTTTCGAAAAAACGTTGCAAACTCCTCTTTTTCAGGACAAACAGAAGCTTTCATCCTTATGTTTTCCCTCCCCTTTCCGTCAATTTATCCCGTATAAATACCCCTTTCCATTCTTAGGATTCCCCTGATAGGGCAACGGCACAAGCCCCACACTCTCCGATAACGCGCACTGAATTAACTTTTTTGTCAGATCCGGAACATCATCCCTCAACAATGCTTCCCCTGTTTCCATCCACAAAACTTCATCGTTCTCATCATGGTCAGAAACAGCCTCCCCGGAAATATACTCCGCCCGAAATGCAATATACCAGTCATGCGAATTAAACCGGATCGCAATAATTTCCTTCGGTTCCACCACAATTCCCGTCTCTTCAAGAAATTCCCGTTTTAGCGCGTCCTGCGGTGTTTCCCCAATTTTGACATAGCCGCCTGGAACAATCAATTTTCCTTTCCCCGTGCCGTAGGTATGTCTTGCCAGCAAAACCTTCCCCTGCCGGATCACAATTCCCGTCACTGACTGTCCCCAATTGGTATTTTCTTCCATTTCTTTTCCTTTCTTTATTACAAAAAAATATTTACTGCTCCCCTTTTACATACTGCTCTAAATATTCTGCGATTCCGTCCTTATCATTACTGCCAATCACTAAATCCGCCTCCCTTTTCACCTCATCGATCGCATTGCCCATTGCGATACCCTTCCCACAAAGCCGCAGCATCCCAATATCCGCATAATCATCGCCAAAAGCAAAAATATCTTTTGTCCCGATTCCACACACGGCACATACCTCCTCTATCGCCCGCTCCTTTGTAATCCCCTTTTTGGTAAATTTGTACCAATATCCATCGGAAAACCGGATGCAGTCACAATCTGTCAACAATGTCCGCAACTTTTCTGCCTGACTTTCATCGAAAATTTCTGCGCATATTTTAAGTGAGTCCTTACAAAATTTTACAAAATCCGTATAAATACTGTCCCCCCAGCTCTGATCCTGTTTCTTTGGATCAATTTTATAATTCCAGTAATGGGAGTCCGGCGTATCCACTGTAATCTCGCAGTCCGCGCCACAGATTTCTCGAATCACCGCGATTATTTGCCTCGTTTCCTCCCCTGAAAACCTGACCTGAAAGATATACTGATCACCGTATTCTACCAGGGCTCCGCCGCTTGTAATCAGAATATCCGGCTTTAATGTGCCCAGAAAAGAAAGCATATTCTGCCGCCCCCTTGAGGTGGAAACGCCGATTCGGATTCCCTGTTTTCTGCATTCCGAAAGTGCTGCGATAGTTCTTTCCGAGATTGTTTTATCGCTGCGAAGTAATGTTCCATCCAGATCAAATAACAGTAATTTGCAATTCAATTTTCCGCCCCTTTCTCCATTTACCGCAAACCATTTGCAAATACCCAGGAATAAAACATTTCCCTCGGCTGTTTTTCATACGAATATTCCCTGCAAATTTTTACGGTTTCAATCAGATTCAC
Organism: uncultured Lachnospiraceae bacterium; assembly: GCA_910577165.1. Classification (GTDB taxonomy): domain Bacteria; phylum Bacillota; class Clostridia; order Lachnospirales; family Lachnospiraceae; genus RGIG4057. The sequence continues at coordinate 26,204 of CAJTLX010000004.1, forward strand.
CGCCTCTTCACATACTTGTTCCGGTGTTTTTCCCGCCACATCAATCACATACTCATTCACCATCCGGGGACGATCGCTTATCTTTTCTGACATTTTTTCAAGCAGTTCAAAATCAATTAATCCCTCCCCTCGATTTTTCATCTGCTCGTAATTCTGTTTGTAATCGCTGCAAATCAACCGCAAAATGATAAAATCATACCCTCTAAAAACTTCTGGAATATCCCGCACTCGCAGATCATCTAAATCACTGCAAACCACATTACAAAACCCCATACTATGATAAGATTTCAGTGATGAAACCAGCCACTGCCAGCAGATCTCTTCCTCCTCAATCCCTGTTACATTTTCTTCCCCCGTAAAGCTCTCAAATTCTGGTGCCTGACTCTGTTCCATATAAGCTGTCCGGTAATGCCCGTACAAGTTCCGGCACAGTGTGGATTTTCCAACTCCACTTGCCCCAATCACAAAAATAAAATCACGGCAGGACACCTTTCTTCGCAAAAGTAAATTATACTCATAAGGATCACTTTCCTCATCATCCTGCCCAACCCTTCTTCCAAGCACCTCCCGAAAGCCAAGCTTGTTATAAATATGCTTGGCACTTTCATTGTCATCCTCCACGCCAATGGTAAATTCCGTATACCCCTGCGCTTCCAGTTCACGAAGTGTCCGGCGCAGCAAAAATGTGCCAAGTCCCCGATTATGATACCCCTTCTTTATCCGGTACGCAAACAGGTACGCCCGCCTTCCCGGTTCTGCCTCCTCCTCATCCGTACTGCAATAACCAACATGAATCTCTCCGAGCAATTCTTTTTCCTGAAACAGAACAAAAATATCGCAATAGCCCTTCTGCATAAACCCTGCCGTTTTCTGCACCATATCGTCAACATTCTTGTAAGAAAACAATTCCGTTAAGATTGGCAGCTCCGGTATGGTTAATCGCCGAACCGTAAAATTTTCAGCCATATCCACATTTCTCCTCTCTCATCTCTCTGTCACTAATAGATCCAAAATTTTTAAAAATTTTCGTTTTCCTTTGATTCGAATGCCTCCATCTCCTTGCATAGACAAACAAAATTATCATAGACCGTGATTGTCTGCAAATACCGGAAATCCAAAATCCATCCGGAAGCACGGTGTTTTAAAAATTCCGCATCCCACAAAGGTACTGAAACAAAACCTTTCCTATAATCATATTTTAAGGGATCAAATTTTTCAATATTCTGACGAAAATATTTTACTTTTGCAATACATAATTTATTGATACGAAATAAAAGTCCAATAATATCCGCTCGCTCAAAGAAAACATCCTTAAAAATCAAATGCTTGTGGGAATTTTCCCGCTCGGAATACCATGCATTATTTTCATGTTTCAAATGGTATTTTTCTACCAGAAGCTGCTTATCATTTTTAATCCCTTCCATATTTCCCTCATTTTCTAAATTTTAATTCCGCCGCAACACCATAATGGTCACTGGCACACAATCCATTTTCCACTGACTCTTCCGTCCCAAAAATCTTAAAATCTTTCAAGGCGATCTCTTCCCAGCTTTCCATTACATAGATCCTGTCCGCCACCATCGGAATGGAAATATTTTGCTTACCCCTCCACCTTGGATTGCGGATAAAATCAAGTGTTGCCGTTATTGACATACCCATTCTCGCACAGTAAGCACTCTGCAAATCATCCCAATATAAATGTGATTCCATCCCGTCGATCGTCTGTCCTCCGATCAGATAACGATGTACGCTGGAATTGAGATTTCCGTTAAAATCACCCAGCAAAATATAAAAATCCGCCGTATCCTCCTGCAAATGGATATATCGGTCAATCGCCGTGATTTGCTTTTCCTGCTGCCTTACCGAATCCCACGGAAGATGTACATTCGTAACAGAAAACCTAAGTCCATTTATACAAAACCGCGCATTCAGCGCATTGCTTCGCGCAAATTCCGAGCTTGCGTGAAGAAAAAATACCTCTTCAAGCGGATACTTGGAAATAATTGCCAGTCCCTCATCCTCCCCCTCATATGGGAAAAATATATGATGCAAAAATACTGTATCCGAACAGAGAAAATCTTTATAAAAATTCTCTGTAACCTCCTGCAACCCAACAATATCTGCACGAGTGGCATAAAGCTCTTTCAATATCCGGGCAGCACGTTTTTTCTGCCCGGAGTCATTCCAGATATTGTAGGTCGCAAATCGCAGGGAAATTTCCCCTAAATGATAACCCTCCATTTTCATCCCTCTTTAATATATTTTATCCTCCGAAAAATTAGACAGACCGCCACGCCCGCAATTCCCGCCACAAAAAACAGGAAAGCTGCGCCCGCGCCTTTTCCGCTGCCAAACAAAGCAGTCAAAATACTATCCTGTGGCATTGTTTCCATAAATGGTTCAAAAACCTGATCCACTAAAAGCCCACCGCAGAAATATCCAAGAGGAATTGTAAAAAATTGTAAAGTATTTCTTACTGAATACACGCGCCCCTGCATTTTGGTCGGAATTTTCGTGCGAAAAATCACATCCATATTTGCATTCATAAACGGGATAAACAGCCATCCAAGGATCGCGCCAATACACCAGACCACAGGACTTTTCCCAAATGCCAGCAAAAAATTTTCCGTACTCATCGAAAACAGCAGACAATTGCAGATTACCCTAACTCTATTCTTCGGTGCGGGAAAAAATGTTACCATCACGCTGCCCACAAGCGTTGCAATCCCCACACAGGTATTGACTGCACCCAGTACCTTCTCGCTCTCCTTTGACAAAATCATCGCGGGCAATGCCGCTTCATAAACAGAAGCAACAAAATTGATTGCCGCCAAAAACAGCATCAGCCACAAAATCTCCTTGTTTGCTCCAAGGTAATCAATCCCGTCCTTTGCGGTCTGCAAAATTTTTACAGATTCCACTTCCTTTCCCGCCGATAACGGGCAGGGTTCCGGCAGGTGAATCAAAAACAGCAGCGATAAAAATGCCGCCAAAAAAGTAAGCAGATCAAATGCAATCACTGCCATAATTCCCGCAAATGCCACCACCGCCGTGGCAAGCACCGGAGTTAAGATCGTCACCAAAGAATTTGAAAACGATCGCATCCCGCTTGTCTTCTGATAGTATTTCTCCGGCGTTAAAAGCGTAACCGCCACATCTGAGGCGGGCTGCTGAATAGTATTCATCAACCCATTTAATGCATTTAAAATATAGAGATGCCATACCTGCAAACTCTCTGTTTTTAAAAGTACAAAAACAAAGACTGTACACAGTGCCGCAAAGCTATCACAGACCAGCATAATTGTTTTTTTATTCCACCGATCACTGATCGCCCCGGCGAAAATGCTAAGTAAAATATACGGCGCGTAAGAACAGATCGTCAAAAGTGCCGTTGTCAGTGCCGACCCGCTCCCCTGATACACCCAGATCACAAGCGCGAAGCCCGTCATCGCACTGCCCAATGCGGAAAATGACTGGGTGAGCCAGAGAATAATAAATGGTTTCAATTCCTTTAATGTATTTTTCATAATGCCTTGCTCCTTTTATTTTTGATAAAGATATTTTAATCCCCCGTGCTGCGAAGCGAGTAGGGAAGATTTTCTTCCTTTATGTGCAAAGCACATAATCTCGCCGCGCCTCCGTTCGCTCTAGCGACATACTGCACGGGTCTGTGCATAAAAAATGGCAAGGCATGACGGAAATTCTTCACTTCATGCAATCCGTCATTCCTTGCATGAAGCCGCTGCAATGCAGAGTCTCATCTATATTCCCTCCTGGTTTAATTCCATCCAGATCACCTTAAAAATTTGATCACTTTAAAAATTTGGTTTCCAATTTTATTTTTCTGAGCATATATGTATGATTATCATTCCATCTTTTTCCGAGATATGCCCAGTAAGTGGCGCAGTTTCCAGCCATTTCAGAGAATCGCTGTCCGTATAGATAAACGGCTTTGTATGAATTACTCCTTTTTCATCCGGCGCGCCGTTATTCTCAATAAATATTTTACAATTTTTTCCTTCTTTGTCCTCCCCCTCCAAAATATATCGTGCAGATAAGGTAAATCCATTTATATCCGTCTTCTGACAGTCCACTGCCCCCGGCAGGATCCTTCCTTTAAAATTCTCCCCTTCCGCATAACCGGAAAAAAGAAGCATTGTCGCGCCGCCCGTCTGCCCCTTAACCGCAAAGGACTGATCCACACGAACAAATACCGTAATGACCTCCTGCATTTTTATACCTCCTCCCCAAAAGTCTTAGTCTGCAATGCAAAAAAAGGAATACACCCATCTACCCTCCACCCTCTATGCGATTTTTTGGCGCACAAATTCCAATGTCATCTCTGCCACCCTTCGATTTCCCTCCTCAGAAAATCCATGTCCTTCTCCCTTAAAAATATCCAGTTTCATATCCTGATAAACCGTTTTCAGCCGCTCCATATAATCCAGTGAAACAATTGGATCATTCTCCCCGTAGATCACTTGTACACTGCGCTCGTACCCTCCAATATGCTGATAAACATCAAAGCCGCGCAATGTCAGGAAGAAATTCTTCCCTAAATTCATCCCCAAAAGTTCCTGTACCTCCGGGATATCCTCCTCATTCGGGAAACGCTCGTTCCAGTTATCCGCAATGCACATCGCTGGGAACAGCAAAATCAGTCCTCTTACCTCCTCCTTGATCTCCTCCGTCACCAGCGCAGAAACCAAACCGCCCTGACTGCCGCCAAAAAGAAAGATTTTATCAGAATCCACTCTATGGTTCTCCTTCATATAGCAAACTACACGATGAAGATCCTCCTTCTCCGTAAAAATCGTCATGTCCGTTGTTGCCATACTGCTTCTGGAATTTACCGAACCGCCACAGAAATCAAGGCAGAATGCCGCAACACCATTTTCCGCCAAATATTCTCCCATCCGCTCAAAATCTCTTCCCGTGCCATTGTAGCCGTGGCTGAAAATTACTGCTGGATATTTTCCCTCTCCCTCCGGTGTGATCAGCAGCCCATACAACTCTCTCCCATTCTCTGATAATCTTACTTCTGTTTTTTTCATTATATCCCTGCCTTTCCACAACTTTATTTGCTGCACCTTATCTTCTCTCACTAAAAAGATATGTTAAATTATCGAACAAACATTGCATCGAACGCAAATTTATCCCCCACTTATCCCTCTCTTATCCCCCACCTCATGAATTTGCCATTCCCTCCACCACGCTTTGTATGCTCACACAAAACTTTCCAAAATCAGAAATATTCTTCCTTATCGGAATATGTACAAAAACCATTTTTACCTTTAAACCGTTCTCCCGAATATATTTTAATCCATTCCAATAAATATGATTACAAAACGAAGTTCCTGCATTGTGCGAAATCCTTACCTCCATCCTTTCCCCCCGAAAAGCATCTGCAAGTTTCCCACAGTCAAATCCCGTCTCCAAAATCTCCCCCGCATTCCTAGCTGCCGTTTCAATATAAACCTTATTCTTAATATTTGGCTTCTGCCCAAAACTGAACACAAAATTATATATTCCAGAGGAAAGCTCTTGTACCAACAGCTCCGCATCTTTCTCTTTATCATTAGGAAGCAACAAACCCTGCCATCCATTTTCCTCCAACAATAATTCCGAGGAAGTACCGCGAAAAGCAGTAAATAAAATATTGATCCCCAATTTCTTATCCCCCTGCTGACACTCACTCTGCCACCAAAGTTTCCCCGCACGATAAATAATTCATATCCACCACTCGACTTTGCAAATACTCATACGCACGCTTTCCCGTACAATGGCATGTATAAAATCGCATCCCCGGATATTTTTTTAATTCTGCGGCAATCTCCAAAAGCAAAGCTTCCGGAATCGTCTTCCCAAATACAGGATTCATCAAATGATATCCACCAATACAGTATTTCGGCTTTTCATTTTTCACTTTCTCCAATATATTTACAACTCCTGCATGACCGCAGCCCATAATCAACACTTTCTTCTTCTCGGAAATCAGCAAATTATGTTCATGCAAAAAATTATCACACCCATTTTTTGTATAGAGTACATCATTTGCAATGGAATGGCATTTCCTTGTTTCCGGAACGATAAACAACCGCAGTTCTTCGTCCACAGTATAATCCCCATCCAACAAAACAATCTGTCCGCTCTCCTTCCACTTTCCGCTCAGCCCGACCGGGATACGAAAACACAACAGTTTTGAATAATGTGGCTCAAAGGCCTTTCTCTGTATATAAATCTTCGCCCTATGATTGATTTCCAAGAAATGCTCAAGCGCGCCGCCATGATCCATATGTCCATGCGAGATCACCACTGTGTCCACTTCTTCCAGCGAGATCCCCTTTTTCTGGGCATTTTTAAATAATGTCTGATCCGGTCCTAGATCGAACAGGAGTTTATGTTTCTCCGTTTCAATATACAGGGATAACCCATGTGTCGGTTTTAGATCGCAATTTGACTGATTCTCCACTAATGCTGTAATTCTCATTTGATTTTCTTACTCTCCCTAATTTTTGCCATAACAGATCCAGTTTCTATAATAATTTCCATCCAACAGTGCCCGATAGTATTTCTCACTGCTCAATCCACTGAATAAATGCCGTCTTGTCCGCGCTGTTATAGCCCGCGTTTCGATAAAAATTCAGTGTACTCTCCTGCTTTGAACCGGTCAGCAACATGATTTTATAACAGCCCACCGCCTCCGCGATCTCCTTTGCATAATAAAGGCATTTCGTTGCATAACCTTTCCCCCGATAATCCCCATGTGTCACCACATTTTCCACAAAGGCATAAGGACGAATATTTCTTGTTAAGTTTGGAATAACCACACAGACACAGGAGGAAACAATCTTCCCGTTCATCTCACAGACAATTAAATGATGATTTTTGTCCATCATAATCTGTTTCCATGTTGATCTTAACTGGTCACTGTCCTCCGGAACTTCCTTCTCGTGCAAAAATAGATAGAGCGCGAGAATCTCCTGTAAATCTTCCTGCACAGCCTCCCTCACGATAGCAAGTAATTCTTCTTTTTTATCTAAAGCTTTCATTTTTCACCTTCCATTTCCAGACTGCATTCTAACTGACAGTCATAAGGCTCTGCCTCGATATGCTTTTGATTGTACTCTCTCGCCTCTTCGCATCCCATCGCCCGATAAAATGCCTGGCTTTCCACAGCGGAATGTGCCGAAATATAAAGCTTTTTCGCCCCCTTTTCCCGCGCCCATTCCTTCGCCGCGCCAAACAATATCTTTCCGATTCCCCGCCCGCGCATATCCTCCGACACATGGATACACGACAGATCAAAATATTTATTTTCCCCGCCAAACAATCCAAATTCAACGGAAGTAAACCCCTTTAATTTCCCGTCAAAAAACGCGCCATAGACAAACCCCCCCGTGGACACTGTATTTTTCAGGCAGGAGATCAATATCCGGTAATCCTCCTCCGACCAGTTATCAATAAACGGATCATCCTTAATCACCCACTCGCCATCCTTCCGCCGCAGACATTTTGTAACCTCCTGATGCCGTATAAAATCCCGGAATAATTCCCGGTGAATTTCCTCTATGTGCAATTGTCTATATTCAATCATCTTTTAATCCTTCTCTCGCACTTATTTTCATATTTTTTCGAATCCCTATCCTGTTCTCCCATACCGGATTTGCTGCATTATACCCGCACAAAACCTTCCTCCCATTTCCGTTCATCTATTCGAAAGCGGCTGATGCACCATTCTGCGCGCTCATACATTTGTTTCATCATAGCCATCCCATGTTTGGCAGCAAGCTCCGTTATAAAACAATCGCTCTCGACAACATATATTTCATCCCCCTCGCTGTTTTCATTCCAGCCATAGACCATGTAAATTTCATCAAAATTTTCATTACTTTTTCCTTCAGTTTCCTTTTTGTCACTTTTATTACTTTTACCACAAACTTCTTTTCCATCGTCTTTTTCTTTACTGCAATCCCCCTCACTCAGCACTTTCTTCTCCTCAATCCGGTAACTGCAAGGATAATCCTTAAACCCCTCCACATTTTCCAAATAATATTTTGCGACCATTTCCGCCTTCTCCCGTGAAGAAAAAATCCCAATACAAAACTCTTCTCTATAATTATCATAAGATAATTCCTCATCACATAAAACAAGCAGATATAATACCCTAAGCACGGACTTTTTTCTGGAAATCAACTCCGCACCGCGCCCGTCCACCGCCCATGCAATTAATTCCCGCACAAAGCCCGGTGTAATCACAAGCGGCGGAATCCGCTTTTCAAATGGATACCAGTAATACTCCCATTTTCCTGATGTTTCCTTTCCCTGAAAGATTTTCCCCTTACTGACGACAAAGAAATCCCCGCCCTCCACCCGGTAAGATAACACAAGACTTTTATCTGGCGAGGCGATGGTCAGCCACGGCACATCCCAACACTCCTCATCTTCCTTCACCCACCAGAGATATTCCCTCCCCTGATAAAGGATCTTCCTCTTTCCTTTTTTTGCAATCCCCATATCTTCCCCCTCGCACAAACTAATATTTCCCTGCTTCGCAAAATATTAGTCTTAACTAACCGGAGTAATATTCTCCCCCTCAAACAATGATTCAAAAACCTTTAGTGTCTCCTCGCTTAGCCGTCTTGTCACGCACAGACAATTGGACATTATATTCCCCTTCGCGTCAAAACGCAGCCCTTTTTCCTTGCTTTTCGGATACCCGAAGCGAAGCCCCGGCAGCAGTTCACAGGGCAGAAGTCGCGGCATAATCTTTGAGCCTCCATCCCCCCACACCGCCCATTTTGAACAGCAGTTAAATGGCTCCTGATGCTCCAGATGTGGCTTCTTCGGCGTGCCATAATATAATTCCCAATCCACCCCCTCCGGGGTCAATGCCCCGCAGGAATTTCCCAGTTCCCGCACCAGATAATCATAGGCGGGTTCCCGATGTTCTACAAAAAGACGCGCCATCACATAAAATTTCTTCTTTATTAAAGTAATTGGAAATACAATATCCCCCACTTTCACCGAGGTAATCGCAGGCATCCGGGCATGGACACTGCCAAAAACTACCTTGATTGGACCTTCATCCCCCGCCTTTTGCAATTCTTTTACCCGATCCTGCGGCCAGTAAACCATATATCCCGCCATATATTTTTCTCCCCTCAGTTATTTTCCTTTTTCTATCTCCCGAATCCGTCTTGCCATAAAAATATCCGGTTTTCCCTCCCCGTTGGCATCCGGGATCACCCCGACAATGCGGTATCCAAGTTTTTCATAAAATTCAAATGGATGCCCCTTTAAATTTTTTATCTTCTGTATTTTTTCATAGGTGTCTTCAAATAAATCCGCTCCCCCAAGGCTTGTCTGCCCAAACTCATCATCCGTGCCAAGATAGATGGTAAGCGCACCCCGCCCCGCGCATTCCTTTTCCAGCGCGCGGACAAGCATTGTGCCGATCCCACGATGTTTATACTCTTTTTTAACCGCAAGCGGATGCAGTTCCCACGCGTAATCATACTGCGGCATCGCGCCCACAAAGCCCAATAGATGCCCGTCCTCCACCGCCATCAGTGCAATCCTCTCCTCCTCCAAATACTCCGCCATATCCTCCATGGTACAATCCCCATAGCAATGCGGAAATGCTTCCGCCAACAGAGCTGCCAACTCACGGATTATTGATATATTTTCTTTTTTTAAAGATTTAATCTCCATAATTTCCTCCCGAAAAAACTTTAATATTCTCCTTCCTAATCCGATATTTTTGATTTACATTATTTCCCAATTCATAATTGTTTTCTAAGTCGCAATTGTTTTCTAAATCACAATTATTCCCCAAATCACAATTTAGAGTTTCGCTCTCGATTTCTACTCTCCGCTTATTTTCATCCCAGCAAATACGGGTAATCCGATATTCCCCCCGCTCATATCCATAGCCATCAAATGCATCCTCATAAAGATCGTACACCGCATTATGTCCTGCATAGATACGAAGCCCAATCTCCCCGGAAAGTTCCTCCGTTGACCCGGCCGCCTTACCGACGGGGATAATCGAACCTTCTTTAATAAATAATGGTATCTTATCAATTGGCGCGTCGGCGGTAATATATCTGCCCCCGTTATAGTAATCATTAGTATAATAATCATACCATCCGCCCTCTGGAAGATAGACTTCACGCGTTTTTTTCGCCTCAATTTTCTTTGAACCTGGCAAATAATACATCGGTTCGGTAACCGGACAGACCATCACAAAATCACCGAACATATACTGATCGGTTATCTTATTTGCAATTTCATCCTCCGGATAATCAAATGCCAGCGGAAGTATAATTGAGCCATCCTTTAACCAGCAATTTCCCGCCGCTGAATAAAGATAAGGCATCCACTCATAGCGCATACGGTTCATTTTTACAATCACATCATAGAACAAAATATCGTCATTTGCACAATACCACAATTCCCGTCGGCAATCCGTACCGTGTCCGCGAAAAATCGGAAGAAATACTGCCCACTGATACCATCGGGTAAATAATTCGCGATATCCCAGATCGTCAAAACAATGATCAAAATCCCCCCGCCAATACCATGGCATTCCTCTCTTTACAAAAAAAGCTCCGATATCCGTTGTCCAGTATGGCATACCGCTGGCAGAAAAATTAAGCCCCGCCGCAATCTGAGATTTTAAGGTATCCCATGTTGCACAAATATCCCCGGACCAAAGGATCGCCCCATATCTCTGCTGTCCGGTGTACGCGCTCCGCGTAAGATTTACCACGCGCTTTCCATCGTTTTCTTCGCGCTGACCCTCATAGATTCCCTTCGCATGATAAAAGCCATATGCATTTGACTGTTCAAGCGGTATATGATTTTTAACCTCATGGCAGTATTCCTCATACATCTTTGCGGGCTCGACGCGCTCCATATGTATCCATTCCGGAGTGAAGGGTTCACTGCTGTCACACCACCATGCATCCACGCCGCAAGAATATAATCCTTTCTTTGCCTGGTTCCAATACACCGCCCTTCCCCTATCCGAGAAGGCATTGTAAATACTGCATCCTGGGAGCAACAGCCCCGCCTCTTTTAGTTCGGCATAATTCTCCGTTTTCTCGTCCGTGTTCGCCCAGATGGAAATCATAAATTTCACATGATCTTTGTGGATCTGCTCAATCATTTTTCCAGGTTCCGGAAAACGCAAATGATCCAAAGTCTTTTGCCCCCATTTCCCATCCTCCCACGAACACCAGTCAAGAACAATGCAGTCAAGTCCGATCCCTCGCTTTCGGTACTGCCTTACCACGCGCTCAATTTCCTCCTGACTCTCATACCTCTCCTGCGATTGAATATAGCCAAATGCCCAGCGCGGCAGCAGTGCAGCTTTTCCAGTAAGAAAGCGGTACTGCGCGATCACCCCGCGCATATCGCCGCCATACATAAAATAATATTCTATTTCCGGAACGGCTTCCGAATACAGATAGGAGCCATATCGCGTATCACTGAAAATCATCGGGCTGTAAGTATCCATCAGAATCCCGTATCCAAGAGAGGAAACGAACATTGGGATGGCAATCTTTTTATTTGCCTGATGGAGGTACACCATATTTCCCCGAAGTGACCCAAACCCCTCTTCATGCTGGCCAAGCCCATACAATTCTTCTTTCTCCTGAAATTTAAGATTCAGTCTGCCATGCCAGCTATGCCCTGTTACCTCGTAAGCGGATTCTCTGATCACCTCTTTTTCCCCGTCCGCCGTCCAGACTTTTTCCGTTTTCGCCTTCGCTATTTTTACAAGATCAAATTTTTCAAGACTGCGGCTATCCTTTTCTGTTTCCTGCAAAAGCAATTTTCCATTTTTATTATACCAGCGATAGGAGGCAGTATCAATATTGATTTTAAGCACTATTTCTTCTGTCCTTAAAATAACCTCCTTATCCGTCACTTCAAAATCCCAATCACTAAAATCATCCCGCGCTAAAACCCCCGGACGAGAAAGGGATGAAAAATTATCTTCACAGGTAAATGACACACGGATACTGCGGGAATTCTTTGGCGACAAGCGGTGAATTCCAAAATCAGAATAGAGCCAAAGACCATCCTCACACCGCTCTAGTTTTACTATTTTCGCGCTCGGCGGATTTACTGAACCAATCATTTTATTTTCCTCTCTCTTTAGGTAATTTCTTTCCTGTTAATTAGTATTTTTTATTATCCAAATATCTCAAATGATTACCCAAATGCCTCAAATGCTGCGATTACCTTTATCATCTCATACTCGAAATTCTCCCTGCCGTACAGATCCAGAAAATAATCCGTATATTTTTCCGTTCCCAGATTATGCTGCAGTGACCAGAGTGCCCAGTACAAATCAACATGTTTATCGCCCAGCCCCGCCATGGCAAAATCAATAAAGCAGGTGAATTTTCCATTTTTTACCATAACATTTGGCAGGCAGAAATCCCCGTGTATCAGGGTATCGCATTTCAGGCGGTGTTTATTTTCCTGCATGATCGCCCACGCCTCTTCCTTTGAGGCAATCATAAAGCGCGGCATTAAAATACTGCCATCATAATCCCCCTTACCACTTGCAAGCGCAGCCTGACAACTCTCATAGGAAACGGAAAGTGGCAAATTGGGAAGAGGTCTGGAATGAAGCATTTTCATTGCCCCCGCCAATATAGCACACAATTTCTCCGGATGGTCAAGAAAGGAAAGGCAATCCTCCCCCTCCGCTGCCCTGGTCAACATATAATCCTGTCCCTTGCTGATATACAAAATAATTTCCACCCCAAGCCCCTGTTTGTAAAACCAGTCCGCCATCAGAACTTCACGCTGCAATGTTCCTGGTTCACCGCACTTTAAATAATAACCGTTCGAAAGATAATATACCTTCATTTTCGGGTTTGAACTGCTGTCATAAATTCTTACCCCCGCTAAATAGGGGTGAAGTTCTTTTGGAAAATCGGAAATATTAATTTGAATTTCTGTTTTTTTCATCTGATCCTCTGCTCCTCCATCTTTTTATTTTCCCGCCCCATAATTTCTTTTTTTATATTTTCGCCCAAAGGAAAAAATTATTTGCTTTTCTCCTGCAATTTACAAAATTCGCTCCGCAGTATGCCCTTCGACCAACCTATTTTTCCTCCGGAGAGCAAATGCTTCTTTATATTTTTCTGAAGGCTGGTTCTCTCCGGAAGTTGTTCCGAAACTTCTTTAAACCCAGGAAATACTCAGTCCAAAACTGCAATACTCTCCCTGTCCGTTTCCGTAATATCAAACATCTTCTGAAACTGTAAAATATTGGAATTTTCATTTAACAGCGGATAAAGTTCCGGGGACAACAGCCACGATTCACAATAAAGCGAGAGATTTTCCCACTCCGGATAATATTTCTGGCAAAACTTCGAAAATCCATTTAGGGAGTCCAAAACGGATTTCCTTGACAGATCCGCATCAGAAGGAATATGAATATAAATGCGACCTTCCTCGCAAAATTCATATTCCAGTGCCCCAATCCGAAATTCCCTCATCGAAAGCTGGCGCGGAAACCACCATCCCCATACAAAGCGATAGGTTCCATAGGTTTTATTATATTCATTTAAAAACCGGGTACAAAATTTCATTGTATCCGTAAAGATATCCACAGGAATTCCGCGCTTTTGATACTCTTCAAAAACATTGCGCGCAATCTCCAATTCCTCCCACAACATCCCGATCCCATCCGGATCTTCCCCCACAAATTCTCTGATTTTTTCTTCCAATTCCTTCATTATCTGGACATTGGCAATCAAATCCTTCACTTCAACCAAAAATTCTCTTGTGCGGTTTTTCCCATATTCTGACAATTTTTCAATCACTTCTTCCGGTAAGTTCAAGTCGTGATATAATTTATCACATTGCACCGATAACCCCCCTCTCAGTATTTTTTAATAAAGGCTTATCATTACTCCCTTGTTTTTCTCTGCCATCCGGTTATAGAAATCTCTCAATACCTGAAATGCCACCCTCAGTTCCTGTTTTAATTCTTCCTTATCGTCCCTGAGCCAAATATGCGGATAAATACCCTCCTGTTCAAAATGCTCTGGGGAAAACGCGGACAAAGCCGCCTCAAGATCAAAGGCATTAAGTGCTGCCAAAATCTGCGGCATTCGCTCCGGAGAAATATAGCTGACAAAATATACTCCCCCGTCCGAGAAGGCATCCCCGCCGACCACCGCCTCGCTTAACAGATTATCTCTCATCGGCGTACACGCGCCAACCCCGGTTAGCAGACAGTGAAGCCCGTCCCACATCTTATCCATATAGCAAGTTTCGCACTTTTCTTTCACTTCCAAGATTTCCGGCAAATCCGATGTATCGCAAAAATCATTTTCATTCTGGGATTCCTTTTCGCATCTGGCAATCATCTGCTCAATTGCATCGCGATCTGCTTCCTTATAACTCATATACATTCCCATATTTTTCTCTCCTTTTTTCTGCACATTTTTTATATTTACTCAAACCAGAAATCATTTATTTTATTTCCTTTACCATCCTTCAGGCTCTCTCAACAGTTGTTCTATATCTGACAAAACTTCACTATTCTTTTGACAACACTTTTCTCAAAAACAATTCCATAGGCTGATCAAATGGGGTATTACAAAATACCCATCCACCACAATCAATATACCCCAATTTTCGATATAAATACTGTGCATCCTCATCCACCTGCGTTGAGATTAAAACCATCCTATAACCCCGATTTTTCATCTCCTCCTCCCAGGCAAGGATGGCCCCCTCCCAAACCCCTTCCCGCGATGCTCCTCGCTTAACCAGATTAAATTCATAAAGGGAATTCTATCCCATATCACGCAATGCAAAATTATTCCGATTCTTCGGTCTTTTTCCCAGATAACATAACCGGATTTTGTGTACACTCGATTAGCATAACTGATATCATCGATATGCTTATCAATGCTCATTACAAATTCCTTATCCTGATCAGTTACAATTTTTATTTCCATATTCTTTTTCCTCATTTGGCTGCCATCATAAAATACATACATATCCGATAGCCAGCATAGCCATACATATGATCAAGTCCACTGTAAGTATAACTTAAATAAGCTTCACGAAATCCACTATCCTTCAAATATTTTGTTCCCACCAGCACAAGATTCTTTGCGATATTCCTACCGCGCCATCCTTCCCTGACGGCGACGCAGCCAACACTGCCAAGTCCTTTTGCCGCATCTTCTCCCCCCGCAATCAACGCGCCCACAACCTTATCTTCCCTGACGGCAATCAGTATCCGACTGCCTTCCCCCTCCTGATACAGTGCATCTTCCCTGTAATACCCTGTAAACTCAGAAAAAGCATCATTCATACAATCGCAAACTTTGTCCCTATCACCGGGCAATGCAAAACGGTATGTGATCCCCTCGATTTCCATATCAACCTCATATCCATTTTGCCTAAATTCACTTAGAGAAAAGCGCATATCAAAACAATTGCAGTCCCATGAATGCACATATCCCCTATGCACAAAAAAATCGCTTGCCATCTCGTCAAGCCCCGGATACAAGTCTTCATTCTCCGCAGGAAAATAGCGTTTTGATGTGGGAACTCCCGGTGTCAGATAGTCAAAACCACAGCCGATATTGATTTTTTCAAACCCGTTTTTCCGGATAGCCTCCTCCGCCTTTTTTAATAGCCTGCTGCCAATTCCCTGCCCGCGATATTCCCAATCAACGCAGAGCATCAGTATGGTGCCTTTATTTATCACTGCCGCACCAATTAAAGTGTTCTGCACATTTCTCTCCTCAAATACAATATTCTCCTCATTCCCCAAAATTCGCAGAACGGATGCCTGATCTCTTACAACAAGAGGAAAATTTCTCTCAAAAATACTTGCTAGTTCCCGTACCATTTTTTTCTTCCTCTCAAAAATTTTTTAGCATTCCCTCCACTCAATAATATCCTTTTCGTCTTTTCTCGGTCTCGCATTCGGTGCCTCTGCCGCATAGCCTATCGCCAATGCTGCAAATAATTCCCCCTCCGCATTCAACCACCGATCAAGCTCTTTCTGAGCAAAGAAGGTATCGCAGATCCACAGGCTGCCAAGCCCCAGATCCGTCGCGGTCAAAATCATATTTTCGATCGCCGCTCCAATGGACTGTGTGTTGCAGATTTCTGCGATCCGCTCTTCTTCCGAAAGGGGGGATCCAAATTTCTTTGCCAGCGGATTAATAATAAAAATTACTGCCGGAGCCTGTCGCATAATGCTAAATGTATATTCTGCGCCATCAAGATAACCGGCACTCTCCGCAAGGAAAGGTTCTTTTCTCTCCCTCTCAAGTCCCTCCGATAACACGGCAAGCATTCCCTCCTTAGCACCCCCTGTAACCACAACAATTTTCCATGGTTGTCGGTTTTTGGCGGATGGAGCAAGCATTCCCGCCCTGATAATTTCCTCAATCATAGACTTCGGCACGAATCTTTCCTGATATTTTCGGATGCTGCGCCGATCGGTAATTGCCTGTATCATCGTGTATTTTCCTTTCCGCTTTATTTTATTCTTACAAATCCCATAGAGATAATTGCGCATTCTCCGCCTTATCTTCAAATTTGTGCAGATATTCAAAAATTTGCTCATTATTATGCACTATTTTATACCGCTCGCACATATCGTAAAAAAGCTGCATCAATTCCTCATTTTTCGGACTGCTTATCACATACTGGTTTCCGTACATCCGGATATATCTCTCCTTTATTCCCGGAAACAGACGATCTAATTGTGCATAGAAATATTCCCTGTTCCCCTCGCGCAGGGTAAGTCCCATCCCAAAACAGATCACCCCGTAAACTTCCGCTTCCCTACACATTTCAAGAATTCCCGAAATATTTTCTTTCATGTCATTAAGAAACGGAAGAATGGGGGAGAGCCATACTACCGTGGGAATTCCTGCCGTTCTGAACTCTTTTAATGCCGCAAAACGCTCACTTGTTGTACTGACATTTGGTTCAATTTTTTTGCATAATTCTTCATTATAAGTGGTCAGTGTCATCTGCACAACAGCCTTTGTTTTTTGATTGATTTTTTGCAGAAGATCGATATCCCGCAATACGCGGTCTGATTTTGTATGTACTGTCACCCCAAAACCATACTGCTCTATCAGTTCAAGTGCTTTTCTGACATTGCCAATTTCCATTTCCAAGGGCAGGTACGGGTCGGTCATTGCCCCCGTACCAATCATACATTTTCTGCGCCTGCGCCTTAATGCCTGTTCCAGTAATTCTATCGCATTTTCCTTTATCTCGATATCAGTAAAATCATGTTCCATATGATAGCATTTACTGCGCGAATCACAGTAAATACAGCCGTGCAGACAACCCCGATACAGATTTATGCCACCTTCCGCCGACAGAATTCCTTTAACTTTTACGTAGTGCATCGCTTTCCCCCGCCCTCCACATTTTTTGCTTTCCTTTACCTGCTTTTACTTGCAAATTTTTCGGTGGGATTTCAATTTTTTCAATGCCCACTCGTAATGGCTTGATGTGTTTGAAATAAAATAGGAACCCAGCGCATTATCACCACACCAGGAAAATACTCCTCGCGAAAAAAGTTCCTCCTGTGAAAATCGCCCTATCAATGCCATCATCTTATCGTGAGATTCCTGCAATGCCTTTTTCGCTTCTGCAAGTGTTGTATTCTGGTGCTTCTCCCAGAATTCCATATTCATATCGCCGTAGGTTCGCCAGTTATAAGGATCGGGAAGAAGCGGTTTATTCTCCCCTTTTTCATTCGCCGCAACCCAGTTTAATACAAGATTATGCCACTCATTCAGATGAATCAGCACATCGCGCAGATTTTTATCCCGGCTCCAGTGACGCTCCTTTTTCGAGGGAATTCCCGAAAAATCAAAGATGGTAGTTAACTCTTTCTCGGTCATGGAGGAAATAAAATTGTTCAGTTCCTCGAACTTTTCTGCTGCTGCCTGCAGCAATTCCGGTTTGTTTGTCGGTCTTGCCATGTCTCTTCTCCTTTTTAAATTTTTTGAAAAGCGATATTTTCCCTAAAAAAATCAATTATGCTTTCCAGGTCAGAGTATAGCATATAAAACATGACAAGATATGTCAGGTTTTATCCAAGATTTTATATTTTTCGTATAATTCCATTACCTTAGCCGCCAAAAGTTCCCGCAGATACACTGGTTCTATCACCTCCACCTGCGTTCCAAAGGAAAGCAGAAAAGATATTACCCAATCGTCCACTGGCATTGGCACAGCAACAAAAAAATCCCCATTTTCTTCCCGCCTTACCTGACTTTCCTCGAATTCATCGTAGACGCGGTAAGCCATCTCGCGCGGAAAGCGCAATTGCACCAGTGAAGGCTCCTCCATGGAAGGCATCTTTAAGGCTGTGCCGATTTTCTGCGACACTTTCTGATCCGTCCCGCTTACACTGACTTTCTTTTGCGTACTCCCCCCACCTGCCCCGTTTTCTTTCCCCTCCCAGTTACTGGGCGGAGTAAACTCCTCAAGCAGTTCCCATTCTAAAATCCGGTGCAGCTTAAACAATCGAAAATCCTGCTTTTTTGTACACCACGCCTTTAAATACCATGCCCGCGACCGATACGATAATTTCAGCGGCCAGATCGTCCGCGCACCCTCTTTTCCTCCTGTACCCACATAGACCATCCGCACAGCTCTGTGATAGATCACTGCCTGTTTCAGCACTTCAAATTTCTCATTATCCCGCGCCTGTTCCCCCCACCTTGAAAAATCAACCTCGCACCACTCCTGTGACGAAACCTGAAATAGTGCCGAGATTTTCCCCAAAAGTGCTGTATCATAAGCACCCGCCGCAGAAAGGCTTTGCAGTGCCGAAAGCAATTCTTTTCTCTCCTGCTCCGAAAACAGCTCACGGCTTAGTGCGAACCCCTCCATCAGCCGCACACCGCCATTCCTCCCCCGCTCCATATATACAGGAATTCCCGCGGCACTCAACGCATCCATATCCCGGTAGACTGTCCGCTCGGACACCTCAAGCTTTTCTGCCAGCTCAGGAATGGTAGTTTTTCCATTTTCCAAAATATAGTAAATAATTTGAAATAGTCTGCCCTCCTGCAAGAAATTCCCCCTTCCTCAAAATAATTAAACAGATTCAAACATTATTTTTGTCTTTGCCAGAAGTTCTTCCACGTCGTCTTTTCCCAAAAGCATTTTAATCCACCGCTTTGGAATCCCTTCCTCCCCAAAGATAATCCCCGCAAGTCCACCCGCGACACACGCCGTTGTATCCGTGTCATCGCCAAGCATTACTGATTGCTTTACGACTTCCTCATAATTTTTTGCCCGTAAAAGAATCATAAACGCGCTGCGCAGACAATCCACCACATAGCCAGAACCATTTCCCTGCCATGGCTCATCCGGATGTATCCATTCAAATTCCCTCTCATAATCCGGCATTTCTTTATAAATCTCCCGCAAAACCCGCACAGCCTGCACAACTGCCCAGTCAAATTCCTGCCCTGCAATAAGATACCTTGCGACAAGGCAATAGAGTGCGCAACATACCTGATTGCAGGGATTTCCATGAGTGATCAGGCACTGGCTATGCGCATCAAGCACCAACTCCCTATCCATCCCCTTATGCCAGAGGGCAAGAGGCAGTGTCCGCATCAGCGCGCCATTTCCCTTGCCGTCTGGTCGCAGGATACCGCATTTTTCTGGGGCAAGCCCCGCACGGTACGCATTTAACGCCCCGCCAGTCTGAATTCCAATATCAAATACTTCGCCGTTCACCGCCCATTTTCCCCGATCATACCAGCAAAGCAGCCTATCTGAAAAATCCTTCAGATCAAATTGCCCGCAGACAGTCAGACTGTCAAGCAGACAGAGTGCCTGCGCTCCATCATCCGACCATGTCCCCGGCAGCACTCTAGGGTGCGCCCGGTGAAATCCTTTTGGCGGAGTCATTTCGATTTCATGGTACAGCGGGATCTCATCGGCAGAATGAAATTCGTAGGGAACACCGAGGGCATCACCGACTAACAAGCCATATAATCCGCCACGAATTTTACTTTGTTTAATTTTTTCCATTATGCTGCACCCCTTTTTCTACAAATAATTATAATTTTTTTATTTATTCAAAATATTATCGTTATTTCCAAAATATTCTAAAATTATTTTATCTAACTGAGCTGCAATCTCTGAAAATTCTTTATTTAAATCCAGTGTACGGACATTGATCTGATTTCCGCTCATCTGATAAGTATTATCTGGCTGAATTTCTTCCTCCGTTCGCGCATAAAGAATCATTCCCGAAACCTTGTGTGGTTCACTGCCAAAAGACGCTTCCTTATTTTTTACATAAGCAAATATCTGATATAAATGTTCCGAATGTATGGTATAAGTATTATAATAAGACTGCATCGTATTTGTATAATATTTTGCATCAATAATTAATACTCTGTCACCTGCTTTGTTTGTCAGCGTAATATCACTTCGCATCGTCGGAAGTGCCATCCGATATCCATCATCTACCGCCCAGGAAATCTGTGAGGCATTGGCATTGATTTTTGGATGTTCTCTAACATAATATTCAAGAATAAATCGCTCATACAAATGACTCATCTGCTCTGGCTTGATAAACGATGCGAGCCGATACCCACCCTTGTTTGTTGTTAAGAGCATTCCCTCTAACACCAATTGACAAAGTCCGATAAGCATCCGGTAAGTATTGTTATTTTTCTGAAAATGGATGGATGACCACCGGATTGCGGAGGGATCTATAATATCCACACCGGAAAAAAACAACATTTCCTTTTTTAATTCTGCCTTTTTATTTGCCTCCACCTGGTTTTGACGCAAAAGCAATATAACTGTAGTTTTAATAATCTGATTTAGCAAATTATTTTCTGAAAGTTCATCAAACTCACAGGTCAGCACTCGTCTTCTTGCAATTATTTCTTTGATTGTTCCTGGCATATCAATCTTTCCGCGCACAGTTGGAATATTCCCCCTGCACCCAATATATTCCCGATGCAATCCCTGTTTAATCTGTCTGCCAATGCCTTTTAAAAGAATGGCGGCAAAAAGATTGTAGATATTATCAAATTCCTCTTTTTCCACCTCCTCATAACCGTTCTGGTTCAACGATACAAAGGCATAGGATAACATATAATATATATTTTTGATCAATATACTCTTATCTTTTATCATCGAAATACACCTTGCAAGATATCTTCCCATTTTTTAAGTGTGTCCGCATCATCAAACCAATACTCAGAAAGCATTGGAAGAATATCGTACTCCACAACCTCACGCAGCCATTTATCCGTAATTTCATCTTTCTTACAAAAATAACTGTGACCAATACAAAAGCCCTTCCCCAGCGATTTATCCTTTGTAATCTCCACATTCAGCTCTTTTATTCTGAAAATAAGTTTATTAAAGATCTCACTGTTTTGTGCATTCTGATACTGAAGAAAACCATCTGAATCAAATCCCGGCTCCATGTTAAAAAAACTAAAACGCCTGCGCAAGGCATAATCAATCATGGCAAGACTGCGGTCAGCAGTATTCATCATGCCAATAATATATAAATTGGACGGAACACAAAAACTTTCTCCCTGATAGGCAAGAGCAATCCTTGTTCCCCTGTAATCACGCTCAATTAACATAAGCAATTCACCAAAAATTTTGCTTAGATTTCCGCGATTAATTTCATCAATAATAAAAAAATACTTCTTATTCTGATGATTCGCCGCCTTCTGACAAAAACGGTAAAACACACCATATTTCATTTCAAATCCGTCTTCTGTTGGCTTGTAACCCATCATAAAATCTTCGTAGGAATAATTCTGATGGAATTGTACAAATTCAATGCAATCATTATCCTCCTCGCCTATTATGGAATACGCTAAGCGTTTTGCTGTAAACGTTTTCCCCACACCCGGCGCACCTTGAAAAATGATATTCATTTTATTTTGTAGAACTGCCACAAGCATATCATAGCGTTCCTCAGTCATATACACTTCGTTAAGAAAATCTTTCTTTGTGTAGCTTCGAACATTTCGAGCAGTTTCCTTCTGCACTGGATTTTCGTCACGAATTATATCCATAATAAAATTAAATTCATCTTTAGTTAACCGAAATAGGCTGCCGTTTGGATTTATAAAAAATTCCATTTTTTCTAATTCAGGACTACCTTTTATTACTTGGTAATCGATCGGCGAAACAAGTCCCTCTAATTTTTCAAAAAAAAGTTTTTCTCCATCCTGCACCGCACTAATTCTTCCGATCGCCACAATCCGTTTGACCGGATTAGATTCGTAGCCAATCACCATATCCCCCTCTTTAGCATTAAGAAAATTTTGAAAAACGCGACGCTTGTGACCGTTATCATTATAAAATGTGTATGCCTGTATTTCCCCAACATCCAGTTTGGAAAAACTCCAAATTTTCGGGTTGGCATTGAGCCACCAATAATTACATTTCATCTCATAAAACTGATCAAGAGCCTTGGAAAGCTCGTTCCGCAGTTTCCACCGATAGACACCCCGCTCCCCTTTGCTTGTATATTTTCCAACATAGAGAACGGGCCACCATTTAGAATTTTTAGTATTATTCTGCAATACTGGACAATTGGTTTTTTTAACAATTCTTCTTGCAAGAGAGGAAGAATTAATATTGTAAAAATTATAGGTTCCGCCATATTTTTCAGAAAGTTCAATACAGGTAGCTTCACCACCATAATCCTTCATTCGCTTCATAATCAAAAGACTATCTTGAGTAAATACTTCCTTATCACTAAGCAAGGCAAGCCAGTCCTCCACGGAAAATCCAGGATCATAATCCTTCGGAAACCATTCCGTTTCTGATGCAATGGTATTTTCTTTTCGAGAATAAAAACGACTGATATAAAATCCCACATCCAAAGTCAATGTCCTAAGCTGCAAATCAGGATAGCAGGAATTGGTGATCTGAGTTTTTAAAAGATCAATAAGTTCCTTATCCTGATGAAGTTCCTCACAAATCTCATCGTAAAGTTTGTAAAAATTATGAATATTCTCTGCATAAGCTCCCTTTTTAAAACTGTAATTACTCTCTAATTTCTTTGCAACTGCTTTAATTTCGCTGAATTTATAAATATAATATTTGTCGGGATAGCGAAGCCATAAATATGTAGTTATCGCGTTTTCATATTGATAATGCTGACTATTTCCATTTTTGTATTTTTCAAGCAAAGCGGAAGACTGCATCTTGAAAGCCTCGATCCGCCCATATATTTCCTTTTCTTCATCAAAAAGTTTAAGAAACATTGACCGTACTTCCTCTGGAGCAACCTTGGCAAACTCTTTAATTTCCCGCGCAGGGAAATTATTTTCAGAAGCCAACAAATTTATAGTTTTGGATAAGGAACGATTAAGCATATCTGCAAAATCAGCAGCATTTACCTCCCAATTATCCTGAAAGCACTTTATGGCTTCCCATTTGTATTTTTCTTTTTCCCAGCGTATGGGAATGAAATCTTTTTTATATTGCATCAGCACATCTTTCAAACGAGATTTATTAAACATTATGCATTCCTCCTCGACTTAAATCAAGTATTTTTTCTAATTTAGTCCTTTCCTTCCAGCAAACGGTAATAATATTGCAAATCAAAGAACCGTTTTCCCAGTTATCCCCTGATCGCCCTTGTCGCAATAAATGTAGGAATATTATGGTCATGCAAATTCCCGACTCCATTTGTATCATCATATAAATCGGTCAATGTAAATCCAGCTTTTAACTGCCCGCTAATTTGTTCTCCAACAGTATGTGAAAACTGAATCCCCGCATTATTCTTTAGACATTCCTGATACAATACTTCATCTTTTAACGGGTTGAATGGCAGCGCGTGAACCACTCTTGTTTCCTCATCATCAAACACATAATTAAATCCGATATCCAAACCGCAGAGCAAAATTCCCCCCTTTTTTAATACTCGATAACATTCCTTAAAAATAGGTTCCACCTTCTCCACATAGCAATTTGAAACCGGATGAAAAATCAGATCAAATTCCTCATCCTTAAAGGGAAGCGGCTTTGTCATATCCGCCTGAACAATCTCCACCGAATACCCCTCGCGCTCTGCAACCGCACGCTCACTGCCACACTGTTCTGCC
The DNA here is from genome assembly GCA_910577165.1 of uncultured Lachnospiraceae bacterium. Lineage (GTDB taxonomy): Bacteria > Bacillota > Clostridia > Lachnospirales > Lachnospiraceae > RGIG4057. The sequence goes on from CAJTLX010000004.1 coordinate 50,356, forward strand.
GAATAATCTAACAGCGTGCAGGACGCACCCAACGCGGTAAAGATGGGGAGCTGCTGTCCACCTCCGCTTGCCAGCCCCAAAATCTTTTTTCCCTGCATCTTGCCAAACCATTCATGCGGAACGGGCTTTGTCGGGGTCAAATACACATTCCATCTTCCCTGCATCGCTTCCTGATAGATCTCGTGTGAAATAGGCATACCCCACTCCCATCCTCCCTTGCACCAATCATCAATTATTTTTGAATTTATTTCCTGATAGTCCATTTTTAACCTCCATAAAATCTTTTATTCCATCCAACAAGCGACCCATATCCTACCAGATCACAGGTTTCAAAACACTGCCTTCTCTGGCAGGATAATATTATTTTTATATACAAACAATTCACCTGCTTCGTTCTCGAAATATAATGTCGAAAGATCTTCTGTCGCCCCATACAAAAACAGGTTGGGAGCAATTTTCTGTAATGAAACGCGCTCACTGTACGAAGTATTCATAAGCAAATCATAGCTCCTATCACATCGTCCAATCCACAATTTCTGATATGAGCTGTTATCTAAAATACGGTTTTCCAACTGTTTTATATGGGATAGCTGGAATCTTTTACACCATTCAATATCTGCTTTATACAGTATCTGTCCAACTTCACCAACAACCAGATCACTGTTATCATATTGTACTGGCAAGTAAGAAATTCCGCTTTGATACGCGACATATGCCCTTGTATGACCATCGGTGATCGTATACGCATTATTTCCAAAATCATGCACGGACAAAGGTTGAAAATTGTCCATGCATGGCGGGTGGAACCATTCCATAATCGATGTGATCTTATTTTGGTTGAGGTAAATCTGGCTAAGTCCAAGCAAATCTATATTCATTAACTTTATTCCGTCAAACCCCATCTCCATACACTCTTCTCCTGCCATTTTTATTTTCCTTTCTTTTCTTCGCCCCGCACCCATCTTTCCCATGCCTGCTCAACCGCCCAGTTCTGCATTTCCAGATACATTTTTCCTCTTAAATCCTCAAATTTCATCCAGACAAACTGGTGATCTTCTTCCGTTGGTTCCTGCACTTTTTCTAATAATTCTCCCATATAATACACCTGAACTGGATGAAAATATCCGATTTCAGGAGCCTTATAATAGGTTTCCGCAGAACAGATTTTTTCGCTGATTGATACATGAAAACCCGCTTCCTCCATACACTCCCGCGCAATACATTCCCGATCGCCCTCGCCCTTTTCTTTCCCTCCTCCCAGCAGGAAATACCCTTTTTTTGTCTTAACAACACCAATATAAATTTCTTTAAAAGGAATTAGATACGCACCCTGCCTTTCCAGATATGGCACCTCTTTTTTCTCCCCAAATATCTTGTGCATTTTTTTCATCTTCCCTTTCCATTTTAGCATTACAATTTACCGCAGTTTTTTCGACAGATACAGCACCAGATCGTCGTCATTACAGCAATTCTCATACTGTCCACAGATCTTATCCTTATACCAGACTCCACTGCCGTCCGGGATATAGCCACGCTTTACATACATCCGCTGCGCACTGCCGTAACCTGAATGCAGACCGACACCCAAATAGACCGTGTCCGCATACTCTGCGGCAATCTGTTCCGCAACATCCATCAATTTGCTCCCAATTCCACGATTTCTATATTTTTCCAGAACACCAAAATCAACAATTTCCGGATAGCCAAACCCGGCAAACGCGCCATATTTTGGCTCAGGATAAACATTGATATATCCGCAGACCTCCCCGCAGTACTCCGCTGCCAGCGCGACCGCCCTGCCCTCCGCCTGATCCTTTAAACGCAGAAGATATTTGTCTTTATCCGCATCCCAGCCCTGCGCAATCTCCCCGTCCGTAATGATCTGTGCATCGCTCTCTTTCAGATTGCGGATGGTGATTTCATTATCCTGATAATAGACCATATCATGAATATATAATTTTTTTTGCATAATCCCCCCAAAAAAAAATTTTAGATATCACGAAACTCCAAACAATTTCAATTTCCGAAATACCTCTGCAATCTGCTCTTTGGTAATCCCATTCGCAAGCATTGCCGCCCTGCATTTTTCATAGATCACCCGGTTGTCCTCCGCCAGTTTTTGTAGTGCATCATCATCAAGTTTTGTAATTTTATCTCCCTGTGTCATCTTTGTTGTTCCCCTCATTACCCTCTCATCCAGCGCGATCTGTGCATATACCTCTGATCCGGCAGCAATATGACAGGGGGCAAAACCATCATATGCGCAAATTAATCTGCTGTCATATTTTTTCTTGCTCCGCCCATATTTATAATCCGTGTGGGAATCCAGATCAATAAATTGAAATCCTATGGTTTCATCATAGAAAAAATTACTCTTTCCAAGAAAATCAATCAGAATATCCTCATCACAAATAGCAATGATATCCGCTATAAATTTATCGAAATGCCGCTGCGGTATTTTTGATATGTACTCCGTCCGCGATATCAAGTACGCGCCTGCGTCCGCATCACTTGATAAATATACCTTTTCCGGATCTTTCTGCGCCCAGGCATAATACTTTACCAGGATCGCGTCATCATAAAGTTCTTTGCCCTTCGCGCGTTCCTGTAAAATATATCCATCTCCATCCCTGCTGTCCCTATCATAGCAATAACCAAGAATGGGAACTACTAAAACTCCCCGCTCTCTAAGCTTTTTTAATGTTCTGACCAATTCATCAAAATATGTAAGATCAGGATCGGGAACGGTAACATTGCGCAGTTTAAGCCGCGAGGTTGACAATACCGCATATTCATCAATCAAATATGCCCGCCTGTCAATGCCCCGCCTATCCGGCAACATTTTGTTTGACTGCTCTAAAAGCATCCTCGCTTTTTCCGGCTCAATATAAAAATAGTTTTCACCGATATTTGACTCTTTCATCGCTGACTTCCTTTCTAAATGGGGATCGAATTAATTTGTTTTTTTCTTCTCTTCCCGCCTATCTCCTCCACCGTCAGCCTCAATATCATTGTCTGCGGTACAACGGCTTTATTATACGGAAAATCTTCCTCCCGGTAATGCCGCATCAATATACGCAAAGCCTCCTCTTTCTCCTCCTCGCGCGCAATCTCAATCCTGCCCCGCCCGATTACACTCTCATAATTCATTGTGCAATTTCCAGATGCTTCATCCAATACCAGTTGATGACCGCAATCCATCTCAAAACTGACACGATTATCCTTTGCCATCAATTTATACTTCCGCCCTTCGCTTGCTCCATGAAAATACAAAACAATCTGCTCGCCGTCCGCTTTCATGCCGAAATTTAGCGGCAAGATATAGGGATAGCCATATTCCGCATCATTTAACGCCAGACGGCACACATCACATTTTTCCATTACTCCCAAAATTTCATTCCGATCGGTAATTTCCCTGTCACTGCGCCTCATAAAAATTCTTCCTTTCAAAAAATATTTTTGTGTTCACTTATTTGGTATTGTATTCCTTCATTTTTTATTTTTTCCAGTGAAGCCAGTGTATCCCGTCCCCATAACCAATTTTTCTGTAAAAATCATTGCCGCCGCCCGTCATATATTCCGCTCCCAGTACTTTCAGCCGTCGGTAATGCTGCGTGAGTGCTGCCGCCGCCAACCCCTTTTTTCGATATTTTGGCACAGTACACAAAGGTTCCATATAGGCAAGCCTATTTTGTCGAATCCACCACATCCCCGAAAAACATACATAATCTTCGCGCTCATCTGCAATAATTACATTATATTCGTAGGTTGAATGCGGCGGCGGTGCGATGGTGGAACTCACAATACCCGTATACGATTTGTGCGGATCCCACGACATTTCAGGATTTGGGCGATCCCAGTTTTCAAAGGGACCATGTTCCTCCTCGTTAAAACCACCCCATGTACATTTCGCAAGCTTAAGCATATCAATTTTTAACGGAGCAATAAAATGGAAACCATCCGGAAGTTCATAATTTAATTCAGCTTTTTTGAAATCAAACAGCAGATCCACATCTTCATAAGCTACATGATAACCCCGCTTCTCCGCCGCCTGTATCAATGCCCTCTGCCCTGCAAAAAGCACCAACTCCCTTCCCTCCCCAAAATCTGGAAAATTGTTTTCCCCGTATTCCACCATTTCATCCGCCAATTCCTCATAACCAGGGCGCAAACTGAAAAAAATATTTGCAGCGGAGGATTCTGTATATACGAATCCTACTATCTGATTGCCGTCCATCCAGAATCTATCCAGATGAAGATAAGTTTTATCCATCCATGTGGATGTGATCGCGTACTCAAAAAATGGTGCAGCCGCCCCATTTGCCCAGGACGGTTCATAGATATCTGTCATAAAATCCCATACAAGATTTATGTCGGTCAGAATCTGAAATTGCTTAGTCGTTATCATTTTTCCCTCCATAATCACAATAAATGATGATGTTACTTCGCTGTCACTTCCTATTTTCTAAGCCGATGCTTAAAAACTATTTGTTCTATACTAATATATTTTACTAATCAAATTTATATTTAATCTATTATAATCTTTCTGTCCTTATAATAATATTCCCTGTCATGTTCCCCAATTTCGCGCATCACCCTGCACAGATTCCCGACCGCGACAACATTTTCCGGAATATCCTTTGTCACCACGCTCCCCGCGCCAATCACCGTATTATCGCCGATATAGATATGGGTATCATCCACACAGGTCAAATGGTAATTCGCATAGACCATTTTTTCAAAATGGCAGTGATGCCCTCCCCACATTCCGCAAGCATCTCTTTTAGCATCCGCATTCTTTTTTCCGTCTCGGAGGGCTTTGTCATATTATAGTCGCACAGCCTATCCTGATAGACGACCTGATCTTTCATAATTTCTTCATTGTTCGGAAGATAAAGCTCTCCTGTATACAGTTTTTCCCTCATCTCACTCATCAATAAACCTCCTTTGCATCCGCGGACAATGTCCTTACATACTTAAAATAGGAAAAACTGTTTTCTGCTTCCTCCTGATTATATTTATAGCCAAGCTCCGTGCCAACTTCTCTCGCCGTCCGATCAAAGAGGATACACATCCGAACAGACGCTTCCCACGCCTCTTTTACATCGCAGGAAAACCAAGTGGAAAGGTATTCCTCCCACTCTTCTTTTGGCAGCCACCGATACATATATTTTCCGGATTTTCCGACAGCAACAGACCAGTTTGTAAGCAGCCCTATTTTCCATGACAACATTTTTTGAAGCTGTCCTCGTACTACATGGTTCACCATATCCTGCACATAGGTTAGTTCCCCGCGCCATAATCCCTTTGCGACGTTATTTAAGCACCACCAGAATTCATTGCAGGAACATAAATATTCCTTCTCAACTGGTCTTTTTACAAGATATCCCAAATCGCTCGACTCAGGAATTGCAGGCAGGATCCCGTCCTTGTCAAGCAAAATTTTTCGCAGAGTATCATCAAAAAATCCCTCCTGCGCAGCAGCAATAGTTTCCACATGAAGATCAATCCGGTTTCCATCAGCAAACTGCATCAGCCATCCATAGCATTTTGTAATATCAACCCCTTCATCCGGAAAAAACTCTGCAAATTCATCCGGACGTTGCATATATAAAATTTCTCCAAACATACGCTCCGTCCAGTTCCGATCCTTAATAAAACTCTCCGTTTCATGCACAACATAAACCACATCATAATCCTGAAAAATATCCCTTAGGGCATTTGGGTTTGTCCTTGAACCATCGATGTAGACCGCACGGACGCGCTCGTCCTCCCTGGCTACCTTTAAAATCAAATCATACATTTCCTGCTCTGTTCTCACCTTAGTATCCCTCCTTATAAAATAATTTTTTATTGACTTTGCAGTGGAATATTACTGATAAAACAGTACTTAACTATAAATTTACTACGGCAGTTAAAACCTAATACCTATTATTGCTTTAAATAACCGGAATAATATTTTCGGTGTATGCCTTTAATTCCTCCAAAAATTCCTGATATTCATTATCAGACCAATAGAATGTCAGTTCTTCCTCTGTGTACTCCTCCGGGGTATCACGCATAAAATTACTGCCAATATCATATCCAAATCTTTTCAGCACAACTTCCGCAAATTCTCTGAAAAACATACCAATCCCCGTTATAACATTTCCATCTTCTATAAGTCCCTTATGTATAAAATTATCTTTTTCAACAAAATCAAAACTGTCCGCCATCTGCATAAAAAATCCAGAAGTAAACTTCTTGCCATTTAAAATTCCTGCTTTAGATAATAAAATTGGTGAGGAGGAAATTGCTGCAAAAACGATATCTGAACCGTTTCCGCTCCTGATAAATTCAATTAACTTCTCATCAAATAATGCGGGCAGTGGATTGATTGTCCCCGGCAAAATCACGCAGTCATAATCCGTAATCTCTGCATCCGCCGTTGTTTTGGTAGGAATAACCCGCAACCCCTCCTCACTCCGATATTCCTTATTCTCACTTGCGATATAATCAATCCTCTCGCCAAACCAGACGGTCAATACAGAGGTTAGACAGGTTATCTCCTGCAAAGAAAAGTCCGGATATAATAAAACTGCAAATTTCCTCATTCCGTGTCCCTCCATAAACCTTAATTTACATTGCCAAAAAAATTTATAATTTCCTGCGCGCTTACCGGCTCCATATTATTTGCATCCACGCCCACATCATACCGCAAAATTCCTTTTCTGCGGTTTTCTAAATTGTAATCCTTATGATTATGCTGATGACCATGGAGCGCGATCGCACCCTTTCCATAGCCGTTCCATTCCATAATGGGGTAATGGAATAAGACAAAGTGCTGGTTTAAATATGCGATTTCCATATAATCCCGGATGGAAACAAACAGGGAAGATTCAAAGTTTGAGCTGTCTGCAAAATTATCATGATTTCCCCGGATAAGATATTTTTTACCCTTTAGTGAATATAGGCACGCGGACGCAACATCTGCCCCCTTCATTGTAAAATCGCCAAGAATATATATTTCGTCATTATGCGACACTTTATTATTCCATTTCTGTATTAATTCTTTATTCATCTCTTCCATATGATGAAAGGGTCTTCCTGTATGCCTGATGATTTTATCATGATAAAAATGTAAATCTGCTGTGAAATATACCATCCAATCCGCCCCCTTATCATCCGCAAAATTTTATTGTATTCGCTTTGCAAATACTTTGTCCTGATTTTTAGCCCTGCATCCGCGAAGTTCTTGATAACCGTTTCTCCTATAAAATTCTTTTGCCGTATCCGTTGTCAAAATACTTGTACAGATCCCCTTTTTCTTAAAATAATTCTCTGCCAGATATAACAGTGCCATGCCATGCCCTTGTTTTTGAAAATTCTGTGCAACATAGAACTCTCTGATAAACCCACAGGTTTCCTCAAAAAAACTGCTTGTAAATATAATTGGCTGAAACTGAATAAATCCGATTAGAGATCCATCTTTCGCGATTCTTAAAAACGCAGCATTCCCATCCTCATCATTCATTTCCTGAAAAAGCCCTGCCCAGTTCTTTACCGAAATGCCCAGTCCCGCAAAATATGTTCTAAACGCATCCTGAAACAGGGGATTGGAAAAATCGGTAATTAACTTGTCCGTATACAGATCATCCGCGCTTTCTTTGTTTTCTTTTTCAAAATAATACATCAAATTTAAACAGTCCGGCACATTCTCATCAATATATCCAGTATCTTCAAAGCACGCCTTCTCAAATAGCCTAAGTGCCGGAGAATTATCTTTGTTTACACAGACCTCAACGCAGTTATACTTTTGCTCTGCTTTGAGCCATGTAAGAATCTGCCGCAGACTTTTCATTCCATATCCCCGATTTTGAAAATCCCGGTCAATCATAAACTGCTGTAAGTCGTAGCAGACTGGCTCCTCGTCCATATCCTTCACCAGTGCGATTCCCACAGGCTCTTTATCCGCCATAATTCCAATCACTCTCGCCCGGTTTTCGCGATAGGCATAACCCCTGGCAAGGATTCCCCTTGCACTGTCAAGAAAACCCTTCTGTTCTTCCCCCACGCGCAAACGCGCAAATTTTAGAAAATTTTCTTCGTCAATTTCCACTAACTTAACCATCCCAATATCCTTTCCCTGCAATCACCACTATAAATAAATTCGCAGCTTTTTTACAATTCTTTCCAGTTTGCATATTCCATCCGGTAATCGAGCAGATCCGCCCTTTCCTCTTTCTTTAATTTATTTTCAAGCCCGGCATAAGACCATGCAATTCTGTAATTATCTCCTTTTTCTCAATTTTAATTTCTCCATCCATAAATTCACCCTTGATTTTAATTTCTTAATTTTAGAGATATTATAACACAGTTGACGAAATTTGTAATTATAATTATACAATTTTTAGTTATTTTTTCCACATCATAGAAATCATAACAAGCCGACTACTCTGCACTCTGCAAGTCAATAAAATTTAAGAACACTTGTATCGGCTTGCAGAGATATTAAAAACAAAAAGATAACAAGCACCGCTATGCCACTTCTTTAAACTGCGCCATATACAGCTCGTAGTACGCACCCTTCTTTTCAATCAGCTCCTTAGCACTGCCCTGCTCAACAATACCGCCCTTATCAATTACAAAAATCCGGTCAGCTTTCTGTATTGTGGAGAGCCGGTGCGCGATAACAAAGGAGGTTCTTCCGGAGAGCAGCGCATCGATGCCCTTTTGCACCAGTCGCTCCGTGTGCGTGTCAATGCTCGAAGTTGCCTCGTCAAGGATCAAAATCTTTGGCATCGAGAGCATGGTGCGCGCAAATGCCAAAAGCTGCCGCTGTCCGATGGAAAGCCCCGCACCGCGCTCTTTAAGTTCGGTATCATAACCCTTCTCCATCTTCATAATAAATTCATGTGCATTTACCATCTTCGCTGCATCCATAATTTCCTCATCCGTCGCATCGAGTCTTCCATAGCGAATATTGTCCTTTATCGTGCCGGAAAACAGGAAATTTTCCTGGGTCATAATTCCCATCTGCCGCCGCAGACTCTCAATCGATACCTCCCTGATATCCTGTCCGTCAATATAGACTGTGCCACCCGTCACATCATAAAAACGGCTGATCAGATTGACGATCGTGGTCTTGCCCGCGCCCGTAGGTCCGACTAATGCGATTGTTTCGCCCGGACGGATCTTAAAGCTTACATTGTCAAGCACCTGAGTATCCTTATCGTAGGCAAAGGACACATTTTTAAATTCCACCTCACCCCGGATCTCCGGAAGCTCTGCTACACCCTCGCGATCAGCGATCTCCGGTTCGGTGTCAAGAATTTCAAAAATACGCTCCGCGCCCGCAATATTCGTAATCAGCTGATTATAAAAATTGCTGAGGTTCATAATCGGGTTCCAGAACATCGAAATATAGGTTCCGAATGCCATCAGTGTTCCGACCGGAGCCGCCTGCGCACCAAGCATCTTTACCCCGACATAGTACATACAAAGTGTTCCAAGTCCCCAGCAAAAATCCACCACCGGCCCGAACGCATCCGCAAAGCGGCAGGCATTTACAAAGGAACTGCGATGTTCAAAAAGCAGCTCATCAAAAGTTTCCTCCGTTTCGTCCTCCGCGGAAAAACTCTGAATCACGCGCATCCCTGACACATCCTCATGGATAAAGGCATTTAAATTCGAGCTTTTTTTTCGGTGAATCTGCCAGCGCGCATGGGATTTTGTCTGCACAAAAATTACTCCGACAATCATCAGCGGCAGAGAACTCATCGCCGCCAATGCAAGTTTCCAGTTTTTTACCGCCATAATCAGGACAACCGCGCAGACGGTGATAAAATCCGGAATCAGGGTGGTCACGCTGTTGGAAAGCACATCCTTTAACGAATTTACATCGCCGATAATTCGCGCGAGAATTTTCCCCGTCGGTCGGCTGTCAAAAAACGAGAAACTTAATGTCTGGATATGCTCATACAGCTCATTGCGGATTTTTACAAGCACATCATTCGACATTTTAGCCATCAGGTACATCCGCAGCTTAATTAACAGAATCATTGCAATATTCATTACAAGTGCCGCCGCACCAAGTTTAAGAAGCCCCTCGATATCATTATTTTTAATATTTACATTGATTGCGCGCTCAATAATCAGCGGGTTAATCAGGCTGATCCCCACAGTGAGCAGCATAATAAAAAGAACAAACGCAATCATTTTTTTGTACGAGAGCAAGTACCGAAACAGACACAAAAGCGTCACGGTCTTGCCCGCCGTTTTTAAAGTTTCGTCCTCGCGGACGGTATTCACTGCCATAGTTAAATCCCTTTCCTATTTTTAAATTCCTTAAATATTTTTTAACATACCAGAAAGCTTTGTCGCAACGCAGACAATTCACAAAATTGCGCAAAGCCAATCATTGCATCCTGCTGGAAAGCTCGGAACGGACTTACACACTAAACCTCTAGGCAAAACTCCCAGCCTGTTCCGTTTTTATATTTAGCTGCGCAAGCGTCTCCCCGTACTGTGCCATATAGGTATCATAATACAGCCCTCTCTTCTCAAGCAGTTCCTCATGCGTGCCACGCTCCGCAATTCCGCCATCCTCAAGTACTATAATTTCATCCGCGTGCCGGACAGCCGAGATTCGATGGGCAATCACAATCTTTGTTGTCCCCTCAACCTTTAAAAGATTCTCCTGAATCTGATGCTCCGTTTCCATATCAAGTGCTGAAGTAGAGTCATCCAACACAAGAATCGGAGATTTCTTGGCAAATGCGCGTGCCATACTGATGCGCTGTTTCTGTCCGCCGGATAAGCCCACGCCGCGCTCCCCAATCTGTGTTTCGTACTGTTCTTCCATATTTTCAATAAAATCTTTCGCCTGTGCGCGTTCAAGTGCATTGCGGACAAGGTCATTGTGCGTGCTTGCGCGCTTTCCAAGCTTTACATTGGAATTGATGGTATCCGAGAATAGAAAAACATCCTGCATTACCGGGGAAATGCTCTTTCGAAGCTGGCGCAGCGTAAGATCCCGGATCGGCACGCCATCAAGCCTTATCTCGCCCTCCCCAACATCGTAAAAACGCTGTAGGAGCGTGATAATTGACGATTTTCCAGAACCGGTTGCCCCCATAATTCCAATGGTTTTCCCCGCTGGTAAATCAAAGGAAATATTTTTTAAAATCTCCTTTCCGTCAAGTGAAAACGATACATGATCAAAAGTTACGCGCCCGGAAACTTCTGAAAGCACTACCGGATTTTCCTTCTCGATAATCGTTGTTTTCTCATTGTAAATCTTTTTCAGTTTTTTGTTGGACGCGACTGCCGAGGCAAAGGAGTTTGACAGCCAGCCAAGCATTTCCATCGGCCAGATAATATTATTTGCGTACTCGGTAAATGCCGCCAATTCACCGAGGGAAATCTCACCCTGAATCTTTAAGTAGCCGCCGTAAATAATCACAAAGATCGGCAGCAGTCTTGTAATAAACTGCACAAGCGGCTGATAGCGGATAAACACTTTGCTCTGACGCATATTCAATTCATAGTAACGCTTATTGTGCGAGAGAAATTTTGTGATCTCATGTTTTTCCCTGGCAAAAGCCTTGACGGTGCGCACCCCCGCGAGATTTTCCTGCGCCACCGTATTTAATTTTGCGTTCTCATCAGAAATATCCTCGTATACCTTATCAAGTTTCTTCTCCATCAAAATTGCAAGCACCGCCACAACGGGCATCATGATAAGCGGCATAATCGCAAGTTTAACGCTGATATGGAGCATACAATAAATAACAATAATCGTGTGAAATACCACTTCCAAAATCAACATACCAATATATCCAAGTCCGGCCCAGATATTGTCAACATCATCCTTGACGCGCGACATCAATTCCCCCGTATTGGTATTGTCAAAATAATTAATCGAAAGTTTTTGAATATGCTGAAACAGATTCCGGCGCATATCCGTGCCAATTTTCGAACCAATACAGTCGAAAGTAAATTCTTTCATATAACCGAATATACAGCGTCCAAGACCGATCACGAAGATTGTGAATAATAGCGGCATCAACAGATCGACCGCACCCTCCCCGATCACATCGTCCACAATCCTTTTTGTTACCTGCGGCGCAAGCATATCCAGTCCCACCTGCAATAAAAGGCATACAATCGCAAACAGATAGGCATACCAGTAGTGCAAAATATAGCTTGACAGCTTTTTCATAACCTTCCTCCATTATTCTCTTTTTCTTATTTTTTCAGAAAATGCTACAGAAAATCACCCGAATTTCCCAATAATTTTATTCGGTTTGTTTTTTCTATTTTTGCATTTTGCCATACGATATGAAAATAATTTCCATATCCATCACATAATCAATAGACTGATTTTTCCTTACCACGATTTTTTATTCTGGAAATCCTGACACATCCCTCACAGGCAGGGCAGCCGCGATCTCTCTGCCATGCCCGCTACAGCATACCAGAGTTTTTAGAATTCGCTGTACATTTTTTAAGGAACATTCCAAAATGCCTATCTTTGCACCCGTTCCCGATACAGCAAAAAAGCCGTGGTAAGATTACCACGGCTTCATAAAAGACAATAATAGATCTGTTTATGAAAACATGATTTCGGTAATCTTACATGATTTCTTCGTTTCCAGTACAGATAAATACTTTTCAAATCCAAACCCTGAGATTCCAGCTAATCCATAGAATCCAAAATTCTTAAACAGCACTGAACTCATCATGTAAGCTACCTCCTTTCTTTTACTACGACAAAACGTGCGATCTTGCCATAATTAAATCCATCCTCAAGTGACAATTGCATTATACGCCGATAAAAAGAGGATGTCAAGCTAAAGTTTAGAAAATTTTAAAGATTAATAATCGCAAATATCGACCCTTAGCATCTGCCGCGACCTTGTTATCATCAATGGCAAAATCACTGCCAGATTGCAGAGCAGAGTACTAAACAGTGCCAGAGGGTAAAAATACCGCAGATATTTTCCCGCCGGATAAAGCAAAAGATTATTAAAAAGATAAAGTCCCAAAAAGAAAATCCCGCCCCCGACCACTACCTGCGGTGATTCCTACTCAACATTAGGTGAGAACCTCTACAGGCAGTGACGGTTGATTTCTTAATATAAGTAGTTAAACTTCCATTTTCGCTTTTTCTGTCTTCTCCTCGTCTTTTTTCTCCGTATCGCGGTGGAAATATTTATCCAGTTCCTTTTTTCTCTCCTCCGGCATTTCCCTTTTTATTGGCAGAATAGCAGCATTTGCCATATCCTCTATCATATGGACAGCAAAGTCGACATTTCTTTGGAGTGCCTTATTACTGATTGTTGGAATCAGATCATGGATCGTATGTATTTCCGCCGTGCCTGTGCCGCGCCCCAGACCAAGCGCGGGGATCCCCTTATCGCAGAACGGTGCAGAATCACTGGAATGTACTCCCTGTTTTGTCCTTGCGGAATAGCCCGACAGTTTACAGTAATGATCCACAAAAGTTTCTAATTCTTTATTTCCTGTTATGATAATTCGGTTGGCTCCAAGTGCTGTGCCGCACATATCAAAATTAAAGCAGAATTTAATTCGTTCAAGCGTATTTTCATTCTGCTCCACATATGCCTTCGATCCGAGCAAACCCATCTCCTCGCTTCCGCACCATAAAAAACGCAGGGTTCTTTTCGGCGGATTTGCCACAAAATAGCGGTAAATTCCAAGAAGGGCAGCCGCACCCGTCGCGTTATCCCACGATCCAGTTCCCAGGGGAACGGAGTCATAGTGCGCGGTCAGCACAATCTCCTCCTCCTTTTTCTGTGTTCCTTCAATCACCGACAAAATATTTTGACTATCTCTTTCCACCTCCTCCTGCTCTAATACAAGATGGATGCTCTCCACTTCCTGCTTAACCAATGCCATGGCATCCGCCGCCGAAATAATAAAACCCGGAATTTTCCCATTGCGGGCAAAATGCGACCTCAATCTTCTTGAATACAGGGAAGCTTCCCCCGCGGAATAATAATACTTCCCCTGCAATACCAAAAATGCGGCGACATGGTGTTCTATCAGGCGTTTAAACACATCCTCCTCCACAAGATTGTTCAATAAAACCGCAGTATCGCTAAGATCTCCGATCTCCGCAAAATCAATTTCCAGAGCGTCGTCTAAGTAGAGCAATTTGCATTCCCTGTCAATATTTCCGGAGCATAGATACGGCGCACTTGGAATCTCCCTCTCCTGTGCCATCACCGAACATTTCTTCACATTTGCACTTGGAATGTGAAACGGCATAAACTCCCCACAAATATTGCTTTCCCCCGCTTCCCTGCCGGCAAGGTTGATTTCCCGCAAAATTATTTCTGCCGCCGCTCTCTCCTTATCGCTTCCGCCAACCCGGGTAAAGCTGAGTTCCTCTACAAGTTCTAACAATGTTTCCAATTTCGGTTTCCTCCTAATTTAATATTTATCCGCTCTGCATTCAGTATAGCATATCCGGTAAAAAATACAAGAAAATTTTAAACTGCATAATTTAGAGTTGACAAAATTCTTTCCCCGTGCTAAGCTTAGGATATCAAATCATTTAAGGAGTACATGGGAATGAACGCTTTTGTTTTGCTTTCCACATACAGGGACGACGATCAAAAGCGCTTGTAGCTGTCTATTGCACAGGTACAAGTGCTCTTTGTTGTGCCTGTGTGGAAATTTGACTCCTTTGCGGATTAACCTGCGCTAAACCGCATATTTTGGATAGAAGCCACACTGGGATTTTGCCGTGTGGTTTTTTTGTGCGCAAAAATCTATAATTTAAATGGATATTCAAGGCGGCATCGAGATCAGATTACTATATTTAGGGAAAGGTTGTGATCGAATGGGACATATGGATGATGTCCATATGGATAATGAAAAGAATCTTTGTAGATAGCTGATGTTTCATTTTTAACCTAACAAATAGATCAATTAAAATATAATAATGAAATGGAGAATAAAGATGAATACAGTAAAATATATTATGGAATCGACGGAAACTGAGGCGGAAGGTCTTATCCACCGGATGGGAAAAACTGTCCGTCTGCACGGCGCAATCTATAAGATCCGCCGGATGAGCGGCTTTGCCTTTGTCCTTTTGCGTATGAGGGACGCTGTCGTTCAGTGCGTTTACAGCGAGGAGTACGCCTCCTTTCCCCTCGATCTTCTCACTGAGGAGGCGTGTGTGCGGCTGACGGCCGAAGTGATCGCCGAGGAGCGTTCTAAAAGCGGCTATGAACTTCGCCTAAAAGAAGCACAGCTTTTGTCCACGCCCTGCGAAGTTTTGCCCGTTGTTATCAACCAGAAAAGAGTGAATACCTCACTGGAAAACCTGTTGGACTACCGCCCGATCACGCTGCGCAATGAAAAAGAGCGCGCAATTTTCAAGATTCAGGCGGCAATCTGCACGGCGTTTCGGGAATTTCTAAACGCGGAACATTTTACCGAGATCCACTCCCCGAAGATTGCGGCGATCGGGGCGGAGGGCGGCGCGAATATCTTTAAACTCCCATATTTTGGAAAAGAGGCCTATCTCGCACAGAGTCCACAGTTTTACAAGCAGATGATGGTCGGGGTATTTGAGCGCGTATTTGAGATCGCACCGGTTTTCCGCGCAGAAAAACATGATACCTCAAGACATCTAAACGAGTATACCAGCGTGGATTTTGAGATGGGGTATATTGAAAGTTTCGAGGAGATTATGGCGATGGAAAGCCGGATGCTTTACCACTGCATTTCCTATTTAAATCAATACTGCAACACGGAACTTACTCTGCTTGGCTGCACATTGCCGCAGATTAAAGAGATCCCGCAGATCCCTTTTGCTTCCGCAAAGAAATGGATTGCAAGTGCATACCACCGCGAAATTACCGATATGCTTGACTTTGAGCCGGAGGAGGAACGGCTCTTATGTGAGTTGGTAAAAAGGGAAAACGGAAGTGAGTTTGTCTTTGTCACGCACTATCCAAGTGCAAAACGCCCGTTCTATGCGATGGATAACCCATCAAATACAGAAGAAACGCTAAGCTTCGACTTGTTATTTCGAGGCCTTGAAATTACAACGGGGGGACAGCGCATCCACTCGTATAACGAACAATTAGAAAAACTAGATAAAAGAGGGATGCATAAGGAACTTTTTGAAAGCTATCTAATGTTACACAAATATGGAGTTCCACCGCACGGAGGGCTTGGACTTGGTCTTGAGCGATTTACTGCGCAGCTCTTAGGCTTTGAGAACGTCCGCAGCGCGACACTGTTTCCCAGGGATATCCACCGACTTATCCCGTAGGCACTGGCAAACCCCATATATCCCTTCATATCAAATGGGAAGAGCCTCATCGGGTATGCCCTTGGCGTTCCCAAATACTATCCCAGCTTTTGCATGATAAATAAAACGATCGCCACCTTTTTAAAATTCCCAAAATATACGAATTGACAAATCGTCTAATATCACATATAATAATAACAGTTATTGATATCATAATTTTATTCGGTACGGAGTCCATCCGTATAAATGCATTAGAAACGGAGAAAAATATGGCGGCAGTAAAACACAGCAAACAGCGGCAATCCATCAAGGAATACCTGATGAATACAAAGGAACATCCGACCGCAGACACGGTATACACGCAGGTGCGCAAGCTTTACCCGAATATCAGTCTTGGAACAGTTTACCGGAATTTAAATTTCCTTGTTGACCAAGGTGAAGCGGTGCGTCTGACCTGCGGCGACGGCAGCGAACGCTACGACGGCACCACATCGCCCCACTACCATTTGCTCTGCAGCGGATGTGGCAGGGTACTCGATCTGCAGATGAGTCCGCTCGACCATATTGATACATTAGCAGCGGCAGGATTCGACGGCACGATAGAGGGACACACTGTGCTGTTTCACGGGCGTTGTCCGGAGTGCGCAAAAGTCTGCGAAACACACTGATCTACTTTCCCTTGCATATCAGGAAAAACTTGCAAATATTCCCCCGTAAAAGGGCGAAAAATATTTTTAAATTACCTATTGACAAAATGAGAAGAATCATGTATCATCTATATCAGTAACAATTACTATTTCGATTATCAAAAACAAAACAATTTTTCAGTACGAAAGGAGATTGTCATTATGGCAAAGTTTGTATGTCAGGTTTGTGGTTATGTTTATGAAGGTGATGCAGCACCAGAAAAATGTCCGCAGTGCGGCGCACCAGCTTCAAAATTCACAGAGATGACCGGTGCGAGGACATGGGCAACTGAGCACGTCGTTGGCGTGGCACAGGGCGTAAGCGAGGATATCCTTGCCGATCTTCGCGCAAATTTCACCGGTGAGTGTACAGAAGTTGGTATGTATCTTGCAATGGCGAGAGTTGCACACAGAGAGGGCTATCCTGAGGTTGGTCTCTACTATGAGAAGGCAGCATTTGAGGAGGCAGAACACGCAGCAAAATTTGCAGAACTTCTCGGCGAGGTAGTTACCGACAGCACCAAGAAAAACCTTGAGCTTCGCGTTGAGGCGGAGAACGGTGCTACGGCGGGCAAGATGGATCTTGCAAAGCGCGCGAAGGCTGCGAACCTTGATGCAATCCATGACACTGTCCATGAGATGGCAAAGGACGAGGCACGGCACGGAAGAGCATTTGAAGGTTTGCTCAACCGCTACTTTGGCTAGAGATAAACGTTTTCGCATTTCTTAATATTACTTCAGTTAAAAGTCCGCCTGACTTATCGGCAGGCAAATGATTTCGCTGTTGTTTTTGTTTTACCAGGAGTTTTGGAAACAGAATTATTCCTTTATTTCCCAGTACCTGCCCTAGAAATGCACTTACCACAGAATTTCTAGGGCGGACAGGAAATATAGTGCGTCCCGTGCGACAGTGGGGCTGCGAACTGTACGGTTATACATTTTTTATCAAGATTTCACATATATTTCTGCTCTCCTAAGGTTGCAAAAAAAGACAGCTTGTGCTATAATGGCGACAGAGCTTGACAAAGCTACAATAAATATTTTCAAGAAAGGATGAAAACCATGAACAATTATCAGGAATGGGATGGCTTTGAAGGCCGCATCTGGAAAGACGAAGTCAATGTGCGCGACTTCATTCAGAACAACTACAAGCCGTATGACGGCGACGAGGCTTTTCTTGCTGGCCCGACCGATTCGACCAACAAACTTTGGGGCGCGCTGCAGAAACTGCAGAAAGAGGAGCGCGCAAAAGGTGGCGTTTTAGACTGCGAGACCGAGGTTGTTTCCGGTCTTACCTCCTACGGCCCTGGCTATATTGACGAGAGCATGAAAGATCTGGAGCAGATCGTTGGTCTTCAGACTGACAAACCATTAAAGAGAGCATTCATGCCTTACGGTGGTATTAAGATGGCTGAGCAGGCTGCAGAGAGCTACGGCTACGAGATCAATCCAGAATTAAAGCATATTTTTGAAGATTATATGACAACACACAACGATGCAGTGTTCGCTGCATACACTCCGGAGATGCGTCTTGCCCGCAAGACCCATGTTGTTACTGGTCTTCCGGATACCTACGGTCGTGGTCGTATCGTCGGCGACTATCGTCGTATCGCCCTGTACGGTATCGATTACCTGATCAAGGCAAAAGAGAACGACAAGTTAAACTGTGGCTGCGGCAATATGTACGATGACGTAATCCGTCAGCGCGAGGAGCTTACCATGCAGATCAATGCATTAAAGGGCATGAAGGAGATGGCAAAGATTTATGGCTACGATATCTCCCAGCCGGCAAAGAATGCAAAGGAAGCTTGCCAGTGGCTGTACTTTGGCTACCTTGCAGCAGTTAAGACTCAAAATGGTGCAGCGATGTCCGTAGGACGTATCTCCACTTTCCTTGATATTTATTTCGAGCGCGACTTAAAGAATGGCGTTTTGACCGAGACTGAGGCGCAGGAAATCATTGACCATATGACAATGAAGTTCCGTATGGTTAAGTTCGCACGTATCCCGTCTTACAATCAGCTCTTCTCCGGTGACCCGACCTGGGCTACCCTTGAAGTCGGCGGTATCGGCATGGATGGTCGTCATATGGTTACAAAGACGGACTACCGTTTCCTGCATACCCTTGAGAACATGGGACCGTCACCGGAGCCGAACCTTACGGTTCTCTACTCCAGCGCGCTTCCGGAGCAGTTCAAGAAATATGCTTCCCATATTTCCATCGAAACCAGCTCGATCCAGTATGAGAACGATGACGTGATGAAGCCGGTATGGGGCGATGACTACTCCATCTGCTGCTGCGTATCCGCTACTCAGACCGGCAAGGAGATTCAGTTCTTCGGTGCCCGTGCAAACCTTGGCAAGACCCTCCTGTACGCAATCAACGGTGGTTTTGATGAGAAGCACCGCATCCAGGTAGGTCCTAAGATGGAGCGCATCACAAGTGAGTACCTTGATTATGATGAAGTGATCGAGAAATATGATTTCTGGCTTGACTGGCTTGCTGATATCTATGTGAACGTACTGAATCTGATTCACTATATGCATGATAAATATTACTATGAAGCAGCAGAGATGGCTCTGATTGATACCGATGTACGCCGTACATTTGCAACTGGTATTGCAGGCTTCTCCCATGTAATCGACTCCTTAAGCGCGATCAAGTATGCGAAGGTTAAGGTTATCCGCGACGCAGAAGGAATCTCCGATCATTTTGAGATTGAGGGCGACTTCCCGAAATACGGCAACGATGATGACCGTGCAGACCAGATTGGTGTTTGGTTGTTAAAGACCTTTATGGAGAAGATCCGCCGTCGTCATACCTACCGCAATTCTGAGCCGACCACATCCCTTCTTACCATTACCTCCAACGTTGTATACGGCGAGGCAACTGGTGCTATGCCTAACGGACGTGCCGCTTACACACCATTCAGCCCGGGTGCAAGCCCAAGCTACGGCGCAGAGACCAATGGTCTTGTCGCTTCCTTAAACTCTGTTGCTAAGATTCCGTATCACTGGTCACTCGACGGTATTTCCAATACCCAGACGATCAACCCGGATGCTCTTGGTCACAGCAAGGAAGAGCGCGTTGACAACCTTGTGCAGGTTCTTGACGGCTACTTTGATCAGGGTGCTCATCACCTGAATGTAAACGTATTCGGTACAGAGAAGCTTCTTGACGCACAGGCTCATCCAGAGAAGGAAGAGTACGCGAACTTCACCATCCGCGTTTCCGGTTACGCTGTTAAATTTATCAGCCTGACCAAGAAGCAGCAGGATGACGTTATTGCAAGAACTTGCCATAAGACCCGCTAATATTTTTTCGTTAGTTGGTTAAACTAAAATCGAGCAGGATCTAATCGATCAGGCATAACAGAAGGGGGATTTTGGACTCCATGTTCAAAATTCCCCTTTTTTTGGAACTAAAAATCAGTAAAATCCTGTAGCAGTGCCGGAAGAAGTTTCTGGAAGTTATACGGACAGAAACTTCTTCCATGGTAAAAGACATTGCGAAGGGATTTTACGGAACTAAAAATCAGTAAAATCCTGTAGCAGTGCCGGAAGAAGTTTCTGGAAGTTATACGGACAGAAACTTCTTCCATGGTAAAAGGCATTGCAAAGGGATTTTACGGAACTAAAAATAGGAGGTATTTTTTATGGAAGGTAGAGTCCATTCCCTGGAATCCTTTGGACTTGTAGATGGACCAGGCGTGCGCTATGTTGTGTTTTTGCAGGGCTGCCGGATGCGCTGCAAATACTGCCACAATCCGGAAACCTGGAGCATGGAAGGCGGTGAACTTTACACGGCAAAGGATCTGTTTGAAAAGGCATATCGCTATAAAACTTACTGGATGAAAAATGGGAAACTAAATGGTGGCATTACGGTTAGTGGAGGCGAACCACTGCTGCAAACTGAATTCGTAACAGAATTTTTCCGCTACGCAAAAGAAAAAGATATCCACACAACACTCGACACCGCTGGCAATCCATTCACCATGGATGAGCCATTTTTAAGTAATTTCAACGCATTGATGGAAGTCACGGATCTTACCATGTTAGATTTTAAGGAGATTGTGAGCGATAAACACAAGGAACTTACTGGATGGAACAATGAAAATATTGTCCAGATGGCAAAGTATCTTTCCGATCTTGGCAAGGATATGTGGATTCGTCATGTATTAGTGCCAGGACTGACAGACGGCGAGGAAGGGTTATTCCAATTGCGCGACCTGATCCGCGAACTAAAGACCGTGCGCCGCGTGGAAATTTTACCGTACCATACTTTGGGACTGGAGAAGTGGAAACATCTGAATATTCCATACCCACTTGAAGGAATCGATCCGCCAACCCCTGAACAGGTGAAAAGGGCAGAGGAGATTTTGGAAGTAGAGAAATACAGCTAAGTTGACATTTATCCCATACCTTTACGCGATGACAAAAGCAGTTTTCAGATACCTAAACAACTGAAAACTGCTTTTGTCATTTTCTAATTTTTCCTAATAATCCCACACGCCATTTTTTCCCCTGCATTTCCGGATGGCTGCGTGTGAAAATCATCGTCCATCCGATGTACAATCACCGCTCTGCCCAGAACCTCACATACTTTAAATCTATCTGTTACAAACGCGAGAAATGCCTTTTTGCAAACACCAAACAGCGGCGGCATATCGCCTGCGTGGTCAGGATGCGAACAATCATGTGGATTATAATGTCCGCCCGCATCTGCAAAACAGTCTTCCTTATTTCCGGAACATTTCATCCCCTCGTGGATATGAAAAGCAAAAATCGGCTTATCACAGGGCTTTTCCCCTACAGGTAACCCTTCCATCTCCGCCGTGACCATAACACAGCCGCACAACTGATAAAAACGCACTACCCCTCTGATATCCGGATATTTGCAGCTGCCTTTTATACAAGCTTCTGCATCTGCCCTCCGCTGAAAGATCGAATAATAATTCATTGTTATCCCTTTGCCTATCGCAAGTTTATTCGCGATACTGCTTCAATAGAAAATTATATATCTGTTTTATTATATGAAAAGGACAGGCTTTTGTTCATTACTTCCGATTTATCTCTGCAATTGTCTTGACGGGAACAATTGGAAACAGTCTTGGGATATCTTCCTTCATGCTTTCTCCAGCACAATCTTCCCATCCCTAACTTCCATTCGCAGCTTATTATCCTCAATTCCCGCTTCAGCAAGCAATTCCCTTGGGATCTGGATGCGTCCGGCGCGATCAATAATCGTGAATTCCTCCTGTGTTTCCTCCTCCTGCCAGTTCACGGCAGCTGCCTCCACAGAGTCAATAGAATATTGTTCCTTTAAAACGCGCTCACTGCTGAATTTCCCATCACGAATCGCAATCACACGCTGTACCTGTTTGGAAAGTGCCACATCATGCGTTACAATCACAATGGTCTGTCCCTCGTCGCGGTTTAAGTGCCGGAAGACATCCAAAATATAATCCGCCGTTTTCCGATCGACGGAACCTGTCGGCTCGTCCGCAAGCAGGAGTTTCGGAGAGTTAGCTAGGGCAATCGCAATCGCAATCCGCTGCTGTTCCCCGCCGGAAAGCTGATTTAGCCGGCTCGCCTTTTTGTGCGACATTCCAACTATATCAAGCAACTTTAATGCGCGCTCCTTTTTCCCTTTTTCCGAGCCAAACTGCATTGGAGTCATAATATTTTCCAGCGCGCTAAGATACGGCAGAAGATTTCTTGCATTATTCTGCCATACGAAACCTACCGTATCCCGCTTGTACTCCACAAGCTGCTTTTCCGTCATGGTAAATAAGTTTTTTCCATCTACAAATAATTTGCCCGCGCTCGGTGTATCCAGACCGCCAAGCATATTTAAAAAAGTGGACTTTCCCGAACCGCTGTTTCCGATAATTGCCAGCAGTTCTCCCCTCTCGACTTTGAGATCCAACCCCTGCAATGCCAAAACTTCCAGTTCTGCTGTTTTGTAAATTTTTACCAAATTATCTGCCAAAATCATCGATCCTTCCGCAAATTCCTTTTCCTCCGCTTTCCTTCCTGCCTCCGCCATAAAAAACCTCCATTTTCAAAATTCTCCCCATACAAAAACCTTTTACTCGTCTTATGTCCCCTGCACACTCCCGTCCTCCAGGGTATATACTACGTCACCCGCATCCATCAATGCCATATCATGTGTTGTCATTACCACCGTAACGCCCTGTTTTTGCACCAATTCCCTAAAAAGTTTGATCACAGCGAGCGAGGTTGCCGTATCAAGTTCTGCCGTCGGTTCATCCGCAAAAAGCACCTGTGGCTTATGAGCGATGGCGCGCGCAATAGCCACCCGCTGCTGTTCCCCGCCAGAAAGCTCCTGCGGCATATGCTGCATCCGCTTGCCAAGCCCCACCAGATGCAGACATTCCTCCACACGCCTTTTGCGATCCTGCTTGTAATCCGACAGGCGCAGTGCGAATTCCACATTCTCATAAACGGTCATCATCGGAATTAGTGACACCGACTGAAATACAAAGCCAATTTTTTTTCGGCGCAGCTTTTCCCTCTCCCTATCAGATAATCCTGTGATATCCCGTCCATCAAAAAATACTTCCCCTGAAGTCGGCGCGTCCAATGCCCCGATAATATTTAACAGCGTCGTCTTTCCGGAGCCGGATTTTCCGCGCAGTATCGCAAGGCTCTGTCTCGAAATTTTCACTGAAACATCCTTTAATGCCAAAAACGCTTCTTCCCCTGCCACCGGAAATTCCCGGCAAACCTTTTTTGTTTCTATCATATTTTTTCTTTCTCCCTCCATACAAGCCATACAAAAAGTTGTAATATTTAATCCTCTCCCAACTTCAACGCCTGCGCAATCTTCATCCGGAATACCTGGCGGGAGAGAATCATCAGACAGACTACTAATACTACTGCAATCACACCGAAGAGCCGCATCATATCCGACTGCCTTGTAATCAACTCCATCGGCAGCACCTGATTTGCAGCAGAGTATGCAATCTGTATCATTGGGACATACATATTTGATGCAATCACACCGATAAGCGCGCCGCAGCCAATCGATAACAGGCTGGAAAAGATCTGTTCATTGATCAACATTTTAAGAATTTCTCCGCGCGACATTCCCATTGCCCGGAAAATACCAAAAAGCAGTTCGCGTGAGCGGATGGATAAAATCCAATAAATCAGATAACCCACGCCGCACAGAATTAAAATAACAATAAAACTCATGGTCAGAATTCCATTTGTCCCCTCAAAAAGCGTATCCCGCTTAATCCGTGCAAGCTCCACCGCAGTATCCACGAATTTTTCAAATTTCAAATTATTTTCCTCGGCAAAACGGTAAAAATCCGAGGTGGAGTCCATATCAAACCAGATCTCATAAGGCTTTACTCCCCACATACTCTGCACAGTAGAAAGATGTGCCACAATCAGAAAAACGGATTCCTGATAAGGTTCCCCGTTTGGAAGGAGACCGCGCCTTCCAGGAGTAAAACCCGGAAAATAGTCCACAAAACCCACAATCTTTGCGCGGATTTTTGCCGCCTCATTCTCCTTTTCCCAGAAAATAAACTCATCCCCAACCTTGTAATTTAACTGTTCGCGAAATGTCGTGGACAAAAGCACCCCATCCGCATTCTGAGCAAGAAGATTCAGATAAGTATAATAATGTTCATCCATCAATCCCTCCGGCAAACTCGTTGTCTCGCCAAAATCCTTTGTGTCGATCCCATACATCACTGTCGGAAGCATCTCCATTCCGCGCATAAAGACAACATCCTCGCCCTGATATACTTTCGCCATTGAATTAATGCCCGAAATCTGTCCGTATTTCCCATACTGTGGCTCCTGATAAACTAAATTTTCCGCCGCACCTATACGCACCGCCGAGGAATTATTCTTCCACACTTCCTTGATCACCAGATCCGCGCCGGTATGATAGACCAGATTTTTTTGCGCGTTTGCTAAAATAGTGCGCGCTACCGTCGTGTTAAAAATTCCAAGTGCTACGGTAAGAGTCAAGAATGTCATGATAAAACACTGTCTGCTGCCCGTGCGCAAAATCTGAAGAAACGATGCGTACCCCGCCGGTTTCCAGCGTTTTTTTCCAAGGAAATAAATCAGGCGAACCAACATCGGCTGCAGACGCAGACTAAAGAGTGCCGCACCTAAAATAAAGAGTGCTGAACTGATAAACAATAGGGGATCTAATGCTTCTCCGGTCATCACTGCATCTAAAAGTTCTTCTTTTCGGTTTGTAAAACTATAATAGCCGTATACTGATACCGCGAGCATTAAAATATCCAAAAAGAATTTCTGCCACAACGGTTTCTTCGCGCGCGCACGCGACTGCTTTTGACGCACAATCGTGATACCGCTCTGTTTTAGCGCGGGAAGTACCGCCATCAAAATGGAGAGCAGCACCGCCATAAGCGCGTACAAAAATACCTCTGCCGAATAAGAAACGGAAAGCGGCCGCCTCTGCACAAACTCAAGAAACGCGCTTGACGATCCTAAAATTCGGCAGAGCAAATTTCCGAGCGGCAGCCCAATCGCAAGACCGATCGCTGCTAAGAAAGAAGACTGCATTAGGTAGAGTAAAAAAATTTGCCACTTGCTTGCGCCCCGGCTTTTCATCAGCGAGATTTCCGACTGTTCCATCTCAAGCATCTGTCTTGAGATCATATAGAGAAATGCACAGAGCAATACAAGAACTGGTGATTGTAAAATCAAAAGTGTAACATTAACTTTCTTTTCATTTGCCAGAAAATTTTCCATCAGCCCAAGGTAGACCGGCTCCTCCATCTTTCCGTAGCTGGAATTTAATTCTAAATACTCCTTCGTCTTGTCCACAATATTCCTTGCATTCGGATATTCTATCGAGTCCGGATCAAATTGAATATGCCAGTGGGTATTATATTCATAGATCTTTCCTCCATGGAGAAAATTCTGCTCAAATATTTCCTGAGCAATCAACAGTTCCGTATCAAACTCATCCGGACTTTCCACCCAGTAGGAATCTTGCTCCTGTGAATTAGTTATTATTCCCACAATGCGGACAACGAGAGGATTGCCCTGCGGATCGGTCAGATAAGAGAAATCCAACTCCTCCCCGACAAGGAGATCCATCTTAATAAAACCATTCATCGTAAGTACCGCCTCAATTACACCATCCTCTGAAACTGTGTTCGAATACATTTTTCCGCTCAGCATGGTAACGTGTTCGTCTAGTGCGGACATACTTCCCAGCTTGTATTTGCCCTCCCTGTGTCTGCCGTCCCGATCCATGCGCGACTTTAATGTAGTTGCCATTAAACTATGGTGAACAATGCGCTCCTCCTCCCTCACGCCAAATTCCGCGCACATTTTTTCCACAATCTCAAGCGTGCGCCCATATTCCTCCAGACCACCACTCTTTCGGACACGCCCCTCAAGAGATGCCATTGTGGGAAATTCATTGTTTTCCTCAAGATAAACCTTAAACTCATCCGCCAACATCCTTTGCAGGGATGCTGTTCGATACATTGGATGACTCGCCGCAACCGCAACCAGCAAGATATTTCCAATTAAGAGGCTGACTACCATCCATTTCTTATGTAAAAGCTTTTGTAACATAATTTGCAGCATGGCTTCTCCCCCTTACTGGATCACGACGACCATTCCCTCTGTCAGCCCATCTAGTGCGTAGCAGAGATCCTTAGTCGTCTTTCCAACAGTAAAATAACATTTTGAAAGTTTTCCATCCTTTAATTCCACTACGTAAGTGCCATCTTTATCCGTATAGACCGCAGCATTATCCACCAGAAGTGCATTGTCAATATGAAGATTTTCATAGCGGGCATTAAACCCCCAGGTAGATTCATAATCCGGCTTCAGGTAAGCGTTCTCCACCTTAAAACTTCCGGAGAGATATTTTTCTCCACAGGAAACTACCCTGCACTGATATTCTTCTCCCATCCCATCTATCAGTTTTACCGGCATTCCATAGCGTAGCACACTGCCTATATCCGCCACCGAAAACATGGCTTCATCTGAAATTAAGAGAGTGCCAATACTTGCCCCGTCCGGGATCAGCGCGCCAGGGCTATAATAATTTAACTGGGTTATCAAACCAAATTTCGGTGCCACAATCTCTTTTGTTTCCAATACATTCTGGTATGTATCATACTGCTCTTTTATCACGGCAAAATTTTCCTCCACCGCACGTTTTTGGCGTTCCTGCTCCATCCCGAGCTGTTCCAGTCTAAGTTCAGCAATCTTTTTTTGTGTCCCGGAACTTTTCCCCACCGCCTCCTGGGCTGCCCTATACGCCTCCTCCATCTTGGCATACGCCTCTTCCCGCGACTCTTCAGCTCGCTGCATACGAAGCTTTATCTCCTCCAGCGTGATCTCATCCACGCCAGTTGTAATATAGGCAATTACATCTCCCTCACTCACATATTCTCCGCTCTTAGTCGCATATTGGACAAATTTTACTGATCCACAGCCAAAATTAACCTCGATAGGCAGGGAACTGGTATAGTGGTAAGATGTGGGAATCGTTGCTTCCGCGGTAATTGTCCCGCGCGTTACCGTCGTCGTCCGATACCCGGTATCTTCCGCGCAGATCGGCACTTCCCCCGCACAGAAAATCGCGGCAAGCAGCAAACAAAAGATTTTTTTGCTATTCCACATAGATACATTCTCCTTCCTCAAGCCCACTGATTATTTCCGCGTAAGTATCACCGATCACACCAACTTCAACGGGTGTTTTTACGTGGAGATCCCCCTCAATTTTGTAGACATAATAATCCCGGCGTTCTTTATACAGCACACTTTTTGGAACAGCCAGCACATTTTCCCGATATTCCCCTATGATACATACAAATGCATTTCTTCCAAACCACGCTCCCTGCGCGTCAATCATCCGGTACTTGGAAACTTTTTTCTCATTCTTTGCCGTTACCATCTGCAATTCCTCATCGCTGTAAGGGATGTACTCCAATTCGTAGCGTTTCCCATCCACCACTACATAATATTCATAACAATCCTCAATCGCATTTCGTGTGACATAGTCCGTCTGCAAATAGTGTCCGTCCTCACTTGCCAGTGCTAAGATCGGGCTGCCCGCAGAGATCGCCGCTCCTTCCCCATAGCCTACAATTGCCGTTACCGTTCCGGAAAACGGTGCGAGTAACTGATGATTTCCGCCTTCTTTCTTCGCGGACTCGATCCTGTCTTTGAGATATTCTTCCTCAAATGCCTGCAATTCCTTCCGGTGTGCCAACTCTAATTCCATGCGTGATACATCCTGTCCGGAAAGCTTTGCAATCTCAATATCAATTTCAAAATGGCGGTTATTGTACGCATTTTCTTCCTGCATCCTTGTAAGTTCCTGCGAAAGCAGCTCGTACTCTTCTCCCGCCTCATCGTGCAGTTCCGCCAAAACTTCCCCTTTTTCTACTTTTTTTCCAATATATACATAAATATTTTCCAAAATACCGGAGCGGGAAAATCCTAATTCCTCCTGATAGGGCAACACTACTGTTTCCATCACTTTCATCGATGAAACATTTCTATATTGCACATAGATACTTTCCTGTTTCATACTTATCGGCTCTATCAATTCCGGCACTTCCTGCTTACTCGCCGCTCCACTCTCCTTATCACCGCAACCGTTAAACAAGAAGCAGAAGGCAAAAACAAAAATCTGCCAAAATTTAATTTTCTTGAGTCCCATAGATCGTTCCTTTCTATATTTTTCCATTCAATAACCTTTATTCAATGCGCGGATCACCGTTTAATCACCATATCACCCTCTTCTAGTCCGTCAACAATCTCCACCAGCTTTGACCCGGCTAAGCCTGTTGTAACATAGCGCACACTCTTTAATCCATTCTCGTCTTCATAATACACATAGGACTCTTCCCCTGCCTGATGTACCACAAACTTCGGCAGAGTCAGCACATCCTTGCGCGAGTCAAGCACCAGTCTGGCATAGGCTCTCGTGCCAACAGCAAGCGTGACATCCGCATCCACCAATGAAAAATAAATATTCTCTGTATCCGGTGCCTCCTGCGCCGACATTACTTTTGTTTTGTAAACCTCCCCATTATTATTGATCAGTTCATACTCATCCCCCGGCTTAAAATACTCTGCGTACTCCATCTCATTTAAACAGAAATTACAGTGACTCTTATCGATAACCCGAGCAATCTCTGTATCGAGCTTGGGCGGTGCTTCCCCCGGATCTAAAAGTCCGCTGCGCACCATCGACACCATACCGTCAATCCCCGCATAGATCCTACAGCCTGCCAATTCCTTCTCCATCTTATCTAACCGCAACTTTGCGATATAGATCGCATCCTCATACTCCATAATCTGATTTTTATAATTTTCATTTATCTGCTGCAGGCGTGCCTCATACTGCGTGTGCGTCAACTCCCCGCGATCATACTGTTTTTTCAGAACATCCAGATCGAAGTTCTCAAGCTCTTTTGCCTGAGAAAGCAAGATTGTCATTTTTCCAAGCTCATAGTTTGCCCGATCAATTCCCTCCTCCAGATCATCAAGCTCAAGCTCTGCCAACAGATCGCCCTTCTTTACATTCTCCCCGACTTTCACATACAAATAGCGCACTCTTCTGCCCTGCGTACCAAAACAGAGCGATTCTTCCTTTGTCTGCTGATAAGTACAATATAGATCCTTTATCAATTCCACATCCTCGCGCGTGACCTCTGCCAAATCATACTGAACCGAGTCCACTGCATGCACGATCACCACATGCCCCCCTGTCTCCTCCGCCGGGAGCAGGCTGCACCCACTAAGAAAAAACGGCGCAAACAGCATTGTCACATATTTTTTCCACATTCTCCTCTTTTTCAACTTTTTCCCCCATTTCCAATTTTTCATTTTTGGCGGCAGAAATCCCCATTATTTTCTGAAAATTCTGTTGCTCACCAATTATTATACAATATTTTTGTTCTAATATGAATGAAGCGACTTTGTGGCAAGTAGTGCACAGACAAAAATTGCTGTGTGAAAGGGGTAGCTCTCAATATCCTTTTACTTCCTTTCTGCCCCTTTCACACTTCCTTACCGCCTCTTAGGAATGGTCACAATAAAGCTTGTCCCCTTTGTATACTGTGTGCGGATTTTGATCCGCCCGGTGTGCGCCATAATAATTAGTTTGGCAATCGATAATCCAAGCCCATGTCCCTCAATTTTTTTGTCGCGCACATCGTCTGCACGGTAAAACCGGCTGAAAATATTATCAAGATCCTTCCCCTTCATTCCGATCCCGGTATCCTCAACGGTAATTACACAGTCTCCCTGCTGATTCTCACAGGAAATCCGGATAGTATCGCCATCCTCGGTGTATTTTTGCGCATTGTCAATAAAGACGCGGATGGCTTGTTTGAGTGCCTGCTTGTCGCCGTAGACGCGCACAGCCTCCAAGATGGGAGCTTCAATCTCGCGGTTCTTTGCCACAAGACGAGTCTCCTTCACCATTTCCTCAACAATTGGCTTCATATTAAACTGTTCCTTTTTCAGCTTCAATGTCTTCTTATCATGGCGCGACAAAAACAGAAGTTTTTCGACCAGATCCTGCATTTGTAATGCCTCGTTAGAGATCGCCTCTACGGATTCTGCGAGAACATCCTCGTCCTTGCTGCCCCAACGTTTGAGCAGATTCGCATACCCCTGCACCACAGCAATCGGCGTGCGCAGCTCGTGGGACGCGTCTGAAACAAATTGCTTCTGACTTTCGTAGGAAGTTTCAAGGCGGTCAAGTGTGTCATTAAATGTTTCCGCAAGCTCCCGCAATTCGTCCGTAATACCGGAGGGATTCAAACGCTCGCTATGCAGATTATTTACGGTAATACGGTTGATCGTATCCGACATTTCCTGAATCGGCGTGAGCATACGCAAGTTTTGTCCGCGTGCCTCGTGCAGGATAAAGAATACAATCACGGCATAGAGAAAAACCATATTGAGCATTAACTGCCACATACGGTTATAATCTTTTGTCATGTTATAGCTGTAAATTAACTCGTAGGTCATACCACCCACGGGGAATTGATGGCGGGAATTGATAATAATATGATGTGTTTTATCCGACAGATCTAAATGCAGATCCTTGAAAAATAAAAAACCCTTTACCTCCACTTCGGTATCATTATAAAGAATCTCTCCTGTTGTCTTTTCCTGAATCATCAAAGATACGCCGCGCTCCGTATAGGGATTTAGCGAATTCTGTGTAAAAATCCATTCGCGAAACCTGGTATTTGCACGCCAGATAGCGGGGGACTGTTGTTTTTCTGTCCGCCTTCCCGACGGATTATCTAGGGGTTCTCCCCCGCTTTTGTCGGTATCCGATAGGAGTCCTGTCCCGATCTCCGCGCATGATTTAGTAGCGGCCACATCCATGACCACCGCCGTTACTGCGTCCGCCAAGACGCGATACTCCTCCGTCTGCACATTAAGGTATAAGATCAGAAAAACACCCATAAAGATCACGCCGTTGATCACCATCAGCTTTAAATAATTTAAGGAGATGCGCAGACTCATCGACAGGCGCAGCCTGCCGACAAACGTATCCCGCTTTTTCTTTAACGGTAACCAGGTTCTCCGTAAAAAATTTCGCAGTTTTTCAGTGAATTTATTTTTCATCTTTTATAATATACCCCACTCCGCGCACAGTGCTGATCACATGCACGCCAAATCGGTCATCGATCTTCTGGCGCAGATAGCGAATATAAACATCTACTACATTGGTATCCCCAAAATACTCATAGCCCCACACATTGTTGAGAAGTTGTTCGCGGGTCACGGCAATATTTTTATTTTTCAAAAGATACTCTAAAAGCTCATACTCTTTTTTCGTAAGACTTAATTCATCCTCGCCAAAATATGCTGCGTGCCGCCCAAGCTGCAAACAAAGTTTTCCAAAAGAAAGCGCATCTTTCTTCTGTGCCTCCGGCTCAGCAACGCGCTTTGCATGACGATTTAATGCCACACGGATACGTGCCAAAAGTTCTTCGATGGCAAACGGTTTAGTCATATAGTCGTCCGCCCCCATATCAAGCCCAGCAACTTTGTCCGTCACATCATCTTTTGCCGTCAACATAATAATTGGAATCTCTGATTCCAGGCGAAGCCTCCGGCAAACTTCAATGCCAGACAGCCCCGGAAGCATAATATCCAAAAGTACAAGATCCGCCCCGGAATGCAATGCCATATCAAGCCCCGTCCTGCCATCGTTGGCAATCTCCACTTCATAGCCCTCATATTTCAATTCCAGTTCCACAAAACGCGCAATCTTTACCTCGTCCTCCACAATCAATATCTTTGCCATCTGTATTTCCTCCACAATAATCAAAGAACATCTCCGGTGTTCTTATAGCGACATTCATTTCCGCACACCTTATCTACATTTTAACGTTGAAAAAATAAATATGCAAGTCTTTCATATTAAGGTTTCATTAGAAATATCGCTAAGCGCACAGTAAACAGCCCATCTTCCACCTGATAATCATAGACTGCCCCATATTTGCGCATAAACGCCTGCACACTGCGGCTTCCATAACCGTGCCCCTCACCGCGCCTTGATCGGGGCAGCTTGTCCTCGCCAAATTCGACCTCGTTGGCAAAAGTATTAGAAATCTCCAAGGCAAGCTGTTCCTTGACGCGGCAGGCATAGATTTGAACCATCCCCCGATGTTCCTTATCCGCTCCCGCCTCACGTACGGCGTTACTTAAAAGATTGGAGAGTACCACTGCAAATTCAACTTCGTCCACAGGAAGCGTGGAAGGAATATCCGCCTCGCATCGAAATTCCACATTTGCCCTGCGCGCCTGCGCCGCATACTGCGCCACAATACTGTTGACAGCCACATTTTCACAAAAAATTTCACTTTTTAACTCCTCAAGCTGTGAAAGTGTTTTCTCCATAATTTTTTCCAGTTTTTGGTATTCTCTGTTGTGCAGGTAACCTGAAATTACCATGACCTGATGTCTCATATCATGCCTTAGAATCGCATTTTTCTCATTGTTGATTCGCATGATCTCCAACTGCTGACGCATTCCTGCAGCATACCGCTCCATCAACACAATATCATATTTTTGTCGCTGGTATTTTTCATAGCTATCCATCGCGCCAAAGAGAATGGTATAGGAGACCAACATCAATACCATCATTAACATCGCACCAAGAAGGTTCTGCGGACACTCATCGATATCCGCAGGCCATATAGTAATACTGTAAACCAAAAAATAAAAGAGCAGCGGGATCACACAGAGTTTTATCCATATACTATCTTGCCGCTCCAACTGCCTGATAAATGCTCTATGCAGTTTGATACATAAAAATAATAGTATAAAAAAATTAGCGATGGAAGCAATCAAAAGCCCGGCAAAAAAACGATCACTCCAAAAAACATGGATTCCCTTGCCGATCATACCTCCGAGAAGTACATATGCTGCTCCTGTAAGACCAACAAAAAGTGCTCGACCATCATGGTATTTACAGACGGCAAACACAGTCAACTGAATCGCAATCCCCTCAAGCAAAATATTTGCGATCCCTGCGATAACGGAACTTTTTTGCAAAATCAGGAAATAATCGCAGACTGTGCAAAGAATAAAACAAATACCAAAAAGGGAGAGTACTTTCCAGCGTTTTATTGAGTGCGGCAAAAAAAACAAAAAGAAAATAAACATCCAAATCATCGATATCCGGCTCAGAACAAAGTCAAACATTTCCCTACCTCAAAGTCAAATATTTTAGATAGCGTTGTTTTACTTCTAGGCTATTACGCCTGCTGATCGGAATATCGCTGTCATTATCCATATGAAGTATGGAGGTGGTATAGCTGGAAACATAGTCCAGATTCACAACATATGATTTATGTGGCTGAATAAAATTTTCTTCCTGCAATAGACAGCCGACCTGTTTCTCAAAAGAATCACGAATTCCAACGCTCTGATATACCTTGCCATTCTTGAGTGTCACCCACATTCTGCGCGCTACATTTTCTACATAGATAATCTCAGAATAATTAATATTTACACACCCTTTTTTTGTGTTGATCTCAAATAGTTTATCCTTTTTGGTAAGTAGATGGGTGGTAACAAAGTCTAGCATTTCATCAATCAATTCCCTGTTTAAGGGTTTTAATAGATAGCGCACTGCCCGGACATGATAAGCTTTCAGGGCAAATTCTGTCGAGGATGTCACAAAGACAATTGGCATATCCTTATTTTTGCTGCGAATCCCCTCCGCCAATTCAATGCCGCTTTTTCCCTCCATCATAATATCCAACAATATAAGATCGATATTCTTCAACTCCCCCGCCACTATCGCCTGCTGCACCTCGGTGGCAGAGAGATAAGTATGTATTTCCATCCGTATCTTTTTTTCCCTACCATAGGCAATCAGCAGGTTTTTTATCTGATCCAGACTCGCCTGGTCATCATCACATATGATAATTTTCATATACATTTCGCATCTTCTCCAATACTTAAAATATCTGCCGATATTATACCATATTCTCCGAACATGGTGCCTCCGGCGGATGCGCACAGTTCGCTATAGAAATTTTTCTCCCTTTGGTCGAAAGCGAACTGGCGCAGGTATAATATCTGTCGATATTATACCATAATTTCGTACAATATACAATAAATTTCTTGAGATATTCAGATATTTTCTCTTTTTTTCTCTTTTTTGTATGTTTTTTTCACTTGATAATGCAAATTCAATCACCTTCCTGATTACTTACTTGTAACCATATTCAGTAAATTACCTTTCTTTGCTCTGTTCATTATTTTGCAAAATAAAATTGCCACGATAGTACTCGTCGCCGTTGCTATTAGCCCCGGTGCAAGTATTGCTGTGGGCGCAGTACTCCCGTACTGGCTGCGATAGGCAATTATATTGACAGGAATTAGTTGCAGAGAAGAAATATTAAGTACAAGAAATGTACACATTTCATTGCTTGCCACACGCGGATATCTTTTCCCCTTTCCCCGATTTCCCCTGGTAGAATTTTCCTCATCTTCCCCATACGCTTTATTTCCGCGCTCTTTCTCCAGTTTTGCCAGCTCCTCCATTGCGGACAATCCTGCGGGGGTTGCCGCCCATCCAAGTCCCAAAAGATTGGAAATTAAATTTACGCTGATTGGCTCAAGACAGCGATGTCCCTTTGGAATATCCGGAAACAAGAAATATAAAAATGGACGCAGTGCTTTCGTTAATCGCTCCATAATTCCTGATGCTCTGGCTACCTCCATCATCCCCAGCCACAACCCCATAACCCCCAACATAGTAATGCAAAGTGTAACTGCTTCTCTCGCGGATTCAATTGCCGCGGTATTCACTTGTTGCATGGTACCATTTAGCGCGGCATAAATAATCCCAATTAGTATCATTCCTCCCCATAAAAAATTCAGCATCCTTTTTTTCTCCGTATAAAAAATACATTTATTATATTTTATTCTATTTTTTTACAAATAGTAGGAATTATTTATAAAAATTTTCTAATTTTTGCTTGACGAATCGAGAAAGTTATGGTATTTTATTGTCAGTAAGAATTTTACAAAATTCGACGAAAGAACCTAATTTTAGATTTTATCTTTGAGAAAGGCAGGGTGATTTTATGAAAAGCACAGGTATTGTAAGAAGATTGGATGAACTCGGACGTATTACACTTCCAATCGAACTAAGAAGAACGCTCGGCGTTGGTGAGCGTGATCCACTGGAAATTTACGTTGAAGAAGATCGCATTATTCTTCAAAAATTCGAGCCGGCCGACATCTTTAACGGGGAGAAGAATGATTTGGTTGAATATTGCGGGAAAAGTGTTTCAAAAGCCTCCATTTATGAGCTGGCAAAACTTGCAGGCATTATCTCTTAAACAAAACTTTCCGCTTCTCTTATTTTTTCTGTTAGGACTGGATTGCAAAGCTTTCCAGCCCTTTTTTATGCGCAGGGACATGAATGGAAGGTAGAAAAAACAGATTTTAATTTTCTTCTGAAAGAGCTAAGAGCTGTGCATAAATTTCGCGCTTTGACATCCCCCGATCTGCTGCCACTGCTTTCATTGCCTCCTTCTGCGCCATCCCCTGCGAAAGATAATGTTCCATATGTTCTTTAAGCGGCAAGAGAAGCCAGTCCTGCTGCTCTTTTCGACGCATATCCTCCCGATCCGCGCCCGCCAAAACTAACACATATTCCCCGCGAGGTTCATTTTCCGTATAATAGGCGACTGCCCCAGCAAGCGTCGTACAAAAAACTGTTTCATGCTTTTTGGTCAGCTCCCGCACGATGGATAAGGTGCGATTCCCAAAATTTTCCAAAAGTTCCTGCAATGTGCGGGATAAACGATGTGGTGCTTCATAAAGCACAATTGTACGTGTTTCTGTTTTAAGCTCCTCCAAAACCTCTCTTCGCTCCTTTTTGTCCGTCGGCAGAAATGCTTCAAAACAAAAACGTCTTGTGGAGAGTCCGGAGAGAACCAGCGCGCTAACTGCGGCACAGGCCCCCGGCAAGACGGTCACCGTAATGCCAGCTTCTCCCGCCATATGCACCAGTTCCTCTCCCGGATCAGAAATTCCCGGCATTCCGGCATCTGTAATTAATGCGATTGATTTTCCCTCCAATAATTGTCCAACCAATTCGCGCCCTTTTTCAAATTTATTAAATTCATGATAACTTGTCATCGGGGTATGGATCTCAAAATGATTTAAAAGTTTAATACTGTTGCGCGTATCTTCCGCTGCAATCAAATCCACTTCTTTCAGAATGCGCAGGGCGCGCAAAGTCATATCCTCCAAATTTCCGATCGGAGTTGCACACAGATATAAAATACCTGCCATAAATTTCCCCCCTTATCCCTATTATTTTTATTTTACCAAACCGGGTAAATCTTTCATCTTTCCCTCGCTTAAAAGTGAAAGTATTCGACAAAGACTTGAATAGATGCAGCGGGTACAGCAAAGCAAAACTCTAGTACCCATAGATCTCTGTAATCTCCCGTGCGTAGACTCCCGGACGCTCAAACACAATCAGTGGTGCTTCTATGCGCACCTGCGGTCGCCCTCCGCGCGTACACTCGAACAGTACCATATTTGGTTCCCGATCGACAAAAGGATGCACAAATTTAATTCGTTTTGGCTCCAGGGAATACTTCGAAAGCATCCGGATAATCTCTGCCAGACGCTGCGGGCGGTGTACCATATAAAACCTCCCTCCCGGCCTAAGAAGCTTCGCGCTCTCGCACAGTACATCCTCTAAGGTACACAAAATCTCATGCCTTGCAATCGCCTTGGGCAGCGATGGATTTCTCAACCCGTGCTGATCATTCATATAGGGCGGATTTGTTGTCACCACATCAAAAATTGATGCTCCAAAAATCGTGGAAGCCTCCTTGATATCGCCGGTAATAATCTGTATGTCCCGCGACAGCCCATTGACTGCCACGCTGCGCCGTGCCATGTCCGCGCTCTCCTCCTGAATCTCAAGCCCTGTAAAATCCCGCCCCAAAGTTTTTGCCCGCAACAAAATCGGAATAATTCCCGTCCCTGTTCCAAGGTCAATCACACGCTCTCCCTGCTTTACCACCGCAAAACCGGATAGAAGTACCGCGTCCATGCCAAAGCAAAATTTTTCCGGATTCTGGATAATTTTGTAATTATGACGCTCCAGATCATCAAACCGCTCCCCTTCCTTTAATACTTCTTCCTCCAAATTTTGCATTCAATGCCCCTTTCACATTATTCCAGATGGTTGCCCTCCCGTTTTTCAAGTGCCTCAAGTGCTTTTAACTCGTCATCCATCGCCACTTTCTCCCTGCGCCGTTTCGGGCGGAACCGCAGATCTTCGACCTTATACTCGCGGATCTCCTTCGCGTCATTCTCCACAGTTACAATCACTTTCACCAGCTGTTTTAAGACATTTACACTTGATACCTCTCCCTTTAACCCGTCGCTCGTTGTCACAAAATCACCGATATTAGGCAACTTGCTGTTTAAATACTCGTAGGCCTCCTCCTCATTTTTCAGGCAGCACATCAATCTGCCGCACACCCCAGAAATCTTCGTCGGATTGAGCGAGAGATTTTGCTCCTTCGCCATCTTGATGGACACCGGCGCAAAATCCGATAAAAAGGTATGACAACACATTGGTCTGCCACAGATTCCAATACCCCCGACAATCTTTGTCTCGTCGCGCACACCGATCTGGCGAAGCTCGATTCTTGTCTTGAATACAGAGGCCAGATCCTTTACCAACTCGCGGAAATCAATTCGGCCATCCGCTGTAAAATAAAACAGTACTTTATTATTATCAAATGTATATTCACAGTCAATCAGCTTCATTGCCAAGCCGTGCTTGGAAATTTTTTCCATACAAATTTTAAATGCATCCTTCTCTTTTGCCTTGTTGCGCTGCTGAATTTCATCATCCTGCGGCGTAGCCAAGCGCATTACTTCCTTTAGTGGCTGGATCACTTTTTCTTCCTCCACCTCTCTACAGCCAAGCACCACATAGCCATACTCCACGCCGCGCGCCGTCTCCACAATCACATGATCTCCCTGCTTTATCTCAAGTTCTGCCGGATCAAAATAATATACCTTACCCGCCTGACGAAATCTCACTCCGATAATTGTTATCATATTCTGTTAGTTCCTTTCTATTTTTCCTGCAAAGCCAACAATAAAAGTTCCATTGCCGCATCAAAGTTCACATTCGCTTTCAACCTGGCGCGCAGCGTATCAAACGCCTCAATAATATGCTGCAACGCTTCAAAACTTTTTCCCGCTGCCTGTCTTTGCAATGTTAAAACTTCTTCTTTATAGATTAACTGCGCAGTCTGGCGCGCTGCCTTAAACATCAGCACATCCCTATACCACAAAAAGATCAGATCAATATAATCATTGATCACCGCCTTCTCCTCGGAGAAACGTTTTAAAAAGTCTATAATCTCACTGGGCTTCATCTCGTCAATATGCAGCACCAAATGCAGCACTTCATCTTTGCGTCCCTCAAATTCTGCCGATGCCGCATAACGTTCCGCTCTCCCCACATTGCCCGCCGCAAATGTCGCCGCTAACTCCGCTTGGTAGTCCGGGACATTACAATCTTTCATCAGATGCATTTTAAGCAATCCCCTGTCCACAGGTCTCAGATGAAGTGTTACACAGCGGGAGAGAACTGTCGGCAAAAGCATATTCATATTGTCCGTAAGCAGAAGAATAACCGCATATTCCGGCGGTTCCTCAATTGTCTTCAACAGTGCGTTTTGCGCCGCCTCCGTCATCTTTTCCGCCTCGTTGATAATATAGATTTTGTAGCGGCTGTTATAGGGCTTAATCGCAATCGTATTGTTTAGCTGACCCCGAATATCATCCACTCCGATTGTCGCCTTCTCCCGCCGAATACGTATAATATCCGGATGATTTCCCCCCGCCGCCTGAAGGCAGGATTTACATTCCCCGCAAGGCTCCCCGGAATAAACCTCACACTGCAATGCCGCCACAAAAATATCCGCGATAAAATTTTTGCCAATCCCCTCTTCCCCATCAAAAATATAGCCATGGGAAACGCGGTTCAAACGGATGGTATTTTGCAAATGCTCCGTAATTCGTTCTCGCCCGATCACATCCCGAAACTGTTTCATATTTTCCCGCCTTTCTTTGCCGCTTGTGGTACTTTTTTATCTGCCACAATCCCCATTCCCTTTTTATATGCCACCCTAAAACCGGTTTAAATCTTTGTTTTCTATATCATAAAATTTATTTAAAATCTTATCTTCTCCCTTTTCACAGCCAAAATTTGTATAATTTTTACGTTAAATTCCAGCACTACAACTCTTTTTACGCAAGAATGTCCAGCAAAAGCCCCTGGATCTCATCAATTTTGCTTAAAATCTCAATCCCATCTTTCTCGTCCGCAATCAGTGCTGCCGCCAGCTCATCCAAATTCTTATCCACAAGCTTAATCATCCCGTAAACTCTGTGTCTGCCGCGCCGATCAAGGAAATTTTCACGCGAAAATTTATGGGAACGGTTCACGATCTCATTCATAAAATTCTTAATCAGTTCCCGATAGTGTTTCATATCTCGAATATCCATATGTTTTGAGAGTTTCTTGCCCTGCATTGTGATCTCTTCCATCATCAATTGCAGCCTCGCGCCAAGCTCCTGCTCCTCAATATTGCTGATTAAGGTAAACTTAAAAGAGCCGTCTGATTCCTGCACTGGTGCTTTTTGATCCACCTGATTTACCTGTCCCAACTGATTTACTCTTATTTCCATCCCCGCCTCCAGACCTAGGGCAGCCGCCCCCAGTATTTCCACCTCTGCCCGCCCTAATCCATCCGTTCCTTATTACAGTACATTTTATTTTAGCACAGTTCTTTTAAAAAAACAAGAGCCTGATCAAGTATAAATATCGATGTCTTCTCCTCTAATTGTGTGTCCCAATTCCCGAATACATTCATCCAATTTCTCATTTACAAATTTCCTTAAAATTCCCGCAGCACAAAGATTTTCCTCCGAAAAATCTTCCGTGTCTGCGAGATAACGCCGACACATTTCCTTGTAGCGCGGATTTTTTTGTCCCCTCTCCCGCTCAAGCGCGCGCGACAGCCGCAACCCATCCTCCACCTCAATATACAGCGGAACCACATTTCCCCCGCCAAAATAGTTTCTTAGTTTAAGATAACCTTCTAATGTGTCAATCATCAGATAATTCTGTGCCCCGACAAGATCAATCTGCCCGTCATCCGCCGTAAAATAATGCCATGCACCGTGAACGGTCTGATACACCCGGTGTTCAATTATCTTCCCTGCATCCTCAAGTTCTCCCATTCGCCCCTCATCCACAAAATAGTAATCCTTTCCATCCTCCTCACCCAGACGGCGCGGACGTGTCGTATATAACACAACCGGCTTTAAATTCAATGCATCATTTAAAAGGCGTTGGTAAACTGTATCCTTGCCGCTCGCGCTCTTTCCCATCAACACATATAGTTTTGCCATAATATCCCCATTCTGCTTTATTTTTTCTAATTATCTTAGCATATAGCAGTCTATATTACAAGAAAAAGTGCGATGGACTGCCTTAATTAACTCTGATTAAAAAAGGTCTCTCCTCCAGAATAAAAGATGTATCACTAAAACAGGAACCCTTCTCCATGGAAAATTTTGTCCACAGAAAAAAGTTCCTGTTATTACAATGAACTACTGTTTTTTGCGTTGTACAAGGGTGTGCAGACCAAAAAATAATTTTTACACACACCCTTGTATCAAGAGGAGCATA
This sequence comes from uncultured Lachnospiraceae bacterium, assembly GCA_910577165.1. Taxonomy (GTDB): domain Bacteria; phylum Bacillota; class Clostridia; order Lachnospirales; family Lachnospiraceae; genus RGIG4057. The sequence continues at coordinate 91,607 of CAJTLX010000004.1, forward strand.
AAACAAATATTGGTTATTTACTAGCTTTTACTGAATTATAAATTATATGCGACAAATTCCCACTTCTTCTGACTTTCTCATTATAACAAAGAAAGTTTTTCTTTGAAAGTGATTTGGAATGGATTGCTATTTTTTTGGTATACTTCGTAAATAGGAAACTTTATAATTTATATTTACTAAAAATAATCAATTCTAAACTAACAGCAGAAGTTCTAGTTAAGGCAACCGATGTTGAGAAGTCAATTGAAGAGGGCAATATTAATTCAAATACTATCTTTCATCGTTTCTTTAATTTTTCTGCGTTCCAAAAAAGAAGAGAGGTCTTCTTTATGATGAAAAAATAAAAATCGCGGGAAATCCCCTACCTAGCAAATTTTATTGAAATTATAGAGAAAGTGTGTTATAGTAATTATAGAGTGTAGCTTATCTTTAAAGCTTTCCTGATGAATAATCTAATATTTTGCGAACAAAAATATGTCCTTAAACGAATGATCAGAATTGCGGGGGTGTATATATGTAAAGCGATGGAACTTTTAGATATACCGGAGGGCGAACGTTCTAATTATCAAGAAGCATGAGAAATATCAAATACATAAAATTTGCTTCTAATTAATATTTTATTTTGCTTATAGTTATATAATTATCTAAAAGGAGGGAGAAAGTTGGGGAAAATTGATACATTAACAAAAAAATATATGTCAGATAATAAAGTATTTGCAGATGTATTTAATTTCTATCTCTATAATGGCGAACAAGTGATAAACCCAGAAAAATTGCATCCGATGGATACCACAGCAATCGGCGTACCATTTAAAGAGGGAACAAAAGGATCTCCTGTACAAAAATACCGTGATGTAATAAAATATGTGACCGCTATGGAGGATGAACAAACGGCATACTTGGTACTTGGAATTGAAAATCAAACAAATATTCATTATGCTATGCCTCCGAGAAATCAGCTTTATGATGCGCTGGAATATACAAGACAGATTGAGCAGATCGCCACATATCATCGGGAGAATAAAGATAAAGAATTTACCTCAAGCGAATATTTATCCGGTTTCGATAAAGATGACCGATTGATTCCGGTTATCACACTGGTCATCTATTTTGGTACAGAAGAATGGAATGCACCAAGAAGCTTGCATGAAATGCTTACCGTACAAAATAAAGAGATTTTATCTTTTGTAAATGATTACAAACTCAACCTTATTGTTCCCGCAGAACTTTCCGAGGAGGATTTTGAAAAATTTCACACAAATTTACGCGAAGTAATGCAATATATCCAATATTCTGCAGATAAAAAAAAGCTTTCTACATTTGTAGAAAATAATGACCATTTTGCAAAGATGGATCGAAATGCCGCTATGTTGTTAAATGAATGCACAAAGTCAGGGTTAAAATTTAAAAAGTCAGGAAGGAGTGTTGATATGTGTAGAGCGATAAAAGAAATCAGACAGGAAGAATTTAAAGCAGGACGGGAAGAAGGACGAGAAGAAGAACGGGAAGAAAGTGCGAAACGAATGATTAAAAAAGGAAAATTTTCCCTTTTAGATATAGCAGAAAGTTTAGATATGTCACTTGAAAAAGTACAAAAAATTAAAGAAACAATGAAAGATAGTATTTGAATTTAAATCAACTTTATGACGTACTAGAATATATAAGACAGACTGAATAGATACCACATATCATTCCCCTGCTATTATAGAGGAATCTATCGTAGCAGGGGATTGATAAAAGAAATACTTAATTACTTTTGTGTTACAGTTCCATCTTTACTACTGCAAGTCCAAATAGTATTTGTATTTGTATCAGTATACTCAACTACAACATAATATTTTCCCGCTTTGTCAGTAGGAGCATCAGCTAAACTAATTAAATAAGTTTTTCCCGTTGCACCTGATATAGAGCCATTATCTTTGTACCACTGATATTTAAAAGTAGCACCCTCTACATTTGCAACTTGGGCATTTGCTGTTAATGTAAAACTGCCTGTATACGTGCCTTCTGGTACAGCAACGGTTATAGTTTTACCACTATCAGTAGTGCGTGCCGTTGCAGTTACAGCAGCACCTGTAGTCTCACTAGCTTTGATCGCTGCCTGCGTAGCAACTGTTGAGCCTTGTATAGAAGCTGGGTTTACACTTACAATTACAGAAAGTTCTGGCTTTTGTCCTTCATTTCCACCTGTTACAGCAGTTATCTTAGAAAAAGTAACCTTAACTGTTACAGTAACAGTAGAATCATCAGTTTTTGCAAGAGTAATACTAGCATCCTGCTGTCCTGCTTCCTCAAATGTAAGTGAAGCACCTGCTGTTATCTTATATCCCTCTGGAGCAGTAAATGTAACGGTCTGACCTACTTTCATCTCTGTAGAGACTGTTCCAGCATTACTTGTAAGTGTTACATCAGATACAGAATCAGAACCACTAACTGTATAGCTGATTTTTGCAATTATAGGAGTGTTTCCAGGGGGAGTTACAGTTGTAGTAGTTACGTTAGTAAAAGTAACCTTAACTGTTACAGTAACAGTAGAATCATCAGTTTTTACAAGAGTAATATTAGCATCCTGCTGTCCTGCTTTCTCAAATGTAAGTGAAGCACCTACTGTTATCTTGTATCCCTCTGGGGCGGCAAATGTAACAGTCTGACCTACCTTCATCTCTGTAGAAACTGTTCCAGCATTATTTGTAAGCGTTACTTCTGTAGCAGCAGAGCCACTAACAGTATAACTAATTTTTGCAATTGTTGGAGCTTCTGGCTTAGGATCTGGGGCTTGAACATTACCGCCTGTACTAGGAGGGGTTGTCGTATCCGGTGCAGGAATAGGAGTGGAAGTAATCTCCTCCTTGGAAACATTGCCGTCCTCATCGGTCTTCTCAACCTCAACCTTTACGTTCTCATCCGTAACAATAACTGTGGAGTCCTGAGCAGTCTTGTCAAGAGTAATGCTAACATTAGCCTCAGCCTTAATCTCAGCCTTTACTTCAGTCTTGAGAGAAGCACCCTCTGCCTCCTTAGCAACATTGATGGTAACATCCTCAACAGCCTTCTCAGCGTCAGCTGCCTTAACTTCAACATCAACTTTCTTGGAGAGAGTAATCTCACTGTTTTTCGCATCTTCTGCTAAAGTAACCGTGGTGTTCGCGCTGAGATCTGCCTTAACTGGAACTTCCGCCGTTAATTTAGTATTAACTGCATTTTCCTCAACAGTAACCTTAACAGCTGTTTCCTTCTCACCAGTAAGCTTAAGATCGGTGGATTCCTCAACCTTAACCTCAGAGATGTTGGAATTTTCAGCAGTCTCAATCTCAACTACAGGCGCAATAGCCTCTGTAACACCTTCTGCCTTTTGAGGAGCAACATTAACGGTGTTTACTGTACCCTGAATTTCAAGCTTGAAATTAAAAGAACTAGTTGTAACAACATCAGTAGCTACCTTTACGACAGGCTTGTAAATAAGTTCAAGAATTCTTGCGCCCTTCTCAACGATAACTCTAGCGTTGATAGCAGTAATAACGAACTTGTTTCCCTTTGCCTTCTCACGGAAGGTAGCAGGTTTGATCTGCTCTACATTGATCTGAGCAAATCTACCAGAATTGGTAATTTCTGACTGAGGAGCATTAACAGTAAGAGTCTTGCTCTTGTAGTTCTTGCTACCAATCTCAAATATTCTCTCTGCATCTGTCCAAATAAGAACATTGGTCACTTTCTTGTTCTTGAGAACTTTGTTTAAAGCACTCTGATTACGAGCAACACCAAGTCCCTCTGTCTCGCTGGTTACAGTGATGGTTTCCCAATCAGAAGCAGCAACGACATATTTCTTCTCCGCGCTCGGATCAGCAACATAGCCGTTCTTCTTTCTTGCATCTAACCATTTTGTGCGATTTGCTGTCGAAGCAAAAGCAACGACACGAACGTCAAACTGACCAGCAGTTACCGGATAAACGATACCAGAGTTGGAGGACTGTACTCCAGCAGTGTTGGTGCCGTTCTTAACCTCAAAGTAAACTACCTTAGCAGTTCCAGTCTTCTTTGCGTTAAAGTCATACTTATATGTATCCTCTAACTTTAACGTATTGCCTTCCGGCAGATTAGCAAACGATACGCTTGCTTTTTTGGTGGCCGCATTAGCGGTGACGCTTGTATCTGTGTAAAGGCTGACAACAAGCATCAGCATCGCTAGAATAGCGCCGATCCACCTTCTTCCTTGTTTCTTCATTTTCTTGCTCCTTTCCGCTTTTTTGTTTTCTGTAAATAAGGAAATGATAAACGAATACAGAAAACACGTCACAGCACCACATAAAAATGTAGGCACCGTAGCAACAACATTGAGTGCCAAAACCCCTTTCCAGTCATAAGAGGGTGCCAATAGACATGGGAATATATCTAAAAATCCCCATGCTGCCAACAAAAACACTCAAAAAAGCGAATCTTCTATATAAAGAACATTCACTTTTTTCAATGTTTTTTGCGAACTTTGAACAGAGTATATTATGGTTTTGATTATAGCATATATTTTTTTACATGGCAACCTTTTTTTAGTGAAACTTTTGAAAAGTTTTCAGGAAATCTTCAGAATTTCTTCAGGCTTTGGCGTATGTTTCCAATGATAAACACAAAAAAGAACTAACCGACAGCTAACTTCTTTTTGTGCTTATCAAATTTATCTATCTTTATTCTAAAAATTATAAATATGATAAGAAATAATTTATAATAATTAAATTTTTAGATAAATATTATAATTTTGTCAATTTTATGATGGTAGAGAGAAATATAAATACATACTATATTTATAAAAATATATTTATAACTTTAATTTATTTTTATAAGAAATCAAGATGATAAAATAAATATTATTTATGTAATATATTTTGTATTATATTTTATTTATGTGTATACTTAAAAGCATATAAAAATGTTTTAAAAGTTTTATATTAAAATTATGCGTTGTTTTGCACATAAAATATATCAGATCCGAATATATGATATAATACCATTAAATATTATATCAGCGCAAGTTTGTTTTCAACTAAGGGAAAAAATTTGCTATAGTAAGTTGTGTGCATTAATGAGAATCGTACTCGCAAAATATAATATATTGTCATTAGATATTATATCATTGTTAATTGGTATTTCCCTTGAAGGACTCTGCACCATAGATACAAAAAATACTTCCCTAACGGATCATATTTATCTCTCCTGAACAATATATTCAAAAAACATAATATTGTAACAGTTATTATAATAAGGAAGGAACAGCATAAATGAATACTCATATTCAGAATGCCCTAAACGGGGTTCTCAACAACAGAAAAGTTCTCAATGTTCTTATCTGGACGAATATCATCCGCAATTTTGAAATTGTGAACAAAAGGTGCAAAAATGGGATCTTTGCTGCTAACATTCCAAAGGTAAAGATTACCAATATTGGTAAAAATACAGTTAATACTAAATTAACCACAGAAGTTCCAGTTAAGGCAGATCTCAGCGCGAACACCACGGTTACTTTAGCTGAAGATGCGAAGAACAGCGAGATTACTCTCTCCAAGAAAGTTGAAGTTGAAGTTAAGGCAGCTGACGCTGAGAAGGCTGTTGAGGATGTTACCATCAATGTTGCTAAGGAGGCAGAGGGTGCTTCTCTCAAGACTGAAGTAAAGGCTGAGATTAAGGCTGAGGCTAATGTTAGCATTACTCTTGACAAGACTGCTCAGGACTCCACAGTTATTGTTACGGATGAGAACGTAAAGGTTGAGGTTGAGAAGACCGATGAGGACGGCAATGTTTCCAAGGAGGAAATTACTTCTACTCCTACTCCTGCACCGGATACGACAACACCTTCCACACCTTCTACTCCATCCGTACCATCCACACCGAAGCCAGAAGCTCCAACATTCTCTGGTACTGTTAATTATACAATTGGCTCAAAAACAGACGCAATTAATAAGTCTGGAACAATTAACCTTGATATTACATCTGGTAGCGCAATTACATTCTCTTTGGATGCAGATGATGCAAAGAACTTCACAGTTAATCCTAGTTCAGCTGATCTTACAGGAGAAGAAACAGAAGTTATTATAACTGTTACAGCAAAAGAGGGTGGAGCTAAAGCCGCTGAGTACACAGTTAAGTTTATATTAGGAGGTACAGCAAATCCAGATAATCCAAGTAATCCAGATAACCCAGATAACCCAGATAATCCAAGTAACCCAGATAATCCAGATAATCCAAGTAACCCAGATAATCCAACTACAGAATCTATCGATGTAACATTTGGTGGTTCTATAACAGTAACAACAAGTGGTAGTTCTATTATTGTCAGCAAGTCTGCTATTACAGCAACAAGTACTAAAGGTACAGTAACAGTAGAGAGTCAAACCTGGGCTGGTAATACTGCTACTGTCACAATTAGTGTTACCCCTACTACTACATCCACTGTTAATATCCCAGCAACATTTAACAATGTTCAAGGAGCTACTGCTACTGTTGCTAGTCAACCTACACCAGCTGAAATAACAACAAAAACAACGTATACACTTACAATTACAATTTCAGCAAACAAATAAATAATTAGAAATATCTAATTCTTATTCCGTTTAGTATTTACTTATTACGGACAAAAACATCCTTCTTGTAGGGCAATTTACCTACAAGAGGGATGTTTTTTTATTTCATTCCGCCAAATATGAGAAACTTCTTTTTCCCAACTACTATAATATTCTATTCTATCCATTCAATTTCTTAGTGAATACTTTATTCATTTTCTTTCCTCTCTGTTCCATTCTTTTTACCTCCCCCCTATTCTAATCCTGATTTCCTTTTCACATCCTCCAATTTTATATTTACTTAACAGCATATCAGCATTCCAATCTATTTAAAAAATAATTATTATCTTCTACCTTTCAAAATTAGTTTTAAAAAATTAAATTCTATATAAAAAGGAGCTTACTGCAAATTCTTACAGCAAGCCCCTTTCCTATCTGGTTTTAACCCAACAATATTAAATTTTAATCTTATTTCTTCTTATTCTTCATCATCACTGCTACGACAGCACCAGCGACTACCACAACAGCAATCACAATCCCCACAATCAGTCCAGTATTGCTTCCCTCGTCCTCTGCATCCATCTGTGTCGGATCTGGGGATACTGTTGCCAGAGGTGTTTCCTTCGGTGCTTCTGTCGCTGTCGGTTCTGGAGTTGGTTCCGGTGTCGGGGTCGGATCTGCCTTCACTACGGTAAGGGAATCCTTTGCCAGGCTTGCTACTTCCTCCGCGCTCAGGCAGCGGTCATAGATATAGAGATTATCCATATAGCCATTGAATACTGCATCCCATGCATTTACACCAAGATAAAGCTGTGTGCCTTCCTTAACAATATCTGCGATCGAACCTTCCTGTACAATGGAGCCGTCCACATAAATTGTTCCTTTTGTACCATCCGCAACAACTGTTACATTAAACCAGGTTTCCATTTTTGCAAGATCGTTGCCCAAGCGGAAAAGATCATTCCACGGTGCGCCGCCCGCTACATTTCTTGACCAAACCATCGGACCATCAATAAGATTTTCCTGAAAACCAAGTGGTGCGATATTGATCCACTCTGCATCTTCGTCCGTTCCCATAATCGCGCCGTCATCATAGAAATTTGCCATGAAAATACCCGGTGTATATTTGGTCGTACCCTTTAAGTACCAGTCAACCGAAATCGTATACTGGCTGCCCTTTGGCGCGGTCGGAAGCTTAACGCCATCACCGAAACCATAGAATGCTACTGCCTGATTCTTTACCCCTACTTCAAATGAAGCGTCCGGGGAATCCGCCTCAATACTTACCTGATGACCAACTGTATTGCCGGTTTCTCCGGTCACTGCATCCGTCAGATCGCCATCGAACGCATAGAAGGAAGAATAACCTTCCGGAACGGCTGCGGTCACAGTGGAAAGATCAACCTTCTCATAAACAATAGGTTCCGGGGTTGGAGTCGGATCTGGCACAACAAGTTCCGGCATTGCTGCGAGAACCTCATCAATCTTGCAGGCTTCCTTGATCTCATCCGCCGTCAGTGCCACATCATAGAACGCAATATCATCAAGCAAAGCTCCCTGGCTGCCCCAGAAAGAACCGAGACCCAGATACGCTTTTGTTGTGTCCGCAGAGAGGAATGGAAGAAGATCCGCTGCATTGTAGGCATCACCCTGTCCTACTTCTGGCTCCGTCACCTGCTCACCATTTACAAAAATTGTCTGTCCTTCCGGCGTAATTACAAATGCATAATTTACCCATCTGCCCTTCTGATTATCAAATACCATCGGACCTTTCACATCAATATAATTCTGGGAATCGTCCGTAACTGCATTCCAGCAAAGGTACGGTCTTGTCTCAAAAGTCAATCTCTTCGCGCCGTCAAAAAAACTAATCAGATTGTCCAACTCCCAGTAAGGGGCATCCTCCGGCACATTCACCCATGCCGTAATTGTCGCTGCGGACAATTCCTTGCCCACAAATGGATTCGCAAATGTCGTGTAGCTCTCCGAAGCATTCGCGCCAAATTCAAGCTTCACTGCACCACCCTTGATCTCATTTGTCACATGGCTCGGCGCAGCCGTCTCACCATTTGCGGCAGGGGTCATATCCCCAAGACCATCCTCAAAATCATAGGAAGCAAGCGGAGTGGGTGCCGCCTTCACTTCCTGCGGTGCCGCGACAGAAACAATGCTTGTAAACATCAATGTCGCGCACAAAGCTGCAAAACCTTTTTTTCTCATTTCTTCTCCTCCATTCGCCTATACAAAAATCTAAAACATTTTAGATTTTTGTTAATTGGTAATCCTATCTTATCCGATTTCTTGTGCAATGTCAACAAGTTCTTTCTTTTTTTATAAAAAATATCTGCAAATTTACTAATTATATTTTGCAAATTTAAATCTATATAAAATAATCTAAATATTCATCAAATTTTATAATATTTTTGTTCCACATTCTTCACAGAAACGCGCGTCCGATGGAAGTTTTACCCCGCAATGCGGACAGCGAATCATCTCCTCCAGCTTCTGCCCGCATTTAATGCAGAAACGTTTCTCTTTACTATTTTTGGCTCCGCAACAGCTACAGCGGATACTCCCCTCGTCCACATCCTCTAAAGGATCGATCCTTGTGCCGCAGTCGCCGCAGAAAACAGTGGTATCATCCACAATCCGCTCACAGTTCGGGCAGTAGCGAATTCCCTTTAATCGCAGGATATAAAGATGATTGGTATGTATTTTTTTATCTAGTTCAGCAAGCTCCTTTACTGTCTCCGCAATCGCAAATTCATAGCCCTCATTCTTCTCGTAAAAATTCTGTCCAATCTTTGTGTAGAGAGGGGTAAATGAAGCTCTCATCACAGCGTTTTCCGCCTCAAGTTTCTCAACGGACTTTTCTTCCCCCGCCGCCAAATCGGATTCCGCCGCCCCCTGCTCCCTCGCCAAATTTTGCTCCTGCACTAAATCGCCCGATGCAGTTTCCTGCACTGCCAGATCGGCTTCCTTTCCTGTGATCTCCTGCATAAACTGGGTTTCCTTCCTTCAATATAATAAATATTATTTGCTCGCGTTCATCTTCTGAACTGAACCGTAGATATCCGCCGCCAGCTGCTGGATATCCTTATAAATCACGCCGGACTGTTTTGAGAGATCTCCCATCTGCGACGCAACTACCGCAAAACCCGCACCGAGCGCGCCCGCGCGCCCCGCCTCAATGGAGGCATTCAATGCAAGGATATTCTGCTTTGACGCAATCTTTTCAAGTTCCTTTGTCTTTGCGTTGATCTGATCTACCATCCCCGTAGTCACACCCAGTTCCTCATCCATAACCTTTGTGGAGGTTGTACTCTTAAACTTCATATACTCGGAATGTACCACATAATTCACTATAAATTCCACGAAACTTGCCGCTGCGCGGATCGCTTTCTCCGAGCGCACCGGCACTCTCTTCAATGCCGCGAGATAATCCTTTTCACTCACGCCAAGCTCTCTTGCAATGCCCGCAAACTTTTCCTCGTCAGCCTCCCCCGGCAAAACCTGTCCGCCGATCAATCTGCCAAGCTTCTCCCCGTTCACTATAATATCACAGGAAAAGTCCATCAGCCCCGCATGGCAATGATAGGTTCCCGTACACTCATTATCACATTTCGTACAGCGGTGCTGCCCTTCCCTTGTCCCACGCGTATACTTCGCACAAAAATCCGTGTAATTGAATCTCTCGGTTATCTCGTTGCCCTTATTGTCCACCGCGACCACTGCAAGCCCCGTCGCGTCCGAAAATTGACTGAGAATATCCTGTAGCAACTTCAAATCCATAAAATCTTTTAATTCCATATCTTTTCCCCTCTCTGAATGCTCATTTTCTTTGCCCTGTAAATACATAAAGCTATTATATCACAAAGTAGTTTCGTTTTCAATATGTTTCGCGTTTTCCTCCATGTTCTCAGAATATTTTGTGTTTTTTTGCAGGCAATCAGTGTAATCTTCCATTGCTTTTTCTGGCAAATAGTGCTATTATTTTAACAATGAGCTGTTTTTAATGCAGCCACCCTTCCTATGCAAAGTATGTCACAGCTGCCTTTTGGCGCAGCTAAGCAAAATTGTGTGGGAATCTAATATTTTGTAGAAAAGAGGACAAAGAAATGAGCAAAGGATTCGATGAGCTAATTGCCATCACAGGAAGCATGAAAAAGGTTGCTGTTGCAGCGGCACAGGACGCGCCAATCTTAGAGGCAGTAAAGGCGGCAAAAGAGCGCGGTATTGCGGATGCCATCTTAGTTGGCGATGCGGACAAGATCCGCGAGATCGCGGCGGAACTTGAAATGGATTTATCCGGCTACGAAATTATCGACATCAAAGACACGATCGAGGCGGCACACACCGCAGTTGCCCTTGTCCATGACGGCAAGGCGGATATGTATATGAAGGGTCTGATCGACACCAAAAATTTCTTAAAGAGCGTGTTGGACAAGGAAGTTGGTCTGCGCACCGGAAAGCCGCTCTCCCATGTCGCAGTATTCGAGCTGCCGGGCATCGACCGCCTTCTCTTCTTATCGGACGTAGCATTTATCCCATACCCGACGCTTGAGGACAAGAGAGCCATTATTGAACATACTGTTGCTGTAGCGCACGCATGCGGAATTGAATGCCCGAAGGTTGCACCGGTAGCCGCAGTGGAAGTTGTAAATCCAAAAATGCAAGTTACTGTGGATGCTGAAGAATTGACGCACATGAACGAGGCGGGAGAGATCACAGGCTGCATTATTGACGGACCACTCTCCTTTGACCTTGCGATTGACCCTGAGGCGGCAAAGCACAAAAATGCAGAGAACCGCAAGATTGTCGGCGATGCGGATATAATCCTCTTCCCGGATATCCACGCGGGCAATTTAATGTACAAGGCTCTTGTACATCTGACCAAGTGCAAGAACGGCTGTATCTTAACTGGGACAAAAGCTCCGGTTATCTTAACCAGCCGCTCCGACACATTCGAGACAAAGGTAAATTCTATCGCGCTCGCCGCAGTTGTCGCACACAATTTAAAGCAGCAATAACTATCAACCTACTGGGGGAGAAGTAAAATGCTTGACACAATCCTGGAATTAGCAATAGATGCCGCGGCGGAGATTGCGGAGGCAGCTATCACAAAAAAATTCGAAAAAAAGAAGGAGGGAAATAAAGCTATGTCCATCAAAAGTTTGATTATCAACCCAGGCTCCACATCCACCAAGATCGGAGTCTTCGAGGACGAAACCTTATTGTTTGAGGAAACCCTGCGCCACTCCACCGAGGAGATCGCGCGCTACGCTACGATTGTTGACCAGAAGGATTTCCGCAAGGATATTATTGTTTCCTTGTTAAAAGAGAAAAATTTTGATCTTCACTCATTAAATGTCGTTGTCGGCAGGGGCGGTATGTTAAAACCGATTGTCTCCGGCACTTACGCGGTGAGTGACGCGCTGCTTGAAGACCTGAAAATCGGTGTTCAGGGACAGCATGCTTCAAACCTTGGCGGTATTTTGGCGAGGGAGATCGGGGATTCCATCGGTGTTCCATCGTATATTGTTGATCCGGTGGTTGTGGACGAGCTGATGCCATCCGCAAGATTCTCCGGTGTTCCGGAACTTCCGCGCGTCAGCATTTTCCATGCCCTAAATCAGAAAGCAGTTGCAAAGCGTTATGCCAAGGAGGCGGGCAAACCATATGAATCTCTGCGCTTAATTGTTGTTCATATGGGCGGCGGCGTTTCTGTGGGTGCGCATATTGACGGCAGAGTTGTGGATGTGTTTAACGCCTTAGACGGCGACGGCGCATTCTCTCCTGAGCGCGCGGGTGCAGTGCCTTCCGGCGCACTTGTAAAAATGTGCTTTTCCGGTAAATACACGGAGAAGGAAGTCTACAAAAAGCTTGTTGGAAATGGCGGCTTCAACGCATATCTTGGCACAAACGATATGCGCAACGTAGAAAAGATGGTGGACGAGGGGAACGAGGACGCGATCGCGCTGCGCGAAGCATTTATTTTACAAGTAGTAAAGGATATCGGCTCGATGGCCTGCGTGCTTGAGGGCAAGATTGATCGAATCATTGTTACCGGCGGTATTGCATACGATAAGTATGTAGTGGCTGAACTGGAAAAACGCGCTGGCTTTATCGCGCCATTCACCATCTATCCGGGCGAAGATGAGCTGCTCGCACTTGCACAGGGCGCGCTGCGCGTAATGAACGGCGAAGAGAAAGCGATGGAATATTAATTACATCAAAAAAGGCTAAGTCTATCAAGCGATAAACTTAGCCTTTTTCCTACTCGATTACGGTTAGTGAGAGTGGAAACACTATCGGGTCATCCTTCCCCGCGGACCACGCGCGATTTGGTGCCCACAATCTCACCCCCTGAGGCTCAATGCGATTGTCCGCTGCCAACCGCATATTATCCTGACTATTTTTGTATCGACCGCAGTACAATTCTCCTTCCCTATTGTATACCACCAGTCTAATTTCCATATTTTCCCAGTTCTCAAACGCCGCAAGCACCAATCTTGTCCCGTCAAAGCTCAAAACATTTTCACGCGGAAATGGATTTTGCACTCCTTCCTCACTTAATTCCCCCATGGTCTGCGGAAAAATCCCGCTGCACCACCAGAAATATTCGCCCTCCTCCTCCTCCACAAAAGAAAATTGATTGTCGTTCCAGGTAAGAAGAACACCACCATCCACCAAACTCATCTGACAATAATTAGAAGTATCCCGAATATTTTCTAAGCAAATCTCCTGCTTTAAGTGAACCTCGCCATCCAGCTGATAAACAAAAAGTGAATATCCCCCCTTGCTTTTCGCCGACAAATACAGGATATCCCCACTCTTATTTAATTTTAATTCCAGCGGAACCACATCGCTTAAAAATTCACAACTTCTTTTCATCTCCAAAAGTTCAATCTGTCTTGCCTCCCCCTCCCCGCGGCAAGGGATAAAAAATATTCCACTATTCTGCCCGCGATCTATATTTTCCTCACGATTTCCTGCTTCCAACCGGTACGTATAATAGATTCCATCCTGCGCCTCTGCGGACAGATTTACAAGGAAAACCGGCAAATCTTCCCTCACTATTCTTTGCTGTATCAGGGAAGGTCTTCCGTCACTATTCTTCTCCACCACCACTTCCAGCCGATCTTTGGCGGGTGAGATGTGAAAAAGTTCAGACAGATATTTTGTTGTGCCGCGGTCGCAGTGATACTTTGCCATGCTGCCCTCTGTCCGAAAAATCAAAGGGTAAACTTCATAATACTCCGCGATGGAAACTATCTCACTATATTTACTGTCCCGCGTCCGATATGCCACCTTGTTGGCAATTTCAGGGAACGCAGACTCCGTGCAAGCCACCGATGAATTTTTTCCATTTTCAAGCGCGCTCTTTGCTGTGCCAAAATAAAAATTTGCATTTGTTCCCCGTTCCCAGCCCCATAAGATGGATTTTCCAGAAAATGTAAATTTACTCTTTGTTGTTTTTTCCTCCCCGATGGTATACTCTGTATTCCAGAGCAAATGCCGATTCCAATGCGAGGCGATCGCAAGGGTAATGCCCGATGCTGCGCCCGGATCTCCAAAGAGAACTTCCTGCGTAATTATCACTTGGTCTTTCTTTCCCTCCACAGCGATAAATGCGGCGGGTAAAAGAAAAATGATCAGTCCCGCTGCCACAAAGAATGAAATCAATGTCTTTTTCATTACAGCTCTTCCCCCGTAATCTCTCCCAGCGCGTTCTTTACTCTGTCCGCGCCGTATCCATAAACTGTTCGAAGATAATCCATCACCGTTTTTCCCTCTTCCTCCAAATCTGCCACCCTAACATCGCCCACAATCTCCCCCTTTTTTAGCAGCACTGCCCGCCCAATAAAATGCTCGACCTCCTCAATTAAATGCGTGGAGAGAAAGATGGTTTCCTCCGGCTCCAATAATCCAATCAATAATTTATAAAAATCCTCCCGGTTAAAGATATCATTTCCGGCAAAAGGCTCATCCATCAAAATATAATCCGCACCCTGAGAGAGTGCCATAATTACCTCAAACTGATTTTTCTGTCCGCTTGAAAAAGTTTTTAACGGCTTTCGCATCGACAGATCAAAAAATTTGATCAGCCCCTCAAACCGCTTTTGCCTAAAATTTTCAAAATGCATCTGATAAAATTCCTGGTGCATCTGCGGGCTTAAATTGGGAAAAAAGGAATGTTCGCAGGTCGCAAAAGAGAGTCTTGCGATATTTTCTTGCCCAAGCTTTTTTCCGTCCAAAAGAATTTCTCCATTGTAGGACAAAAATCCAAGAATGCTTTTTAAAAGCGTCGATTTTCCCGCGCCATTTTCCCCAAACAGCCCGATAATCTCGCCCGGTCCAATACTTAGATTTACATTGTTCAACGCGCGGACTGCCCCCTGTTTGCTATAATAAATCTTTTTGACATTTTTTATTTCCAGCATCACTTCTCCCTCCCCTTTTACTGCCCTCTAAGACATTCCCCTGGAATTACAATTAAATATACAATATAATACAATAAATACAAAACTGCCAAACCTGCCGCGCCTGCACATATTCCAAAAAATGGGAACCTAACGCAGCTCTTTAGTAATGTCCACCGCTTTGGGAGTCTTTTCATCAGATAAATACATTTCTCCGTGGAATAATAATATAGATAATGATTAAATATCATGGCTACAAGAAAGAGAAAATAGGGGAGATAATATTTCCACTGCCCTTTTAATAAATCCGGGAAGGATTTTGCCACCGCTCCCTCCCACAGCACACGAACCCATTTTAACTTTTTTTGATCGAATTGATATTGATATAAGTCCTGTACGGCATAATAGAGCCGAAAGAAAAATTGCACACTGCACCCCACGCCCAACACGAACAAAACTCTTGCCCTCTTCCACTCTTTCTCGTAATCAAAACCGGGGGGAAAATATTTTCCTGTGATAATATATCTCCTTCTCATCATCTATTTATCCCTTATATCCTTTAGCTGCCATATACGCATCCCTCCGGATGCAATTCCTATCACACACAAAGCACTGCACGCCAAATCCCCAAATTCCCAGCCGATCGGATTGACAAACCAGATTAAGATCAGCGGAAAAATCACCGTGGAAAGTATGGATTCCCTCTTCCCAAATCCGGAGGCCGCCCCAACGGACAATGCTAATACTAAAAGCAAGTTTTTTATCCATTTTCTGCCCTCGGCTAAGGGAAGAAGACTGTGCAGAAACTCAATCCGGTAAAATGCCAGAAAAAATTCTTCCGGGGATTCCCCGCTAATTATTTTTAATGCCAAAATTAATATCCATATCTGCACGACAAATACTAACAGGATACAGACCAGATTATAGCACACCTCGATTAAAAAAATCTGTATGCCAGAAAGCCTAAGACGGCGCATCGTCGCCCCGCCCTTCTCCCCCATCATTCCTTCCGTGCGCATCAGCAGAAAAAACACCAGCCCCAGTGCCAGAAAAAAAATCGGATAAATCTGGCGATTGTACAGCGCGTTTTCCAGAAGTTTTTCTGTATCCTTTTGCGCGCAGTAAAAAAACAGCACAACCTCAGAAAATCCCATAATGGCAAGTACAGTAAACACTTTGTAAATGCTCGCCCCCAAGAATAATCCAAGCATAGAAAGTACCAGTTTTCTCTTTTTTTTCACTGTATCCCCTCCTGCAAAATAGTATCTTTAATCTGGGGGGTTTTTCCAAAATTCCTTTGCCATCTCAAACGCCATCTCCCTTGACACTTTAAGCTGCCTCATCGCCTCCACCCAGCATTTTGTTTCGCCCGCAAGCAATTCCCTGCGAACGCGCTCCACCATCTCCTCCTGAATGCAAATATAACTTTTCGCGCCGGAGCGGGAAACAATAATTCCCTCATCCTCCAATAGTTTGTATGCCTTTTGTACGGTATTGGGATTTACCCCCAAAAGCGCAGACAATACTCTGCGGGAGGGCATTTCCTCCCTGCAGTCAATCCTCCCCGCAGCAATCCCCCGCTTAATATATTGAATAATCTGCAGGTAGATCGGCCTCCCATCCACCAAAGTAAAATCATCAAATGATACCATCTTTCTCCCTGTTAATTGATCCAAACCTTGCTATTAAACTGTATCAGTCATATAACACGGTTTGCTAACTGTATTATATAACTGATACAGTTTGTTGTCAAGCAATATTTTTTTCCGAATTTCTATCACTCCATTGGCTCTATCTCTTCCTCGTCCTCTCCGTTGTCTTCTCGTTTGTTCCCGTCTTCTTCTTCGAAATCCTCCTCCAGGTCTTCCTCCTGCTTTGGCGGGCGTGTATCCGTATATGGGACAAATTCCTTTGCGGAGAGTCCTCTATGTATCTGTTCCATAAATGCCTGCCAAATCCGCCCCGGATAGGTATTTCCCATCAGATCTTCCATCGCCTTTGGCAGATCATAGCCCACCCATACCGCAGTAGTATAGTATGCGGTAAAGCCCGCAAACCACCCGTCCTTCTGGTTGGTTGTTGTGCCCGTTTTCCCCGCTGCAATTTGCCCATCAATCTTTAGTCTTCGCCCGGTCCCCGTCTCCATTACCTGCTGCATACACACAGTCATCATCCGCGCCGCATTGGTCACATAAACCTTCTTTGATTTTACCTCATCACCAATCAGCACCGCTCCCTGCGCATCCGTAATCTTGACGATACAGGTCGGCTCCCTATACTCCCCGTTATTATAAAGTGTGGCATACCCGCTTGCAAGCTCAACGGCACTTACCCCATAGGTAAAACCGCCTAAAGAAACCGCCGGAACATAGTCCGTATCGACAATCCGTCTAAATCCCATCTCAAGCAAGTACGAAAGTCCCACACGGGGGGTCAGCTCCTCAAATAACTTCCATGCCACTGTATTTTTTGAGGCGGAAATCGCATAGCTAACAGGAATTTCCCCCGAATACACATTTCCTGAATTGCGCGGTCCCCCTTCAAAGCGTTCATCTAACACAGTATCGTCCGGGTACATCCCACGCTCAAACATTGGCGTATAGACAATTAGCGGCTTAATCGCGCTGCCCGGCTGTCTAAAACTTTGATAGGCGCGGTTTAGCGTATATCCCTCGCTCTCCTGGCTGCGCCCCCCGACAATCGCCACGATACGCCCGGTACGGTTGTCAATACAGGCTGCCGAGGACTGCAATTTGTACACCCCTCCCTCGTCCACTTCGGCAAATCCCTTTAATTCATCATCCACTGCCCGTTGCAACAGCTCCTGCTTTTTCAGATCGATCGAGGTGTAGATCCGATAACCGCTAGTAAACAATGTTTTCTGAATGCGATAATACGCCTCATAATAGCGGTCTTCATAGGCTTCTTTATCGTCATCGCTGATAAAAGAATTCCGAAAAACAAATCCCTCCTTCGCCATCAACGCCCGAATTGCACAGTAATAAGTATAACTCTCAGCATAGTCAAGAATTTCTTTTTTGCTTCGGTTCAATACAATTTCTTCTCTTTTTGCCTGCTGATATTCCTTTGTAGTAATTGCCCCTTCATCCCTCATCTGCAACAAAACTTTATCGCGGCGCATCATCGTATACTCAAAATTGATCACCGGATCATAGTCCGTCGGATTATTGGGAATCGCACACAGAAACGCAATCTGCGATAAGCTCAGTTCCCTTACGCCCTTTCCAAAATATCCCATACTTGCCGCCTGAATTCCATAATATCCATTAGCAAAATAAATATTGTTCAAATAGAATTCCATAATATCCGTCTTGGAATATTTGCGCTCCAGTGCCATCGCCACAAAAATTTCTGTGATCTTGCGCTCCCAGGTCACTTCATTACTTAAAAATATGGTGCGTGCCAACTGCTGCGTGATTGTGCTGCCGCCCTGATGAATCTCCCCCTTATTTTTAATCAGTACTGTTGCCGCGCGAATATTGGCAAACAGATCAATGCCGTCATGCTCAAAAAATTTCCGATCTTCCGTGCAGATCATCGCTTGCACAGCATACTTGGGAATATCTTCATAGTCGATATAATATACATCCTTCTCCCCCTTTAAGCGCGAGATCAACTCGCCATCCGACGCGTAGACCAGACTTGTCTGACTCGCTCTAAATGTCTCCGCGCTTGAGCGGCGCACCAGGGTATTTGCTTTTGACTGATAAGAAATCAGCTGTTTTCCATATTTCACATAAAAACTAATTCCAGCCGCTAAAATCACAATAAAGATCAGTGCAATAATCCCCAATATTGTCCGCTTTACCCCGCGCCCAAGCCCGCGCAAAATCCCCCCGCGCTTCCTCTTTTTTTTCTTTGGTTTTTCCGCGCTTTTCGGAGGTTGTGAAATTTTTGCCCCTGACTTTGATAAAGATTTTCTGTGGTGCTGTCCTGACTGTGCTGCCCGCCCTCTCTGCGTTTTTTGTGTCAAATTTGCCAAGGTTACGCCCTCCCTTACTATAAAAAACCAAGAAAATCCTTCGCACATACCCCTTGCGAAGGATTTTCTTCTAAAAATATTTATTTCTGTACGCCTACAATCCTGCTTATTCCATTAAATCCATTAAAAATGGAAACTTCATCATCAGCTGGCTCAAATCCCCAACCATTTTCTCCTGGTCAAAGCCCTCGCTCCACTCCTCCTTACTTAGAGAGGATTCTGGAACAGTGTAGGAAACAAAATCACGCGATCTCGCATTTAGCTTCACCGACCCCATCTTCATGCCCGACATACTAAGCGAAGCGGTCAGATTTACTTCCCCTTCAGTACTCTTAAATTCACCTGCCACCACAATCCCAAGAACATTTACATCAAAATCAACGGATAAATTTTCATCCACCAAACGGAGTTTCAGCTTTAATGCCATGCCGTCAATTGTAGTGGAAAGATCCACAGAATCCTTTGTATAATTATCGTACTCAACTACGATCTCCTGTTCCTTACCGCAGATCATAATCTTTCCCTCTTTATCAGATTCCTTCTCCGAATAGAGCAGTGTTTCTTCCTTGCCATCCTCATCCACAACATAGAAGCTAAATCCCTTCTTTGTTGATACTACCACGATGGATATGGTCTTATTATCTGTCTTTACCCCCTGAAATTCCCACGCATACTGATCCTTTTTTCCTACATAATAGTTTACATAGAGAGTATCAATATTTTCGGAAAGAGAAGAAAATTGCTGCACATTAACTTTCGGGAATTTTTTTAATTCCTCCACCAGCAGAGAAAATGAAGCATCAATATCCTCCGCCTTTGCCGTCGTAATATATTTCTCGCCCGTTAACTTATAATCTCCGGTGCCGATCTCCTGCTTTTCCTCCTTGCCCTGGTAGGCAAAGGAATCAATAAATTTTGTGGAAAAGCTCTTCCACATCTCAAGCAGATCCTTTGAGGATGGCAGCCCCTCATTTGCCTTTGTCGTCTCATTCATATAGTCCTTCAGGCTTTTTCCAAGAATCTCCTCGTAGGAAATCCCCATATACTGCTTGGAGTATGCTGGAACATTTACATAGATCTTCTCCTCATCCGTCACTGCATCCGCCGCAATTACATTCTCCCCATTGAGTAAGACGTTGCCTGCCGCGTGAAGAGATCCGCCCTCCTTCACATCCACATTTGCCGTAAGACCGAGGGATTCTAATCCTGTCAGCCCATAATTTGTCGCGAGCTGCTCCTCAAGTGAGAGATCAAGCGTGAAATCCCAGCCCACATTCTCAAGGGAAACCCTTTCCATATCCGCTTTCGAGAGCGCGTCTGAAACGGCATCTACAAATTCGGTAAGCTTTGCTCTTACCATCTCTTCCGGTGCTGCATTCGCAGCAGTATCATCCTTGCTCCCACAGCCGATAAAGCCCGTGCATACGAGCATAAAGCAGAGCAAAAGACTCCATATTTTCTTTTTCATCGTTCCCTCTTTCTGCATTGCTTTTAAAACACTGCGGCCTGGCAGCAATGCCCTCACCATGCACGCACCTGGATTCCCTGTAAAGAGTTTCCATTCCTCCGATAATTTATACAAACAATATTATACACCTTCTGGAGTGTTTGTCAATAAATCCAAATATATTATAAGGAAATCTTTATTTTTTTGTAATTAAACTTCCACAAATTCCAAATTTTTCTCTTCCCGTATTTTTAATAATTTTTTTCTTGCATATTTTCTGTTTTCTGCTATTATATTTACTCGAAAATATTCTTTGTGCAATTTGCTCCCGCCGAACGTTTGAGAAAGGATGGGTTCCATGAAATTCATTAAACTTAACCGACAATCTATCCAGTTATTTTTTCAAAAACCACTCGTGCAGATCTTTACCATTGCCGCCATACTCTGCCTTCTTGTGGATAGTTTTTCGCGCGAATCTTTTCCTCTGGCAGTTGGTGCTGTTTTTTTCAACCCGCTAATTTTTTTATATAATACGCTGATTATTGCCATCACTCTAACTCCGGCTCTCTTTTTTGCCCGACGCATCTGTTTTTATGTGATTGTGTCGCTGCTCTGGGTGATTATTGGTATAACCGATTTCATCTTGCTGCAGTTTCGCACGACTCCATTTACTTTTGTTGATGTGACAATGATCCAGTCCGCAATTGGTATCTGGGATCATTATCTTACGGTATGGCAGCTTATTCTTATTGTGCTATTGTTTTCCGCCGCTGTGATTGGCTGTGTAATTTTATTTCGCAGGACAAAAAAGCTTGAAAAACCCCCGGCATTGCGCGTTGTCAAAAGCATGATTTTAATGGCGGCCTGCGCAATTGTCGCGACGGACTTAGGTGTTGCCCTAAAATTTTTATCACGAAATTTCGGCAATCTCGCGGATGCCTATCACAGCTATGGACTTCCATACTGCTTTGTCAATAGTATGTTTAATACTGGTATCGACAAACCAAAAAAATATTCGGAAGAATATGTACAAAAAATTATCGCTTCCATTGAACATACGGCTACCCCTATCCCCACGCCGCTGCCCACGCCCACACTGACCCCCATGCCGGAAAAAGAGCCTGAAAGAACACCAAATATCCTGTTTTTGCAGTTGGAATCCTTTTTTGATCCGACCTCGATTGCTGGATCGACTTTTACTGACGATCCCCTGCCAAATTACCGCCGGCTGATGGAAGAGTTCACCTCCGGCTATCTGTATGTTCCAAGTGTCGGCGCAGGTACAGCCAACACAGAATTTGAGGTGATCACCGGCATGAATTTGGATTTCTTTGGACCGGGCGAGTACCCGTACAAGACGATCTTATTGGACACTGCCTGTGAGAGCATTGGCTATGTCCTGAAAAATCGTGGCTATGGCACACACGCCATCCACAACAACGATGGTACATTTTACGGTCGCCACCTGGTATTTCCAAATCTTGGGTTTGACAATTTTATTTCTGTTGAATATATGAATCCGATTGACCGAACTCCGCTTGCCTGGGCGAAGGATAAGATTTTGACTGGAGAAATTGCCAAAGCACTTGACTCGACAAAGGAACCGGATTTTATTTACACCATCTCAGTGCAGGGACATGGCAGCTACCCGGATAAGGAGATTCTTACCGATCCCGTTATCGATCTCTCGCTGCCAGAACATTTATCAGAGCTGTATTATCCGCTTCTTTATTATACCAACCAGATTCACGAGATGGACGACTTCGTCGCCGAGTTAATTGAAATGCTTGAAAACCGGGAGGAGGAAACAGTACTTGTGATGTACGGCGACCATCTTCCAGGATTTAAACTGACACAGGAGGATCTGGGCGGTGCCAGCCTGTTTGCAACACAATACGTTGTCTGGAGCAATTTTGAACTCGAACCGGAACATAAAGATTTGGAGGCATATCAACTCTACTCCTATGTTTTGGAACGCTTAAATATTCACGATGGCATTATCAACGGTTTTCATCAAACACAAAAAACTTCAGAATTATATCTGGAAGAATTAGAAATCTTGGAATATGATATGCTCTATGGCAAACAAAACTGCTACAACGGAAAAAATCCTTACGCGCCAACGCAGATGAAAATGGGGATTGATCCCATCATCTTAACTGGCATTCGGGCATTGGGATCCGTCTTAGAAGAGGAAGCAAAAGAAATTTTGCCGGAGGAAGAACTTAAACTGCTGCCAAATAAGGAAAATACAGAAAACGAAAATCCCGCCAATCCAACAGATTCCAGGGATGAGAATATACAGGATACTACCTTATCCGGCACACCTTCACCCACGCCCCCAACAGAAAAGGAAAATGACAGTTTCTGGTCATTCCTCAGCAAAAAGGACGACGACCAGATCTATACAGTCTTCCTTCTAGGCTCCGGGTTTACCCCATACAGCTATGTACAGGTAAATGGCAAAGAACAGGAAACCATGTTTGTCAG
This sequence comes from uncultured Lachnospiraceae bacterium, assembly GCA_910577165.1. GTDB lineage: Bacteria > Bacillota > Clostridia > Lachnospirales > Lachnospiraceae > RGIG4057. The sequence continues at coordinate 114,515 of CAJTLX010000004.1, forward strand.
TGATACCGTTCTCACCGCCGTTATGCCGCTGCCGGACATTGGTGCAACAATCACCATCGTCCAGCACGGCTCGGATGAACAAGTTCTAAGCAGCAGTGAACCACTGATTATCACGGAACAACTGTTAAAAAATATTTTTCCAAAAGAAAATCCGGAGTTGGAGGGAGAAGATTAGTCTATCCCAGTGCGACATCAAGCACCATCATTGCAAGAAAGCCAACCAGCGCACCGATTGTGCCTATTTTGACCCCTGACTCCACATGAGCTTCCGGAATCAATTCCTCGACAACCACATAGATCATTGCGCCGGCAGCAAATGAAAGCATCCACGGAAGTACAGCCTTGATCGACCCCGCAATCAGCACTGTCAAGATCCCCGCAATCGGCTCCACGATTCCGGAGAGTGCCCCATAAAAAAATGCTTTCCTTCGGCTGATATTTTCCTGGCGCAGCGGGAGCGCGATGGCAGCACCTTCTGGAAAATTTTGGATACCAATGCCAATGGCTAGAGCAATGGCGGACACTATGGTCACTCCCACTGACTCACTCCCCTGCGCCACCATCGCAAATGCCATACCGACTGCCATACCCTCCGGAATATTGTGCAGGGTCACCGCCAAAAACAACATTGTCATTTTTTTTGACAGATGCTGTTTTCCTTCCCCCTCCATCACGCGCAGTTTTTCCATTTTCTGCGCGTGCAATTTTTGCAGCACATAATCGACAGCAAGGAAAAATACTGCGCCAAATAAAAATCCGCCCCCGGCAGGAATAACGCCGGATTTGCCCTGTGCTGTTGCCTCTTCAATTGCAGGAAGCAAAAGTGACCAGACCGAGGCGGCAACCATCACACCGCCCGCAAACCCCATAAAGCCTTTTAGGAGGGACTGCTTCATCTGTCTGCCAAACAAAAATACCATTGCTGCGCCCAAGATGGTCATAAAAAAGGTGAACCCGGTACCTAAAAATACCGGGAGGAAATCTGCCAATTTCATAGAATTTCTTGTAACCTCCATGTACAAAAGAACTGCGTACCGATGCCGATACACAGTCCTGGTTATTCACTCTATAAAATTATATGCATCTTTTAAGGTTTCGTTCCCAGACGCGGGGATAAGCCTACTTATAAAATTTAGCTTGTTATTTTTGAAAATATATTATAATTCCCAGTAGAATTTTTTGCAATAATAAATTTTATTTTTCAACCCTCAATGCTCTCGTCGCGTTTAGTACCGCTAAGATCATCACTCCGACATCCGCAAAGATCGCCCACCACATATTCACATACCCAATGGCACCAAAGCCAAGACAGATAAATTTTACTGCCAGTGCAAACACAATATTTTGGTGTACAATCCGCAGTGTTTTCTTAGAGATCTGCATGGCAAGGGCAATCTTTGCCGGATCGTCATCCATCAACACAATATCTGCCGCCTCAATCGCCGCATCTGATCCGAGCGCGCCCATTGCAATCCCGATATCCGCGCGGGAAAGCACCGGGGCATCGTTAATGCCGTCCCCGACAAAGGCGAGTATCTCCTTCTCGCTCTTTGCCGCAAGCAATGCCTCCACCTCCGTCACTTTATCCTCAGGGAGCAGCTCGCCCTTTACCACATCCACTCCGATTTCCCCCGCCACAGCTTCTGCAACGGGCTTTGCATCGCCGGTCAGCATAACTACCTGCGAAACTCCCGCCCGCTTTAAATCCGCCACCGCCTTTGCCGCATTCGGCTTTACCACATCGGAAATCAGAATATAGCCCGCATAACTCCCATCCACTGCCACATGAACCTGTGTTCCTACCTCCTTTGGCTCTTTGCAGACAATGTTTAAACTCTCCATCAATTTGCAGTTGCCCACCGCCACACATCGGCCATCCACAAAAGCCTGCACACCATGACCGCTAAGTTCCTCCACATTCTGCACTCTGCCCGAATCAAGCGACTTTCCATAAGCTTCCTTCAAACTCCGGCTGATTGGATGATTTGAATAACTCTCCACATATGCCGCCAACCGCAAAAGTTCTTCCTTTTGCATATTTCCCTCCGGAACAATATGCACTACCTCAAATACACCCTTAGTCAAAGTCCCCGTCTTATCGCACACTACATATTTTGTTTTAGATAATGCCTCCAGATAGTTGGAGCCTTTTACCAGAATTCCCCTTGCTGACGCTCCGCCAATCCCACCAAAAAAACTAAGCGGAATAGAAATTACCAGCGCGCATGGACAGCTAATCACAAGAGTGGTCAGCGCGCGGATCACCCATTTTGACCAGACAGCAGGATTTCCAAAAAGCAGATTGATTAAGGGGGGAAGCACTGCCAGAATAAGCGCGCCAATGCAGACTGCAGGGGTGTAATATTTTGCAAACCGCGTGATAAAATTCTCGGAGCGTGACTTTTTCATACTGGAATTTTCTACAAGATCGAGAATTTTAGAAACGGTTGATTCCCCAAAAGGCTTGCTTGTTTTCACCTGGAGAACCCCTGAGAGATTTACACAGCCACTTATCACGCTATCTCCCTCTTTTACTTCGCGCGGCAGACTCTCCCCGGTTAACGCGCTGGTATTAAGAGAGGATGCGCCCTGTGTAATCACACCGTCAATCGGCACTTTCTCCCCCGGCTGCACCACAATCACACTGCCGACTTCCACCTCCTCCGGATCGATTTGCACAAGTTTCCCATCCTGCCAGATATTTGCGTAATCCGGGCGAATATCCATCAATTCTGTAATGTTTTTGCGGCTCTTTCCCACCGCATAACTCTGAAACAATTCGCCAATCTGATAGAATAACATCACGGCCACGCCCTCGACATACTCCCCAAGGATCATCGCACCGACCGTCGCGAGTGCCATCAGAAAATTTTCATCAAAGACCTGCCCGTTAAAAATTCCAAGCACCGCCTTGCGCAAAATATCGTATCCAATCACCAGATATGGTATCAAAAACAACACAAGTCCAATATATGGATTTTCAATGGGAAGCAGTTTAAAAAGAATCAATAGCAGTGCCGATAAAATAATGCGGGCAAGCATTTTTTTCTGTTTTTTATTCATAGGAAAATCTCGCAGTCCGACTCCACCTTTTTGCACTGTCTGCGAACTTCTTCCATCACAGCGTTCACATTTGCACCATCCTCAAATTCCATGCTCATCTTCTGCGTCATAAAGGCAACCCCCGCATCCTTCACTCCGGATACCTTCTTTGCTGCCTCCTCCATCTTCATTGCGCACGCTGCGCAATCAACTTCAATCTTGTAGCTTTTTTTCATGATTCCATCCATCCTTTCCTTTTTGATTGTCCACACATCAGATGTGGGTGACTCCCGCCTCTATAGACGGTGAGCAGCCTTCCAGAACACCTCTGGTGTTCTGGAATTTAGGTCTTATTATTTATCAATTAAACAATCATTTAATTGTTGGTTTTATCATAACATAAAAAATGGTGAATGTCAACCTGAAATTTTTAAATTTCTCCCTCAACCTCTGAATGTATCCATCCACACTCTCCCTGCAAACATCTGCTCTAACTCCACTCTGTTTGCCGCATTGCCAAGCACCCACATCAGCTTTGCCAACACCGCTTCGGGAGTCATATCAAATGCCTCCAAAAGCCCCAATTCCATCAGATCCTTTCCCACGCGGTACACACTCATATCACTTCCCTCATGTGGTACCTGTGTGGTTGCCACAATCGCTTTGCCCGCCGTAACCCATAATCTGATTGCCTCATCAAACCCGCCGTAGGCAGGAATCCCACTGGTGCCAAAGCATTCAATCACCAACCCGTCATAGCAGTCGATCGTCCGCACAAGAATTTCAGAAGAAATTCCTGGATAGGGACGCACACTGAGTATATGCGGATTCATCCTCTGATAGAATTTAACCTCCCCGTCACACTCCGGCTCAAAATATCTGATGATCCGCCCCTCCTGCACTATAGCCGCCTCCGGGCAATTGATGCTCGAAAATGCATTGTAGCTGTGCGTTCGGGTCTTTCTCGCATGCGTGCCAAGGATTGCCGTGCCGTCAAATACAATATAGACACCATGTGAACGCATATCCGCCGCATAACAAAACGCGTCAATTAAATTGCGGCGCGCATCTGTATCACGGTTGTAGACCGATTTTTGCGAACCCGTCAAAATAATCGGCTTTCTGCTGTTTTGCACCAGATAGGAAAGTGCTGCTGCCGTATATGCCATAGTATCCGTACCGTGGATCACGACAAAACCATCAAAATTTTCGTATTCTTCCCGAATGCATTCTGCCATAGAAAGCCAGTGCTGCGGGTGAATATTTGTGCTGTCAAGCCGATATAATTCCCTTACAAAAATCTCTGCAATCTCCTTTAATTCCGGCACATAAGAAAGCAATTCCTGGGGCGTTAATTCCGGCTCGAGACCATTCCCGCCATCCTTAGAAACAATCGTGCCACCTGTGGCAATCAGACAAATTCTCTTCATTTCCCGTCCCTTTCCTATAAGCATATACAAAATTATTTTTTATATCACTCACATTTTTCTCCCGTCATATCGATCTTATCCCACAAAACAGTATCCACCCAGATTTCTGTATCCTGCTCCCAGACAGCATAGCTATCCGAAAATGCGCGTTCCTGACGCTCCAAAATAATCTTGGTCTTCGCCTGATCCGTTGCCTCCTCGTCCATATAATTTGCACAGTGCAAAATAAAATATCCGTCCGCTGTCTCAATTAATCTGCTTGTCTCGCCTTCCTGCAATCCAAAGGCAATTTTTTCCAGTTCCTCATACATCTCCCCCCTGCCAATCACGATCTCAATCTCGTCCGTGTCATCCGTATTCTCCCTGGCAAACCCGTAAAAATCCAGAGTTCCCTTCGCCTCCTCCGCCAATCTCTCCGCGCGCTCCCGCACATTATGCAGTCCCTCCTCATCCAGTTCCACATGACTGCCATCCTCTGCCAGCGCGTATTTCGCAATAAAAACATACCAGAGTACCGGATGGCGCGCTTCCTCATCCGACACATCTGTATCAATATTTAACGTTAAACTCTCATAAATTTTGGTTGCCAACAGATTGTCCGCGTAAATTCCCCAGACCAGATCACGAGTGATCCCATAATATCCTAATTCTTCTATAGAAAAATTTGCCAAATAATTGTCCGTGTACTCGTCCACATTCATCCGTTCATCCTCTGTCAGTGCAACACCTAAGGAATCCGCCTGCGCACAGACAAGCTTTGTATAAGTGATCTGTTTTAAAAGTTCATTTTTCAACATCTGCGCATAGGTCATCCCCTCATCGCCAAGCACATAATTCCAGATTTCCTTGCCGTAGAGCGTCTCCACTTCCTCCTTGGTGGACTGCATATACAACACAATTTCCCCGTAGCTGATTTCCAGATCGCCAACTCGAAGAAGTGTCTTAGAAAAACGCTCCTCTTTACTCATTCTCTCCGCCTCAGCCTGCGTAAGACCAGTCGGATACGGGGACGGTGTCGGCGTTTGCTCCAGTTCAAGATCGGGGGAAAGTTTTTTGCACCCTGAAAAAGAAAGGGCAGCAACTGTCGCAAAGCTGGCGAGTGCACAAGCAAACAATTTATATTTGATCTTCATCGATAATCCTCACTTTCTGATTCCTGACATTTGCAGATTAGCTGTGCCTGCTTTTTGGAAGCAGCTAACCTGTGTGAAAGGGGTAGCTCTCAATATCCTTTTACTCCCTTTCTTCCCCTTTCACACTTCACTCTCATTCTACCCCGGCATACCACACAAGTCAACCAGTTTTGCATGATCACATCAGAATCTGAAAACTCTCCACCAGCCTTTCCGCCTCTCTTAACACCCGTTCGCCCTCCACCACATCAAATTTTCCATTTTTGCGCGTTACCTTAGGCAATTGATACTCAAACACCAGCGCGCTCTTTTTAAATTCCAATGCTGGTGCATTCCTTGTAATTAATTCCTGAATTTTTTCCACATGGTACTTTGCCCTTGCATACGGAGTCAGCCAGAGTTGTCCGCCCTTCTGCTCCACGCTTACCAGGCAGACCGCGTGCGCCCGTGCCTTTAACAACGCAACTTGAAGCAGATTTAACACAGGTTTTGGCGGCTCCCCAAACCGATCGATAAACTCCTCCTGCAAATCTTCCATCTCCTCTTTTGTCTCAATCCCCGCCACACGTTTATACATATCCAGCTTTTGCAATTCGTTCTTTATATAAGTAGCAGGAATATATGCATCAAGCGGCAGATCAATAGAAGTTTCAAAATTATTTTCCTCCTCCTTCCCGCCATCCCTCATGCTTTTTACCGCCTCATTTAGCATTTTGCAATACAGATCATATCCAACTGCTGCCATATGCCCACTTTGCTGCGCGCCAAGGAGATTGCCCGCCCCGCGAATCTCCAGATCGCGCATCGCAATCTTAAAACCGGAGCCAAGTTCCGTAAACTCCCTGATTGCCTGCAATCGCTTCTCCGCCACTTCCTTTAATATCTTATCGCGCCTGTACATTAAAAATGCATAGGCTGCGCGGTTCGAACGCCCGACACGCCCGCGCAGCTGATAGAGCTGGGCGAGTCCAAGCTGGTCGGCATCGTCGATAATCATTGTATTGACATTGGAAATATCAAGTCCTGTTTCAATAATGGTTGTGGAGATCAAAACATCCACCTCCCCATTGATAAATTCAAACATAATTTTTTCCAACTGCCGTTCACTCATCTGCCCATGCGCATACGCCACACTTGCTTCCGGCACAAGACGCTGTACCAGCAGTGCAATCTCATCGATCCCATTCACCCGGTTATATACATAATACACCTGTCCTCCCCTCGCAAGCTCCCTGTTGATTGCCTCCCGTATCATCTCATCATCATGTTCCAAAACAAAAGTCTGAATCGGCATTCGATCGACGGGCGGTTCCTCCAGCACACTCATATCACGAATCCCGGCAAGACTCATATGCAGTGTGCGCGGAATCGGTGTCGCCGTCAGGGTCAACACATCCACATCGCTCTTTAACTGCTTTAATTTTTCCTTGTGTGCCACGCCAAAACGCTGCTCCTCATCGATAATTAACAGTCCCAGATCCTTGTAATTTATATCCTTTGAAAGTATTCGATGCGTCCCAATCAAAATATCGATATCCCCTTTTTCAACTCCCGCCAAAATCCGTTTTTGTTCCGCCGGTGTGCGAAATCTGGACAACATTTCAATATTGACCGCAAAATCCTTCATCCGCTGGGTAAAGGTATTATAATGCTGCTGGGCTAGGATGGTGGTCGGCACCAAAAGAACGACCTGTTTTTTATCAAGCACCGCCTTAAATGCCGCGCGTATCGCAATCTCTGTTTTTCCGTACCCCACATCCCCGCAGATCAGTCGATCCATAATGCGCGTACTTTCCATATCGTGTTTTGTCTCCTCGATCGCGCGCAGCTGATCATCCGTCTCCTCAAACGGAAACAATTCCTCGAACTCCTTCTGCCAGGTGTCATCCCCAGAAAAAGCAAATCCTTTTTTGGACTGCCGCAGCGCGTAAAGCTTTATCAATTCCTGTGCAATATCCTTCACCGCGCCGCGCACCCGCGCTTTTGTCGTCTTCCACTCCGTGGATCCAAGTTTATTTAATTTTGGTTTGCGCGCATCCGCACCCGCATATTTTTGAATTAGATCAAGTCCCGTCGCCAGAATATAAAGCGTTCCTCCATCCGCATATTCAATCTTAATATAATCCTTTGTAATCTTATCCACGGTCAGCTTCTCAATGCCCCGGTAAATACCAAGCCCATGATTTTCATGCACTACATAATCCCCGATATTTAAGTCGGAAAAACTTGAAATCTTGCTGCCCTCATAAGCTTTCACTTTTTTCTTTCTCTTTTTTTTGACCGCGCCGAAAATGTCGCTCTCCGAGATCATCACAAATTTCACCAGCGGATATTCAAACCCCCTATGCACATTTCCCTGCATCACCATAATCTCGCCATTCTGCACAAGTCGGTTCCTGTCGTCGCAAAAAAATGCTGTCAATTCATGATCGCGCAGATCCTCTGCTAAGCGTTCCGCCCTTGTGCGCGAACCGGAAAGCAGGATTACACGGCATCCATTTTTCTTCCAGACCTTTAAGTCCTTTACTAAAAATTCAAAATTACTGTTGTACGGATTTACAGATTTTACCATAAAACTAAAATGTGCCTTGACCGCAAACTTATCCGTTTTCGTTTCCATCATGGACAGCAGCACGGCATTCGCACTCATCGCTCCCGCAAGCAGCGCGCGATAATCAAAAATCACATCCATCTGTCCTGGCAAAATATACCCCTTCTCAATACGCCCTGTCATGCTCTCAGAGAACTCTGTCATCACCGCCCCACCCTTTTCCATAATACGCGCAGGCTCATCAAGAAAAACTAAGGAGTCATTATCCCGAAAATAGTCGAAGAACGAAACCGTTTTCGTAAAAAAATAGTTGACATAACTATCAAGCCCCACACTGCCCTGACAATACGCGAGATTTTCCTTAAATTCTTTAGTTATCTTGCGGATACGAGACTCCTCCTCCACCTTTTTCTCCCTTTTAAGCCCCGCACAGAAACCTTCCAATTCTGCGTCAAGTGCCGCCAGTCCCTTTTCTTTTATCCGCTCCTCAAGGATAAATTCTGATGCGGGATAGATCTGTATCTCCTCTAAATTTTCAATGGATCTCTGACTCGCCACATCAAAGGAGCGGATGGAATCAATCTCATCCCCCCACAACTCAATGCGCACTGGTACCTCTTCCGTCAGCGGAAAAATATCAATAATTCCGCCGCGCACTGCAAATTCGCCGGCAGCTTCCACCTGTGCCTGCCGCTCATAGCCTGCCTGAACCAGCTGTTTTTCAAACTGTGCCAGATCAAGAAAATTCCCATTTTTTATATGGATGCAGCCTTCCTTTAAACAGGAGAGCGGAAGTACCTTATCCATACCGCCGTCAATCGTTGCAATCACGGTTATCGGTGCATCCTCCAGAAGCTTTTGCAGAATTTTTACACGCTCGCGCACAATTGCATTTCCCCTGATATCCGCAGAGAAAAAAATAATATCCTTTGCCGGATAAAAATACACTTCGCGATCATACAATTTAGCATCCTCATAAATCTCCTTTGCGCGCAGATCATTATAAGTGATAATCAGGCGCTTTTTTACATTCTGCGAGGCAGCGAACATCAGATGGCATTTCTGCGAATCAATGCAGCCCGTTACCTGCACCGGCAGCTTTCTCTTCTCTATTGCATTCTGCAATTCCCTGAATTCCTCGTAGCCGTACAATGGCTGATAAAAAGTCTGCATAATAACGCTCCTATTTAGAGTTCCGCAGAATCCCTCCCAGTACCCACTAACCTAAGAAAGGAATTTTTGTTCGCTTTGCTCACATAAATTCCTTTCTGGGCACTGTACGGGATTCTGCTGTTTTAGAGTTCCGCTTTGCGTGGCTTTTGGTTGTAGCGGTTCATTGCGGCTTCAATGCCCTCCGCAATAATGCATTCGCACGCCTTTGAGATTCGCTCCAATGCCTCACGAATCAAGGGTTCCTCCTCCTTTGGGAAGTGTCCCAACACATAGTCCACCAAATCCCATTTTTCTGGCTTTTCCCCAACTCCGATTCGAATGCGCATAAATTCTTCGCTGCCAAGTTGTTCAATAATATTTTTTATGCCGTTATGCCCCCCGGCACTCCCTTTTTTTCGTATGCGCAACTGACCGACATCCAAATGAATATCATCGCAGATCACAATGATATCCTCACCTGTCAGCTTATAATAGTCCACCATCTCCCGCACACATATCCCACTTAAATTCATATAGGTTTGCGGCTGCGCAAGAATCACTTTCTCCCCACCGATATACCCGCTGCCACAAAGTGCCTTGTGTGCCCTTGAAAGACGGATATTGTAATCGTCGCAGAGCCTTGTGATCGCATCAAACCCAATATTATGTCTGGTTGCCTGATATTCCCTTGTCGGATTGCCAAGACCAATAATAATTTTCATTACTTTCTCCCTGTTTACTACTGCCTTTACTTCCTGTACGCACAATCGCCGCAGAACACCAAGTAGGGGTATCCTGCGGTTCATCTTGCACAAAATTTCCTGCTTCGCTATTTACTTACTTTTTTTCCACCCAATATTATATCCTTCAGATACGTTCCCTCCAGAGGAGGAACCGCTTCAGAAAAACAAACATAATTTGCTTTGAACAAATTATAAGGATGCCAACAGCCCAACCTTTTTCTTTACCTTCGTCATTGTCCGCGCCGAGATCGCCGCCGCTTTTTCCGCGCCCGCGCGATATACCTGCTCCAGATACGCCTTATCCGCAATATAACGCTTAAAATTCTCTCTGACTTCGCGGGGTTCCTCAACCACGACTTCGCCAACAGCCAACTTAAAATCGCCGTAACCCTTGCCTTCAAACTCCGCTTCAATCTGTTCCATCGTCTTTCCCGTAAACACCGAGTAAATTGTCATCAGATTGTTAATGCCATCCTTGCCCTCGCTAAAGCGAACCTCCTTCTCGCTGTCCGTCACCGCGCGCTTAAATTTATTGATAATAACATTTGGCTCATCAAGAATTGTAATAAAAGCATTCTGGTTTTCGTCCGATTTCGACATTTTCTTTGTCGGCTCCTGCAGCGACATTACTCGCGCGCCCGCCTTTGGAATATATGCTTCCGGCAGCTTAAATGTGCTGCCGTACAGATTGTTAAACCGCGTTGCAATATCGCGCGTAAATTCAAGATGCTGCCTCTGATCATCACCGACTGGCACCATATCCGCCTGATAGAGCAGAATATCCGCCGCCATCAACGCCGGGTAAGTGAAAAGCCCCGCATTTACATTATCTGCATGTCTTGCGGATTTATCCTTAAACTGCGTCATGCGCGAAAGTTCTCCAAACTGCGTATAGCACGAAAGCACCCAGGAAAGCTCCGAATGTGTCGGCACATGACTCTGGATAAACACCAGACTCTTTTCCGGGTCAATCCCACACGCAAGCAGCAATGCAAATGCATCAAGTGACTGTCTGCGAAGTGCCGCCGGATCTTGCCGTATCGTCAGGGAGTGCAGATCTGCGATAAAGTACGCGCAGTGATATTCATCCTGCATCTTTCCCCAGTTTTTTACCGCCCCGATATAATTGCCCAATGTAAAAACACCCGTCGGCTGAATACCGCTCAGGATAACTTTCTTTCTTTCTGCCTTCTCTGTTTCTTCCATAAAAATCCACCTCTCATTCCGGAGTCACTCTCTGCTCTGTTTCCCCTTTTCGTTTGTATTGTAGATTATAATCTTTCCAAAAAGCTTTGTCAACGAAAACTAATTATAAATATTCCTGTCTTTTAATGTGAAAATCCGGGGAAATATCATTGAATTTTACACGAAAATATGCTATGTTATGGTAAGTATCTTTAAGGAGAAGCTTTTACGCCGCACTTTATATTTAGATCAAGTATAAATATTAATAGTTATTTAGTAAATTTATATATTTATAATGCCGGTATTATAACAAAAATTATTCTATCTAAATAAAACAATTTTATCAATATACGGATACGGAGGTTCCTATGATCAGTAAAACCACTCCCTCCCCCCAGATGGCTTTCCTATTTAAAAACTGGGAGGACACAATGATTTATTCCTGTCTTCAGGGCATTATGGGAGAATTATACACAGATTCCCTTAAAATTCCAGAATCCGCAATGATCCTCCTTGGGGATTTCTGCTTTCTCTCCGGGAAACCAAACACCATGCTGGTATCTTCCGCTTTCGAACTCTCCGGGAAAGACTTCCTTATCCTTGTGCCGCACACCCCTGACTGGCATGGTCTAATCACCGAATATTACGGTCTAAACGCAAAAAAATGTACGCGCTACGCAATCAAAAAAGAACCCGATATTTTCGATCGGGCGCATTTAGAGCATATTATCGCTACATTGCCGGGTGGATATGAGCTGCACAAGATCGATCAGCAACTATTTGCAATCTGCCGCAAAAGCGAATGGTGCCGCGATTTTGTCGCGCAGTATCCGGATTATCATACCTTTGAACAATACGGACTCGGCATTGTCGCGCTAAAGAATGGCGAACTGGTCTCCGGCGCATCCTCCTACTCAAGCTATCTCAACGGCATTGAAATTGAGGTGGATACCTTAAAAGACTACCGCAGAAAAGGACTTGCCGCCGCCTGCGCGGCAAAACTTATTTTAGAGTGCTTAGAGCGCGGCTGGTATCCAAGCTGGGACGCACAAAATCCATGGTCCGTGGCACTGGCAGAAAAGCTTGGGTATCATTTTGACCATGAATATATTGTGTATGAAATTGTAAAAAATAAGAAAAATATGGAAGGAGATCCGCAATGAAAATTCCAAAACAAGCCCCTTTATTCGGTGCTTCAAATCAAACTAAGATCACTGAACTTTTTTATGACACCGGAAAGCTTCATTACCGCTTCTCTCAAAAATCCACCAACGGCACGGACTGGATAAACGAGGGAGCATTTGAGGAATATTATCAAAATGGCAGCCTGGCAAAAAAAGGCTTCTTTTTAAATGGCAAAAAAAATGGTCATTGGAAGGAATATTACGAAAATGGAAATCTTGCCAGTGAAGGCTATTACCTGATTGGCGCGCAAAATGGACACTGGAAAAATTATTACGAAAATGGAAATCTTGCCGCTGATGGTTATTATAATATCGGAAAAAAACATCGAATATGGAAATATTACGATGAGGGCGGAAAACTGAGCGAAGAAAATTTTTGCGATTAATCAACTGCCTATTGATAATCTACTTTAAAAATACTTGACGAGATCCACTTTTCTTTGCTAAAATAGGAAAATAAAATACAATCAGAGGGAAAATTAAGATGAAACATTCTATCTCACTTCCTACCGGGCTTTTCTGGGTATTCGTCTGGGTAGGATTTATGATTTTATACACGTTTTTAGACGTTGCCATATGGCGAAAAATTTTCCCCGCCGGGAGAAAATATTTAAATATTATTTCTGTCTTGCTGTGTACAGTGGGCTATATATTTCTGCTTGTCAGAAAAAATAATTTTGCCCTTCGCCCATTTTCAACTCTCTCCTGGCAGGGAATTTTACTTGCTCTTGGCTGTGCGGTATTGTTTTATTTTGTTTTGGATCTGTTTTTTGATCCGCTGCTCGCCAAACTCTTCCCATCAAGTGAGGAAAATTATCAGGAAACGCTGAGTCAATTAAGCGAAACACCAATGATCACCCTGTTGCAAATCTGTATTTTGGCTCCCATTTTGGAAGAAATATTGATGCGGGGATTTTTACTTGGCGGACTTTCCTTTCGCTATGGAAAGACCACCGCGCTTTTTCTTTCCTCCATTTTATTTGCACTGCTGCACTTTAATATGGTGCAGACACTGTCCGCATTTGTCTGCGGTTTTGTGCTGGGGCTTTTATACCTGAACACCAACTCGCTATTTTGTTGTATCCTCGCCCATATGGGATATAATTTACTTGCCTACATTACAACAATTTTGCCGCTATACGCAAAAAAATAAGGGGGAAACTATGACTTTACAGCAGGTGATGAGCCAGGTACGCCGCGCACTTGATGATTATCATATGATTCAGGAAAGCGATCATATTGCTGTCGGTATTTCCGGCGGCAAGGACAGCTTGACACTGCTTATGGCATTGCACGGACTGACGCGCTTTTATCCAAAACCATTTACTCTGCACGCCGTCACTGTGGATTTGGGCTTTAACAATATTAATTTTAACGAAATACAAAAACTGTGTAACAAACTTAACGTGCCATATACCATTGTAAAAACAGAAATTGCAAGAATCGTATTTAAAGAGCGCGGGGAAGAAAACCCTTGCTCACTCTGTGCCAAGTTGCGCAAGGGAGCGTTAAATAATGCAATAAAATCCACAGGCTGCAATAAGATCGCCTATGCGCATCACCGGGAAGATGCGATTACTACCCTGTTTCTCTCCCTCTTTTATGAGGGGCGTTTTCAGACGCTCGAACCTGTGACCTATCTTGATAAAAGTGAGCTTACGCTGATCCGCCCGCTTCTGTATATGAAAGAAGCGGACGTAATAGGCTTTGTCAACAAAGCAAACCTTCCAGTAGTCAAAAATCCCTGCCCTGCGGATGGAAACACCCGCCGTCAGTATATTGAAGAACTATTGCGCCGGTTAAACCGTGAAAATCCAGGGATAAAGGAAAGAATTTTTACTGCGATAAAGAAGACTTACGCAGCCAGTTTGTCAGCGGATCAATCTGCCTTGCCTGTGCAAGAATCGCCTCTTTATTCGCCGTCAGATAAAATTTAAGTCCTGCCACTTCCTCCTCGGAAAACCCGCTTATATGCTCCAATGTTCCATCCGGCACAATCCCCTCGGCAATATCATTCCCGCGCAGAAAAGAAACCCTCGCATAGGGTTTTCCGTCCTTTTTTAACAGGCTGGAGACAAGCATCCGCACCTCTCCCTTATCTGCCGGGAATTTTTGCCCTTCCGCCATCCTGCCCTCTGGCTTTTTGCCTCCCGGATTTTTATTTTCTAACTTTTTGCTCTCTGGTTTTTTTTCCGTCTTTTTTGTAATTTCCTCCCGTATCTCCTCCCCGTCAAAGAAAAACCGCTTTACCACCGCCATATTCATCCTCCCTTTCAAACATATTATCCTTCTTATCAGCCATCTGTTTTTATTATAATCCCCCGCCACAAAAACATCAATATCTCTTTTCAAATCTCCTCTTTTATGTTAAACTTATAGGAAACAAAATACTTGCATTCTGCACTGGATACATATTGCCTGTGATGTATCCAGGTATTTATCGGATTTTACTCTATAGAGTTAAATTTAATCAAGAAGGGGAGGCTTTCTATGTCCAATAAATCTCCAATGTCCGAAACTCATTCCCGCAATATGATCCACTACTGGATGCGTCAGGAAACTTCGCGTCTGCGCGCCGGAATCACCGTTTTCGCCAGCACAATTTTAATTTATTCAATCCCATTTTTTTCCATATATAATAAACGTGTTGTAATAGATCTGATTCTGCGATCTGCCACACTGATTGTCATTATAATCATCCTTCGTTTTCTCTGCTGCACAAAATTTGCAATAAGGCATTCCGCCATAGGAAAACAATTTTCGCGCTTTGGGGAATTCCAGACCGTTTACACCGAAATTTGTGCGGCGGCAAAAACTCCAATTTACACCAACGATACAGAAGTAATCAGCGAAAAATATATATTTTTAATGCCGGAACCTGCAAATGCATCTTCCTCCCCCACTCCATTTTCTGCCCCTGCAAAGCTTTTGATTCTCAGTGTTTATGAATTGGAGCGCGTTTCCGTAAAACCGAATGCGCCCTATCCGGACGAGATGAACACTCTGCTTTTTCGGACAGCAAAATTAAAGGAAGCTTCCCTGGATAACCGACTTTACATGATGACCGTACATATGGACAAAGAGGCAGCGCAGGTACTTGCGGATTTAATTACACAAAAAATCCCCAGGGAAATTTATCAGGAAGATACAAAAACTTCTGGTATTCCCCCTTTTTCCCATCCTGCACGCGCCCATTCCTACCCTTTTAAAACCAGCCGCACTCCCGCTTCACGCTCCTTTGCACGCTTTCGTGCAAATCCGTTAAAAGAACTGCGCGCCGGAAAAATGCGCGTTTTTTACCTGACGGTTTTCCTTATTATTTTTGTGAATATAGGAACACTAATGCTTGTGTACCTTTTGACGGATGGGCATACATTATCCACAATACCGCATGATCTAAGCAGTTTTATCCACCATGAACTTATTTCTAATCCGGAACAAATATTCTTTTTGCTCGGATTACTGGCATTTTACTTGATTCCAACGCTGTTGATTTATCTTGGGATACAATGTTGGTATCGCAGATTCCTCGCGGAATATGAAAAATTACCGTCAACAGAACAAAAAGAACTGCTTAAAAAACTCTGCGATAATTTTGAGACCGGTCAGCCAGTTGTAATTTACACCGAACATTGTTTTTGTTTTCGCAATTTGCGTGCTCTCTCGTTTCAGACATTATTGTCCTATACTTCCGTATTATGGATTTACCGTACCCACACTGCTTTTGCCCTCCCGACAAAAACCCCCGGCACAGAATATCCAGTAGAATTTTATCATCTTATCATCCGCACAGAAAATTGCCGAAAATACCGGATTGCCTCAAGCAACGAGCCGGAATTAGCAAGGCACGCACCCGAAGCCGTTGTGGGATACGGAGATATTCAGCGGGAAACCTATTTGGATTTAAGGCGAAAACGCAAGGAACGATAAAAATAATTTTATATTTTTTATTGATAGAGGAAATATTTTTTTAGCACATAAAGAAAATATATTTTTTACCGACAGAGAAAAATTCGAGGAGGAAAGATTTATTTTTCCTCCTCAAATAAAATTGCCGAACGATAAAACTATTTGTCTTTCAGAATATAATCTGAAATGCAATCATACCAGTGTACATATACTTTTCCATCAATAATAAGTTTTTTATTGTCCGGAAGCATTTCACTCCAATTCCTAATTCCTGAAAATAATAAAGTTTTAAAATATTTCGATCTTTATCCGCAAGCTTATCCATTATTTCCCACACAATAATCTGCTCCCTCAAACCACAGCGTCCATACACCATCACACGCTCGGAAATATCCATTGGAAATTCTGCTCTCGCTGCCTTCCACCGATAATAATCGATGCATTTATTCTGCGCAATACGAATAAGCCATGCCTTGAAAGCCATCGGATCGGTAAGTGTTTCAAATTTGCGATATGCTGTGATATAAACTTCCTGCAGCACATCCTCCGCATCTGCTCTTAAGGAAATGCGAAAAAAGACGGTATGTTCTACTGCACTTTTACATCCCTGCAAAAGAGATTCAAATATCTCCAGCTTGTTCATAATAAACCTCATCTTTATAAAATAAAATAGTATTACCGGTTATACTGTTTCATTTTCTCACCTATATAGACGAGCAAAATAAGAAAAAGGTTCAGAATAAAAAATTTCTAAACTAAATGTTGAACGATTAAACCAGAATTTTTCGCAAAATTTAAAAAAAGCTATTATTAAATTTCTGAAAGATATAATGGCGGAAAAAGAATTTGATTTTGTCAGAGATACTAAAGAATAGAAAAAAATCATATAAATAGTTCAATCTTAAAATCGAGTAGGGAAGATTTTCTCCTACTCGATGCATAAAAATTATTCGTCCAAAAATTTGTTTCAAAATCAAAAAATATAAATTTACATAATTTGATTCTCAGAAATTAAAAAAATGAGACACGCGGGAATCGAACCCGTCATCTTCTTTTGTATAATTATTGAAAATAACAGATATTTTTCATTTTCATGACGAGATTCATGACAAGATCACTCATCTAGTCCTGGTGATCCCTTTTGCAATGCCTTTACCGTTCCTTTCCCAACACTCCAAATCTCTGCTTCTTTTGACCACCCCTTACGCTGCCAATATGTCGCCACTGCCCGCGCTGTCTTTGCGCCATACACCCCATCTACAGTGAGTTCCGCGCTCTGGATATAACCTGTAGCAATCTGTTTGTTTAAGGCAAGCTGAAGCCACACAACAGAATAACGATCTGTAACTCCGTTGATCTGCATTGGTTCCGGCACAGGCAATGTCGCATCAGTATACTTTATCCGATTATGTCTATACCAGTGCGTCCACGGGCGGCTCTTTAGCTGCGTGATACACACACCGTAATCAAAACCTCTCGCCTCTACCACGTAACCCCCGCCGATATATACACCCACATGACCAGGATAGCGCACGCACACACCCGGCTGCTCCGGGA
>CAJTLX010000005.1:0-15167 GCA_910577165.1 uncultured Lachnospiraceae bacterium
GTTCCGACCGTAACCAGGGAGGAAACCGTGACGATAGAAACCGTTCCGACCGTAACCAGGGAGGAAACCGTGACGATAGAAACCGTTCCGACCGTAACCAGGGAGGAAACCGTGACGATAGAAACCGTTCCGACCGTAATCAGGGAGGGAATCGCGACGATAGAAACCGTTCTGACCGTAACCAGGGGGGAAACCGCGATGATAGAAATCGTTCAGGGCAGGGAGATCGCTCCCGTTCAGATCGTGGTCAGGGCGGCGATCGCAGAGTTGGTCAGACAAGAGGCGGCGATCGTGGTCAGGGCAGTCGAGGCGGATATAATAAGGATGGCGATAAGGATTCTGGATATAATAATAATCGCGGTTCTTATGGGCGTGGCGGAAGAGATAACCGGGGAGGAGAAAAGAGCAGCATCAAGGCTGATCTTGCAAATGAGCTGACCAAGGAGCAGCGCGCAGCTGCATTTAATGATCGCAGCCGCGACAAGAACAGAGATCGCGGGCGCGATCGCGATATGGAAGACGGCGTTTTAAAGAACAAGAAAGATCCGAATCGCAAGGGTGCGTTTATCAAGCCAAAGCCACAGCCGGTCGCACAGGAGAAGGAAGATGAAATTAAGACCATTGTTCTTCCGGAAATTGTAACCATCAAGGAATTGGCAGAAAAGATGAAGCAGGCTCCGGCGGCGTTGGTAAAGAAGCTTTTCCTTGAGGGAAAGATGGTTTCCATCAATCAGGAGATCACTTTTGAGGAGGCGGAAGAGATCGCGCTTGGCTTTAACTGTATTGCTGAGAAGGAAGTAAAAGTCAATGTGGTGGAGGAACTTTTGAAGGAAGCGGTGGAAGATGAATCACTGATGGAGAAACGTCCGCCAGTGGTCTGTGTTATGGGTCATGTTGATCACGGAAAGACCTCCCTGCTTGATGCCATTCGTGAAACAAATGTTACAGCGAAGGAAGCGGGCGGTATCACGCAACATATTGGTGCTTATACCGTGGAAAAGAATGGGGAGAAAATCACATTCCTTGATACGCCGGGGCACGAGGCATTCACTTCCATGCGTATGCGTGGCGCGCAGTCCACGGATATTGCAATTCTTGTGGTCGCGGCGGACGACGGTGTAATGCCGCAGACGGTGGAGGCGATCAACCATGCAAAAGCTGCCGGTGTGCAAATTATTGTGGCAGTAAATAAGATCGATAAGCCGAGTGCAAATGTGGAGCGCGTAAAGCAGGAGCTGACAGAACATGAGTTGGTGGCTGAGGACTGGGGAGGAGAGACAATTTTTGTACCGGTTTCCGCGCACACAAAGGAGGGGATTGAACAGCTCCTTGAAATGATCCTTTTAACCGCAGAGATCTGCGAGTTAAAGGCAAATCCAAACCGCAACGCGCGCGGCATTGTAATTGAGGCGGAACTTGACAAGGGGCGCGGACCAGTGGCAACCATTCTTGTTCAGAAGGGTACGCTGCGCGTCGGCGACTGTGTGGCAATCGGTTCAGCCTACGGCAAAGTACGCGCAATGATTGACGATAAGGGCAGGCGTGTGAAGGAAGCAACCCCTTCCACTCCAGTGGAAATCTTAGGTTTAAACGATGTTCCGGCAGCGGGTGAGATTTTCATGGCGACAAACAACGAGAAGGAAGCGCGAAATATTGCGGAGGCATATATTTCTCAGGGCAGGGAAAAGCTGCTTGCCGACACAAAGGCAAAGCTGTCACTTGACGGGTTGTTCTCGCAGATTCAGGCGGGCAATATCAAGGAGTTAAACCTGATTGTCAAGGCGGATGTGCAGGGTTCTGTGGAGGCAGTAAAGCAGAGCCTGTTAAAGCTTAGCAATGAGGAAGTGGCGGTGCGTATTATTCATGGCGGCGTAGGGACAATCAATGAGTCGGATGTTACCCTTGCCAGCGCGTCCAATGCGATTATTATTGGATTTAATGTGCGCCCGGACAATACCGCAAAGGATATTGCGGATCGTGAGAAGGTGGATGTAAGACTCTACCGTGTTATCTACAATGCGATCGAAGATGTTGAGGCGGCAATGAAGGGAATGCTTGATCCGACTTATGAGGAGCAAATCATTGGTCATGCGGAAGTGCGTCAGACTTTCCGCGCATCAGGACTTGGCGTGATCGCTGGTTCCTATGTGCTTGACGGCAAGATTGTAAGAGGGTGTTCGGCGAGAATCACAAGGGAGGGAAAGCAGATTTTTGAAGGTTCGCTCGCTTCGTTAAAACGCTTTAAGGATGATGTGAAGGAGGTCGCCGCCGGATATGAATGTGGTCTTGTTTTTGAGAAATTTAACGACTTGCAAGAATTTGACCAGGTAGAGTTCTATGTGATGGTGGAGGTTCCAAGATAATGAGAAAAAACAGTATTAAAAATACAAGAATCAATCAGGAAGTACAAAAAGAACTTAGCGTGCTGATCTCGCAGGAGTTGAAAGACCCGCGTGTCAATCCGATGACATCCGTAGTTGCCTGCGAGGTGGCACCGGATTTAAAGACGGCGAAGGTATATATCAGCGTACTTGGCGACGAGCAGTCGCAAAAGGAAACGCTTTCCGGACTAAAGAGTGCTGCTTCCTTTCTGCGCAGCGAATTAGCGCGTCGGATCAATTTGCGCAATACGCCGGAGTTAAGATTTATTGGCGATCAGTCGATCGAGTACGGTGTCAATATGTCAAAATTGATTGATGATGTGACAGCAAATCTTCGCGGGGAGAGCGGGGAGTTTGCAGAAGGTGAAGAAGCAGGGGAGAGCGAAGAAGAATGAGATCGGAACAGGAAAGTCGTATTTTAGAGGAGGCGGTCGCGCAGGCGGATTCCATCGCCATTGCCGGACATATTCGTCCGGATGGCGACTGCGTCGGAGCCTGTCTTGGACTATACAACTATTTGCAGGAAAATTTTAATGCTTCCTTTGAAAAGGAAATTACAGTCTATATGAAGGATATTCCAGAGACATTTTTGTTTTTAAAGAATTCCGGCAAGCCTATCTGGGAATTCGAGGAGGAAAAACAGTATGATCTGTTTATCGTCCTCGACTGTAGCAGCGGGGATCGCTTAGGCGAGGCGGCAAAGTATTTTAGGAGTGCAAAACATACACTCTGTTTTGACCATCATATCAGCAACAGCGGGCATTTTACTGAGAAACTTGTGCTGTATCCGGATTATAGTTCTACCTGCGAGGTACTTTTTACCTGTATGTGTGAGGAAAAAATTTCCCTGTCCACAGCGGAGGCACTCTACCTTGGCATTGTACATGATACCGGCGTGTTCAAACATTCAAATACCCTGGAGCAGACAATGTGCATCGCGGGAAAACTGCTGTCAAAAGGAGTGGACTCATCAAAAGTGATCGATGGCACATTCTATGAAAAGACGTATATTGAGAATCAAATTTTGGGACGCTGCCTGATGGAGAGTATGCTTTTGCTTGAAGGGAAAGTGATTCTCTCATATTTGAATTATAAGACCATGCGCTTGTACAATGTTGATCCTAGCAATCTGAGCGGTATTATCGATCAGTTGCGCGTGACCAAGGGAGTTGAGGTGGCGGTCTTTATCTACGAGGTGCAGCCACAAAACCTCAAAGTCAGTCTGCGCTCAAACGGCAAGGTGGATGTAAGCAAAACCGCAGTGTTTTTTGGCGGCGGCGGACATAGGGAGGCGGCTGGTTACGATGTGCATGGCTTTATGCACGATGCAATCAATAATCTGCTTGTCGGTCTTTCCCATCAGTTGGAGGAAGAATAAGATCGTATGGATGGAATTATCAATGTGTACAAAGAGCGGGGATATACTTCGTTTGATGTGGTGGCGAAACTGCGCGGCATTCTGCATGAGAGACGCGTTGGGCATACAGGAACGCTTGATCCGGAAGCGGAGGGGGTGCTGCCTGTCTGTGTAGGTCAGGCGACGAAAGCCTGTGAGCTTTTGCTTGACAAGGACAAGGAATATGAGGCGGTGCTCCTTTTTGGTATGGAGACGGATACACAGGATATAACGGGCAAAATATTAAGCAACAGAGTCGTGACAGCGGATGCAGAGGAGGCACAGCAGGCACTTTTGTCGTTTGTCGGAACTTATCAACAGATCCCGCCGATGTACTCCGCGTTAAAGGTAAACGGTAAGAAACTTTATGAGTTAGCGAGGGAGGGAAAGACGGTGGAACGCGCCCCGCGCCCGGTCACAATCTATTCCATCAAAATTTTAGAAACTATATTTTCTCAAATTTCAGAGAGGAGTGTTTCCGATGAAAATACTATCCGTTTCCTTGTCACTTGCAGCAAAGGCACCTATATCCGCACTCTCTGCGAGGATGTGGGGCGGAAATTGGGTTGTGGTGGCTGCATGAAAAGCTTAAAGCGCACGCGGGTCAGTTCATTTTTGGAGTCAGAAAGTTACACGCTCTCAGAGATTGAACGGATCAGTAAGGACGGGCGGATGGAGGAGATTTTGATGCCGATCGATCGGTTGTTTTTATCGTATCCAGTACTGAGAATGCGTGCGGGAGCGGATAAAAGTCTTCACAATGGAAATAAACTGTATCCAGGGGAAGTATTTTTAGAAGCGAAAGAGGAGGAGATGGAGGCAAGTTTTCGCGTCTATGACAGCAGCGGAAAATTTTATGCCCTCTACCGCTATGATCCGGCGCAGGACTGCTATCGGAATATAAAGATGTTTGCGATATGCCCGACATGAAATAATTGCCGGATATATCGCCCTCCGGGGGATGCACACTCGCACGAATCGGAAAATGTCGCTTAGGCGACCGTACCCGGCGCAGATGGTGATAATCAATCACCATTTATATGGATTTTAGATGAAGCTGCGCGGCAGCATGGAGATTGAGATGGACTATATTTGTGCGGAAGATTTTTCATTACAACATACCTGTGTGACAATCGGAAAATTTGATGGGGTACATTTGGGACATCGATTGCTTTTGGAAAAATTATCCAATCAAAAACAAAAGACGGGTCAGAAAAGTGTAGTATTTACCTTTGATTTTCATCCGGGATTATTTTTTGGCAACAGCGAAGCACTTTTATATACTGTTCAGGAAAAAAGGGCATTGCTTGAGTCCTGCGGTGTGGACGTGCTGATTGCCTATCCTTTTACGAAAAAAACTAGCGCGATGGAGGCAGAGGATTTTATCAGGACTCTCTTAGTCGGAAAACTTGGCGCGTCCTTTATTGTGGTCGGCGAGGACAATCATTTTGGACATAACCGGCGGGGGGATGTGGCGATGCTTGCACACTATCAAAAATCTTTGGGATATAAACTCTGTGCCTGCAAAAAAGTGCAGTATGCGGGGGAGGCGATCAGCTCCACCCGCATCCGCCAGACCATCTTGCAGGGCAATATGGAGGAGGCAAGCAGGATGCTTGGGGGTGCTTATCATATGACTGGCGTGGTAAAACATGGAAAAAGCCTAGGAAGGACTTTGGGATTTCCCACGATCAATTTAGAGGCTCCAAAAGAAAAACTCCTGCCGCCAAATGGAGTCTACATGACGAGGACAAGATTGCAGGAAGGTATTTTTTATGGGGTGACCAATGTCGGCATACGACCGAGTGTGGGGACGGAGGAGACTCTTTGGGTGGAAACTTGTCTGCTAGACTATCAGGGTGATTGTTACGGGGAAACTGTGACAGTAGAACTTTTACATTTTGTGCGCCAGGAGGAAAAATTTGGGAGTTTAGATGAACTGCGTTTCCAGATCTCGCGGGATAAGGAGGCTTGTCGCCAGTATTTTAATGAAATTGGAGCAAAATAAAAATTTGTTTCTTTACAGTGTGCAAAAGATGTGCTATACTGTGTTTTGTATGCAGCCGATACCAGGAGTGCGGACACTCCGACCGCTCCCTTAGTATCCGGCGATCTTAAAAATAGGAGGATTGATATTATGATCAGCAAAGAAAAGAAGGCAGAAATTATTGCAGCTTATGGCAGAAAAGAAGGGGATACCGGTTCACCGGAAGTTCAGATCGCCCTTCTTACTGAGCGGATTAACCAGTTGAATGAGCATCTTGCAGATAATCACAAGGATCATCATTCCAGACGCGGTTTGCTTAAAATGGTAGGTCAGAGAAGAGGACTTCTTGCCTACTTAAAGAACACCGATCTGGAGTCTTACCGCAACTTGATTAGTCGCCTTGGTCTCAGAAAGTAATCGGTACAAAAAATAAGATCGAGTAGGAGGTGATTTTTGGCCTACTCGCTGCGCGACTTGCATACTGCGTTAACCATAAATTTCGATATATAAGTCTGCGCATAAAAAATGGCAGTCAGGTTTTTCTACCTGCTGCCATTTTTTATGCGCACGCCGATGCAGAGGAATTACGTCGGTGATGCGGCGAGATTATGTGCTTTGCACATAAGTAGATCAAAACTGAGTCCTACTCCATTGTATATGGGCGCGAATATGGGTAAACACACGGAAATAGAAGGGAGAATTTTTAATGGATTGGGAAAAGTGTGCGGCATGGCAGACAGAATTATTGTTGGATAAACTTTCTGAGGAAGAAATCTCTCTTCGCTGGGAGGTGTATCCGAAAGGGGATGCAAAATATAAATTATACTGGTCGGACAGGAATACCAAGGGGATGCAGTATCGCTGTATTTATTGCGGGGAGAATCCCTATTTTTGCTTTCGGCGTTCAACGCATATTTCCCATTACTTTCGTCTGGCACTTCTTATACATGGCGAGGAATTTATCTGTGCAACGCTAAAGACCCCGGTGGGACGTGTACTTCGTGAGCAGCTGGAAAATTTAAATCGCGGACTTGTCGCCATGTGTGTTGAGGATGGGATTTTTCTCTCCTGGCGGCTGATGCGAAATGAGGTGAGCGGGTATACAAAAACAGGGCTTTCAGGAATAAATTTTAAAGTGTTGCGAAACGGGAAAGAGATTGGAGAGGTATACGACAGTACAAATTACCTTGATCCGCAGGGAAAGGTGGAGGATCTGTATGAGGTGTGCCCGATCTTAGATGGGGAGAAAGAAGGAACTGGACCTCTTCTCTCCGAACAGGTAAGAGCATTTCCTTCCGGAAAAAATTATTATGATCTTCCGGTTTGCCGTCCAGCGGGGGGTGTGACCCCGGCAGGCGAAGCCTACGAATACCATATCAACGATATGAGTGTCGGGGATGTGGACGGGGATGGGGATTACGAATATATTGTTAAATGGGATCCGGATAATTCCAAGGATGTATCACAAAAAGGTTATACCGGACACTGTATTCTGGATTGCTATAAATTTGATGGAACACTGTTGTGGCGACTTGATCTGGGGGAGAATATTCGGGCGGGTGCGCATTATACGCAGTTTATGGTATTTGATTTTGACGGGGATGGGAGAGCGGAGCTTTCAGTAAAGACTGCACCGGGAACGAAGATACTGCGACCGTTTACCAGGGAGGATTTTGATCCTGGGTTTGATGAGGAGATAATTAACGGTCAGAGAATGCGCTGGCATTATATTACCCTGCCGCCGCAGGCAAAAGAGGCAGGATTTTCTCACTCCGACTCCTATGTTTGCAGCAGAACGTCTTACCGGGAATATCTGGTTCATGTATTTATGGAATGGCAGGATTATGAGGAGGTAAAGCGGGGCGAATGGCCGAGAACCCTGGAGGAATGTTTTGGAAGCCTGGCAGAATCGCTTCAGAAAAAATCTTATCCGCTGTCAAGAGAAGATGCCGAATCGATGGTTGATTTTTTTCTCTATCAGTACGCGCCTTTTCGCAGCGAGAAAAACCGGCTCTGGGAGGTGGAAGGATTTGTGTACGAAGGACCGGAATTTCTGACCATGTTTTACGGTGATGGAAGGGAAGCGGAAACTATTGAATTTCCATTTCCGCGCATGGATGATGGGCTGCGCTGGGGGGATTATGCGATGGAGCGCATTGAACCCTGCAACCGTGTGGATCGTTTTCTTTCGGGTGTTGCCTATCTTGACGGAGAACATCCATCGCTGATTGTGTGCCGGGGATATTATACGCGTGCCTGCATTGCCGCCTACGATTTTGTGGACGGAAAGCATCGGAAACGCTTTTTTATAGATTCGGGCTTTGTATCAATGAAAAATCCATTCTGTGATTCTCCGCACACAAAAAGAGGCAGCGATCCCATTTACGGCGCGCTTGCGGGACAGGGAAATCATAGCCTTTCCACAGCGGATATTGACGGCGATGGGTATCAGGAAATTATTTATGGCGCGGCAGCGATCGACCATGACGGAAGTTTAAAATATTCTTCCTACGGAAAACTTCCCGATGGGCGGGAAGCAAAATTAGGGCATGGCGATGCGATCCATGTGGCAAAGATTGATCCGGACCGACCGGGATATGAGATTTTTCATGTGTTTGAGGGAGCTAAGGAAGCTCCTTACGGCTACGCGCTCTGTGATGCGGAAACCGGGCAGGTACTCTGGGGAGCCTATGTCCCGCGCGATCTAGGCCGCTGCATGGTCGGGGATATCGCGCCGGGGGTGAGAGGATTGCAATGCTTTATCCATCAGGTATTTGACTGTAAGGGAAACCCGCTTTCGCTTGCCGCACCGGGGACAAACCAGTCTGTGCGTTTTGCTGCCGATCTCTCCACACAGTTTATTGACGGGGCGGACTATGTGGGTGGAGCGCATAAAGGGATTGTCAATGATCTTACTCATGGGGTTATCCTGGTGCCGGAGGATGTGCGCACAAATAATGGCACAAAGGGAAATCCCTGTCTGGTGGCGGATATCCTGGGAGATTTTAGAGAGGAAATCTTGTATCGGCGCGCGGATGATAATGCAGTTCGAATCTATTTTGCCGATGAAGTGACAGTACATAAACTTTTTACGCTGATGCATGATACTATGTACCGCACGGGTGTGGCGTGGCAAAATAATTGTTATAATCAGCCCTGCTACACCAAATTCTATCTGGCCTCGGATATGGAGTGGGATATGGTAAGATAATGGGAAAAATTTAACGGCTAAGGGGATTGGACCACTTTAAAAGTGGGGACTTCTTTTATCACAAACAACCCGCCCCACGGACATTTCTATTATTCGTAGAACGGGTTGTTGCTATGTGGTAAAGCACGAATTTTTAATTTTGCCGGAAATTTTTATTTCTTTGATTTGGGAAATTCTTTACTTTTGGAAAATCAGGAATTCTCGTCGGAGTTTTCTTCCTCTTCCGTATTGGAATCTTCCTCATCTCCAAGATTGAGATCCTTTAAGTTCAGGTGGTCTTTAGCATCATTTAATTCATATCCCTCGATAAGTTCGTTCACATAGGCTCTTGTTTTTTCGGATGCAATTGTGTCGGAGATCGTTTCGTCCACAGTATCCGGCTTCTCTCTCATATTGAAGAGGACGATATGGTATGCCGTCGTATCCTCGATGGCAGTGATCTCATTTTCTTTGCGCGCATCGTCAAAAAGCCAGTCGCGGTAGACGGAATGTGCGTTTGCATAGGTGGATTCCTGGTAGGCGGAGGCATCCTCTGCCGCGTAAGTTTCCGCCTGTGCCTCGGTCGCATATGCTCTGCACAGCGTCAGGAAATCTTCTCCTGCCTGGTAACGCGAAATAAATTCGTCCGCCTTCTCTTTTGCTGTGGCAAGTGCGGCAGTCTTTTGCTCGTCGGTTGCATCCTCAGGAATGTCCGCCTGTAAATCAAAGAGGGAGAAATGAACCTTGTCGTAATCCTTTTTGTTTTCATTGTAGCGTTCTTCAACTTCGGTGGATTCTGGCTTGTTTCCCTCAAAAAGGTGGGAATAATATGCCTGTGCGGTGAGGAATGTAGTCACACAGTCTTCCAGGGAGGACTGTGTCGCATAGGAGCCAAACATATTTTTTAAATAGGTTTTCAGGGTGATGCTCTGTGCGGTGGCTGCCTCAGTCATCTGTGAGTAGAAATCGTCGTAATCCTCCTTCACATCGTAAGAAAAACCAGTCTTTTTTGCATCGTCTGCCAATGCGAGATACTGGCGAATATTCGTGGCAGTCATCTGGTCAAAATACTGCTGCCAGGTTGTGTTCTCGTCAAAATTCTGGGAGGCAAAACTCTTTGTCGTATCCAACCCAATCAGTGACAGAATCTGAGCATACTGGGTTAAATAAGAATTTACGCCATAGCCATAATAGAAATCATACTCAATCTTTGAAACCGAATGATCCCCGATGCGGATATATTCGCCTTTGGCACTGATACGTTTGGTGAGGGGTACAGCCACAAGGATGATTACAATAAGCATGAGTACTGCGATCGCGGTGATGCGGGTGATCAGGTTTTGACGTTTTTCGCGCTCCTGTGCTTCCTTCCTGGCCTGCATTTTGCGATCATATTTGGTCATTTTCTTTTCAGCCGTCTTCTCTTCCGGCGTTTGACTCTTCTGGTTTCCCATTTTATTTCCTCCATTTCTTTGCAAGTTTATCACCTGCGATTTTGTTCCATGTTATCTTACACGATCTTGTGAAAATATTAAAGTGATTTCACAGATAATTCATGAATTTTTACATGGTAATTGTTGTTATGGTATAATGTCGGCAGACATTATATCTGCGCTGATTCGCATTCGACCGAAAGGAGAATAATTTCTTCTGCGAATCGTGTGCATCATTTATCATGTTCAAAGAACATGGTATAATGTCGGCAGACATTATACCTGCGCTGATTCGCATTCGACCGAAGGGAAAATAATTTCTTCTGCGAATCGTGCGCATCATTTATCATGTTCAAAGAACATGGTATAATGTCGGCAGACATTATACCATAGTTTATTGTTGGTGCATAGAGAAAAATTTTTAAGATTTTTATAAAGTTTTCGGTTCTTTACATCGGTTTGCCAAATTGTTATAATGATAAATAAAGAGGATGAAGAAAAGAAAGGGTGAAAATTTTAATGGCAAGATTGTTTGTGTTTGGTGTGCAGGCAGAGGAGTTTACAAAAATAAAAGTGGCTGCCGCCGCGCTAAAACTGCGCGCGGAGATGGTTCCAGTATTTTTATATAGACAAAAGATTGGGGTATTGGCACAGAGTAAATTAGAGAGCCTTGCAGAGGCAGTACAGATGGGTGAGGAGGAAGAACTATACCGGGGAGAGCCGGGGAGTGAAAGTATGCTTTTGATGTGTGAATTTTCAGAGAAACAGGTGGATAAATTACTTGCCTCACTAAAGCGGCAGGGGACGAGGGTGGATTATAAAGCGGTGCTAACCCTCACAAATGCAAAATGGAATGTGCTGCGGCTCTTTGCGGAACTTGCCAGAGAAAAGACCGCCTACGGGAAGGAATAAACGCGCTATGAAAAAGATTGTAATTGGGATACTCGCACATGTGGATGCCGGGAAAACAACATTGTCGGAAGCATTTTTATACAAGGCGGGCAGTATACGAAAACTTGGGCGCGTTGATCATCGAGATGCGTTTTTAGATACGGATATGCAGGAGCGGGAGAGGGGCATTACGATCTATTTAAAACAGGCGAGGCTTTCCTTTGGGGAGATGGAGATGATTTTGTTGGATACGCCGGGACATATGGACTTCTCGGCAGAAATGGAGCGAAGCCTTGGTGTGCTTGACTATGCGGTGCTGGTGGTAAATGGTACGGATGGTGTTCAGGCTCACACCGAAACACTATGGAAACTTCTCGCACATTATAAGATTCCAACCTTTATTTTTGTAAATAAGATGGATCTTGCCGGGGCGGATAAGGAAACGCGCATGATTCATTTAAAATCCAGACTCTCGGAGGAATGTGTGGACTTTTCTTTACAGGATCACAAGAAATTTTGTGAAGAACTGGCACTTTGTTCAGAGGAGCTTTTAAATGCCTATATGGAGAGGGAAGATCTCACGAAAGAGGAGATCGCGGAGGCGATCCGTAAAAGGAAAATATTTCCAGTATATTTTGGTTCAGCATTAAAGCTTTCCGGCGTGGAGGAATTGCTTTCCGGGATGGAACACTACAGTATAAAGAAAAATTATCCGGAGAAGTTCGGCGCGAAAATCTACAAAATTGAGCGGGATGAGCAGGGTAAGCGGCTCACCTTTATGAAGATCACTGGGGGAAGTCTTAATGTGCGCCAGAGCATAGAATATGAGGATTTGTCGGGGGAACAGACAAAGCTTAACGAGAAGATTGATCAGATTAGACTGTATAGCGGGGCGAAGTTTAAGACTGCGGAATCTGTGTGTGCGGGGGAGATCTGCGCGGTAACGGGGCTTAGTGCGACCCGCGCAGGACAGGGGCTTGGATGGCAGGGGGGAGAAGGTACTCCGATAATGACCCCAGTGATGACCTACCGTGTGATCCTTCCTGCCGGATGTGATGCGATCGTAATGCTAAAACGTTTTCGCGAACTCGCAGAGGAGGAACCTCTTCTGCATATTCGCTATGAGCCTCTCCTGCAGGAAATTCATGTGCAGCTGATGGGACAAGTACAGATTGAGGTGTTGGTAAATAAGATTAAGGAACGCTTTGGCGTTGAGGTGAAGTTTGATGCGGGGAGTATTTTATATCGGGAAACCATTAAAGAGCCGGTTCTTGGAATGGGACATTACGAACCACTAAGACATTACGCAGAAGTTCATCTGCTACTCAGTCCGGGTGCACCGGGCAGCGGTCTGATATTTGATACGGTCTGTTTGGAGGATACACTTGAAAAAAACTGGCAACGACTTATCCTGACTCATTTGGCGGAGCGGGAGCATCTAGGTGTGCTGACCGGATCGCCCATTACCGATATGAAGATTACTCTTGTGGCGGGGAGAGCACATATCAAGCATACCGAGGGAGGCGATTTTAGACAGGCGACCTATCGGGCAGTGCGTCATGGACTGATGCACGCAAAAAGTGTTTTGCTGGAACCGTACTACAAATTTCGAATGGAATTGCCCACGGAGGCTGTCGGGCGGGCAATGACAGATGTGGAGCGGATGTGCGGCAAATGCAGTGCACCGGAGGCAAGCGGGGACGGGATGATGCTTTGCGGCAGTGCGCCGGTGGCAAAGATGCAGGGCTATGCTGCGGAGTTTGCTGCCTACACGCGCGGGAGGGGACGATTTTTTTGTCAGGCAGCGGGATACGCGCCCTGTCACAATCCGGAGGAAGTGATAGGGGAGTGTGGCTATCAGCCAGAAGCGGATCTGGAAAATTCTGCCGATTCAATTTTCTGCTCCCATGGGGCGGGAATTTTGGTGCCGTGGCAGCAGGCGGCAAATTTTATGCATCTTGAGGCAATACTGATTCCCTACAGGACAACAGAAGAGTCTGAACTTTTATCAAAAGATAACAGACAGGAAGCGGAGGTAAAAAAAAACGTCCGTAAAGAGGAGGACTCTCTCGGTGCTGCCTATGCAGCGGACAAAGAACTAGAGGAAATTTTTATAAAAACCTTCGGGGAGATCAAGAGGCGTGTCCCGGTGGGGGCAACTACTTTGGGGGAGGAAAAAGAAAAAAGAACAAATGCGGCGCGAAAGCAGGAAGCACTGGACAAAAGACAGACGGAGCGTTCAGTTGAATTTATCAAGGAACACACGAAAAACTGCCTTCCTGAATATCTTCTTGTAGATGGCTACAACGTAATTTTTGCCTGGGAGGAATTAAGGCAGTTAGCCGAGGAAAATTTAGAGTCCGCAAGGGGGAAACTGATGGATATTTTGTGCAATTACCAGGGATTTACCAACTATCGCATTATCTTAGTATTTGATGCGTATCGGGTAAAGGGAAATCCCGGCGAGGTAGTAAAATATCACAATATTCACGTTGTCTATACAAAGGAGGCAGAAACTGCGGATATGTATATTGAGAAAGTTTCGCGTGAACTTGGGCACAAATACCATGTCACGGTGGCAACTTCGGATGGGCTGGAACAATTGATTGTTATTGGGCAGGGTGCAGTGCGTATGTCATCGCGCGAATTAAAAGAGGAGGTGGAGCGCGTGGCGGGAAAATACCGGATGGAGTATAGGAAAGGGCAAGAAGGGAAAAATTCCCAGATCCGCGACGCGCTGGGAAGGGCATTAAACAATATATCGCTTGGGGAGTTAGAGGAAAAAAAGGATTCTTAAACTAGAAGGGGGGACAGAGAATGCTTGGCGCGGTTATCGGAGATATTATCGGTTCCACTTACGAATGGCATAATGTAAAAACAAAGGAGTTTCCTCTGTTTCCGAAGGGCAGCCGCTTTACGGATGATACCGTCTTGTCCGTCGCGGTGGCGGATGCAATTTTGCATAGAGATCTGTCCGCCCTCTCCGCCAAAAAAGCTTATGCTATGTGGTATAAACAATATTTTCATCGGTATCCGGATGCGGGATTTGGACAGATGTTTTCTAAATGGGCAGAAGAGGAAAACTATAAGGTTCAGAGAAGTTTTGGAAACGGTGCCGCGATGCGGGTGTCTGCCATTGGCTATGCAGCATCCAGCCTGCGGGATCTGAAAAGAGAGGTGCGGGATAGCTGCCATTACACACACTGGAACAAAGAGGCGAGAACGGGAGCGGAGGCGATTGCCGCCTGTGTCTATCTTACAAGAAACGGCGCGAAAAAAGAAGAGATTCGCGACTATGTGGAAAAAAATTATCCCTATCGATTGAGAAGACTTGACGAAATTCGATCCGCATACGTTTTTGATAGTCGTGCCGCCTACTCCGTTCCTCCAGCGATCGAGGCGTTCTTAGAATCAGATTCCTATGAAGATGCAATCCGCGGTGCAGTTTCCATTGGCGGGGACAGCGATACCATCGCTTGTATGACGGGCGGAATTGCGGAGGCTTATTATCGCGAAATTCCGGAGGAAATAAAAATGCGCGCCCTAAGCTTTTTAGATATCGGTCTGAAAAATACCATCGCTCAATTTAGGGAAAAATTTGTTTCTTAATAAATAAGGAAGGATTTCCCTGATTTGATCATTTTTTCGCAGATTTTTTCCGGTTACAAAAAATAAGGATTTGCGTAAGATTTTCTCTTGACATTGTATGAAAATCTGTTATCATTATTTGTAACAAGAAAAATAATTAAAAACAAAATTTTTGCTGATAATTAAAAAAATGTAAAATTAGCACTACGCAGGGATTTCTGCGGAACTAAAAATCAGCAGAACTCCGAAGTAGTGCCGGAAGGGAATTTCTGGAAGCGAAGCGAACAGTAAATTCCCTTCC
>CAJTLX010000005.1:15267-94588 GCA_910577165.1 uncultured Lachnospiraceae bacterium
GAACAGTAAATTCCCTTCCACGGTAAGGGCACTACGCAGGAGTTTCTGCGGAACTTAAAATAAGGAGAAGGAAAATGAAGGAAAAATTGCTTCAGGAATTTTTTAAGATTTTTGGAAGAGAGGCGCAGGCGGTTTATTTCGCGCCAGGTCGGGTAAACTTAATTGGGGAACACACAGATTACAACGGCGGCCATGTATTTCCATGCGCACTTACCATCGGTACATATGCTGCTGCGGCGAAAAATGTCGACAATACCCTGCGTTTCTACTCCATGAATTTTGAGGAACTCGGTGTGATTACCGCCGATCTTTCAAGTTTGAAAAAAGAGAAAGCGCATGATTGGGCAAATTACCCAAAGGGCATATTAAAGGTAATGCTTGGTGCAGGGTATCCTATCACTTCCGGTATGGATATCGTATACTTTGGCAATATCCCAAATTCCTCCGGGCTTTCTTCCTCCGCCTCCATCGAGGTTTTGACCGGCTATGTGGCGAGGGAGCTTTTCGGTTTTGATGTGAATTTTGTGGAACTCGCAAAAATTGGTCAGAAGGCAGAAAATGAATTTATTGGTGTAAACTGTGGGATTATGGATCAATTTTCAATTGCGATGGGCAAAGCAGGACACGCAATTTTCCTCGACACTGCGAATCTTTCCTACGAATACGCGCCGATTGCACTAAAGGACGCGAAGATCGTGATTGCATGCAGCAATAAAAAACGCGGGCTTGGCGATTCAAAATATAATGAGCGCAGGGGCGAGTGTGAGGCGGCACTTGCGAAACTTCAGACCGTGCTCGATCTCCACTCTCTCGGGGAACTTAGCGAGGAAGAATTTGAGAAAAACCGCAGCATTATTGGCGACCCGGTAAAAGAGCGGCGCGCAAAGCACGCAGTATATGAAAATCAACGCACAATCAAGGCGGTTGCCGCGTTAAAAGCAAATGATATCGAGCAGTTTGGAAAACTTATGATTGCTTCGCACGATTCGCTTCGCGATGACTATGAAGTGACGGGAATTGAGCTTGACACGCTGGTTTCTGCGGCACTTTCGCAGGAAGGTGTGATTGGCTCCCGCATGACTGGAGCAGGATTTGGCGGCTGTACGGTCAGCATTGTAAAAACGGAAGCGGTCGACGCTTTCATCAAAAATGTAGGTGAGATCTATAAGGGCAAGATCGGTTATGCGGCAGATTTTTATGTTGTTGACGCAGGCTGTGGCCCGTACACACTTTAAAGAAAGGATGGAGGATGATTATGGCAGTTTTAGTATTAGGCGGCGCGGGTTACATTGGCTCCCACACAGTTTACGAGTTAATTGATTACGGGGAAGAAGTGGTAGTTGCGGACAATTTGGAGACCGGACATATCGAGGCGGTGCATCCTAAGGCGAAATTCTATCAGGGCGATATCCGCAACCGTGCATTTGTGGATCGGGTTTTTGAGGAGAATAAGATTGACACAGTAATCCATTTTGCGGCAAACTCGCTGGTGGGCGAGAGCATGACAAACCCGTTGAAATACTATGACAACAACCTCTGTGGCACGAAGGTACTGTTAGAGTCGATGGTTGCGCACCGCATTGATAAAATTGTATTTTCTTCGACAGCGGCAACCTACGGTGAGCCGGAGAATATTCCGATTTTGGAGACCGACAGAACGCACCCAACAAACTGCTACGGCGAGACGAAACTCTCGATGGAGAAGATGTTTAAATGGACGGGCAGAGCGCATGGGCTGCGCTACGTATCGCTGCGCTATTTCAATGCCTGCGGCGCGCATGAGAGCGGACAGATCGGTGAGGCACACGCGCCGGAAACACATTTGATTCCGCTGATCTTGCAGGTTCCAAACGGCAAGAGAGAGTCGATCACCATCTTTGGCGATGATTATCCGACGGAGGATGGCACCTGCATCCGCGATTATATCCATGTGACCGACCTTGCAATGGCACATATCTTGGCGATGAGATATCTGCGCGGCGGAAATCCGAGCAATATTTTCAATCTCGGCAACGGTGTGGGCTTCTCCGTAAAAGAAGTGATTGAAACGGCGCGCTTAGTAACAGGGCATCCGATTCCGGCCGTGATCGAAGGGCGGCGTGCAGGCGATCCGGCAAGACTTATTGCATCGAGTGAGAAGGCAAGAGAAGTGTTAAACTGGAATCCGCAGCATGATGATCTCGGAAAAATTATTGCGTCCGCATGGAAGTGGCATCAGAGCCATCCAAACGGTTTTGCAAAATAATACCGTATAGAAAAGAAAGAGAAACGTTCCGTCAGGAATTGTTAGAAGTAGGAGCGAATAATTGAAGGTTCTTTCTGAACTTAGGGGAACAACATATTCTCAGGATTTGCTATGAATCACCAAATTGGTTTAGCAAAGCAAAATGGGAATGACAGAGTTACCTAAAGTTCAGAAAAACCTGACTGAGTATTAATTTATTATGATTTTGGAAATGGTGAGGAATAAAGGGAAAGAACTTGTTTATAATGAGAAAAAATTTTTTTAAAGGGGCTAAGAAAGTTGTTACTTTAGCTTTGACTGCTGTTATTGCATTTCAGGGAAGCAATCTTGTGAAAGCGGAAGACTATGTTGGGGGACATACAGAGGTTTCCGATAAAATGGCTTTCTGCAAATGGAGATTATGTGTACCCGCCGACACCAAATAATCCGGAATGGAAAGAGTTAGAGGATTATCTGGATAAAGTAGAGGCTTGTAGAATTCCACAGGAAGTTTTAAAGAGTTTATCAGACGAACAATTGGTTCAGGCAATTATTGATTATCCATTGATTTATGATGTTTTTTTCTTTTCGGATGTAAATAAAGGAGTGGCGCATTTGGCAAAAACTTGTGATGCGTTTGCTGAGTTGTTGGAGAGAGAAACAGCAAAGGATGTTTTGCTTGATGTAATTATGAGTGAAGCTGAGGATAAGTCAATTAATATGTTAACAGAAAATGGGGAAAGTGATTCGAGATTAGCAAATAAGACAGTAAGGGATGAAATTGTATTTGATACGTTAGTTGCTATTACAATTTTTCAGGAAAGAATTGGCGCAGAATTATCAGATGAAGAGTTAGCGTCACTTGCCGACGTGTCTGATGAGATGGATATATATGCTCCTATGGTAGCAATACCAGGAGTGGTAATAAAGAAAAAATATGGTGTTATGAAAACGCCAAATGGTCTAAATGTTTGTTATGCATTTACAGAATGTAATCATACAGAAAAACAACATCAAGAAGCAGATGCTGAAATGGTAAATACTTACGGGGTCACTCTTGTTTCTTCGGGAACCTGCATTTATAATTGTCATTCTTATGCATGGTACAATCAATCGGTAAGTAATGATCGCTGGATTGATGATCCAAGCCCATATATGCAGGACGGAAGCTATACTAAAGTTTCTGGTGGTAGTATAAACAGTAGTGCCGCCTCTGCCATATCAGGAGATATTGTTGTTTATGGAGGGTTATCACATTCTGCAGTAATGGTGGGAAATGGTGGTGGGGAACCGTTTGCAACAAGAACGATGATTTCAAAATGGGGACAACGTGGAATATTTATGCACCGTGGCTCACAAGTACCTTACGATTTGGATGAAATATCTGTGTGGCGCAGAAATTAAAGTTTCCGAAAAAAGGATGGAGAGATGGAGAGAAAAAGAATTAGTATATTTTTCATTGCATTGGTATTTCTTATCGGTCTTTTTTCTTATGGGCAATTGCGCGATTTTTTATTGGGGCAACGAAAAATTGATCGTTACGTCTACCCGACTGATTTCAGTGATTGTCTGGTTGCGTCACAGAAAAAGGCAAAATGCGCAATACCAGAAGAAATATTGTCAAGTATGACTGTAGAGGAGCTTGTTTGGGCAGTGATTGATTATCCATTCTTATCCGAAGTAGGGCTATCCTCCCAACTTGATGGGGGAAGTGAATGGATTGCAGCAAGTTCTGATGCTTTTGCAAAACTGATTGAATGCAGACATCCGGAAAATAGGATTATCCGAGTGTTAAAAGATGCATTAGAAAGGGAAGATACAGATGAATTCCAGATAAATGCAGCATGTCAGTTATTTTATGTAAGCAGGGGAAAATATTTTGATTTTAGCAGGAAACAATTAAAATTTTTGGAAGAAGCCTCCTATTATTAACTTTATTCTCTAGTAGCGTACCAGAATAAACGTATGAAATTTACTTGACATCACTGCCGTCATTCATTACAATATAGAGTAATGGATGGCGGCAGTTTTACGCGCGCTAACCCAGAGAGAAAAATAAAACTTTGACAGCCCTACAAATGGCAATGAAATGGAGATAAGAAAAAATGGAAACTGAAAAGGAAAATGAAGTATATGAAGGGGAGATTTCGGTGGAGGAAGAAAATTCAGAGCAGACCGAAAAGAAAGAGGAAAAAACTTCTGCAAAGCGTACTAAAGGTGTGTTGAGAGAACTTTTTAGCTGGGTGATGGTGGTAGTTTGTGCATTTATATTAGCATTTGTCATTACACGTTATATTATTATCAAAGCGGAAGTCCCAACGGGCTCGATGATCTCAACGATACAGATTGACGATCGACTGATCGGCAATCGCCTTGCCTATCTTTTTTCCAACCCGAAACGCGGGGATATCGTGATTTTTCCGTATCCGGACAATGAGAAGGAAACCTACATAAAACGCATTGTCGGGCTTCCGGGGGAAACAATTGAGATTGTTGAAGGAGTACTCTATATTGATGGGGAAGTGTACGAGGAATCTTATTTAAATGAGCCGATGAAGAAGGAAAATTGTGGTCCCTTTTTAGTGCCGGAGGGACATTATTTTATGATGGGGGATAACCGCAATCATTCCTGGGACTCCCGCTACTGGACCAATCATTATGTGGCGAAGGACAAGATACTTGGAAAGGCGTGGTTGCGTTATGAACCTTCTTGGGGGCTGCTCAAATAGATGGTTTTGCATCAGGAAAACGGATGCATTTTTCCGTCTGCTCGCGGGATTCTTGCTGCTTCTTTTGCTGCTTTCTTCAACAGAAAAAGCACCTGCAGCTTCCCCGATTGCCATGACGGATATCCGGGTTGGGCTTGCGGCGTTGTACGGCGAAAAATCAGAAATTAAAATATCCAATTCTAAGATCGGTCTGGGTTATTGTATCAACGACAGCTATCAGACCGATTTGGAATTATCAAGCAGCACGGGTTTTGTCTTTACCCCGGCAAACGGATATTATTATTCTCTGGCAAAGACTTATTCTAGCTATGCGAATGCGGAGCGCGCGGCGGTGGTGATTCGCGGTCTTGGCGTGGAGGCGTGGCCGGTGGCGATCTATAGAAATTACTGGCGCGTCTATGTCGGGGGAAATGCATCAAAGGCACAGGCGGAGACAGTCTATGCAAAAATTAAGGATCGCTTCGGCTACAGCTATTCGCTATTGATGCCGGACAATGCGCAGCGCGTGTTAGTTAAGGCTGACCGCTATGCCTTTCTTCTTGACGGGGAGAAGAAGAGTGCATATCCGCAGTTTAAGGCATTGACTGCGGACGCAAAGGGAAATTATATTTTAAATCTCGGCAGCCGCAGTTATCGCGGGCGCATTGAGATCGGCTGCTATGGAAAAAAATCCGTAACTGCCGTTAATATTCTTCAGATCGATTCCTATCTGTATGGGGTGGTTCCCTGTGAAATGCAGGCAAATTACGCGTTGGAGGCACTGAAAGCTCAGGCGGTCTGCGCGCGCAGTTTCGCGCTGATGAAGGTGGAGTACAAGGCGGACTCTAATATCTCGCGTGCCTATTATCTGGAGGATACAACAAAAAGTCAGGTTTATCGGGGATATCTGGCTGAGGATGCGCGCACAAGCCGCGCAGTTAATGAGACGAGCGGACAGGCTGTGTACTATCAGGGCAAGATGGTGCCCACCTACTATTTTTCGACAAGCGGCGGCAGCACAGAAAATGTCAGTGAAGTCTGGGGGATGAGTCTTGACTATTTGACGGCGGTGCCGGATATTTATGAGACGGAGCCGGAGAAGCAGCCCTGGCTGGTGACTTATACGGACGATGAACTTGCCGCAAAGCTTAACTCCCACAAACTTTCCGTCGGCACGGTGCAGTCCGTGACTGCTCAGGTAATGACCATTACCGGGCGGGTCTACCTCTTAAAGGCGCGGGGGACAAAGGGAAATAGTATTTTGCAGGCGGGGACTATCCGCGAAGTCTTTTCCCTGCCCAGCACAAAGTTTAAGATTGTAAAGCAGGGCGATGTACCGGATACAGTCACGGTGATGGGGGCGGATAAGACGGCAAGGGCAAGACTTAGCCACTGTCAGGTGCTTAGTGCAGATGGGGGGACAGTTAATCTTTCCGGTGAGCTATCACAATATATTGTGGCGGGGGCGGACAATCTGATGAACTATCCAAAGAGCGCGCCAAAAAGTGCGGATACCTGGTATTTTTACGGGATGGGATACGGGCATGGTGTCGGGATGAGCCAGTCCGGAGCGAACGGTATGGCAAAGGCGGGGTACAATTACAGAGAGATTATCTCATACTATTATCAGGGAGCCGCTGTGCAAAATATTGTAAAATAAGAGAGTTAATGCGCTGAGAATATGAAGTGAAATTAAGACAAGATAGAACTGGTTTACAAATGCACAGTAAAAATTTGAGAATTCGTAGTAAAAATAAGGAATGGAAAACGATGAAAAAACAAGATTTTTATTTTGAATTGCCGCAGGAACTGATCGCACAAGATCCGCTAAAAGAGCGGTCGGACTCTAGACTTTTGGTCTTGGATAAGAGGACGGGAGAGTATTCTCACCGGGGATTTCGGGATATCTTAGAATATCTTAGCGCGGGGGATTGTCTGGTCCTTAATGATACGAAAGTGATTCCTGCGCGGTTAATTGGAACGCGAAAAAAATCACAGGAAGATGGGAATTGTGGCGCGCAGATTGAACTTTTGCTGTTAAAACGGCAGGAAAACGATATCTGGGAAACTTTGGTAAGGCCGGGAAAAAAGGCAAAGCCGGGGACGGAGATCGTGTTTGGGGATGGTCTTTTGACCGCACAGATTCTTGCGGTGGTCGAGGAGGGAAACCGATTGGTAAAATTTTCCTATCAGGGGATTTTTGAGGAGATCCTAGACCAGCTTGGACAAATGCCGCTGCCGCCCTATATCACCCATACTTTGCAGGATAAGAACCGCTATCAGACCGTCTATGCCAAGTATGAGGGGTCCGCTGCCGCGCCGACAGCGGGTTTACATTTTACAGAAGAATTGCTTGAGAAAATTGAAAAAAAGGGTGTGGCGATTGCCCATGTAACCTTGCACGTCGGGCTTGGCACTTTCCGCCCGGTCAAGGAAGAAAATATCTTGGATCACCATATGCACTCAGAATTTTATCGTGTGCTGCCAGAGGAAGCAGAAAAAATCAATGCCACAAAGCGGGCGGGTGGGCGAGTGATCTGTGTGGGGACAACAAGCTGTCGCACCGTGGAGTCTGCGGTGGGAGAGGATGGCATGGTGCGCGCAGGCGAGGGGGATACGGAGATTTTTATTTATCCGGGCTATCAATTTAAAGTGCTTGACGGTCTGATTACAAATTTCCATCTTCCGGAATCCACGCTGCTTATGTTGGTTTCAGCACTTGCCGGAAGGGAGAGGGTACTTGCCGCATATCAAGAGGCAGTAAAGAAAAAATATCGGTTTTTTTCCTTTGGGGATGCAATGTTTATCAAATAGTTCCGTGGATGCTTTGCCATGATAAAGGAAAAGAAGAATCCCCGAACAGTGTTGACTCACTGTTCGGGGATTTTGTCCTGAAAATCGTTATATTACAAACCGATCCATCAAATCGGTCATAGTTTCCACCTGACCAGTCTGTTCCTCGCTGATGGCAGCAGTTTCCTGCGATGTAGCGGCATTGGTGTCGATGACTTCCTGAATCTCTCCAAGATCCGCATCCACCTGTTTCATATACTGTACATTCTGATCGAGAAGCTTGGAAATTTGTTCCATCTTGTCGGTAGCTACATGGGCACCCTGCATAACTTCAAAAATATTTTGCGCCGTTTCGTCCGCGATCGCAATTCCTTTTTCTACGGTAGCCACGGTGGTTTCAATTAGTTTAGTCGTCTCCTCCGCAGAGCGCGCGGATTCTTCTGCCAAATTCTTAACCTGCTCTGCAACTACAGCGAACCCCCGTCCCGCTTCGCCCGCTCTCGCCGCCTCGATCGCAGCATTTAAGGAGAGAAGATTAGTCTGTGAAGCAATATCCTTAATTACGCTGATAATGGTGGTAATCTTCTCGGAGCAATTGCTGATCTCGCCGATCGCCTCCTTGAGTTCCCTCATTTTTTCATTTCCGACTAACAGTGTCTTTCCTGCTTCCTCCGCGATCTTTACGCACTCTCTGGCATCGCCGGAATTTTTGTCCATATCGGTATAGAGGCTTTGAGTAAGAGTAGTCAAATCCGATACTGTGGTTGCCTGTGAGGTGCTTGCCTGCGCCAAATTGGATGCCGCCTCGGAAAGCTGCTGGGAACCTACTTTGATCTGGTTGGACATCTGGCGCAAACTCTGTAAGGTATGGCGAATCTCCTGGCTGATCTTATAGAAACAATCCTTGATTGCGCCAAATTCTCCCACGTAATTTTGGTCTAAGGTAATCTCGTAATTGCCCTCGCCCATCTGCTCTAACACGCTGGTAATCTCACGGATGATTTTGACCAGATTATTTTTCATAAACTGGATTGCTGTCACCATCTTTCCGACTTCACTGTCATCCTCTTTCATATCGAACGCCTCATGGAAATTTCCATCTGAGATAGCAACCATCTGATCGGATACCTTGATAATCGGAACAAGCAATTCTTCCCTTGAAAATTTGATCGATACCATAATTTGACGTATCACATAGAGGAAAGAAAATAAAAACAGAACTTCGACCACGGACTGTATTGCGATCAATCGATTTTTCTTTGCATCCAGGCGATCCTGGATCTGATTGATCACCAGATTGGTCTGATCGTTGATCACCTCAACATCGTGCTCGTACTGATCTCCGAACACATAGTCGATTGCAGCAGCCTGCTTTCCGTTCTTCACCGCCGTCATCGCCTGTTCCTCAAGGGGAACTAAAGCGTCGGACAGTGCCGCAATCCGCTTCATCTCATCCCACTCGGTCTGTGTAATATTATTTTTTTCGAGGCCTTCCCATGCCTTGTCCCTAGTCTTGTCCGTGGTAAGCTCACGCATATAATCATCATAATATTTTGTATCGCCGGTTACGGCATACGCCTGTACTGCGTAGGTGAGTGCCTTTGAGCCTAGTCGGTACTGATCCAGTAAGCGAGTGGTTTCCAAGCGATCTTCTTCCATGACCATCACATAGAGATTGGTTGCAATGGAGATGGCTAGAAAAATCCCCCCGATAACAAGTGCGATAACGGATGTGCGTATGATTTTTTTTAGGTGCATTTCCTGACTGTTTTTTCCGACAGAATTTCCTGTTCCCTTTGGACTTGATGTATAAATACCTTTTTCCATAATCACTACCTCTTTCCCTAGTGTCACAGTAAGAACCATGATAATT
Organism: uncultured Lachnospiraceae bacterium; assembly: GCA_910577165.1. Classification (GTDB taxonomy): domain Bacteria; phylum Bacillota; class Clostridia; order Lachnospirales; family Lachnospiraceae; genus RGIG4057. Next base: position 24,866 of record CAJTLX010000005.1, read on the forward strand.
TTTGCTTCTTTTATTGTATCATAAAATTTAGAATAATGCTATGAAAAAATCTGTCTTTTCAGAGAAAATTCACAAAAATTCGGGCTTTTTTTCGCGAGTGCTTGATTTTCTTTGCTTTCTATGCTATTATATTTAGGAACTATAATCTAAAATTTTCAGAAAAGAAAAGTAAGTTTAATAAGGAAGCTTTATCTAGGAGGGTAAGGGTATGATTTTGGTAAATACTGATTATATTGCAGGAAAAGATCTTGAGATGCTGGGGCTGGTAAAGGGAAGTACTATTCAGTCCAAGCATATGGGCAAGGATATTGCACAGGGGTTTAAATCATTGGTTGGAGGGGAACTGACTTCGTACAACGAGATGATGAGTGAGGCGCGTGATCTGGCGACGAGCCGCATGATAGCGGAGGCAGAAGCACTTGGGGCGGACGCAGTGGTCAATATCCGGTATGCATCCGCGGCGGTGATGCAGGGGGCGGCAGAGGTTATGGCCTATGGGACAGCGGTAAGATTTCGATAGTGATCCGCGCGGAAAAAAGAGTTTGATTTCTGGCAGGTTTATTTTTCTTAATCGAGGATTGTTTTTTATGCGGGGGTTCTCCCCCGCATTTTGTGCGTTTTAATGCAAAAAGGAAATCTTGATATCGCATCTTAATTTTCCTTTTCCATTTTAAATTTTACATTTTGGACATTATAAATGGTGCAAAATAATGCAAAAATAATTATGTAATCTTGCAAAAATATTTAAAATTTTTCAAACTTGTTAAAAACTTATAAAAAACCTCTTGCAATTTAAAATATAGTATGTTAAAATGCTCTGTAATAAAACATAAATTTTCGTTTCGCGAAACAGAATGCACAAATGAATTTTTGTCATATACAAAAATGTTTATAGTGCAAAATTCCTGCATTTTACATATTATGCGTTCAAAATAGGTGCAAATAAATAGAAAAATAGTGCAGAAGAAGTAATTATTCCCATATTTACAGGGATTTGATCTGGTTTTGTCAGAGCGGAAAGAAGAGAAGGGAGGGACGGACAATGAAGAAAGTAACGATACAGGATGTGGCAAGGGAATTAAATCTTTCGCGCAATACTGTAGCAAGGGCATTAAACAACAGTGATACAGTAGCCTACGAAACGCGCTATATGGTGATTGAAAAGGCGTGTGAGATGGGATATCTAAAGGTATCCCCCTCGGTTCTCAACGAGTTTCGGCTCCACGGAGAAAAGAGCGAGGCAAAAACCCTTTTGGTCATTGCCAGAAGAGAGATTTCTGTCTTTTGGAACAGCATTATTATGGGGATCTCAGATATGGTAAATCAGAATGGATGCAGACTGCGCTTTGCCTTTGTGAGTGACGAGGAGGAAAGGCGGCTGGTTCTGCCGGTGGATTTCAAAGAGGAAGTGGACGGTGTGATCCTGATTAGCGTCTTTTCAAAAGAATATCTGGCGGAGATCTTAAAAAAAGAACTCCCGACAGTATGTTTAGATTTTCCGGCGGTTTTGGACAAATCCGAGTATCCGGTTGACATTGTTATTTCTGAGGGAATGGAGTCCGTGTGTGCCATTACAAAACAATTGATTAAACAGGGGATCAAACGGATTGGTTTTGTGGGAGATACTTCCTATTGCAGAACGATCCGTGATCGCTATGCTGGCTACACTGCAGCACTGGCAGAGTTTGGAATGGTGCCTTTGCAGGATGCGGTGGCGATTGAACATGTCCCGTCCCGCTACTATGCGCAGGAAGAAATTGAAGCGTATATCAATCGTTTGACTTGTATGCCGGAAGCGATTGTCTGCGCGAACGATGTCATTGCCTTTTTGGTGGTCAAGGCATTGAGAGCTAGGGGGCTTTCTGTACCGGAGGATGTGGCCGTGACTGGTTTTGACAACCAAGAGGAACTTTCGCGCATGGATCCGTTCTTGACCACGGTGCGCGTCGGCAATACAAGACTTGGAAAGCGCCTAGCGTGTCAGCTTTTGTTCCGGCTAAAAAATCCGGAACTTCCACAGGAAGTCGTGACCGTTGATACAAAGGTGGTTTACCGTGAATCTTCAAGAAAGTATAATACCCCATAGAGAGGGCTGAGGAAAACAGTTTGGACAGCACAAAACCATTGCAAAAAGGGATTTGTGCTGTTTGACTGCCCAAATTACATAGTATCGAAAAATATCAATAGTTGATTGTATATTTTGCACAAAAAGAAACTTGACGAAAACGGTTTAGTATGATATAGTTTATATGATCCCATCAAAAAAGCGGCAAAAAAGTAAGAAAAATCTTTTTTATGGGAATTGGGGGAATGATTTTATGAGAAAGAAAAATCGAGTAATTGCTTTCCTTATGGCGGCAATCTGCCTGACATCCACTGCGGCGTGCGGTGATGGGAAGACCGAAAATGAAACTCCGACAATGGGGGAGCAAGATCCTGGCGGTGCGGATACCAAACCGACGAAACCGGGGGAAAGTCCAGAGGATGCGCAGCCGACAAAACCGGAAGAAATTTCGGAGGATGCGCAGCTGACGAAACCGGGGGAAGAGGATCCTAATGGTGAGGTGGCACTTCCGACGAAAGTTCCGCTGGTAACGGTATCTCCTGTGACCTATGAAGCGGAGGATGCGGCTCTTTCCGGTGGGGTAAAGACGGAGAGTTCTAAAAATGGTTTTAGTGGCACGGGCTATGTAACCAAGTTTGAGGGAGATGGGGATGGTTGTACCTTCCATATTGATATTACACAGGAAGGATTTTATGATCTTGAATTTGTGACAGCAAGTCAGGGGGGACACAAGGAAAATATTGTCTTGGTGGATGGGGAATCATTAGGGACACTTGTATCGGAGTCCGGGGATTTTGAACCGTCCTCTTTTGAGAGAGTATATCTTACGGTGGGTGCGCATGAAGTGACAATTTCCAAATCCTGGGGGTGGATTATGTTGGATTCTCTTACCGTGGAGGGTGCAGAAGCATTGCCGGAAGATCTCTATACAGTAAGCGCGAAATTAGTTAATCCGAATGCGACGGACAATACAAAACGTCTGATGAGTTATCTGACCGATATCTACGGCAAGCAAATTCTTTCCGGACAGTACTGTGACAGTATGTACGGGCTGGAGCGCGCAGCAATTTGGCGCACGACCGATCATGAGTACCCGGCAGTTTTGGGACTTGATATGATGGAGTACTCACCTTCTAGAGTGGCAAACGGGGGGACGACGCAGGCAGTTGAAAATGCGATCGACTACTGGGAGCAGGGAGGCATCGTAACTTTTGTCTGGCATTGGAACGCGCCGGAAAAATATCTGACCGGTACTTGGTACAGCGGTTTTTATAAGGAAAATACCAATATTGATTTAAAAAAGATTATGGACGGGGAGGATACCGAAGGGTACGATTTGATCCTCCGCGATATCGACGCGATTGCAGAGCAGTTAAAACGATTGCAGGATGCGGGAGTTCCAGTGTTGTGGAGACCGCTGCATGAAGCTTCCGGCGGATGGTTCTGGTGGGGCAATGTGGGTGCGGATGCCTACAAGAAATTATATCTTCTACTCTACGATCGCCTGACGAACTATCATGGTCTGAACAATCTGATCTGGGTTTGGAACGGGCAGGCAGCGGACTGGTATCCGGGCGATGAGTATGTGGATATTATCGGCGAGGACATCTATCCGGGCGAGCGCGTCTACACTTCGCAGATAAAGAAATTTCTTGAAGCATCAGAGTACACAAAGGAGCGCAAGATGATTGTTCTCTCCGAGAACGGTTGTCTTTTCGATCCGGATCTGGCAATCAGGGATGGAGCGATGTGGGGATTTTTTGCCACCTGGAGCGGGGAGTTTGTATTGGTAAACAGCGGTTTAAACCGCCTTTCCGAAAAGTACACGGAGGAGGAGATGGTAAAGAAAGTTTACTCCCACGATGCAGTGATTACCTTTTCTGAACTGCCGGATTTAAAAAATTATCCGATTCATGATTAGACTTAGTATCCCCTGGAGGGTGATATCTCTGGCAATTATTTAATGCAGGAGATATAGGACGAACAACAGAAGGTGAGGTGATATATTTGGGCGGCTTTTTTTCGTCGGACGGTCCATTTTACCAGTTCTTAGACAAAATAGGGCATTTGATTTTGCTAAATATTATCTGGCTTTTATGTTGCCTCCCGGTTGTTACGATAATCCCAGCGACCACTGCATTTTATTATGCGACAATAAAATCAATTCGCAGGGGGCATGGATACGCGTTTCGAGAATTTTTTACCTCCTTTAAAAATAATCTGGCGCGGGGGATTCCATTAAGCCTTGTCCTTGTGGCACTTGGGCTTTTACTTACGTTTAATTTCAAGGTAGCATGGCAGGCACAGACAAAACAGAGTACAGCGTTTGCTATGATCTATCTGATTTTACTGTTTTTTTATGCCGGGTTTGTGATTTATATCTGTCCGGTACTCTCACGTTTCTCCATACGGATGCGTCCTCTCGCGAGAATGGCATCCGTCATGGTCTTCAGGCATCTGCCTGTTACGATATTACTCATGGCCGGCACAAGCATTTGTGGGGTATTTTTGTATTCTGCTGTATCCGCGGCACAGTCGGAAGCGGGTACCTCTCCGATGCTTGCAATGCTTTTCCTGTTGCCGGGCATCTGGTGCTTTGCCTCAACTTACCTGGTAGAACCGGTATTAAAAAAATATATGCCGCCAAAGCCGGAGGGAGACAAATCATGGTATTACGAATAATGAAAGAAGGAGAGAAGATGATGGGAAAAAAGATGCGAAAAAGAATGACAGCATTTCTGCTCTCAGGCGCAGTCCTTATTTCTCCGGTGACCACCGTACAAGCAAAAACGGACGTGCCACTTGATGACTACGAGGAAATTGTTGCAACCCATTCCATCGATGCGTCGATTCTTAACTATCAAGAGTATATCGCGCAGTATAATGACGTGCATCCGGATGAATCCTATGTGATTGATGCTGCTGATTATGTTCGTTTTAGCGCGGGAGAAATTGGCGCGGATGGCAAAGATGTCGGGACAACACCGACGGTCTATGAAAATTACGAGGGGATGGAAGGAACCTCGGTGCGCATGGAGGATGAGGGGCTGATTGAGTACGAGGTCGATATCCGCACAGAGGGGTTTTATGAGCTTTCCCTTGACTATTATCCGGTGGAGGGCAATTCCGCAGATATCCAGAGGGCATTTTTTGTGGATGGAAAACTTCCGTACAGCCAGCTCGCGCTTGTAGAATTTCAGCGTGTGTGGAAAAACACGGTGGAAAGTACTTCAGTCAATGAAGATGGCATTCTGGTGAAGAACTGGGTAAAGGATAACCAGGGCAACGATCTAAAACCTTCGATGGCGGAGGCACCGGAATGGATGGAAAATAGTTATCTCTATGATGCGGATGGCTATATCACCGACCGTCTTGCCATTTATCTGACGGCGGGAAAGCATACCATCACGATTGTTTCAAGGCGCGAACCGATGATTCTGCGCCGTGTAATGCTCTCGAACACAGGAAAAGTAGCCTCCTACGCTGAGAAAAAAGCGCAGTGGGACGCATCGGGCGCGAAGGATGCATCGGCGGAAACAATCCGCATCGAGGCGGAGAACGCAGTGAAAGCTTCCTCGCAGATGCTCTATCCAACTCAGGATCAGTCTTCCCCTGGCGTTTATCCTGCAAGCGCGAAAGCACTGCTAAACAATACTATCGGCGGCAATTCCTGGCGGCTTGTCAATCAGTGGATTGAATGGGAGTTTGATGTAGTGGAAAGCGGATACTACAATATTTCATTTCATGCAAGACAAAACTTTGTTAAAGGACTTTATGTTTCCAGAAAAATAATGATTGACGGAATAGTTCCTTTTGAGGAATTAAATGACTATGGATTTACCTATGAGCAGACCTGGAGAATGGATACACTTTCCGATGAGAACGGCGAGGCATACAAGATCTATCTTGAGGCGGGACATCACACTTTGCGTATGCAGACCGTACTCGGTGAGTTCTCTACCATTATCAGCAAAGTTCAAGAGTGTGTGACTCAGCTAAATGCGACCTACCGCAAGATCATCCGCATTACGGGTGTTACGCCGGATGCTTACCGCGACTATCAGATTGAGTCCTCGCTTCCGGAAGTAAAGGGTGAGATGGAAGGCGTGATGAACGAACTTTTGGAGGTGATCGAGGAACTGCGCGTTGTAACAGGGCGTTCAAGCGACAAGGAAACCGCTCTTATCACAATGAGCGATCAGCTTGAAGAACTGGTAAAAGATCCAGAGCGTTTTGTAAAAGTCATTTCCTCCTACAAAGTAAATGTCCGCGCGCTAGGTACCTGGGTGACTTCCGCGCTCGAACAGCCCTTGCAGTTAGATACCATCTATATCACGGCACCGGGAGCTAACACAAAGGTAAAGAACAATGGATTCTGGTCAAAGATCTTCTATGAGTTTACCAGACTCTACTATTCCTTTGTGATCGATTATAACCAGATCGGCAATGTGACCGAGGGCAATACGCGCTCCATCACTCTCTGGGTTGGTTCCGGGCGTGACCAGGCAAATGTAATTAAATCCCTAATAGATAAGACCTTTACCAACCAGACCGGCATTAGCGTCAATGTAATGATTGTCGATATGGGTACACTTTTGCAGGCAACCTTGGCCGGGCAGGGTCCGGATGTTGCAATCCAAGTCGGCAACGACCTGCCAATGAATTACGGGCTTCGAAATGCGGTGGCAGATCTGAGCCAGTTTGACGATCTTTCTGAGGTGACTTCCCGCTTTAATGCGAGCGCGATGGAGGCATTCCAGTTTAACGGTGCGACCTACGGTCTTCCGGAGACACAGACCTTCCCGATGATGTTCTACCGCAAGGATATCTTAAAGGAATTGAACCTTGAAGTTCCAACGACTTGGGATGAGGTCAAGGTGGTAATGACAGTTCTTAGCAAGAACCAGATGGAGATTGGTATGCTTCCTGGCGAAAACATTTTCGCGATGATTCTTTATCAGAATGGCGGCAACTACTACAATGAGGATGCATCCCGCTCCGCACTCGATTCGGACGCAGCGATCAATGCCTTTAAAGAATACTGTGAATTCTATACGGATTACAAGCTTGACCAGGCGACAGTGGTTGATGAGCGTTTCCGCCTCGGCGAGTGCCCGATCATTATCTCGGATTATACACTCTACAATAATCTTCAGGTATCCGCACCGGATATCAAGGGACTCTGGGGGATGGCTCCAGTTCCGGGAGTAAAGCACGAGGACGGCACGGTCGATAATACTGTCGGCAGTACTGGCGCGGCCTGCATTATGATGGAGGACAATGCGGATACTGCCGCTTCCTGGGAGTTTCTAAAATGGTGGACTTCGGCGCAGACACAGATTGACTACGGTCGCGAGATGGAGTCCCTGATGGGTTCTGCGGCGCGTATTGCCACGGCAAATCTTGAGGCGTTCGAGGCACTTCCTTGGCCGAATACGGAGAGGGAAGCACTGATGAGCCAGTTTTCACAGGTAAGGGGAATCCCGCAGGTTCCGGGCGGATATTTCTCCTGGCGCAATGTCAACAACGCGTTCTACCGTGTAACTACGAAGACGGACTCCGTGTCGCCGAGAGAGGAATTGATGGATAAAGTTCTCCTGATCAATTCTGAGATTGATTATAAGCGCAAAGAATTTAATCTGCCGCTCTACGAAGAAAAATAGAAAGGAGGAGGTTGATCCAATGAGTAAGAATAATGCCAGTGCAGCAGTGCTTGATTCCAATATGGAAAAGGCAAAACAAGAGGGAAAGCTCATAAACCGCATAAAGAAAAGCAGAACCTCCTACCTAATGTTGGCACCGTACTTGATCTTATTTACATTTTTTACCATCGCACCGGTGCTGGTATCCATCGGGTTAAGTTTCACGTACTTCAATATGCTTGAAGCTCCGACCTTTGTGGGCTGGGCGAACTACGTCAAGCTTTTCTTAGATGATGATATTTTCATGATCGCCCTGAAAAATACGTTGCTCTTCGCGGTAATTACAGGCCCGGTCAGCTATATTTTGTGTGTGCTTTTTGCTTGGATTATCAATGAATTTCGCGGAAAGATGCGTGCGTTCCTCACCCTGATTTTCTACGCTCCGTCCATCTGTGGGCAGGCATACTTAGTCTGGAACATTATCTTAAACCCGGGCAAAACCGGATGGTTAAACGGTATCTTAATTAAGATGGGCTTCCTTGACGAGCCAATCCTGTGGATGCAGACGGAGAAATATGTGCTTCCGGTGCTGATTGTCGTACAGTTATGGCTGTCACTTGGAACTGGTTTCCTCTCCTTTATCGCAGGACTTCAGACTGTGGATAAATCACTTTATGAGGCGGCTGCGGTGGATGGGGTAAAGAACCGCTGGCAGGAATTATGGTTTATCACTCTGCCATCGATGAAGCCGCAGTTAATGTTCGGTGCGGTGATGCAGATCACACAGTCATTTGCGGTGGCGGATATCTCCATACAGCTCGCCGGAAACCCGTCCGTCAACTATGCCGGGGCGACTGTTGTGACCCACCTTCTTGACTATAGTTCCACGCGCTATGAGATGGGTTACGCTTCGGCTATCGCAACCGTTTTGTTCCTTCTTATGGTGGGGACGAACAAGTTCGTACAAAAAGTATTAGGAAGGGTGGGAGAGTAATTGGCAGACAAAGCTGGATATAAGAAACCGAAAAAAGTAAATTATAAAAAGCAGAAGCAGTTAAACCGCTCCAAAGCCGGAAACGGATTGCTCTTCGTCCTGATGTTTATCTGCGGCGTATTTATGGCATTGCCTCTTGTAATGATTATCAATAACGCACTAAAGCCGCTCGATGAGATTTTCCAGTATCCGCCGCGCATTTTTGTAAAAAATCCGACGATGGAGAATTTTACTGACCTCTTTGTTTTGATGAATGATTCATGGGTGCCGTTTTCCAGATACATATTAAACACCTTAATCATTACTGTTTCCGGCACAGTAGGTCATGTCATCGTGGCATCCTTTGCAGCGTATCCGCTTGCAAAGCACAATTTTCCGGGCAAGAAGATTATTTTTGGTCTGGTTGTCCTCTCCATGATGTTCTCCTACAATGTAACACAGATCCCGAACTATATGATTATTACTTGGCTTGGGATGAACAATACTTACTTGGCATTAATCTTACCGGCATGGCAGTACGGTATGGGACTCTATTTGATGAAACAGTTTATGGAGCAGATCCCGAATTCACTTCTTGAGTCGGCAAGACTTGACGGTGCTTCCGAGATCCGCACCTTCTGGACAATGGTTATGCCGAACGTAAAACCAGCATGGCTGACACTTGCAATTTTCCAGTTCCAGCAGATGTGGGCGCAGACCGGAAATCAGTTCCTTAGAAGCGAGCAGTTAAAGCCGTTACAGTACGCATTGCAGCAGATTACCGCAGGCGGTACGGCGAGAGCTGGCGCGGCGGCGGCGGTATCCTTTATTATCGCTGCCATCCCGATCATCTTCTTCTTAATCTGCCAGAGCAATGTCATTGAGACCATGACCACATCCGGTATGAAAGACTAAAAAGGAGGGGAAAAGATGAAAAAATTAAAACTTTGGAAAAAAATTGTCATCACAGCCCTCTCCGTATTTATGCTCACAGAGCCTGCGATGGCAAAGGCCGACACTATTGTGCCTTACGATTCCTACAATTATGACTACTGGGAGGATATTGTATTTACCCCAGCAGCCTATATTCCGGAAAACAGTGTTTCCGGAACGACGCTTGGCGTGGGGAGTTTTTTAAACCCGCAGGATCTTTGTGTGTCGCCAAGCGGAGAAGTTTATATTGCGGATACGGGCAACAACCGTATCGTGGTGGTGGATAATTCCTTAACAAAGATGGTGCATATTATCGATTCGTTTGAGCGCGACGGACAGACGGATACCTTTAAATCGCCATATGGTGTCTGTGTTTCGCAGAACGGGCAGATCTATATTGCGGACTCGGAGAATCGCAGAATTGTAGTGCTTGAGGCGGATGATCTCTCGTTTGTCAAGATTATCGACAATCCAACTTCCGATGTCTTGGAAGAGGATTTTGTCTTTACTCCATTGAAAGTGACAGTGGATTATGCGGATCGCGTATACTGTATCGCAAGGCGTATGTTCCAGGGAATTATGGTATTTGAGGGCGAGGGCGATTTCACCGGATTTTTTGGCACGGTAAAAGTAAATATCACACCGTGGGAGAAACTTTGGAGAAAACTTTCCACAAAGGAGCAGAGGGCAAAGCAACAGCTCTTTATCCCAACCGAGTTTACCGGTATTGATATTGATACTGACGGTTTTGTGTATGCATCAAACTTTGACTCAAAGGGGGAACAGGCGGTCAGACGCTTAAATCCAAAGGGCGAGGATGTTATCCGAAAGGGTGAGAACGCGAATGTTGGCGGCGACCTGATTACGGTTGGAACTTCTGACTACAGCGGCGTATCAACGATCGTGGATGTGGTTTACCGCGACAAGGGAATATATTCTCTTCTTGACTCAAAAAGAGGGCGTATTTTTACTTACGATCACGAGGGCAATCTCCTCTACATCTTCGGTGGACTTGGCACCCAGGCGGGAACCTTTACGACTCCAGTGGCAGTCGAGGCGATCGGCGACAAGATTATCGTGCTTGACTCCTACCGCAAAGAGATGTTAGTTTTCACGGAGACACAGTATGGCGATCTGATTAACCGGGCAGTGGGACTGCGCTATGACGGCGATGAGACACTTGCGGTTGATCTGTGGAAGCAGGTGCTGATGCTCGACGAGAACAATGAGCTTGCCAATGTCGGGATCGGCAAGGCGTACCTCACGGCCGGCGACAATGAGCAGGCGATGAAATATCTGCGCATCGGCATGAGCCGCCAGTATTATTCAGTTGCTTACCGCAGATACCGCAATGATTTTCTAAAGAAATACCTCGGTGTTATCCTAAGCGTAGCAATTCTTGGCGTTGCCCTGATTGTCTTTTTCATAAAATGGAGAAAGAAGAAGAAGGGAATCTATGTGGATGATGAAGGGGGTGCGTTTGACGTATGAGAGAGAATTTTTCCGTGGCAAAAATTAAATATTTATTTTATACCCTGACGCATCCGATGGACGGTTTTTATGAGATCCGCCACCGGGGACGGGGGAGCGTGCCGATTGCAGTTATCTCTGTTATCCTGTTCAGCTTCGTGTTTTCGATCAACAAGATCACGGCGAGTTTTATTGTGAATGACACCAACCCACGCACGGTGGACAGTCTGGATAATTTGAGCGGCGTGCTGCTTTTGTACTTGTTGTTTTGCGTTGGCAACTGGTCAATCACCTGCCTGCTTAACGGCGAGGGAAGATTAAAGGATATCGCTACCGTGCTTGGCTACTCATTAGTGCCAATCACATTAAGCTATGTGATTGCGACGATCGTCTCCCAGGTAATCGCACAGAATGAGGAGGGCTTTTACAGCATTATCATTACGATCGGCACTTTATGGACCGTGCTTTTGGCACTCTCCGGAATTATGATCGTGCATAATTACAGTCTGGCAAAGACTTTGCTGACCCTGATTTTAACTGTGGTTTCTATGCTGATTATCGTTTTCGTTGTGATGTTGCTCTCGGATCTGGTAAGTCAAGTATATGGCTTTATCTACAGTATTTACACGGAACTTTTGTTTAGAAGTTAGGAGGATGCGGCAATGAAGAAAAAAATGAGTACAATCAAGAAAATCATTCTCTCTGTCGTATCGATCATCGTTTTAATCGTAGCAATTTATCTGATTTATACTACAGTACATTACAAGATGTTTTCCGATTACAAGGATTATCTTGCAGATAATGAAGCCTACGAGGAGGGCGCGGCGTTTGCCGCAAAAAGCGACGCTTCCCCGAATGTTTCCGGGATGCAGCTCGCGGCAGAAAATGATTTCCTAAAGCTTTACATCGATACAAAGACGGCCGAGACCGCTGTGTATGATAAGCGCACGGGTGCGATTACATACTCGAACCCTGAGGGCGGTGCAGATGATCCAATCGCTGGAAAGACGCATAAATCATATTTGCAGTCGCAGTTAATTGTGGATTTTTACAATGCGGCGCGCAATAGTTCAACCTACAATTCCTATGATTACAGCACCTCGATCGGTCAGTTTGAAGTGCAGAGCATTTCAAATGGTGTTCGTGTACTTTACACCATCGGCGATATGAGCAGCCCAACTGGCATTGTGCCGGAGTATATCGAGGCGGAGCGTCTGGAAAGTTACTTGGCGAAGATAAGCGAAAAGAACGCGAAGTATGTAAGACAACGCTATTCGGAATGGTCGGAAAAAGAAGGCTGGATGATTATTATTGAGGGGGCAAAGGGTGCTGCTTCACAGATGCGAAGGATGAATGAATATCTGGCGGAGGCGGGATATACGGAGGAGGATTATAATGCGGATATGCTTGCTTCCGGCGTGGAGGGCGTGCTGCCAACCTATTTTGTTATTCCGCTTGAGTACACCTTGGAGGCGGATGGTTTAAGAGTGCGTGTTCCGGTCAGCCACATTGAGGAGAACGGTGACGGCAAAGTTTATCGCATTCAGCTTCTTCGCTATTTCGGCGCGTCGGCTATGGCAGATGAGGACGGCGGCTATATGCTTGTCCCTAACGGCGCAGGTTCCATTATCAAATTTAATAATGGAAAAACCGATGCATCCGCATATAGCCAGTATGTGTACAATATCGATCCGGTGGCGGCGGAATATCTGGTAAGAGAGAATCTGGAACAGGTGCGGATGCCATTTTTTGGAATGTATTACAAAAATACGGATACCGGGCTTTTTACCGTAATTGAGAAGGGTGACAGCCATGCGATGATCAACGCGAGCGTAGCTGGTTCACTGAATTCCTACAACTATGCATACCCGACCTTTGTTGTGCGAGGTTCCGATTCCCTAGCGATGTTTGGCACGGGCGGAAATGCCTCGGATCTTCCGATTGTGGAGCCGGAACTTTATAATACGGATATTATTGTGCGCTACAGTTTTCTGGAAAAAGGAAAATCAGATTATTCTGGTATGGCAAATTACTACCGCGAGAAGTTAATTGCAAACGGCACATTAAAACCGCTTGCAAAAGCTTCGGATATTCCATTCTATATGGATTTGATCGGCGGCGTAAAAGTCGATGCAAATATTTTGGGCGTTTCCTACCTGGATGTTCACCCAATGACCACTTATAAAGAGGCGGAGGAGATTATTGATGATCTGGCTGCCGGAGGAGTGAATCGCCTGGTATTAAATTATCAGGGATGGTTTAACGAGGGTTACTATCATGACGCGGCAAGCAAGATCAAGCTGGTAAAGGAACTTGGCAGCAAAAAAGAGCTTGAGAAACTGACAGATAAAGTGGAGGCGGCGGGCGGAAAACTCTACGGCGATGTCGCGTTCCAGAAAGTTTCCTTTATTGCAGATAATTATAATTATACAAGAGAATCTGCACGCTACTACGGCGCGGGCTACACGCTTTCCTTTGGGCAGGTCAGTCCGGTTACATTGCGCCAGACTCATTCTTTAGGGTATTCAGAAACCATATACGATGTAATCTCGCCGAAATTTTTGGTTCGCTACGTGGATAAATTTGCAAAAAAGATTGGCAAGTATGATATCTCTGGTATATCACTTCGGGACTTAGGCGATCTTCTTACCTCCGACAAAAAGCGCACGGAAATTATTTTGCGCGAGGAGGCAAAAGAAATTGTAAAGGGACAGTTTGAGAAACTTGAGAATACGGGAAAAGATTTGATGGTCAGCGGCGGCAATGCCTACACCTGGGCCTACAGCGATGACCTAATCAATATTCCGGTTTCCGGCAACCGCTATCTTATCATTGATGAGGATGTGCCGTTCTATCAGATGTTGGTACATGGCTGCATCGACTATACAGGAAAAGCAATCAATCTGGATGATTCCTTTGATCAGAAAGACAGTGTCCTGACGATGATTGAGTACGGTTCTGCCCCACATTTTACCTTTACGGGCAAGCAGTCAAGTGATATGAAGTACACGGGTCTTAACAGTCTCTACAGCACAACCTACAAGAATCAGACGAATGTGGAGGAAAACAGTACCGTATTTTCCTGGGATACTCTGGCAAAGAGCGTGTACAGTGAAGTTAATAGCGTGTTAAGGAATGTGACGGACGCGACAATCACAAAGCATGAAATTCTTGATTCTGGCGTGGTAAAAGTGACCTACAGCAACGGTGTTATGATCTATATTAACAAGCAGACAGTGGCGGCGGATGCCGAGGGCAGTCAGCTTGCAGCAAAATCCTATGAAGTAAGGGGGGCAGGCAGATGAAAAAGAAAAAGGGAATGACCTTGACAGGAAAGCGCGCAGTGGTCGGACTGCTCTTTATCTCCCCATGGATTGTCGGTTTCCTCGCATTCTATGTGCGCAGTTTTATTATGACAATCCAGTTCGCCCTCTCTGAGGTCAATGTAAATCCTGGTGTCGGCGGTTACACAACAAGATTTTTGGGTTTGGAAAATTTTGTATATGAATTTACTAAGCATCCAGATTTCTCCCAGACGCTTGTAACTTCCCTGCAAGATATTTTGATCGACGTGCCGCTTATCGTGTTCTTCAGCTTGTTTATGGCATTGCTTCTGAACAAGAAATTTACCGGGAGAACACTGGTGCGCGCCATCTTCTTTATCCCGGTAATTATGAACGCGGATGCGATTGTCTCCGCGATCGAGATGGCGAGAAGCGCGATGATGGGCGGCGTGTCCGCAACATCCGCAGCGATCGCCGAATCCACATCTGGCGGCGTAAATATCGAGTACTATCTAAGCCTGTTTAAGGAGCTCGCGCTCCCGGATTCCCTGCTCGATTACGTTGTCGGGGCAATCGGGCGGCTAAACGATATTATCTCTGCGTCCGGTGTACAGATCGTTATTTTTATCGCGGCATTGCAGTCAATTCCATCCTCTCTCTATGAGGTGGCAAAGATCGAGGGTGCAACCGGGTACGAAACCTTCTGGAAAGTTACATTTCCGATGGTATTGCCACATATTATCACAAATATTGTGTATACGGTGGTCGATTCATTTACCAACAGTCAGATTGTTGATATGGCGTATGAGACAGCGTACACTGATCAGATCTGGGGGCTTAGCTCCGCGATGAGCTTGACTACTACCGTACTTATCTGTTTGATACTCGGAATTGTCTGCGGCTTGATTCAGAAGCGGACATTCTACTATAACTAGGAAAGGGGGAGAATACTATGCAGCTTGCGCAGAATTACAAAGCAAAATTTCAATCCATGAAAGAAGATAAGCAGTTCGCGAATGACAGACGAAAAGCCGTCCGAATTTCAAAAAAAGTTATTCTCGGCCTTTTCAAAGCAGTAGTGTTAATTGGGATCAGCTATATGATCTTAAGCCCGTTAATCGGTATGTTAAGCAGCTCTTTCTTTACGGACAGCGATGTATATAATCCGATGGTATACCTCTTTCCAGCGGAGGGAACCCTAGAGCGCTACTCGACATCGCTCGCAGTTATGGATTACTGGAAGGTGCTTTTCAAAACAATTCTTTATGATCTGACTCTGATGGTGATACAGCTGATTATGTGTTCGCTTGTCGGCTACGGCTTCGCGCGGTTTGATTTTCCGTTAAAGAAAGTTTTGTTTGGCTGCGTTGTTATTATGATCGTGCTTCCAATGAATACCATTATGGTTCCGCTCTACATGACATTCCGCAATTTCGGACCGTTTGGAAATCTGCTCTCAACGCTGATTCCAATGTACATTATGACTGCGTTCGCCTGCGGTCTGCGCTCCGGACTCTATATTTATATTTTTAATCAGTTCTTCCGGGGGCTTCCTAAGGAGATTGAGGAGGCGGCATTTGTGGATGGGGCAGGGATGTTCTACACCTATTCCCGGATCATGTTAGTAAATGCGATGCCGTCGGTAATTACTGTATCGATTTTCTCGCTGGTATGGCAGTATAACGATTCATTTTACGCCAGAATGTTTACGATCAGTGCGAATATTTTACTAAGCAAAAAGATTGGCGCGCTCTCGCAGACAATCTCAAATTCATATGAGATAAATGACCCGACAATCCTGCAGCTCTATACCTATGCAGGGGTTATTCTGTTAATTATCCCGGTGCTTTTGATCTATATTCTTTTGCAGAGAAAATTTATCGAGGGCGTAGAGCGAAGTGGTATTGTAGGTTAGTTGCTTACCGCAGGCGGAAAATCCGTCTGCGGCAGCCTGCTCTAAGTGGCAGTACTTCTGTTATTGCAGAAATGCTGTAATGGAAATAATATATTTTCAAGTTAAGGAGGAGAAGTATGTTTAAGAAAAAAAGATGGATTGCAGCCAGCATGGTAATGGCGGTGATGATCACTGGCTGCGGGGACGAAAAGAAGCCAGATCCAACGCCGATTCCAACCACACCGGAACCAACCAAAGCTGCGACACCGGTGCCGAGTACACCGGAACCAACCAAGGCGGATACACCGGAGCCAACTAACGCGCCGGTAGCGACCAGCGCGCCATCCTTTGAGGCGGGCAAAGTGGCGGATTTTGAAGATGACAATATGAGCTTTGTCGCGGTAAAAGAATCTCTTGTCACCAGTGCGGAAACCGAGATCTCCGTTGTGGATTTCGCCGGTTCAAAAATGCTTCAGGTCGTTGCACCGGACACGGCTAAATTCCCGTACATTGCGATCGATATTTCCAGTCTTGCAGGGGATGCGATCGAGAGTGTGCGCAGCATTGAATTTGACATAGGACTCGCCTCGCCGTCGGATACTTTCTATGCAGCTTCCGGCAATGTCTATTACTATGTCGGCGCGGACAATGCCGAAAAGATCACCCCATGGTCGGTGTATATGGCAGTAAAGAATCCAAAGAGGGCTTCCGTTACATTAAATGAGGATGAAAGTTTTGTCGCAGGGGCAAAGAATATTATTATTATCTCCAAAGAAACGGATAATGCGATTGAGCCAACAAGTGCGACAAATAAAGTGTATATTGATAATATCGTATTAAAGGATGCGTCCGGCAATGCGATCGCCCTCAATACTGCCGCAGAATTTAATGCGCCGGATGGATTTGCAGATGAGGATTGGAGCAATCTTGTACCAGTAAAGAATGAAGTTTCCATAGATGGTATGATAGAAAAGACGAGCAGTGGCTGGTGGCCAACAAGCGGAATCTCCACTGATCCGGCACAGACGGATGCCAAGGTGGTGGATGCATCCATCTTTGGACCTGGACAGATTATGACCATCTACTTGAATGCGGATTATGATAGTCTTGAGGATTGGCAGAAATATGTTAAGCTGACTGGTCAGTATTATGAAGTGGAGGGTTCCGAGATCGGCGCACCGAACTGGGAAGCATTTAATGAGCAGGATGTTGCTGATCTGACCATTGAGACGGATGAGCAGGGTAAGACAGTAATAAGCTTTAATTTCTATAAGCTGGCGATGAATGATTCCCATACTACAGCTCAGATCAGTTATGATACCATTGCTTCCTACCTTGGTGAGGACTGGTTTAAGTATGTGAAGTTCTTAGGCATTGCGGATTACGGATATGATCTTGAAGTGACCAGAGTAACTGTGGGTGAGGAGAAGAAAGTTCTCCCTGCTACCATTAACAACACAGAGGTATCAGGCTTTGCAGTAAAGGGCGACGGCTGGGCACAGGCTGGCGTGGATACCGTTGCAGCGGGCGGAAGCTTCGATGTAAGCCTTTTAAAACCGGGCTGTGTAATTACAGTTGACTATAAGTCCGAGGGTTCCCTGTGGCTGGTTGCGGATTCCATAGCAGATATGGGCGCGCCTTATGGCTGGACGAGAATCGCTTACGATGAGACAGCGGAAGTAAAGGGGATGGGAGCAGTAAATGACGACCATAATCAGGTTCAGTTTACTTACGATCAGATTGTCGCAGCACTTGGCACGGAGGATTTCTCCGCTATGTCAAAATTACAGTGCGAGTCCGATCAGGCATGGGAAGTTTTCAAAGTAACCATCGGCGAGTACGCGCCGGAAGCACTGAAATTTACGGATGAAGTGATGATTGAAAACTCTGCAGTAAAAGCGGCCGGCTGGGCACAGGATGGCGTGACAAGAGTTGCCGATGGCGGTACATTCGACTATACGCTTTTAGTTCCTGGCACGGTTGTCAATGTGTACTACAAGGAAAATGGAGCAAATTACTGGCTTGTAGCAAATCCAGTTACTGGCGAAGCACCTTATGATTGGTCGCGCATTGGCGATGGGAATAACGGTACCTCCCGCATGGACCCGAAAAAATGTATTATGCAGATTACTTATGATCAGATTGTAGAGGTACTTGGCACGGAGGATTTCTCAACCATGGCAGGACTTCAGGTAGAGTCAAGCGAAGAGTGGGAGATCTACGGGATCGGCATCGCGAAATTAGCAGAGTAATGTTTAAGCGCGGCGGATAATTTATCTGCCGCGCCAAAGGTGATTTTTACACCGCATTAGATTTAAATGCAGAATTGGAGGTAAATTATGTTTAACAGCAAAATTAGAAAAATAACCGCGCTCGCACTTACTGGCGCAATGGCATTTTCCATGACCGCATGTGGCGGTGGCGAGGACAAGGAAAAAACTCCTACACCGACTTCCTCCGCGTCAAGCAATCCAACGACCACGCCAAAGGAGGATACAGAAGATCCATCCGGCGGGGATAATCCTGACGGGGATAAGCAGCCGGAAAATAAGGGGGAGGAGATCTCTGTTGAGCCATGGCCGGGGTCTCCGAGAACGATCCGCATCGGTACTTGGTACGATCAGTATTATGACAGCACCCATACCGATATTTATGCTCAGCCAAAAGTATCTAATCTTGAAACTGCGGAGATGATGTTAAATAATGTGCGCCGCGTCGAAGAAAAATACAATGTGCGCATTGAGTATGTCAATCTGACCTGGGAAGGAATTATGGAGTCCATCAATACTTCTATTATGGCAGGTTCCCCGGACTGTGATATCTACCAGGCGGACTTACAGTTTGGTGTGCCGGCGGTAATGAACGATTACGCGACCGCTATTGAGGATATGGCACCGGCGAATGATGATATCTTTACCGAGCAGGTGGTGTTCCGCTATCTTGATATTCCGGGTATGGATAAGCATTATCTGTTCCAGGGTTCCGCACTTGATCTGGGCGCGTATCCACTTGGATTTAATATGAACTTAATCAATGAGGCAGGTCTTGACAATCCGCAGGATCTCTATGATAATGGTCAGTGGACTTGGGAGAAATTTACAGAATATCTGCGCATCTTAACAAAGGATACGGATGGCGACGGCAATACCGATCAGTATGGATACACGGGCTGGTGGACAACAATGTTTAACAACCTGTTAATGTCGAATGGTGCCCATGTAGCGTCGGGCGCGCAGGAGCAGTTAAGTTCCCCGGCAACGATTGAGGTATTGGAGCTGATGTATCAGATCTATCAGACTGATAAGACCGCAAAGCCTTGGAATGATGAGGAGTGGGCGGTAAATAATGAGTACTATGACGGAAAAGTTGCATTCTGGTGCGGTGCTACCTGGGTACACCAGGGACATCTCTCCTCCGATGTCGGCTTTGAGATAGGAGTAGTTCCGTGGCCAATTGGTCCGAGCGGAAACCAGGAAACCAACAGCCAGATCGCAGTTCTCGGAAACTGGAATATTATTCCAGCCGGTGTGGAGCGTCCAGATTTTGTATACCAGGTATATAAGGAATTCTGCAACTGGTATGACGGCGATCTTGAGTACCGCGATGATACCGAGTGGGCTGAGGATATGATGGAAACCGAGAGGAATTTTGAGTACCTCAAGATGATGTCTCAGACAACTCCTTGGTTCGATCTCTGGGATAAGATTAAGGGCGTTGACGCAGGGGTGAACATGGTAACCTCAAACCCGGATAATGTACTGACCCCAGCACAGGCAGCAGAGCAGCAGAAACAGCTTGTACAGGATTATCTTGACCTGAATTTTGGCAAGTAAGACGAATATATTAGAAAAATCCTCCGCTTTCCCTGCGGGGGATTTTCTCTGCACAGAAAAAAATTTTTCTCTACTTGATTTCAAATGCAAAATAGTGCATAAATAGTGCAAAATAAAGCAAAATAATGCTTGCAATTTTAAGAAAACTATAGTATAATGCGGATGTAAGCAAAAATAGGAAAAAAAGTAATGGTGCATAAATGGTACATAATTGATGAAAATGCACTACAATGTAATATTAAAACAAAATCAAGCAAAAAGAAAGGGGTAGTAAGATGATGAGCAATGTCACAATGTTAACCGAAAATCTTCCAAATATTCCGTGGCAGGATAAACCGGAGGGCTATGTAGGTCCAGTATGGCGTTACAGCGAGAATCCGATTGTCAACCGCAATCCAATTCCGGGTGTTGCCAGGATTTTCAACAGTGCGGTAGTACCGTATGAGGGCGCGTTTATCGGTGTGTTCCGTGCGGAGCAAAATGACGGGGTGCCACATCTATATCTTGGGCGCAGCAAAGATGCGATCCACTGGGAGTTTGAGACGGAAAAAATCAAGATGGTAAATGAGTCCGGCGAGCCGTATATGCCTCGTTATGCATATGATCCGCGCTTAGTTAAGGTGGAGGATGCCTACTATATTATCTGGTGTACAGATTTTTATGGTGCTGCATTGGGACTTGCAAAGACCACGGATTTTAAGACTTTTGTCCGCCTGGACAATCCATTTATTCCGTTTAACCGCAACGGAGTACTTTTCCCGCGCAAGATTGGCGGCAATTTTGTATTGCTCTCCCGTCCAAGTGATTCCGGTCACACGCCGTTCGGCGATATCTTTGTCAGCGAGAGTCCGGATCTGGTATACTGGGGCAAGCACAAGCATGTGATGACAAAAGGTTATAATCAGTGGTGGCAGAGCTTAAAGATCGGCGGCGGTGCGGCACCGATTGAAACAAGTGAGGGCTGGCTTTTATTCTATCATGGCGTGACTGGCACTTGCAATGGCTACGTCTACAGTATGGGCGCGGCACTGCTTGATATCGATAATCCATCCATCGTAAAATACCGCACAAAAGACTTTATCTTAACGCCGGAGAAATGGTATGAGGAAACAGGTTTTGTGCAGAATGTGGTATTCCCATGCGCAGCACTTACGGACGCGGCAAGCGGAAAGATCGCGATCTACTACGGCGCGGCGGACAGCTATGTAGGTCTGGCATTTACCACGGTGGACGAGATTGTAACCTATATCAAGGAACATCACACCGAAAACGGGGATGACGGAACTATCGGAATTATCTAATTTGATTTTCGGCTTGTATAAAATAGTACAGAAAGGGGGACTTGCAAGATGGAGATTTCATTTTGTATGTCCCTTTTTTCATATCTTAAATTTTTGAGAGTGATTTTTCTTTTTTTTATGGTATGATATGATATAATCAGATTTATTGCAGGAGGTTTACAAAAAATGGATATTCGCGAACTTGCAGAAAAACATCTGCGCGAGAAACTGCTGCCGTTTTGGGAGAAATTAAAGGATGAGGAGAATGGCGGATTTTACGGATATATGGATTTTGATTTAAATGTGGATAAAAAATCAGTGAAGGGCTGTATCTTAAACAGCCGCATTCTCTGGTTTTTCTCCAATGCGGCAATGATCTTAAAGGATCCCTCACTCTTGGCGTATGCGGATCATGCCTATCAGTTTATGGTGGAGCATTGTTTAGATAAGGGAAATGGCGGGATCTACTGGTCCATCAATTTTGACGGAAGTCCTGCGGATACCACAAAGCATACTTATAATCAGGCATTTGCCATCTATGCACTCTCCTCCTACTATGATGCGACAAAAAGACAGGAGGCGATTGCAGAAGCGATCAAACTGATGGAGATTATCGAGACAAAGTGTACGGATGAGATCGGCTATTTGGAGGCGTTTGACCGCGGTTTTTCCCCGGTGGAGAATGATAAACTCTCGGAAAACGGGGTGATTGCCGAAAAGACAATGAACACGCTGCTCCATGTATTTGAGGCGTACACGGAATTCTACCGCGTAACAAAAAATGAGCGGGCAGGGAAGCGTCTGCGCTTTATGATGAATACCATTGCCGAAAAGATTTATAACCCGGACAAGCATCGCCAGGAAGTATTTTTTGACCGGGAGATGAACAGCATTATCGACTTGCATTCCTACGGGCATGATATTGAAACCGCATGGTTGGTTGACCGAGGACTTGAGGTGCTTGACGATAAGGAAATGACCAAAAAGCTCTCCCCGATAACAAGAGCCCTTACCGCGCAGATCTATAAGCGCGCCTATGTCAATCATTCGCTGTTAAATGAGTGTGAGCGCGGCGTGGACAATACCTTCCGAATCTGGTGGGTGCAGGCGGAAGCTGTGGTGGGCTTTTACAATGGCTGGCAGAAAACGGGGGAGAATAAGTATCTTGCAGCGAGCGAGGATATTTTTAATTATATTATGGAAAATTTAGTCGATCCCCGCGAGGGTTCCGAGTGGTACTGGGAGCTGGATGAAAATGGGAAACCAACAAGCAAAAAGCCGATTGTAGAGCCGTGGAAATGCCCATACCACAACGGAAGAATGTGTATGGAGCTGATCAGGCGGAGATAAAGATTTTGTCTGCCGTGATGAGAATGGGAAAAAATATAAATGATAAAGGAGTATAGATTATGTTACATAAACAATACTATGTGGAACTGGAAAAATATAACCGACTGCTGGCAAGAAAAAATGAGAAGACCAGCGATTACAATGGTATCTACGACAGGTTTCGCGACCCGGTTTTAACCAGGGAGCATATTCCGCTTTTCTGGAAATATGATCTGGATATCCATACCAATCCATATTTTATGGAGCGTCTCGGCGTAAACGCGGCATTTAATTCCGGCGCGATGGAGCTTAACGGAAAATATTATCTGGTGGCGCGTATAGAGGGGGCGGATCGCAAATCCTTCTTTGCCGTGGCGGAGAGTGACAGCCCGGTGGACGGTTTTCATTTCTGGGATTACCCGGTGGAACTTCCGGATACCTGCCCACAGGAAACCAATGTATATGATATGCGCCTGACCAAGCATGAGGATGGCTATATCTACGGTGTATTCTGCTCGGAGAGCAAGGATACCACGGTAAATGACCTTTCCGCAGCGGTGGCGGCGGCAGGTATTGTGCGCACTAAGGATCTAAGAGCTTGGGAGCGGCTTGCAAATTTAAAGACTCTAAATTCTCCGCAGCAGCGAAATGTTGTGCTGCACCCGGAATTTGTAGATGGAAAATATGCGTTCTACACGCGCCCGATGGATGATTTTATTGATACCGGTTCGGGCGGCGGAGTTGGCTTCGGGCTGTGTGAGGATATTACCAACGCTGTAATTGATGAGGAGATCATCACAAGCCGCCGCAAATATCACACGATCACGGAGGCGAAAAACGGCGCGGGTGCGGTGCCGATTAAAACCGAGCGCGGATGGATTCATATTGCGCATGGTGTGCGTAATACTGCCGCAGGATTGCGCTATGTTATCTACGCTTTTGCGACGGACTTAAAAGAGCCGTGGAAGGTGATTGCGGAGCCATCCGGCTTTTTGATTGGACCAAAGGGCGGCGAGCGCGTGGGGGATGTTTCCAATGTGGTCTTTACCAACGGTGCGATCGCAAGGGAAAACGGGGAAGTATATATCTATTATGCTTCATCGGATACAAGACTTCATGTGGCGACAACAAATATCGAAAAGTTAATGGATTATGTTTTTCATACACCGCAAGATCCGGGGCGTTCAGTGGATTGTGTAGCACAGCGCTGTGAGATGATTAGGAAAAATTTGGAAATTATAAAAAACGAAAATTAAACAAAAACCCGGAAACACAAAAGGATGATTTTAGTCGAAAACGTTCTTGAATTTGATGAAGATAAAGGATGAGGAGCTATGGAAATAAAAAAACTTCGTGTCGGGAGTCTTTTACTCCCGTCCAATGTCTTGATGGCACCACTTGCCGGATATACCTGTCTGCCCTTTCGCGTTCTGGTTTATCAGCTTGGGGCAGGGTTAAGTTTTACGGAGATGGCGAGTGCTAACGCATTAAAATACAAAGACCGTGCGACAGAACAGCTCCTGCTTTCCAATAGCAGGTGCGGAGATGTGCAGGCGGCGCAGCTTCTTGGGGGAAATCCTTCGATTATCGAGAAGGTGGCAGGAAGCAAGGCACTGGAAAAATTCGATATTATTGATCTCAATATGGGCTGTCCTGTCCCCAATGTATTTAAGAGCGGTGAGGGCTGCGCGCTGATGCTTGATTTACCGCGTGCCGCCGCGCTGATTCGCGCGGCGAAAAAAAGCGGCAAGGCGGTCAGTGTAAAATGTCGCACCGGCATTCAGGAAAATCATATGTTTGCGGCAGAATTCGCCAGAATGTGCGAGGATGCGGGAGCGGATATAATCACTATACATGGGCGTTCCCGCAGTATGATGTATGATGGTATCCCGCATTACGAAGAAATTGCGCAGGCGAAGGCGGCAGTTTCGATCCCCGTGATTGCCAATGGCGGGATCAATTCGGTCGCGGATGCTGATCGGGTAATGGAACTTACTGGGGCGGATGGAATTATGCTCGGACGCTACGCACTGGAAAATCCGTTTATCATTCGGGATTTAACCGGAAAACAATACGAGAAAAGTTTTTATATCACAATGATAGAACAGTTAGAACTTGCCCTAAAATACTATGACGAAACCTTTGCCCTAAGGTATATACAGCGGATTGCGTCAAACGGGATGAAAAAGCGAAAAGGCACAAAGAAATATAAAGAACAGTTATACCGGGCAGGAAGCACAGAAGAAATAAAAGAATTGCTTGGACTGATCTTTTTAGAAAAGGAGGCCACCGGGGATGGAAGATAAACAAAGGAGTTTGGAAAGCGCGCAGATTCTAAACGATCTGAAAATTCAAAATGGATTAGAAATCCGGGACGGATTTTTTGTTTCCTACGAGGGCAGAGCGGAAACGGTTATCGTTCCGGAGGGTGTGCATACCATTGGGGAGGATGCATTTAAAGCTTGTGTCTCCATAAAAAAGATTGTGCTGCCGCAATCTCTTCGCCACATTCTGCCCAGGGCATTTAAGGGGTGCCGCAATCTGTGTGAATTGGAGATCCCGGAAGGGGTGAAAGAGATCGGCGAGTATGCCTTTCACCGCTGCCATTCTCTAAGAAACATACATCTTCCCGCGTCCGTTGTAGAGCTTGGCAACTGCGTCTTTTTGTACTGTGATCATTTGGTGGAAGCGCGGATTCCGGGCGTGCGCAGACTAGGACATCAGGCATTCTTAAATGATACCGGACTTTGCCGCCTGGTAATTTCAAGGGATCTCGATCCGGACTGTATCTGTGATGTATTTACCAGCTGCGGAAGGCTTTGTGATATCGCGTTTTCTGACGGGGAGCGATATTTGCTTTCCGGTTTGGTGGGCGCGGCGATCGGAGAAGGCTCCCTGCCATTTTTAATTCGCCGGATCGCAGAGGATGTTTTAAGTATGTTCGAGTTGGACGGGCATTGTCTTGCGCGTTTTCGGACAAATTTAAAATACGTGGAAATTCCGGAAGGGATTGAACAGATCGGCAAGAGCTGTTTTTTCGATCGCAGAGGAGTTCTCTCCGTTCGGCTTCCCGCCTCGCTAAAGGAGATAAAAAGTCGGGCATTTCGCAACTGTATCAATTTGGAGGAAGTAATCTTCCAGAATATTGAGGTAAAAATTGATTCTGACGCATTTAAAAACTGCACTTCCCTAAAGCGGATAATCACGCCGGAGGGAGAATTTTTTATGCGGGGAATTGAGGGATTTATCGGGGGAGAAGACTGTCCGGTGCAAGATAGAAAAGAGGAAGATCGAGCAGAGAAGACTGCACCAAAAAATAATCTTGTCCATATTATTCACCGACAGATCCTTGGCAATTTCCGCTTCTGCGGAAGTATTCTTTTAAAATATTTAGGCAATGAATCCCGCGTTGTGGTTCCGGATGGTGTTACTAGGATTGCAAACGAGGCCTTTGCAGGCAAGGAGGAGATCGACCGCATTCTGCTGCCGGAGAGTCTTACCGAGATTGGAGAGAGAGCTTTTCGCGGCTGTCTGCTTTTGCAGACCATCAAAATTCCTCCCTCGGTCAGAGAAATTGGAGCGGGGGCATTTGAGAACTGTGTAAAACTTTTGCGTATTTTTCTGCCAGAATTAGAGCAAGTCGAGGAAAGCACATTTCGGCATTGCAAAAAATTAAGGGAAGTCCATTTTGGACAGAATTTAAAAAGAATCAGGCAGCAGGCATTTTATGGATGTAATTCCCTTGACCGGATAAATTTTCCAGAACAGCTTGAAGAAATTGGAGTCATGGGGTTTTACCGCTGTGTTAAACTGGAAAAAATTACCATTCCTGAAACCGTAAAGAAAATAGGAAATCTGGCATTTGCACAGAGTGGTCTGTTGGAGGTACAAATTTTAAGTGACGGCAAAGAATTTGGCAGTGATCTCTTCTGTGACTGCACGCGCCTGCACACTCTCTTGCTTGGCGATGGTGTGTGCCATATCCCGGATAAGCTTGCCTTTGGCTGTGCGGCATTGACTAGGGTATCCCTGCCCGAAACCATTGAATCCGTGGGGAGAAATGCGTTTGAAAAAACCCCGTTTTTAAAGGCGTGGAAGGAAGAATTTGCCCGTGTCAACAACGGCGGTAAAGAAAATGAAAATTTGCTGTCCCATATTTTTCTGGACGGGAGCGATCTGGGGGGAGAATTTATTCTGCCCGCCAATTTTCGCATTATTGCCGGGGGCGCGTACTACGGAAACACAAGGATAACAAAAATCTGTTTACATAAGAATGTTATATGGGTTGGGCGGGCGGCATTTAAGGGTTGCACTGCCTTAACTGGTGTTGTCTGGTCAAAAATTTGCGATGCAGAGCCGGAAATTTTCTCCGGCTGCGGGGAACTTGAAATAATCGAAAACGCGCCGAGCTGGAAAACGGTCGGGGAGAGGGCATTTTGGGGCTGTAAAAAGCTCGCGCGCCTTGATCTATCCAAGGTGGAATGGATTGGAAAGGAGACCTTTACCGACTGTGCTTGCCTGGAGAAGGGGGAAGTTGGCACAGCGCGCTATATTGGGGAATCGGCATTTGTAAATACCCCCTACACCTATCGCAAAGAAAGTGTTTTTAAGAGAAATCCTATCGGTAATGGACTGCCATCCATCGAAGTTGCTTCGATCACTGTGGAAAAATGCTGGTGGTGTTTCTGTGCAACAGTGAAAATAGGAATTACTGGGATTGCACCATACACTTTTTATCAGGAAACGCTTTTATCACGTCTGTATTTTGATGAAACGGTGGAGTGGATCGGGGAGGGAGCTTTTGCTGGTTGTGACCATATAGAAAGGATTACCTTTCCATCAAAGAACTGCCGGATTGACGCGCGTGCATTTGAAAAATGCAGTTTGTTAAAATCCATTCTTCTGCATACGGAAATTGTCGGTGAAAATGCATTTGCACAGTGTATATCCCTGAGAAAAGCAATTCTTTTCGGGACAAAAAAGCTATCAAAGCGCGCGTTTGAGGGCTGCGAAACCCTAAAACAAATGATAATTAAAACCGGGGAAAGAATAGAGATTGAAGAATTTTGTTTCTGCGGCTGTAAGGAACTAACCAAGATCGATCTAAGCAGAGTAAAACGGATCGGGCGATATGCCTTTGCCAGTTGTGACAATCTCAAGCAGATTACATTGCCGTGTGACGCGGTGATCGCGCCGTATGCATTTGCGGACTGCGGACAGCTAAAAACCATCTATATTTCCGGCGACAAGCCAAGGCTTTTGATTAGGGAGAATGCATTCTCTGGATGCACTGCGTTGTTTCAGGTATTCTGGAATGGAAACGATACGAGAAAATACTGGAAATTTAAGACTTATCAGGATATTTTTGAATCACAGATTCCACAGGAAATCCGAATGATCTTCTACAGTGCGAGAAGCTGCTTTGAAGTGGAAGATGAAGAAATTTTAACCGCCTATCACGGGAGCGGAAGGATGGTAACCATCCCCGATGGAATTCGCAGGATAAATCCGGAGGTCTTTCGCGACTGTGTGAACCTTAACACCCTCCTGATTCCAAAAACGGTGGAATATATTGGTGCGCGTGCATTTCACGGGACAGAGTGGCTTGCAAACCGCCAGAAGAACAGGGGGATGATTATCGTCAATCATCTTTTGTTAGACGGCTCTAACTGTGTTGGAGAGGTTGTGATTCCACAGGAGATTCACATGGTCTGCGGATGGGCTTTTGCGAACGGGATGGGAATAAAGGAAATTCGCTTTCTCTCCGACTCGGTAAAGGTGGAGGAATTTGCATTCCGCAATTGTATTTACCTCGAAAAAATTCACCTGCCAAACCAGCCGGAAATACAGCTTTCCGGGATTGCGGACAGAGAGAAAGATCTGCCGCCACTTGCAAAACAAATTGTACAGGAATGCTTAAACTGCTTTAAAACCGATGAGGAAAACCGCCTGATTGAGTGTACGGGAAATATTGAAAAGCTTTTCGTTGCGGATGGGATCACGGCAATCGGGGAGGGAGTGTTTAAGGAGAGCAATCTGTTAACGGAAATTCTTTTGCCGCTAAGCGTTACCGCAATTGAAAAAAATGCTTTTTGCAGCTGTAAGTGGCTGCAAACTGTGCGGCAATCAAACAGAAAAGAGGGCGGGGCGGGTGGTATCCAAAGGATTGGTGAGATGGCGTTTTGGGGCTGCAAATGTCTCCAATTTGTGGAGTTGTCGGACGAACTTACAGAAATTGGAAATCGGGCGTTTGAACATTGCATTTCTCTGAGGGAGATCTATTTGCCGGAGGGTTTAGAAGAAATTCCGGAGCGGGCGTTTTTTCGCTGTCACAATCTGGAGAAAATAATTTTTCCTTCCACATTAAAGCGGATCGGAAAAGAGGCATTTGCTTTTTGCTACAAACTTACCCCGCCAAAATTTCCGGAAAATATCGTGGTGGGGGAACGGGCATTTGCAAAATAAAAATAAGATAGGGAAAATCAATGAGATATCGCAAACTTGGTCATACGGGTCTGAGCGTTTCGGAGATCGGGTTTGGCACAATTCCGATTTTGCAGGGAAATGTGCC
The DNA here is from genome assembly GCA_910577165.1 of uncultured Lachnospiraceae bacterium. Lineage (GTDB taxonomy): Bacteria > Bacillota > Clostridia > Lachnospirales > Lachnospiraceae > RGIG4057. The sequence continues at coordinate 54,140 of CAJTLX010000005.1, forward strand.
CGTTCTTCCGGATTACTACAATTTAAATGATGAGCAGGCGATCGAGGTAATGGAGTTTGCATACCGTCTTGGCTGTACGCTCTACGATACTGCCATTGTGCCAGAGTACGGGGACGCGGAAATAAAACTCGGAAAATTTGCAAGAAAAATTGGGCGGGAGCATATCATTATTTCGGACAAGGCACGCTTTTTTGACGGTAGTGGAATGTATGAGGCAGTGGAATGCTCCTGCGAAAATCTTGGCACCTGCCCCGATCTCTATTTTGTTCACCAGGCAGATTTTGAGCATGAGGAGGAAATTTTCGGTGCGGGCGGGGCAATCTGTGCACTCTTGGAATTAAAGGCGCAGGGGAAAATCCGGTTTATCGGTGTTGCCTCGCACTATTACGATATTCTGTTTCGCGCAGCGAAAGATAGGCGGGTGGATGTGTTACAGATGAGCGGCAATATTTTTGAGCGCGGAATGCTGGAGCGGATAAAGGAGGAACCATGTTTTCGGAGAATGGGAATTTTAGTCAACAAAGTCTATGCAGCAGGACTGCTGCCCTCCTTTTTTACGGCAAAAGAACTGGTAGAGGGCGTTTTATCCTACCCGGTTTCTTGTGCCTTAATTGGACTTGGGACGAGGGCGCAGGTTGGGGCAGCATTTGCTGTGCGGCAAAGTAGGCTTCCGCCCTTTTTTAAAGTGCTGCGCACCCTGGAAAAACAATTTGACCCGATCCCCTGTGATCGCTGCCAGCGTTGCCACTGTTTGTACGGCACAGAGATCCATACACTTTTTCGCCAATACCATTATTATTATATGGGAAAAGATTACTGGGCATTAAAAAAGCTTGGACTTGGAATAGAGGAAGCGGCCGCACAGTGCCGCAAATGTCGTCTTATGCCCTGCATCTTAGAATGCCCGAACAGGATCCGGATTCCGGAGGAAATGCAAAAACTTGTAGCACTTGTGCGGGAACACCCAATTTGGGGAAATCCAAAATAAACTCATTATTACAGGAAGGAAATCGAATGGAGAAATCAAAAGTATATTTTACCTCTTTTAAGGCAACGGAACATGAAAATTTGCTCCAGAAACTTCATCGTCTAATGAAATCTGCGGGTTTTGAAACTATTGATTTTACGGACAAATACACTGCTATCAAACTTCATTTTGGCGAGTATGGCAATCTTGCTTTCCTTCGCCCAAACTATGCAAAAGTGGTGGCGGATTATGTAAAGGAACTTGGCGGAAGACCATTTCTTACCGACTGCAATACCCTCTATGTCGGGAGCAGAAAGAACGCACTCGATCATTTAGAAACTGCCTATATCAACGGATTTTCGCCGTTGCAGACGGGATGCCATGTGATTATTGCGGACGGCTTAAAGGGGACGGACGAAACCATTGTGCCAATTGACGGGGAGTATGTAAAGGAAGCGAAAATTGGTCACGCGATTATGGATGCGGACGTATTTATCTCGCTCTCGCATTTTAAGGGGCATGAGATGGCGGGTTTTGGCGGTGCGATCAAAAATATTGGTATGGGCTGCGGTTCCCGCGCGGGAAAGATGGAACAGCACTGTGAGGGAAAACCGAGCGCGGATATGGACCTTTGTGTGGGCTGTGGTGCGTGCCGTAAAATCTGTGCGCATGGCGCACCGATTATCGAAAATGGCAAGGCAACCATCGACCATGATAAATGTGTTGGTTGTGGGAGATGTCTGGCTGTCTGTCCGAGGGATGCAATCTCGGCTGATTTTGCGGATTCGGTTGCAATACTTAATTATAAGATGGCGGAGTATAGCCTTGCAGTGTGCAAGGATCGCCCATGCTTTCATATTTCGCTTATCTGTGATGTATCGCCAAATTGCGATTGTCACTCCGAAAACGATATTCCGATTATCGCAGATATTGGGATGTTAGCGTCCTTTGATCCGGTGGCACTTGACAGGGTATGTGCAGATCTATGTAATCAGGCGGAGCCAATCAGGGAGAGCGAATTGGGTGAGCAGATTGCAAAGCATACCGCAAAAGAAAATGGGCAGAAAAGGACTTCGGATCATTTTGTGATGGTGCATCCGGATACGGAATGGAGATCCTGCATTGCCCATGCGGTAAAGATTGGTCTGGGAACGGATCAATATGAGTTGGTAAAAATTTAAGATCTAAAAGGATAGATTGCTGGCATACAAATTAGTTTGGTGTTAGCAGAACTGACAGTCTTCTTAAATTTACTTGAGCGTAGGAGAGGCACAAGAATAAAGAACTTTGCCTTTTCTACGCTTTATTTTTTGTCGCTTTTACTTTTTTCTTGACATATGATAATCAAGTGATTATAATAATGATAATCAAGTGATTATCATATAGTGAGTTAGGAAATTATTCAGAGGATAAGGAAAGGGGGATTTTATGCAGCAGGATAAAAAGAAAGCAGAAAAACAAAACGCAGCGAAATCTGGCGGTTACAAATGGTCAGATTCTGCAATAAGTGCAGATAGCGAAGAAGAATTCTTGAGAAATTACAGACCGGGAGATTATGACCGTCCATCCGTCACTGTGGACATCTTGGTCTTTACGCTATCAGAGCGCGGAGAACTTTCCCTGCTGTTGATTCAGCGAGGAAATCATCCATTTAGAGGGCGTTGGGCATTGCCGGGCGGTTTTGTAAATATTGAGGAGAATCTTGATACCGCAGCGCAGCGGGAACTTTCTGAGGAGACCGGCTTAGAAAAGATCTATATGGAACAGTTGGCAACTTTTGGCGAGGTGGGACGCGACCCGCGAATGCGTGTAATTTCTGTAGTGTACTTGGGGCTGGCTCCAAAGGGAAGTATGCACTGCGAAGGAGGGGACGATGCAAAGAGAACCTGCCTGTTTCAGATTAAAGAGCGCGCAGACGGTTCCTTTGTTTTTCTGAATGAGGACAGAGTAATTATGTTTTCTGAGTTCGAGTTAGCGTTTGACCATGCAAAGATTATCCATGAGGGACTTAGGCGCATTCGCGGGAAATTGAATTACACAGATATTGCTTTTGAATTGTTGGAGGATCGGGAATCCTTTACTATGGCGGATCTGCGTGTAACCTATGAAGCCGTGTTGGGTGCCCCCTGTCCTGCCTCAAATTTTACCAGAAATATTACAACGCGCTATATTAAACCGGGAAAGATGGTCGAGACCGGAGAGTGGGTGATTGCAGGAAACGGGATGAGAGTGGCAATGTACGAATACCACAAACATGGCGTGTCAGAGAAAGGGAAGGGGGTGGGCACAAGGGCGGAGGATTTGTGCAGTGTAAGGGCTGGGGTAAAAGATGGAAATATGTACGGATTCGGCGCGGCGACAAAAGCGAAAAAGCGGCGAAGAAAAATAAAAGGGGAAGAACTTATTATTCTGTCTGAAAAAATGGAGGAAGGAAATGAAAAATAAGATTTTGATTGTTGTTGATATGCAAAAAGATTTTATCACGGGGACACTGGGGAGCGCGGAGGCTAAGGAAATTTTGCCGGGGGTCGAAAAGAAAGTAAAAGATTTTGAGGGTGAGATTATTTTTACGATGGATACACACGGTGAGGATTATCTTGATACCCAGGAGGGAAAGAATCTTCCGGTAGTACATTGTCTAAAGAACACTCCTGGCTGGGAATTAGCGGGTTCTCTTGACGCGCTTTGCAGGGAGCGGTGTGCGCGCATCTATAAAAAAGGAACCTTTGGAAGTTTGGCATTGGCACAGGAATTAAAAGAGCATGAAGAAGAAATTGCCTCCATAGAACTTATTGGCGTATGTACGGATATCTGTGTTGTGTCAAATGCCTTATTGCTAAAAGCTTATCTGCCGGAGCTGCCAATCTCAGTGGACGCGTCCTGCTGTGCAGGGGTAACACCGCAAAAACATACGGCGGCACTTGAAACGATGAGAAGCTGCCAGATTGAGGTAAAATAAAGAAAAAGACCTATACGGAACTTAAAATCAGGAGCATTTATTATGGAAATAAAACAATTTGATGCAAGAAATCTTGCGATGGTAATGGATTTTTACGAGATGACAATGAGCAACGGGTATTTTGCGCAGTGGAAGGAGGATGGCAGGGCAAGGACGGCAAGAGTTGCCTTCGATGTCTTCTATCGCAAAAACCCGGACAATGGTGGCTTTGCAATTTTTGCCGGATTAGAGCAGGTACTTGATTATATTGAAACCATTCATTTTAACAAGGAGGATATTGACTATCTGCGAGAGCAACATCTTTTTTCAGAGGAATTTCTCGAATATTTGAGCAGTTTCCGTTTTACAGGGGATGTTTATGCCTTCCAGGAGGGAACTATTATGTACCCGAATGAGCCGGTTTTAACTGTGGTAGCACCGCTGATTGATGCGCAGTTAATTGAAACCGCCATCCTTTTGCAGATCAATCACCAATCCCTGATTGCCACTAAGACAAGGCGCATCGTGCAGGCGGCGGATGGCAGGGCAGTATCAGATTTTGGGGCGAGGCGTGCCCACAATATGGATGCTGCTGTCTATGGAGCCAGAGCGGCATATCTTGGTGGGGCAGCAGGAACAGCGACGGTACTTGCCGGGCAGATGTTTGATATTCCAATCAGCGGGACAATGGCACATAGCTGGGTGATGTATTTTGAAGACGAGTATACGGCATTCAAAAAATACGCGGAAACTTACCCGGATGCAACCGTTCTTCTGGTCGATACTTACGATGTGCTTGGCAGTGGGATTCCCAATGCTATCCGCACGGCAAAAGAAGTATTGGAGCCGATGGGAAAACGGTTAAAGGGCATTCGCCTAGACAGCGGTGATCTCGCGTATCTCTCAAAAAAAGCGCGGAAAATGTTAGATGCAGCAGGACTTTTCGACTGCAAGGTAGTAGTTTCCAACAGCCTTGATGAATATACGATCACCTCAATTTTGGGGCAGGGTGGAAAAATTGATAGTTTTGGGGTGGGAGAACGGCTGATCACAGCAAAATCCGATCCGGTCTTTGGCGCAGTATATAAACTTGCCGCTGTGGAAAAGGACGGGGTGTTCAAACCGCGTATCAAGGTATCGGAAAATGCGGAGAAAATTACAAATCCGGGTCTAAAACAGGTATATCGGATCTATGATGAAAACGGGAAATCTGTGGCGGACTTGCTTGCCCGTGCGGATGAGGAAGTGGACTTGACAAAACCATATCGCTATATTGATCAGACAAAGCCTTGGGCAGTGAGATATTTTGAGAATTGTACTTGTAAAAAGCTTCAGGAAAAAGTGATGGAAGATGGGCGCGTGATCGGGGAGAGAAAGACGATAGCAGAAATCCGGACATATGTCGATAGGCAGCTTGCCGACGAGATATGGGCGGAGGAACAGCGTTTTGAGAATCCGCATATTCACTATATGGATATGTCGCCGGCATTGTATGAATTGAAAATGGAGATGCTGACAAGTTTTAGGCAGGGTGAGGTTTAACCCTCACCCAATCAGCACCTTCTTCCCCTCAAATGCAAAACCATATTTCTTAATCTTCTCCGCGGGAATCCCTCCGCTAAAAGTCCTTTGACATACCGTTTTTCTTCAATCTGACACAGTGCCGCATCCACTGTGTCTTTTAAGCTTTTCTCATCCTCCGGGTCATGTACCTTAAACTCCATAATAATTGCATTTTTCTCCGAGGTTTCTTTTGGCTTTAGCACCACATCATACTGCCCAAATCCGCTCTCTCTATTTGAGTACTGTTACGCAAGTTCCACCATCAGTCCAAGCACAAAGCCATGGTAGAAGCGTTCCGGCTCCGTCACCTCGGATGGCGAAATCAGCCAGTTACCATGTTCTGAAACATAAACCGAACTTCAAGGTTAGTGAGCTTTAACTCGTACTCATCGTGCCCGGTTGTCATATTGAACTGATAGTTTTCCACCTTCAGATATCCGCTGGCAAGGAGCAAACTCCAGATAGCGGAATCATCCTGTTTTAACTGGCTAAAAATAATCTGTTCATCAAGACAGGTGTGGAAGGTTTTGCCCTTTAATAAATCCTCCATGGTCTGTTTTACCTCAATATTTCCCCTGCGGATCAATGTGCCAACAAGACTGTTGCTGCTGGTATTTGCCCAGTAAGTGCCAAATCTTTTCTTTCCAAGATAGTTGATGATGGATCAGGGGTTGTAGATATCTATCCGACTTCCAGAGGTAAATCCATCATACCAGTACTTTACCTTTTCATTCAGATGGGAGAGTCCAAACTCGGACAAGGCATTCAAAACTTTTTCTTGAGTAAAGCCAAAGGCATCCATGTATTTATCCACAGTGGTGGTTACTACTAATTAAATAAATTTTGGGTAAAGGATACAAGTTTTCCCCAATAACCACTTAAATAGGCTTCCTGCATGGGGTGCCGCGTTCATCCAAAAAGATAATCACCCTTTTTTTGTAATAACGCTACATAAAATCGCAGAGAGTTTGCAGGGAAATGGCCATATCATTTTCGGACGCATCTTCAGTAATGCGGTGAAAAAATTTTATCTCCCGGTCAGTCAGAATATCAGCTTTGAGCAGATAATTATTTCGGTCATATAATTTTGCAATAATTTGAAAGATCTGTTTTTTTGTTCCCTCATAAGTTTGACTTTTTACCCCGGCGAAGGAGAGGCTGATTACCAGGTAGGTTCCCTGTAATGCCCGGTATTTCTCCTCCTTCCAGATCGCAAGATTGAAAAATATTTCACCCTTCCCCGCATGGCTTATAGAAAATAATTGCTCCAACATATTAATGGTTAAGGTTTTTCAAAACGCCTTGGGCGGGTAATTAAAGTGACGGCATCACCAGCTTCCCACCATTCCTTGATAAAATTGGTTTTGTCAATGTAAAAATAATCGTTTGTAATAAGCGTTTCAAAATCCTGTACGCCGATTGCGACATTTCGTGCCATACGGCAATCTCCCTCCTTTTAAATTGATAACTATATACTATTTTAATAGAAAAAGGTAATGGGAGTAGGTGACTCTATTCAGAGTATCCGAAGAATCTCATTTTTACTTTGTCAGTTTCCACAGTTTTGCTCCATGTGCCGCAACGGATACCGAAATCTTTCCATCTGCAAAAATCGCAGTTTCTGCCTCCCAAAGTTCGCGCCCGTTCAGAGTGCCAGTTATGCCCTCGTCGGAGAGATCCACAGAAATCTTTGTTTCCTCCCCGGCAAAATTAAATAATGCCACATAGTCGGCATCTTCCCTGGTATCGTGGGAGAGCCATACCGCGTGCGCCTTATCACGCGCAATCTGTCTTGCTCCCTTGGAATACTTTAACAAGCCAAGCACATCCGCGTTGGTAAGCAGTGAGAGTGTCCACTCGTCCAGTCGCGGCATTTCAGTGCCGAGCATAAGAGGGGAGCGGAAAATGCACCAGAGGGTCATCATTGTGCGCTGCTCGTCCTTTGTAAAGTTTGTATACCAGGTATGTTTGTCCGTGTGGAATCCCTGCCCAAGCCATCCTAGCGGCAGCATATCGCAGTCCGGAAAACATCCCTCGGACACATGATTCTGCCAGAGTTCGCAGCGTTCAAACATATTGAGAAGAAGTTCCCATTTATCCCAAAAGTCATCCGTGATACGCCACATATTTGCATATTTTTCATAATGCCATGCCTTGTCAATCAGTGCCGGTCCCGGCGAGAGGCTTAACACAATCGGTCGCCCGGTCTTCATAATGGCATGATGTAACATCTCGATCTCTTCCTTTGCGGAATACTGATTTTCGCGGTAGAGGTTTGTATTGCAGATATCGTCACATTTAACATAGTCAACACCCCAGTCAGCATATTGTTGGAATACGGAATCGTAATAGCACTGTGCGTCTTTTTTCCGATAGTCAACACCGTACATATCCGGGTTCCAGCCGCAGATCGAGGAAGGATTTGCAATCTCGTTTGCCGTTACGTCCGTGCCCAAGATCTTGCAGTGGTTGTGCGCTGCGATCCGCGGGATACCGCGCATAATATGAATGCCAAATTTAAGTCCCAGATGATGAATATAATCGGCAAGTGGCTTAAAACCCTGACCATTTACAGCGGACGGGAAGCGTGCCGGATCTGGCAGCAGACGGGAATATTCGTCCATCTCAACATCCCAGAACGGAATGTATTGATAGTTTTCTCTCTGGCTGCCCGCATCGTGAGCATACCATTCGATATCGACCACAATATACTCCCAGCCATACTGTTTTAAATGCGCCGCCATATAGTCCGCATTGGCTTTCACTTCCGACTCGGTAACCGTAGTATCATAGTAGTCATAGCTGTTCCAGCCCATAGGTGGGGTGGTGGCAAATTGATTTTTATTCATAATAATCCCCCATTTTGGATAAAAATTTTGCATTGCACGGACAAAGTGCATATGCTATAATAATTATACGAGGAAAAAGAGGAGAATACAAGGGAATATTTGAAAGTGCATTAAAGTTTTTGATGAGAATTGAGGATAAAAAAGATCTGGTGGATAAGAGGAAAAAAATAGTTTAAAGAAGTACAGGAGGTACGATATGACAGAGAGAAATCTTGATTTTGACCGGGTGGTAAACCGTAAAAATACGATGTGTATAAAATATGATTTTGCGAGAGAGTATGGTATGCCGGAAGATGTGCTGCCGCTTTGGGTAGCTGACATGGATTTTAAGACATCTTCCTATGTGGAAGATGCCCTTGCCAATTGGGCGGGAAAAGGAATTTTTGGCTACAGTGATACAAAAACTTCATATTTTTATGCGGTGAGGGATTGGATGCAGAATCACCATGATTTCGAGATAAAAGAAGATTGGCTTATCAAGACACCGGGAGTTGTTTTTGCCCTTGCAACAGCGGTGAGAGCTTATACTGAGCCGGGGGATTCGGTATTGTTGCAGTATCCCGTCTATCATCCGTTTTCAAAAGTAATACAAGACAATGGCAGAAAGGTAGTCAGCAGTGATCTTGTTTATGGGGAGGATGGCAGTTATCATATTGATTTCAGAGATTTTGAAGAAAAACTTGTAACAAGCAAAGCAAAGCTATTTTTCCTGTGCAGTCCACATAATCCGGTTGGCAGAGTGTGGACAGAGGAGGAATTATTACAGCTGGGGGATCTTTGTATAAAGTATAATGTGATTGTAGTCAGCGATGAGATCCATCAGGACTTTGTATTTAAGGGCAAGCACTCCGTGTTTGCGGGGCTGCGGGAAGAGCATCTGAAATTGAGTATTACCTGCACTTCTCCGAGCAAGACGTTCAATCTTGCGGGAATGCAACTCTCCAATATATTTATCCCGGATGAAGAATTAAGGAAAAATTTTTTGCTGCAGCTTAATGTGGCAGGGATCAGCCATGTAGGAATTATGGGGATTGTCGCCTGTGAGGCGGCATACCGATATGGTGAGGAATGGTATCGGGCTATGCTCTCTTATGTGAGAAACAACATCGAAACAACAAGAAAATTTGTCGGGGAAGAATTGCCGGGAGTGCGGATGGCGAACCTTGAGGGAACCTATCTGGCATGGCTTGATTTTAATGGAACAGGGCTGGATGCACAGGAATTAAATCAAAGGATGATCCACAGGGCAAAGCTCTGGCTTAACGAGGGAAAGATCTTTGGAGAGGGCGGGCAGGGATTTGAGCGGATCAATGTCGCGTGTTCAAGAAGTGTACTTATCGAAGCACTGCACCGAATAAAAAAAGCACTTGAATAAAATTTGATTTTACTTATGGAAGATTTTATGATATAATAGGAAAGTAATAAGGCAGGGCATTGTGGCAGGATTACAATACCCTGTTTTGTGCTGTAAATTTGTTCCGTTTTGAAAGTCATGTGCAAAATATGCGGAACACAAAGATTGGAGGAATATTTTTATGGTAAGAGCAATCGTAGGAGCAAACTGGGGAGATGAGGGCAAGGGCAAGATCACCGATATGCTCGGCGAATCCTCGGATGTGGTGGTAAGATTTCAGGGAGGCAGCAATGCCGGACATACCATTATTAACAAGTATGGTAAATTCGCGCTTCATCTGCTGCCGTCCGGTGTGTTTTACAATCATACAACAAGTATTATTGGAAATGGCGTAGCTTTAAATATTCCATATTTGTGCAGTGAAATTGAGTCTCTGATCAACCGGGGAGTGCCAAAGCCAAATATTTTGGTTTCTGATCGCGCGCAGATTGTGATGCCGTATCATATTTTGTTTGACGAATATGAGGAGGAACGTTTGGGGAAAAAATCCTTTGGTTCCACTAAATCAGGGATCGCACCATTTTATTCGGATAAATATGCAAAAATTGGATTTCAGGTCTCGGAACTCTTTGATGAGGCATTATTAAAAGAGAAGGTGGAACGGGTATTAGAGCAGAAGAATATTCTTTTGGAACATATGTACCACAAGCCGAAACTTTCCGTGGATGACCTTTATCAAACATTGCTTGACTACCGCAATATGGTAGCACCATATGTGGCAGATACTGCACTTTTTATTCACAACGCGCTAAAGGAAGAGAAGACGATACTTCTTGAAGGACAGCTTGGCACATTAAAAGATCCGGACTTCGGCATTTATCCGATGGTAACTTCCTCGTCCACGCTTGCCGCTTACGGCGCGATCGGCGCGGGCATTTCGCCGTATGAAATCAAGGATATTATCTGTGTGGTAAAGGCATATTCCTCCGCTGTGGGCGCGGGCGAATTTGTCAGCGAAATTTTCGGCGACGAGGCGGACGAGCTAAGAAAGCGTGGTGGCGATGCGGGCGAATTTGGCGCGACTACGGGACGGCCAAGAAGAATGGGATGGTTTGATGCGGTGGCAACCCGCTACGGCTGCTGTATGCAGGGCGCGACGGAAGTTGCACTTACTGTGCTTGACGTACTTGGTTACTTGGACGAACTTCCGGTATGTGTTGGCTATGAGATCGATGGCAAAGTGACAAAGGATTTTCCGGTCACAGCAAAACTTGCAAAGGCAAAGCCAGTTTATGAGATACTTCCGGGCTGGAAATGTGAGATTCGCGGCATAAAGAATTATGCGGATCTGCCGGAGAACTGTCGCAGATACATTGAATTTATCGAGAGGGAAATTGAGACACCGATCACCATGATATCAAACGGTCCGGCAAGAGAAGAGATTATAAGAAGATAAGGAAAATTCCCAGTTTTTTCTTGCATTTTTTTGATTTGTATTTTATAATTTGTAAAGATAAAGAAAAATAATTGTAATAAAAGGAGGCTTAAATCATGAAGGAGAAAGTAATTCTCGCATATTCGGGCGGGCTTGATACAACCGCGATCATCCCGTGGCTAAAGGAAAATTATGATTATGAAGTTGTCTGCTGCTGTATCGATGTCGGACAGGGCAATGAACTTGACGGTCTGGAGGAGCGCGCAAAACTCTCCGGTGCATCGAAACTGTATATTGAACATATTACGGATGAATTTGTGGATGAGTATGTACTTCCATGCGTAAAGGCGGGTGCAGTATATGAAAATAAATATTTGCTCGGCACATCAATGGCACGCCCGGTAATTGCAAAGAAACTTGTTGAAATTGCACGCAAGGAGGGAGCCAGTGCTATCTGCCACGGCGCGACCGGAAAGGGTAATGATCAGGTGCGCTTTGAACTTGGCATCAAGGCACTTGCCCCGGATCTAAAGATTATCGCCCCTTGGCGTTGCAATGATACTTGGAAGATGCAATCGAGAGAGGACGAGATCGCCTACTGCAAGGCGCACGGCATTGATCTTCCATTTGATGCGAGCCACAGCTACAGCCGTGACCGCAATCTCTGGCATATCAGTCATGAGGGACTTGAGTTAGAAGATCCGGCAAACGCACCGAATTACGATCATCTCTTAGTACTTGGTGTATCCCCGGAAAAGGCCCCAGATCAGGGCGAGGTGATCTCTTTGACCTTTAAGGAGGGCGCGCCAGTCGCATTAAATGGCGAGGAGATGAAAGCTTCCGAGATTATTGCCAAACTCAATGAGATCGGCGGCAGGAACGGTATCGGCATTGTGGATATCGTAGAGAACCGTGTAGTTGGCATGAAATCTCGCGGTGTGTACGAAACACCGGGAGGAACAATCTTGATGGAAGCACACACACAGCTTGAGGAATTGATTCTTGACCGCGATACCTTGGCTTACAAAAAGGGCATTGGCGATAAATTTGCGGATGTGGTGTACGAGGGCAAATGGTTCACCCCATTGCGCGAGGCACTGCAGGCCTTTGTGGAATCCACACAAAAATACGTGACTGGCGAGGTAAAAGTAAAGCTTTATAAGGGCAATATTATTAAGCAGGGAACAACTTCCCCATATTCTCTCTACAATGAGAGCATCGCATCGTTTACCACCGGTGAACTCTACGACCACCACGACGCGGAAGGCTTTATCAATCTGTTCGGATTATCGCTTAAAGTGCGGGCAATGATGATGGAGGCACAAAAAGAGAAGTAGGAAAAGGTTTTTAAGGGGTAGGAAACAAAAATGTAAAATTTTGTAAATTTGGTTGCCGTTTCGGAAGGTTAGGATGAAGCGGCAACCTTTTTTAAGAGATTATTTTGGGGCAAAATAAGGAGCTTACACGGATAGGATAAAAATACAATGCAGCTTATTTAACTTTATATGATTATCAGTTAATGTTCCATGGTTTTTTGCCGGTTTTCATCTCAAAGGAAGAGCGGCTGACCTATTATAATGCGCTGGAAGAATATGCGGTAAACCGAAATTTATTGCCATTTATTGTGCTTATTTTCGAGTTGGATGAAAAGCAGTTAGATCTCTATCTGAAAATGGAAAAATTTTCTATATAATATATAAAAGCAAAAGGGGCGGGAAGAGCAATTTTCCGCTCCTTTTATATAGATGGCGATTAAAAATCGCCGAATATATAGATAAAAATTTTGCTAATTTGATAAAAAATCATTGAAAAGTACACGGGGATGCCGTAATATAGTTCGCATCAACACAAAATTTTTGCAGATAGAAAAGAAAGAATGAGGAATATTTTATGTTTCAGCAGTTAATTTTAGCGTCCGCCTCCCCAAGACGGCGGGAAATCCTGGCGCAGGCGGGAATTCCTTTTACTGTGCAGGTGGCAAATTTTGATGAGGAGAAAATAAGGAAAGAACTTGCACAAAACAATAAAAAAATAGAAAATATAGATTTTTCTGAACATTATGTCAAGGCTCTGGCACTGGGAAAGGCAAGCGCAGTTTTAGCGGAAAATGTGGATATTTTTAGGATTGTGGTATTGGGCGCGGACACGGTTGTTGTACATCGCGGGGAGATCTTAAATAAGCCTGTGGATCTTGCTGATGCAAGGGGGATGCTTTTGCGCTTACAGGGCGATGTTCACACGGTCTATACTGGTGTGGCACTGTGTTATCGGAGGGAGGACTCGGATAATTCCCTTATTTTTTCAAATTTTGCCGTGCGCACTGAAGTTGTTTTCTATCCGATGAATCAGGAGGAAATCGAGGAGTATCTGAACTGTGGTGAGTATATGGACAAGGCGGGAGCCTATGCAATCCAGGGAAAGATGGCAGCTTATATCAAAGAGATTCACGGGGATTATTACAATGTGGTCGGGCTTCCCCTGTCGGCAATTGTGCAGGAATTAAAAAGATTGCGAGAAAATGTATAAATATTCTTTATAATGTATAAAAATAGATCGGGTATTGCGGGGAAGGACAGAGCTTTTAACAAAGTTTTTCTCCGCTATAAAGGGTAAAGAAAAACATGGAAAAATTTATATCTGGCAAAAAATAAACCTGCGCCTACCGGGAAAATTGTGCAAAATTTTGCTTGCATAATATACAAAGTAGATGTATAATTATAAACACTTGGCAAAAAATTACCAGGGAAGTAGAGTGGGAGAATAAAGATTATGTGTATTTGAGTGGAAAATATTCCTAAAAATAACACAAAAATGCCGATAAGCAGCAGAAAGGGAAGAGGATATGGTAAAGGCAGGAATTATCGGGTCAACGGGATATGCGGGGCAGGAGCTAGTAAGACTTTTATTGCAGCACCCGGAGGCGGAGATTGTCTGGTATGGTTCGAAAAGCTATATAGACAAAAGATACGATGAAGTTTTCGGAAATATGTTTGAGATTGTAGATGCAAGATGTATGGATGATAATATGGAGAAGTTAGCAGAAAAAGCGGACGTGATTTTTACGGCAACTCCGCAGGGATTGTGCGCATCGCTTGTAAATGAAGAGATATTGTCGAAGGTGAAAATTATCGATCTCTCAGCGGATTTCCGTATTAAAGATGTTTCGGTATATGAACAATGGTATGGGATTAAGCACACGAGTCCGCAGTTTATCGGCGAGGCGGTTTACGGATTGTGTGAGATTAATAGGGAACAGATAAAATCAGCAAGGCTTTTAGCAAATCCGGGCTGTTATACCACCTGTTCTATCTTAACAATCTATCCGCTGGTAAAAGAGGGGCTAATTGATCCGGACACGATTATTATTGATGCAAAATCTGGTACTTCCGGTGCAGGACGCTCGGCAAAAGTGCAAAATCTTTATTGTGAGGTCAATGAAAATATTAAAGCTTACGGGGTTGCAAGCCATCGCCATACGCCGGAGATTGAGGAGCAATTAGGCTACGCGGCAGGAAAGCCATTAGTATTAAATTTTACACCGCATCTGGTTCCGATGAATCGTGGAATTTTGGTGACTGCCTATGCTTCGCTGGTTAAGGAGGTGACGGATAAGGAAATTCGCTCCGCCTATGAAAAGTACTATAAGGCGGAAAGATTTGTCCGTGTGCTTGATCCTGGGGTTTGCCCGGAAACACGATTTGTGGAGGGCAGCAATTATGTGGATGTGAATTTTAAGACGGATCCTCGCACAGGACGTGTGATTATGATGGGGACAACGGATAATCTGGTAAAGGGTGCGGCTGGTCAGGCAGTACAGAATATGAATTTGATGTTTGGTCTTCCGGAGGAGATGGGACTTTTGCTTGTGCCGGTATTTCCGTAAGACATAAGAAAGATGCAGAACTTAAAATGGAAAAGAAAAATGAATTAAAACCCATTGACTTCACCACAGTAACCGCTTGCGGCGAATGCTGTACTGGCTGTACTAAAAAGATTAATGGAATGTGCAGGGGCTGTATTGAAGCGGATGGTTATGTTCCAGAGTGGGCGGGTTCCGGGCGATGTAAAATACATGAATGTGCAAGGAATCATTATGTGCAATTTTGTGGTATATGCGATGAATTCCCCTGTGAGAAATTGCCCTTGATTGTATGCTGGAACCCGAATATTATAGAACATTTATATAATCTTGCAGCACAGTATCATAAGCAAACAGATTAGACCAGTCGATAAATTATAATTAATATCGGCTGTCTGTAAAAGTGGAGAATTATCGATAAAAAATTGACTATTCACAAAAGAAATAATTATGATAAATGAAAAAAAGGAAAGTAAAATGAGGGAAAATATGGAAATACGTGTAATGACAATTGAGGATTATCCCAAGGTATACGCGCTGTGGATGAGTATTCATGGTTTTGGAATTCGCAGCGTGGATGATTCCCGTGCGGGTGTGGAAAAATTTTTAAAGCGTAATCCTACGACCAGTGTGGTAGCGGTGGAAGATAACCGGATAATTGGCGCGATCCTGTGTGGGCATGATGGGAGGAGAGGATATTTTTATCATGTCTGTGTGGCGGAGGATAAAAGGCAAAGGGGGATCGGCAAACAGATGGCAACCTTTGCTATGCGTGCATTGAAAGAAGAGGGGATCAATAAAGTATCCCTGATTGCATTTAAATCAAATATAGTGGGGAACCATTTCTGGCGCAGCGTTGGCTGGACATACCGCGATGATTTGAATTATTATGATTTTACGCTCAATGAAGCAAATATCACAAAATTTAATCAATAAAACTAAAAAACAGCAGATTTCCGGAACAGTGCCAGAAGGAATTTTTGGAGCGAAGCGAATAAAATTCCTTCTAGGGAGGTGGTACTGTGAAGGAAATCTGCGGAACTAAAAATAAAAACTAAAAATAAGGAGATCGATATGGAAATTATTACAGGTGGCGTAACGGCCGCACAGGGGTTTCTTGCAGCGTGTACCGCTGCGGGAATCAAATATCAAAACCGGGTGGATATGGCGATGGTCTATAGCAGAGTGCCATGCAAATGTGCGGGAACTTTCACCAGTAATGTTGTAAAAGCCGCGCCCGTTCTCTGGGATCGGGATATCGTGGAAAAATCAGCATTTGCCCAGGCGATTGTTGTTAATGCGGGAATTGCTAATGCCTGCACCGGAGCGGAGGGGCTTTCCTACTGCGCCAAGACAGCAGAGGCAGCGGGGGGATGTCTTAATATTCCCGCAGATGCAGTTTTTGTGGCATCGACGGGAGTAATTGGAAAGCAGCTTCCTATTGAGCGGATTATTGCTGGAACAAAGGCAATGGTACCGCAGCTTTCCGAAAGTCTGGAGGCAGGTACTTCAGCCTCAAAAGCGATTATGACAACGGATACCATAAACAAAGAGATTGCGGTGACTTTTATGGTGGGAGGCAAAAAGGTAACACTCGGCGGTATGACTAAAGGTTCGGGCATGATTCATCCAAATATGTGTACAATGCTTGCCTTTCTTACCACAGATCTTGCCATCAGTAAAGAACTTTTACAGGAGGCACTCTCTGAGGATATCAAGGATACTTACAATATGATCTCGGTGGATGGGGATACCTCGACAAATGATACTGTGCTGCTTTTGGCAAACGGTCTTGCAGGAAATCCGGAAATTACTGAAAAAAATGCAGACTATGAGGAATTCAAGAAGGCACTGCGCACAGTAAATGAATTTTTGGCAAAACGTATGGCGGGCGATGGTGAGGGAGCAACAAAGCTTTTTGAGGTAAGAGTAGTCCATGCGAAGGAAAAGGCGCAGGCGGTAACACTTGCAAAATCAGTTGCGTGTTCGAGTCTGGTAAAGGCAATGGTATACGGGAATGATGCAAACTGGGGCAGGGTTCTGTGTGCGATGGGGTATTCCGGCGTATCATTCGAACCGGAGAAAGTAGATCTTTTTATTGAGTCGGAATTGGGGAAACTTCAGCTTGTTGCAAATGGTATGGCAACAGACTACTTGGAAGAATTGGCAACAAAGATTTTTTCTGCAAAGGAAGTCACAGCAATTGCAGACATAAAACAGGGAAATGCATCGGCAACCGCATGGGGGTGTGATTTGACCTATGATTATGTAAAAATCAATGCGGATTATCGATCATAAAAAGTAGCATATTTAGAGAATCTGCGGAACTAGAAATAAAAACTAAAAAACAGCAGACTCCCGAAACAGTGCCGGAAGGAATTTTAAGAGCGAAGCGAATAAAATTCCTTCCAGGAAAAGGGCACTGTGCAGGGAATCTGCGGAACTA
The DNA here is from genome assembly GCA_910577165.1 of uncultured Lachnospiraceae bacterium. Classification (GTDB taxonomy): domain Bacteria; phylum Bacillota; class Clostridia; order Lachnospirales; family Lachnospiraceae; genus RGIG4057. Next base: position 71,551 of record CAJTLX010000005.1, read on the forward strand.
AAAATAAGAACTAGAAATAAAAACTAAAAATAGGAGCTAAAAAATCATGGAAAAAGGAATGGAACAGACAATCGCAAAGGCGCAGACGCTTATAGAGGCACTGCCTTATATTCAAAAATTCAGCAATAAAAAAGTAGTGGTAAAATATGGTGGAAGTGCAATGCTTGATCCAGAGTTAGAGATGAGTGTAATTAAGGATGTAGCACTGCTAAAGCTAGTCGGTATGCAACCGATTATCGTCCATGGCGGCGGAAAGGAAATTACGAAGTGGGTCGGACTTTTGGGGCATGAAGCCAGATTTATCGAGGGGCTTCGCGTAACTGACGAGGTAACAATGGAAGTTGCGGAGATGGTACTTAGCAAGGTGAACAAAAACCTTGTGCAGATGCTAGAGCAGCTCGGTGTAAAGGCAGCGGGAATCTGTGGCAAGGACGGCAAAACACTCCTAGTAGAGAAAAAGACGGCAAGCGGACAGGATATCGGCTATGTCGGTAATGTAACACATGTTACAACGGATCTGATTGACACACTGATTGCAAACGATTATATCCCTGTAATTGCACCGATCGGATTGGGTGAGGAGGATTCTCATGCTTACAATATCAATGCGGATGATGCGGCATGTGCAATTGCGTGCGCGGTCGGCGCGGAAAAACTTGCATTTTTGACGGATATTGAGGGAGTATACCGCGATCCGGCAGATAAATCTTCGCTGATTTCTGTGCTGACACTTCCTGCGGCGGACAAGCTGATCGGGGAGGGATTTATTGGCGGCGGTATGCTTCCAAAACTGAAAAATTGTATTGACGCAGTAAAAAATGGCGTTTCCCGTGTGCATATCCTGGATGGCAGACTGGAACATTGCCTGCTCCTTGAATTCTTTACCAACAAGGGAATTGGAACAGCAATTATCAATGATGAATCCATTCTGTATGATAATGAAACTGGCACAACAATAAATTAATATATTATTCAGAAAATATGCAAAACCGACAAACTTAAAACAGCATATTCCCGGACAACGCCCGGAAGAGGTTTATGGAGCAAAGTGGAAGGAGTCTCTTCCACGATAAAGAGGTGTTGGAAGGGAATATGCAGAACTATAAATAAACATTATAAATAGGAGGTCAGGATGGATTCAAAACAGTGGAGCGAGGCGGCGGATCAGGTATTGATGCATACTTATGGACGTTTCCCAGTTGTACTTGAGCGCGGCGAAGGCGTGTACCTGTACGATCTGGACGGAAAAAAATATCTGGATTTTGGCGCGGGCATTGCCGTTTTCGCGCTCGGTTACAATAATAAGGAATATAATGATGCATTAAAGATGCAGATTGATAAACTTCTTCATACTTCAAATTATTTTTATAATGTTCCAGCGATCAGAGCGTGTGAGAAAATTACGCAGATGACCGGGCTTGACCGTGTGTTTTTGACCAACAGCGGCACGGAGGCAGTGGAAGGTGCGATTAAGCTGGCGCGCAAATCGTATTATTTGAAACATGGGACAGCGGACGGCGAGATTATCGCGATGAATCATTCATTTCACGGAAGAAGCATGGGAGCACTTTCTGTAACGGGCACGCAAAAATATCGCGAACCATTCGGCACTCTTTCCGGTATTGTGTTTGCCGATTACAATAATTATGAGGATGTCGCGTCGAAGATAACAGAAAAAACCTGTGCAATTATTATGGAAACGGTACAGGGAGAAGGCGGACTTTATCCTGCCAGTCCGGAATTTCTAAAAAAGGTGCGCACGCTTTGTGATGAGAAAGAGATCTTGTTAATTTTAGATGAAATTCAGTGCGGTATGGGACGAACTGGCACGATGATGGCCTATGAGCAATACGGGATAGAGCCAGATGTGGTAACGCTTGCCAAGGCTCTTGGCTGTGGGGTGCCGGTGGGAGCTTTTGCAGCGAAGGAAGATGTGGCAAAAGCTCTTGTGCCGGGGGATCACGGCAGCACCTACGGCGGCAATCCATTTGCTGCTGCGGCAATCTGCAAGGTTTTCGAACTCTTTGAAAAATATCAGGTTCTTGAAAATGTGCGCCAAGTATCGGCGTATCTGGAAGAAAAACTGGATATGCTGGCAAAAAAATATCAATGCGTAAAAGAGCGTCGGGGCAGGGGACTGATGCAGGGGCTTGAGTTTGATCGCCCAGTAAAGGAAATAATTAAAAAATCAATGAATGCAGGATTAATTACTTTTTCGGCGGGGGAGAGGATTATCCGTTTTGTGCCACCGCTCGTAATAAAAAAAGAACATATCGATGAGATGATGGGAATTTTAGAGTCGGTGATCGCAGCGGAAAATTAGTTTATGAGCGACCGATGAACTAAAATGATTGGCGGACAGAGATAAAAATTATAAAATGAAGATTTTATCAGTGGCGGGGACTGTCTCCCCATCTGATCGCCTTTAGCGGATTGACCACAAGAATGCCAGAGGCGTTCCTGAATAGATAATGGTACTTGATTTTTTTTCTAAAATGCAATAAACTGTTTTATATTGTGGCAAGCGCTGTCTGTCACAGAAAAGAATGGGATTTTCAAGTCTAGATTATTGAGTGCAGCGCAGAAAAGAGGGGCGATATGCAGGAATTTAAACCAGTAAAAGAGGGGAAGGTTCGCGAGATTTATGATATCGGGGAGAACCTGGTGATTGTAGCGACCGACCGCATTAGTTGTTTTGATGTGATCTTAAACAACAAGGTGAAGAAAAAAGGGACGGTGCTGACACAGATGTCAAAGTTTTGGTTCGATATGACAAGGGATATTTTGCCAAACCATATGATTTCTGTCGAGGTGAAGGATATGCCGGAGTTTTTCCAGCAGGAGAAGTTTGACGGCAATAGTATGCTTTGTAAAAAGCTTGAAATGCTGCCAGTAGAATGTATCGTGCGCGGATATATTACGGGCAGCGGCTGGGCAAGCTACAAGGAGAATGGTACGGTCTGTGGGATAAAATTGCCGGAGGGGTTAAAAGAGTCCGATAAGCTTGCAGAGCCGATTTACACGCCATCCACCAAGGCGGAATTAGGCGATCACGACGAGAATATTTCCTTTGAGCAGAGTGTGGAATATCTGGAGAAACGCTATCCGGGCAAGGGGCGTGAGTATGCAGAAAAAATGCGCGATTACACGATCGCACTCTACAAAAAATGTGCGGAGTACGCACTGGTGCACGGAATTATTATTGCGGATACAAAATTTGAATTCGGGCTGGATAAGGAGGGAAATCTTGTCCTTGGCGATGAGATGTTAACTCCGGACAGCTCCCGTTTCTGGCCGTTGGAAGGGTACGAACCAGGGCATGGGCAGCCTTCTTTTGACAAACAGTTCGCGCGCGATTGGTTAAAGGCAAATCCGGGAAATGACTGGACTTTGCCGCAGGATATTCTTGAAAAGACGATTGGAAAATATTTACAGGGATATGAACTTTTAACAGGCAGACCGTTAAGATAATATTGCAGGAAGAAGGGGTTTGAGATGATTAAGGAGCGACTGGCAAAACTGCGCGCACTTATGGAGCGGGAAGGGCTTGATGCCTATCTGATTCTGACACAGGATTTTCATGGTTCGGAGTATGTCGGAGAATATTTTAAATGCCGTAAATTTATGTCCGGTTTTACAGGTTCGGCGGGAAGTCTTCTTGTGATGAAGGATATGGCAGGACTGTGGACGGACGGACGCTATTTTTTGCAGGCGGAAAAGGAGCTTGCAGACACTTCCATCACGCTGTTTAAAATGCAGGAGGAGGGCGTGCCAAAACTTTCTGATTTTCTGGCGGATAAGCTGCCGGATGGCGGAAAGCTTGGATTTGACGGGCGCGCATTCAATTATAAAGCAGCGCAGAATTTTCTAAAAGTATTTGAAAAGAAGGAAAAGAAGATTTCTTTTGTTTACGATAAAGATCTAGTTGGAGAAATTTGGGAAGATCGCCCGGCACTTTCCGCCGAGCCGACAATGCTCCTTGATCTTTTCTGCACGGGGAAATCAAGAAAGGACAAGATCTCCGATATTCGCAGGGCGATGGCGGAGAAAAAGGCGGATTATTTTGTGCTTTCTTCGCTGGATGATATTGCATGGCTGTTAAATATCCGGGGTGCGGATGTAAATTGTAATCCTGTGGTGCTTTCCTACCTTGCGATGACCGAGGAGTCCCTCATACTCTTTATCAATGAAAAAGTTTTGTCCGATTCGGTGAGGGAGGCACTCTCTTTAGACGGTGTGACTTTCGCACCGTACAATGCCGTGTACGACTATGTGAAACAGATTCCGGAAGGGAAATCTCTCTATGTGGATGACAAAAAAACCAATTACGCAATTATGATGAACCGTGCAGAGGGAGTAAAGCTTTTAACTGGCGATAATTTCACCCTGCTGCCAAAATGCATAAAAAATGAAACTGAAGTGAACAATGAGCGTGAAGTGCATATCCGGGACGGCGTGGCAGTTACAAAATTAATTTATTGGTTAAAGAAGAATGTCGGGAAAATCCCGATGACTGAACTTTCGGTGGCAGAGAAATTTGAGGAATTGCGCAGCGTGCAGAAACATTATATGGGACCTAGTTTTGAGCCAATTGTGGGTTACGGTGAGCATGGCGCGATTATTCATTATTCAGCAACCAAGGAGAGCAATGTAATACTTGAGCCAAAGGGTTTTGTGCTGATGGATACGGGCGGACAATATCTGGAGGGAACAACGGATATTACAAGAACCGTGGCTCTAGGAGAGCTTACCAGGGAGGAGCAGGAAGCATTTACCCTTGTGCTTCGCGGCAATCTAAATCTTGCGGCGGCAAAATTTAAAACTGGCATATGCGGTGCAAACTTAGATTATCTGGCACGTTTTCCCATGTGGGAGCAGGGACTTGACTACAACCATGGCACGGGGCATGGTGTCGGTTGCTTTTTAAATGTCCATGAAGGTCCTGTCAGCTTCCACTGGAGGATACGGGAGGAGGAGCGAACGACTTACACGGAACTTGCGGAGGGAATGGTGATCTCCGACGAACCTGGTCTGTATTTTGAGGGAAAATTTGGAATTCGCACGGAAAATTTGATTGTCTGCAAAAAGGCAGAGAAGACAGAATACGGACAATTCCTTACTTTTGAGACACTGACCATGGTTCCGATTGATCTGGATGCCGTGCTTGTGGAAAATCTCTCCGAAAGAGAGCGGAAATTATTGAACACTTACCATAAAAAAGTGTATGAAACGCTCTCGCCATATCTGGAGGCGGAAGAGGTAGAGTGGCTGAGGGAGGCAACGCGAGAGGTATAAGGGCAGTATGGGAAAGATAGGGGAAGTCCGCAGGCTGATTTTGTTTAATTTAAGGATACTTGCGGGCTTTGAGATACTCTACAAATCGGCATCGACGCTGATCTTTGTGCCGTTATTGTGGAAATTATTTGACCTGATTATGAAGGCGGGAGGATACCGCTATCTCACCTATGAGAATATCCTAGATTTTTTGACCGAGCCGCTTACGCTAATCTTGCTTTTGATATTGCTAATCTTGGTGACCACATACGCCATGATCGATATTGGGGCAGTTATTTTTACCCTGGATCAATCCAAGCAGAAAAACCATGTACATCTGTTGCAGATCTTGAAATTTTCCGTGCGCAATGCCCTTCGTGCCTGGAACCCAAAAAATTTTCTGCTGATTGTTGTACTGCTTTTGCTGCTGCCATTTTTAAATATCGGTATGGCATCGGGGATGTTATCCACAATCTCCGTCCCGGAGTTTATTTTGGATTATATTGAAGCGAACAAGGTGTTATCCGCTCTGTTTTGGACTGCCACTCTGTTTCTAACAGTGCTGATGATACGATGGCTGTATGCGTTTCACTATTTTACTTTGGAGGGCTGTTCATTTGGAGAGGCGAGGAAAAAAAGTGGGGAGTTGGGAAGAAAAAAGCGGTTTAGGGATTTTATTACCTTATTGTTTGTACAGTTTATTTACGCGATAGTCAGCCTGCTGTTCACCCTGCTGCTTATCACGCTCGCCGTACTTTTGGGGGGATTATTTTCCCGTATCACACTGTTAGATTGGGTGGCTCCCACCCTCGTTTTGATGGTGTTTGTGTTTTCAGTTGTGCTGATTGCGGTAATGGCAGTGCCCGTAAGTTATGCCTGTGTGAGTGTACTGTTTTATCAGCACAAGGAGGAGCGCGGGGAAGTGGTGATTTATCGCGCAGCACCAGCCTACAGTAAAGATGCGCGAAAAGTACGATGGATTCATTGGTGCAATCTCGCGATCGGTATTTTTATTGCAGCACTTTCCCTGATTTTTGGATTTTTGCTGTGTTCCGGGCGAATAGACCCACAGCTTGAGTTTGTGCGCAATATGGAGATTACCGCACACCGGGGAGCCTCGGTTTCCTATCCGGAAAATACAATGGCGGCATTTGCCGGGGCAAAGGCACAGGGCGCGGACTGGATTGAACTGGATGTGCAGCAGTGTAAGGATGGACAGATTATTGTGATCCACGATTCAAATTTTTACCGGACAACCGGAGTGAATGCCAATACCTGGGAGATGACCTACGAAGAGATCGCCGCGCTTGATGCGGGCAGCTTTTTTGGCGAAGAATTCGCGGGGGAGAAAATTCCACTACTTTTTGAAGTGGTGCAATTTGCAAAAGAAAACGAGATCAAGTTAAATATTGAACTCAAACCAACTGGACACGAAGCAGATTTTGAACAGGCGGTGGTGGATATTATTCGCCAGGAGGGGATGGAGGAGTCCTGTGTGATTACCTCCCAGATTTACGAGGTGCTTGAGCGCGTAAAGACCTATGATAAGTCCATTACGACGGTCTATGTGATGAGCCTTGCCTACGGGGAAATAGATAGTCTGACGGCGGCAGATCATTTCAGTGTCGAGGCGACGAGTGCCACACCGGATTTGATTTCGCGCGTGCATAATGCCGGAAAACAAATTTATGCTTGGACCGTGAATACCGGGGAGGGAATTAACCGGATGATTGAGCGAAATGTAGATAATATTATTACCGATAATATTGAACTGGCAAAGCAGTGCGTGTACGCGAGCAGATACAGCAATCTTTTGGTGGAGTATATGAAATCGTTTGAGTGAAAAAAAATATTGAATGGTTGCGAAGCCGATAAATGGTTTCGCAACCATTTAAATTATCATTGTTAAGGGGAGAAAGTGTATGCAGTTGCAATCAAGCAAAGAAGCAATAAAAAGGGAATCAGATAAATATCTTTTCATAAATACAGAAGATATGCTCTCGCTATCAGAATTATGTAAGGAATTATCTATTTCGGTAGCAACCGGACGCAATTGGATTAAGCTTGGTAAGTTAATTCCCTCCGCACAGGTTAAACGGGTGCCTTATTTTACCTATGATGAGGTAAAACAAATTAAATTAAAGATTCAGAACAAGGATAGTACTGCATTAAAAAGCCGAAGAAATAAAAAATATATATCAGGAAATAATATTTATAATTCATATGTTTCTGATGATTCGGTAAATATTTCTATAATACAGTCAGTATTAAATGAGATTGAGCAAAAGAACATTGAGTTATCAGAAGAAGTTTCGCTTGCGCTAGTTGCAGATTGTGCGGTACGATGGATTCTCTCAAGAACAAATAAGGTGCAAGAAACAGAAGGATTATCAAAATATTTATCGGGAGAGTATAAAAATAATCCCTTTATGTTTTTGATTGATGATCTATTAGAGGGGTATCCTTTTATTGCTGTTGTTTTGGAGAATTTTCCAGAATTATTTCATTTTCAGTATGTCTTTGAAGAAAATGAAGATATTTTGGGGCTGCTTTATCTTTCATTGAATAATATCGGAAACCGAAAGGCAACGGGTGCCTATTATACCCCTACAACAATTGTAAAAAAATTATGTGAAAAACTATTTTCGATGAATTTAACTGCAAATAAGACCATTTTCGATCCTTGTTGCGGTACAGGAAATTTTCTTCTCCAGCTTCCGGATACCGTGGATTATCATCAGGTTTTTGGCAATGATATCGATATAATCAGCGCGAAGATTGCAAGAATCAATTACGCATTGAAATATATGATACATGATAAAAGTATTATATCTACACATATTACAATACAGGATTACTTATTATTTTCCAGTGAGAAAAAATTTGATATTATCATTGGAAATCCACCCTGGGGTTATGACTATTCCGAAGAACAAAAAGAGTTTTTGAGAGAGCGATATTCCTTTGCCGCTGGTTCTAATATTGAATCCTATGATGTGTTTATTGAACAGGCATTTGGCAACTTAAATCTCAATGGTATTTTATCCTTTGTCCTTCCAGAAGCAATATTAAATGTAAAATCACATACTCCGATCCGTACTTTGATATTAAAAAAAGCTTCTTTCCAGTATCTGGGATTTTTAGGAAATGCATTTGATAAAGTTCAGTGTCCCTGCATTATTCTTCAAATGATTTATACGAATATGCCATTTGATAGCAGGGGATTGATAGTAGATAATGGTAATTGTATATTTACTGTTCAGGAAAAAAGAGCGATAACCGCAGAATATTTTTCTTTAGATATAACGGATGAGGAATATGGAATAATAAATAAAATGGATTCACTTCACAATAAAATAACTCTTTTGGAAAAAGCAGTTTTTGCACTTGGAATTGTTACCGGAAATAATAAAAAATATATCTCCACACAAAAGCGGATGGATAATGAAAGAGTGTTAAAAGGTTCAGATTTATGTAAATATAAATTTGGTAATACTGATAATTATATTGAATTTAAACCTGAATTATTTCAGCAGGTTGCACCTGTGGAATATTATCGAGCAGATGAGAAACTACTATATCGCTTTATTTGCAATCAGCTTGTTTTTGCTTATGACAATCAGAGAACGTTGTCACTCAACAGTTGTAATATTTTAATTCCGCAGATTCAGGGACTGCATATAAAATATATCTTGGCTGTATTAAATTCTCGAATTGCACAGTTTTATTTTAGAAAGAAATTTCAGTCGGTAAAGGTGCTTCGATCCCATATCGAGCAGATTCCCATTCCCTTTATAGAAATGGGGGAGCAGGAACGAATTATACAGTTAGTAGAAGAACTTTTAGATACAATGGAGGAAAACGCTATTTTAAATTTATATAACGAAATTGACTACAAGATAGCAGAATTCTTTGGATTAAGTAAGAAGGAGTATGGGATAATTCAGATATCCATGGAAGGAGAAAATTTGTTTTTATCTTAATTATTAAGTAGTTATTTCTTGTAGGTCAGTATTGTTTTGTTTATTTAAAAGTTTAAAGTTAAACAACTGACCTACATTTTTTTAATCGATATACTTTTTATCTTTTCTGACCTTTTTCTTTTACTTTAGATAAGATATCTTTCTCTTGAACGAGAAATGGCTGCAATTCTGCTTCAGTCATAAAAACCTGTCCTTCAAAAACCTTAACCTCTTTCGTCCCCGTATTTTCATTTCGATGCTGTGTTCCAAGCTTTCCTGTATGTAACAGTTCTTTGCTTGTTAATACCCAATAGATTAGCTCATCTTTACAAACGCCAATCCAAATAAAAACATCACAACAGGAAGGCTTTAACTGTTGATAATGATATTTGAAATTTGCAGCTTTTGCTTCTTCGTGAGAATATGCGCGGCTTGCCAGATTGCCCTTTGTACTTGTGCTATTGGCACGACAAGCCTTAACTTCAACACGAATCCCATCGAGCCATAAGTCAAATTCTCCATCAAAGGAGGGATATTGTGTGTTCAGGTTTTCCTTTGTGGCTTTCAAAAATTCTGGAAAAAGCTTAAGGATATGTTGTTCACCCCATGTTTGCCCAAAAGTGCGGGGTGCCATATCAAAGAGTGCAAGATATTGATTTTCCTGTTGGTTTCTTCTGGAAAATTCATTACCTAGTGCAAGATAATCATTATAGCTGATTCTATCAATAGATAATAAGTAAGCCATCAAATTTTGTTCTACAGTAAAAGGAAATATAGAATTTTCATTAAAAATTGTTTCAATAATTGTTTCGTCGCCATTGGCAGTTTTCAGTAAATAATCAAGTTTTTTTCTTAATTCCTTCATGGATAAAATCTCCTTATCAATCAGGGGGGAAGGCTATCTTCCCTTATGTGCAAGGCACATAGTCTCGCGCGCTGGACGCGGACAGCTTCAGCAGCATAATTTTTCTTCGTGTCCGTGTGCATAAAAACATCCCGCAGGTGGGTTAGTCCTGCGGGATATTATTTCTTTAATCTTTGCCAGAACCTTATGCAAGCTTATTAACCGCTTTTGCCAGTCTGGAAACTTTTCTTGCAGCAGTATTCTTGTGGAAAATACCTTTTGCTGCGGCCTTGTCGATCGCTACTGTCGCATCCTTTAGAGCGGCTGTAGCAGCTGCTTTATCTGAAGCGGCAATCGCAGCGTCCACTTTCTTTACCAAAGTTTTTACTCTGGACTTTACCATCTTATTTCTTAACGTCTTTGTCTCGATCACTAAGATTCTCTTCTTAGCGGATTTAATATTAGCCAATTTGTACACCTCCAAACAATTTTATATTTTCGCATGAAAGTCTTTTAGGAATCCGGACACGGACGTTTCCCAAAAAACATACTCTTGAATCATAAAGCATTTTCTGTCGGATGTCAAGAGAAAATTTGCATAAATTTATAAGAAATTACAGAAGATAGAGAGGAGGTTTACGGAATAGGAAAGAAAGGAATGGAATAATATGAAAGGGGAAATTCGGACAGACTTAGCACTGGAGATGCGGGAGCAGTTTACGGAGGATGATGTTGAAGTAAGGGGGGTGGCACTTACGGAGGATTTCTGTGAGGATGGCAAGATGCGGATTACCCGTGTGGAAATTTTAGACGAACATGGCGCGAAAGTGATGAAAAAACCAATTGGAACATATATTACAGTGGAGGCGGCAAAACTTTTTTCCGGCGAGGAGGCGCAGAGGCGGAAGGTGAGTGAGGAAGTCGGCAGACAGCTTGAATTTTTATGCGGAAAAAAGCCATTGCGCCAGGTGTTAGTTACAGGGCTTGGAAACCGCGAGGTTACGCCGGATTCACTAGGACCCTTGGTGACGGATCAACTTTTTGTGACGCGCCATTTATTAAAGGAGTACGGGGAGGGATTTTTAAATGAGCAGCTTGATAAGGGGAAGGATGAGGCAGAAATTGCCCTGAGTGCGGTAGCACCGGGGGTGATGGGACAGACTGGGATGGAGGCAGCGGAAATTATTAAGGGAATTGTAAAGCATATCCATCCGGATCTGGTATTGGTCGTGGATGCACTGGCAGCAAGGAGCGTGGAGCGGTTAAATACAACGGTGCAGTTGACGGACACGGGAATCTGTCCAGGTGCAGGTGTCGGCAATAACAGGCAGTCTTTAAATAAAGAGAGCATTGGCTGTCCTGTGATTGCTATTGGTGTACCAACCGTTGTGGATGCAGTGACAATCGTCAGAGATTCGATGGAGGGAATGTTAAAGGAGCAGGGATATAATAAAAAGGAGATTGAACTGTTTTTGCGGGGCGTGGAGGCGATGCGCAAGATGAATACCATGTTTGTCACACCAAAATCGATTGACGAGGAAATTCACCAGATGAGCCGAACGATCTCGGAGGCAATCAATTATTGTTTTTTTGATTTGTAAAGTGGGGGGATTATGAGGAGGAGGCAAAAAGAGAAATGGAAAAAAATGCTGGTGATTGTCTGTGGCACAATGATTTTAATTTTTGGTTTGCGTGCCCTTTCCAGTTTAATTGGTATGTTGTGGAATCTGATTCCAAAACAATCACAGATTGCGGGACAGATTGGGGAGGGACTTTTGTTGGAAGACCGCACTCTGTTTTCCTATTTGCGTTTTCATGAGGACGAGCGGGGGCCATTCCGTTTTATTTCCGAACAGGTTCTCGGTCATAATCGCTATGCGATCGCATCGAGTAAAGAAAGCAAATATGGGGATGAAATGGAAGATAATGGAAAAACAGATGGGATACTGAATTCCCCGGACAAGGAAAAGACTATGGAGAAAGAAACAGAAGATAAGGATATCGATAAAGAGAAGGAGGTGCAGGAAAAGGAAGGGAAAATGGATTGGGCAGGGGAGGAGGGAAAACAATTTTCTGCCTCTGTTACTGAGAGTCTACTTGAGAGTGTGATGTCGGAAAACGCGGCGTATGGAAGGTATCTGCCAGTTTCTTACGCCAAGGGGGATGTGCTGCCCGCCGCAACGTTGCCACAAGTGGAAGAAATAGAAAGTACAAAGAGTTTTGCAGCAAAACTTTTGATTGAAAATAATTATAGTATGCCAAAACTTTCCGATCCGAATTATCTGATCTCTACATATTACATTGTAGATTCCAATACCAGTACTTTACCTAAATTATTTGACGGGGAAGAACTATTAACCAAAGATCTTGGGATCGATTCTGTGCCGGAGGGGGGATACCAGATTTTAATTTATCACACTCATGCCTCTGAAGGGTTTATCGACAGCAGGAAAGGGGAGGTGATGGATACGGTCAGAGGACCGGGGGAAACACTGGCGGAATATCTGCGCGGTTATGGCTATACCGTCTACCATGATATGACCGCCTACGACCGCAAGGACGGCAAGGATAACCGCAATCAGGCATATAGTACAGCCAGACCGCAGATTGAAGCGTTCTTAGAAGAGCATCCGGAGGTGGAGGTAATTATCGATTTACACCGCGATAGTGGCGCGAGGCGGGCAACAACCATAAATGGAAAAAAGACTGCACAGGTTATGCTGTTTAATGGACTCTGCCGAAATGCATCCGGTCCTATTGATTATCTTGATAATCCAAATCTGTCTGGAAATCTGGCATTTAGCTTGCAGACGAATCTGGTGGGGAGGGTACTCTACCCAGATTTGATGTTTCGGATCTATCTAAAAAATTATCGCTACAATCAGCATTTTAGGGAGCGATGTATGCTGATTGAACTTGGAACTGACCAAAACACGGTGCAGGAGGCATACAATGCAATGGAACCGTTAGCGGATATCCTCAATACTGTGCTGTGCCAATAAAGAAAAAAATTTACAAACTTTGAATTTTATGGTACAATGGCGGGAGACATTGTACCATAAAAATACAGGAAATGGAGAAATTAAGACTATGGAACAGAGTAGAATACGTAATTTTTGTATTATTGCGCATATAGATCACGGAAAATCGACCTTGGCCGATCGTATTATTGAAAAGACGGGGCTGTTGACCAGTCGTGAGATGCAGGCACAGGTGCTTGACAATATGGAGCTTGAGAGGGAGCGAGGAATCACCATTAAGGCGCAGACGGTGCGCACCGTATATAAAGCGAAGGATGGGCAGGAATATATCTTCAATTTGATTGATACACCTGGGCATGTGGATTTTAATTATGAGGTCTCGCGCAGTCTCGCCGCCTGTGAGGGCGCGCTGCTCGTTGTGGATGCGGCGCAGGGGATCGAGGCGCAGACCCTGGCCAATGTCTATTTGGCTCTTGACCACAATCTGGATATTGTTCCGGTAATCAACAAGATCGATCTGCCAAGTGCAGATCCGGATCGCGTAAAGGCGGAGATCGAGGATATTATCGGACTTCCCGCGCAGGACGCGCCGTTAATTTCCGCAAAGACAGGCCTAAATATTGAGGACGTGTTAGAGGCCGTGGTAAATCAGATCCCCGCGCCGGGCGGAAGTGCGAGCGCACCGCTTAGCGCGCTGATTTTTGATTCAGTTTATGACTCGTACAAGGGTGTGATTATTTTTTGCCGCATTATGGAGGGAACGGTGAAAAAGGGAACACCAATCAAGATGATGGCGACCGGGGCAACAGCGGAGGTTGTGGAACTTGGTACTTTTGGACCGGGGCAGTTTCTGCCGTGTGAGGAACTATCTGCAGGAATGGTGGGTTATCTGACCGCGAGTTTGAAAAATGTAAAGGACACGCGTGTGGGGGATACGGTAACAAATGCGGAAATTCCGTGTGATGAGCCGCTTCCCGGCTACAAGAAAGTGAATCCTATGGTGTACTGCGGAATGTATCCAGCGGACGGCGCGAAATATCCGGATTTGCGGGATGCACTGGAAAAACTTCAGCTAAATGATGCCGCGCTGCAATTTGAGCCGGAGAACTCCATGGCATTGGGTTTTGGGTTCCGCTGTGGTTTTTTAGGACTTTTGCATCTTGAAATTATCCAGGAACGCCTGGAGAGAGAATATAATCTTGATCTTGTGACAACGGCACCGAGCGTTATTTACAAGATCTATAAGACAAACGGGGAAGTTGTGGATATCACAAATCCTTCAAATCTGCCCGATCCATCGGAGATCGATTATATGGAAGAGCCGGTGGTAAGTGCGGAGATTATGGTGACATCGGAGTATGTCGGGGCGATTATGAAGCTTTGTCAGGAGCGGCGCGGCAATTATCTTGGGATGGAATATATGGAAACAACACGCGCGCTATTAAAGTACGAACTGCCATTAAATGAGATTATCTACGATTTCTTTGACGCACTCAAATCGCGCTCGAAAGGCTATGCCTCGTTTGATTACGAGTTAAAGGGGTATGAGCGCGCAGAACTGGTAAAACTTGATATTTTGATCAATAAGGAAGAGGTGGACGCGCTTTCCTTTATTGTGCCAGCGGCAACCGCATATGATCGCGGAAGGCGGATGTGCGAGAAATTAAAGGAAGAAATTCCGCGCCAGCTTTTTGAGATCCCGATTCAGGCAGCAGTCGGCAGCAAGGTGATCGCAAGGGAAACCGTTAAAGCAATGCGAAAAGATGTGCTGGCAAAATGCTATGGCGGCGATATTACGCGAAAGAAGAAGCTCCTAGAAAAACAGAAGGAGGGCAAGAAGCGTATGCGCCAGGTAGGAAATGTAGAGATTCCACAGAAAGCCTTTATGAGCGTGCTGAAATTGGACGAGGATTGATCAAATTGAGAATAATCAATTTTTGTTGGATAAAAGGAGAGGTGATATACTCCCACCACTTTAGAAGAGGGAGCTTTCTTGCAAAAAGAGGATAAAAATTCGATGAATAATAAAAATTTAATAAGCAGTAAAAAATTGGCAATCTATGTGCATATTCCATTTTGCGCAAAAAAATGTGCTTACTGTGATTTTTTATCAGCTCCGGCGACAAGTCAAATGCAGACGCGATATATGTGGGCACTCTGCATGGAAATTGCAGGGTTTGTAGAGAAAAATAGGGAGGCACTTTCAGAATATAAAATTAGTTCCGTCTTTTTTGGCGGGGGAACGCCCTCCATTGTAGAAGCGCATACACTTGTCCGGGTTTTAACATTGCTGCGCGAGTCCCTGCCTTTTGATAAAGATGCGGAAATCAGTATTGAGTGCAATCCGGGGACAATAACTAAAGACAAGCTTTCCAAGTATAAAAGGGCAGGAATTAACCGCATCAGTATCGGATTGCAGTCCACAGATAACAGGGAACTTGCCCTGCTTGGAAGAATCCATACCTGGGAAGATTTTCTTTTTAGTTACCAATTGCTTTTGGAGGCGGGGTTTGACAATATTAATATCGATCTGATCAGCGCACTGCCGGGACAGACCCTTTTTTCCTACGAGGAAACGTTAAAAAAGGTGATTGCTCTCTCGCCCGCGCATATCTCCGCATACAGTCTGATTATTGAGGAGGAAACACCGTTCTATCAGATCTATGGGGATAAGAAAGAGGGGAAGGAACTTTTGGAGTGTGTACCTTTGCCGGATGAGGAAACCGAGCGGCAGATGTATGTGCGCACGGGGGAGATTCTGCGCGCGGCGGGTTATTCGCGCTATGAAATTTCCAATTATGCCCTGCCAGGAAAGGAGTGCAGACATAATCAATCTTACTGGAACCGGACGGAATATATTGGATTTGGTCTTGGAGCGGCATCTTTTTTTGGGGGATGCCGCTTTTCGAACGAGAGGGATCTCACCACATATATCCGGTTGGCAGAGGGCAAAAATTCGGTCTGCGCACAAAAAGTAAGATTATCGCTAAAGGATGGGATGGAGGAATTTATGTTTCTCGGACTTCGAATGATGTGTGGAGTGTCGGAAGATGAGTTTTTTAAACAGTTTGGACGGGGGATGTGGGAGATATATGGAAAAATTTTACAAAAACATATTTCCCTTGGGCTGCTGGAAAAAAAAGGGAACCAAATCGCGTTGACTGAGCGGGGGATCGATGTAAGCAATATGGTTTTTTGCGATTTTTTATTGGAGGAATAAATTTTCTCAAACAGGAATTTAGTCAACTACTTATCACCTAAAGGTAGTGGATTTCTGCTTACGACAAACGAAAAGAGTTAATTTATGAAAAATTTAGAAATAAGTGTTGACAAACGAAAGAGTAAGTGATATTTTATGTATAGATGTTAGCACTCCAATCAAACGAGTGCTAACAATTCGGAAAGGATGTGCAGGAAAACAAAAAGGCTGGTGTGTAGATGGAATTAGATGAAAGAAAATTGAAAATACTAAAAGCAATCATCTGTAACTATCTGGAGACTGGCGAGCCGGTCGGTTCAAGAACCATTTCCAGGTACACGGACTTGAATTTAAGTTCCGCGACCATCCGCAACGAGATGGCGGATCTGGAGGAGATGGGCTATATTGTACAGCCGCACACGTCGGCGGGGCGCATTCCTTCGGATAAGGGCTATCGGCTCTATGTGGATACGATGCTTCTTGAAAAGGACAGGGAAGTTGAGAGCATGAAAGAGATGCTGCTTGAGAAGGCGGACAAATTGGAAACTTTGCTCAAACAGGCGGCGAAGGTTCTGGCAGCAAATACAAACTATACAACAATGATTACCGGACCGCAATATCGCAGTAAAAAAGTAAAGTTAATTCAGCTTTCCGAGATGGATGAGGAGCAGCTTTTAGCGGTGATTGTTCTTGAGGGAAATATTGTAAAAAATAAAATTATTCCTCTGCGTGAGCCGCTTGGCAAAGAGACGGTACTCAAGCTTAATATTTTGCTGAATACCTGTTTGCAGGGGTTAAATCTCGCAGAGATCAATCTTCCGCTGATTCAAAAGATGAAGGAACAAGCCGAGGAATACAGTACGGTGATCAGCGATATTTTGGATGCGATCTCCGAGGCAGTCGGCGAGGAGGGGGAGGTTGAGATTTTCACAAGCGGTGCGACAAATATTTTAAGATATCCGGAGTTAAATGATACACAGAAAGCGACAAATCTTCTCTGTGCGTTTGAGGAGAAACAACAGCTTGGGGAATTGATGGCAAAGCTCCCCAAAAAGGAGGGTGAGCAGCACGGAATTCAGGTATATATCGGCGAGGAAACGCCGCTTGAATCGATGAAGGACTGTGCCGTTGTAACGGCAACCTACCGAATTGAGGAGGGGGTCTATGGAAAAGTTGGAATTATCGGACCAAAGCGAATGGACTATGAGAGAGTGGTAGCTTCGCTGCAAAGTCTGATGAACCAACTCGACGGAATCTTTAAAAAGTAAATAAAAAATTAGCAGAAGCCCAGACAGCACCTGAAAGAATTTTTATGGAAGCGAAGCGAACAGAAAATTCTTTCTAGGTTATAGGTGCTGGAAGGACGGATGCGGAACTTAAAATCAGCAGAAGTCCGGAGTGCGCACGAGAAGATTTATAGACGCTTGCGGAAATAAATCCTCTCTGGGAAGTGTGCGCGAGAAGGACGGATGCGGAACTTAAAATAAGAGGTGATGACGTGGCAGATAATATAGAAGAAAAGGAGTTTGAGGAGGCTGTGCAGAACGAGGAAGAACAGCCTGGGGAAAGCATGAAAGCGTCTGAGGAAGAAAATATTGAATCTGCGGGGGGCGCGGCAGAGGAGGAAGAAAATAGTGGGGAGGAAGAAGAATTAGAAGAGGAAGCTTCCCAGGATGACAATGTGCCAAAGGAGCGCAAATCCTTCTTTAAGAAAAAGGAAAAGAAAGATAAGAGGGATGAAAAGATTGAGGAGTTAAATGACCGTCTGATTCGGCAGATTGCAGAATTCGACAATTTCCGCAAGCGCACGGAGAAGGAAAAGTCGCAGATGTTTGAGATTGGCGCGAAAGATATTGTAGAAAAGATCCTTCCCGTTGTCGACAATTTCGAGCGCGGGCTTGCAACTGTGCCGGATGCAGAAAAAGAGAGCGCGTTTGTACAGGGAATTGAGCTGGTCTACAAACAGTTGATGAAAGCACTTGAGGATGCCGGAGTAAAGCCGATTGAGGCGGTAGGAAAAGAATTTGATCCGAATTTCCACAATGCAGTGATGCACGCGGAAGATGAGAATTTCGGGGAGAATATTGTGTCGGAGGAATTCCAGAAAGGGTATATATACCGGGATTCCGTAGTAAGGCACAGTATGGTGAAAGTGGTAAATTAAAAAAGTTTTCTATTGCATTTAGAAGATTTTCCAAAAATGTAAATTATATATTAGGAGGCATAAATCATGGGTAAGATTATTGGTATTGACTTAGGTACTACAAATTCCTGCGTAGCAGTGATGGAAGGTGGTAAACCAGTTGTTATCGCGAACACGGAAGGTTCAAGAACAACGCCGTCCGTTGTGGCTTTCACAAAGACGGGTGAGAGAATTGTCGGCGATTCGGCAAAACGTCAGGCAGTGACAAATGCTGACAAGACAATTTCTTCAATCAAGAGACATATGGGTACGGATTTCCGTGTGACCATCGACGACAAGAAATTCTCTCCTCAGGAAATTTCAGCGATGATCTTGCAGAAATTAAAGGCGGATGCGGAAGGGTATCTCGGCGAGAAGGTTACGGAGGCCGTGATTACCGTGCCGGCATATTTCAATGACGCACAGAGACAGGCAACCAAGGATGCGGGCAAAATTGCAGGTCTTGACGTAAAGCGTATTATCAATGAGCCAACGGCAGCAGCACTTGCCTATGGTCTCGACAATGAGCGCGAGCAGAAGATTATGGTATATGACCTTGGCGGAGGCACATTCGATGTTTCCATTATCGAGATTGGCGACGGTGTAATCGAGGTTTTGGCAACCGCAGGCGATAACCGTCTGGGCGGCGATGATTTTGATGATAAGCTTACAAGATATTTTATTGAGGAATTTAGAAAGGCGGAGGGCGTTGACCTCTCGACCGACAAGATGGCACTTCAGAGATTGAAGGAAGCAGCGGAGAAGGCAAAGAAGGAACTTTCTTCCGCGACCACCACAAATGTAAATCTTCCATTTATTACGGCAACTTCTGAGGGACCAAAGCATTTTGATATGAATTTAACGAGAGCAAAATTTGACGAACTCACCCATGAACTTGTGGAGCGTACCGCAGGACCGGTGCAGAACGCATTGCGCGATGCAGGAATTTCCACTTCCGAGCTTGGCAAGGTGCTTTTAGTTGGTGGTTCAACCAGAATTCCAGCCGTACAGGACAAGGTAAAACAGCTTACCGGGCATGAGCCGTCAAAGACCTTAAACCCGGATGAGTGCGTGGCGATCGGTGCATCCGTTCAGGGCGGAAAGCTTGCGGGCGATGCGGGCGCGGGCGATATTCTTCTGCTTGATGTTACTCCGCTTTCCCTCTCCATCGAGACAATGGGCGGCGTGGCAACTCGCTTAATTGAGCGCAATACCACGATCCCAACCAGAAAGAGTCAGGTATTCTCGACTGCTGCGGATAATCAGGAAGCCGTGGATATCAATGTTGTACAGGGCGAGCGTCAGTTTGCGCGCGACAACAAGAGTCTTGGACAATTCCGCTTGGATGGAATTCCACCAGCAAGACGCGGTGTGCCGCAGATTGAGGTTACATTCGATATTGATGCAAATGGTATCGTTAATGTATCGGCAAAGGATCTTGGCACGGGCAGAGAGCAGCATATCACAATCACCGCAGGTTCGAATCTCTCGGATGCGGATATTGAGAAGGCAGTGAAGGAAGCAGCAGAGTACGAGGCACAGGATAAGAAGCGCAAGGAGGCTGTTGAAGTGCGCAACGATGCGGACTCGATGGTATTCCAGACAGAAAAAGCCCTCTCCGAGGTTGGCGACAAGCTTTCCGATTCGGATAAATCGGAAGTTCAGGCAAACCTGACACATCTGAAAGAGCTGATTGAAAAGACAAATCCGGAGGTAATGTCCGAGGGTGAAGTCGAGGATATCAGAGCAGCGAAGGAGAAGTTAATGGCTTCCGCGCAGGCACTTTTCCAGAAGATGTATGAGCAGACGCAAGGAGCTGCGGGTGCTGCGGGCGCGGGTCCGGATATGGGCGGCGCAGGTTTTAACAGTGCGCAGGGCGCAGGACCGGCCGACGATGTTGTGGACGGAGATTACCGCGAAGTTTAATTGAGATAACTATCACCCGGATGTGGGAGAAATTTCGCATCCGGGTTTTCGTGATATTTTCGGACAGCACCGGAAATTGCTGCGAGGAATGGGCAGAAACTGTTTCCTAAGTCATGGTGCTGGAAGGAAATATGCGGGACTAAAAAAACAGTATAAGTCCGGGACAGTGAAAGTTGTAGGCACTGGAAGGGCGAATGTGGAACTAAAAAAACAGCATATTTCTGGACAGCACTGGAAACAGTTACCATGAGGAACGAATGGAAACTGTTTCCTGGGTCATGATGCTAGAAAGAAATATGCGGAACTAAAAATAAGGGGAAGAGATTATGGCAGAGAGTAAGCGGGATTATTATGAGGTGCTCGGCGTAAGCAAGGGCGCGTCGGATGATGAAATCAAAAAAGCATATCGGCAGTTGGCAAAAAAATATCACCCGGACATGAATCCGGGGGACAAGGAGGCCGAGGCCAAGTTTAAGGAGGCATCGGAGGCATATGCTATCTTAAGCGATCCGGACAAAAAACGCCAGTATGATCAGTTTGGTCATGCTGCCTTTGAACAGGGCGGCGCGGGCGGTTTTGATTTTGATATGGGCGGTATGGGAGATATTTTCGGAGATATCTTCGGCGATCTGTTTGGGGGAGGAAGAAGTCGTCAGCGTTCGGGCAACGGACCAATGAAGGGCGCGAATCTGCGCACTGGCATCCGTATTACCTTTGAGGAGGCAGTATTTGGCACGGAGAAAGAACTCGAACTCAACTTAAAAGATCCTTGCGAGAAATGTCATGGCACAGGAGCGAAACCGGGAACATCGGCAGAAACTTGTAAGAAATGTAACGGTACTGGTCAGATAACTGTAACCCAGCAGTCTCTGTTTGGAATGGTGCGCCAGGTGCGTCCTTGTACGGAATGTAATGGTTCTGGCAAAGTGATCCGCGACAAATGTCCGGACTGCTACGGAAGCGGATATATTACAAAAAAGAAAAAAATACAAGTTTCCATTCCTGCGGGAATTGATGATGGGCAGAGCATCCGTATCCGCGATAAAGGCGAACCGGGAACTAATGGCGGCGAGAGAGGCGATCTTTTGGTAGAAGTAACCGTGAGCCAGCACCCGATCTTTCAGCGCGAAGGCTTTGATATTTATTCTTCTGCTCCGCTCCCATTCACCACAGCGGCACTCGGCGGTGATGTGCGCATTTCAACGGTGGATGGCGATGTTCTCTATGAAGTAAAACCTGGCACACAGACGGATACAAAAGTGCGTCTGCGCGGC
This sequence comes from uncultured Lachnospiraceae bacterium, assembly GCA_910577165.1. Classification (GTDB taxonomy): domain Bacteria; phylum Bacillota; class Clostridia; order Lachnospirales; family Lachnospiraceae; genus RGIG4057. The sequence goes on from CAJTLX010000005.1 coordinate 93,193, forward strand.
AAGGGTGTGCCGACTCTGCGCAACAAGCAAGTGCGCGGCGACCACTATGTCAATTTGATTGTGCAGGTGCCGCAAAAACTGACCAATGAGCAGAAAGAACTGATTAAGAAGCTTGACGAGTCATTTAAAGGCAAGACGGATGGGGAGGATGCACCGAAGGAAAAAAGAAAATCCTTCTTTAAAAAATAATGGGGGAGGTATAAAGTGAAGTGGAAAAAGCTTACCATTGAAACAACAACGCAGGCGGTGGATTTTATTAGCGGAATGCTTGCGGAACTTGGAATTGAGGGAATTGAAATCGAGGACAATGTGCCACTTTCCGAGGAAGATAAAAAGAAAATGTTTATTGATATCCTCCCGGAATTGCCGGAGGATGACGGCACGGCGCATATCAGCTGCTATCTGGAACTTGACCAGGATCTGGAAGATATTACTGCGCGCATCCAGGCGGGGCTTGAGGAGATCCGCGCGTTTGCCAATGTGGGGACGGGTCGGATTTCCTTTGGGGAGACCGAGGATAAAGATTGGATGAATAACTGGAAGGAATTTTTCAAGCCATTTCGCGTGGATGATTCCATTGTAATAAAGCCGACATGGGAAAAATTGGAAGAATCAAAACCCAGCGATCTGATTGTAGAGATCGATCCCGGCACTGCATTTGGCACCGGCGCGCATGAAACCACAAAATTATGTATCAGAAATTTGAAAAAATACCTGAAACAGGGGGACGCGCTTCTTGATTTAGGCTGTGGCAGCGGAATACTTTCCATTATCGGGATGAAACTTGGTGCGGACTGCGCCATTGGCACCGACATCGATGCAAGTGCAGTGGAAACCGCAAAGGAAAATGCCGCCATCAACCAGTTGACGCTACACTCCTCAAAAGCAAATGTGGAGCGTATTTCCGGCGCAGTAGAGTTTTTAACGGGAAATGTGATCGGGGATGAGGCATTTGCCCGCCAGGTGGGAGAAAACTGCTATAATATGGTGGTGGCAAATATCCTTGCAGATATTATTATCCCGCTCTCTGCCACGGTAAAAAGGCATATGGTTCCCGGCGGATATTTTATCAGTTCGGGAATTATTGAGATGAAAGCGGAGGAAGTAAAGGAAGCATTATTAGCAAATGGCTTTGAGATTGTGGAAGAAAGCCGAATGAAAGATTGGGTATCCTTTGTTGCCCGCTAAAATCAGCAGGATTCCGGAGCGCACGGGAGAATTTATAGGCGCAAAGCGAAAATAAATTCTCCCTGAGTAGTGTGTGCGAGAAGGACGGATGCGGAACTTTAAATCAGCAAAAGTCCGGACAGTACCTGTTAGAATTTTTGAGAGCGAAGCGAACAGAAATTCTAACATGGGTCTTTGGTACTGATAGGACGGATGCGGAACTTTAAAT
>CAJTLX010000005.1:94688-109850 GCA_910577165.1 uncultured Lachnospiraceae bacterium
CAGAAATTCTAACATGGGTCTTTGGTACTGATAGGACGGATGCGGAACTTTAAATCAGCAAAAGTCCGGACAGTACCTGTTAGAATTTTTGAGAGCGAAGCGAACAGAAATTCTAACATGGGTCTTTGGTACTGATAGGACGGATGCGGAACTTTAAATAAGAGGTAAAAAAATGAAAAAGATTACAGAAAATATTTATTATGCCGGAGCACAGGCGGACGGCGGATTTTTATTTGAAAACCAGTATGAGGTGCCGAATGGTGTTACATATAATTCTTACGTGATTCTGGATGAAAAAATTGCTGTGCTTGACACAGCGGACAGTAAAGTTACAGAGCAGTGGCTCTCCAATATAAAGGAGATCCTTTCGGGGAAAACACCGGACTATCTGGTGGTATCCCATATGGAGCCGGATCATGCGGCAAATATTGGAAATTTATTAAAGGAATTTCCAAATATAACCATTGTGGCAAACCAGAAAACACTGGATATTCTCTCCTGTTATTTTGATATCGATTTATCTGCGCAGAGCCAGATAGTTAAGGAGGGGGATACACTTTCTCTCGGCGCACACACACTCAAATTTTTTATGGCACCGATGGTACACTGGCCGGAAGTTATGGTCAGCTATGAACAGAAGGAAAAAATTCTTTTCTCAGCAGATGCATTCGGCAATTTTGGGAAAATAGATCAATGTTTTCTTGCTCCAGGACAGGAGGAAATCTGGCAGGAAGATGCAGCGCGCTACTTCTTAAATATTGTAGGAAAATACGGAAAGCCCGTACAACAGCTTTTGAAAAAGGCACAGGGGCTTGATCTTCAGATGATCTGTCCGCTGCACGGACCAATCTTAAAGGAAAATCTTGCATATTTCCTGGAAAAATACGATACCTGGAGCAATTACCGCGCGGACAGGGAAGGCGTTTTAGTACTTTCCGCATCCATCTACGGCAATACAGATGCGGCGGCAGCTTACCTTGCGCAGTGCATCCGTGAAAATGGAGTTTTGGCAAAACATATAACCCTTGCAGGCATGGATTTATCCTATGCCGTGGCGGAGGCATTCCGCTATCAAACGGTAGTCTTTGCCTGTGCAACCTACGATGGCGGAATATTTCCATGCATGGAAAATCTTTTATATTGTTTGTCTTCCAAAAATTTCCAGAACAAGAAAATTGCCCTGGTGGAAAATGGTTCGTGGGCACCAATGGCGGCGGGAAAGATAAAAGCGGAGCTTGAAAAACTTGCCGGGATGGAATTTGTTGGACAGGTGACAATGAAAGGCGCGCTGAAAGAAGCCGACAAAGAAAAATTAAAAGAACTGGCAAAAACAGTTATTGCATAACCGGTAATACAGGAGATATAAAGTGGACGGGGGAGGCACGAAAAAAGATCTTGCCTGATTGCGGATTGCAGGCAAGCGCGGAAAGGAAAATAAAAAAGATGAAGGAACGACCGATTTTAAGAAACAAACTCTTTTTATATCTCACCGAATTCTTTGCAGGGATGAGTGTGATGGCAGTGGAGTTGGGGGCGAGCAGACTGTTGGCACCCTATTTTTCCTCCTCACAGATTGTCTGGACAATCGTAATTGGCACAATTATGATTGCGATGGCACTCGGCAATCTCTATGGTGGAAAGAGTGCTGACAAGGATCCAAATCCTGATAAGCTTTACGCAAGGGTTCTGATTGCTGCTGCCTGGATCGCATTGATCCCTGTGCTGGGGAAATATATTATTCTCGGAATATCCGCGCTGATGATTTTTACGGTAAACAGCAATTTCCTTATCTGGGCAGCATTTGCCGCTTGTATGGTTATTTTTGTATTTCCGCTCTTTTTGCTCGGCACAATTACTCCCTCGCTGGCAAAATATACGGTGGATAAACTGGAAGATTCTGGAAGAGTAGTTGGCACTCTTGGCGCAGCAAATACGATTGGAAGCATTATCGGCACTTTTATGCCGACCTTTGTCACCATCCCAACGGTGGGAACTTCCATGACCTTCCTGATTTTTTCCGGGATTTTGCTCTTCCTTGCCCTCACCTATTTTATTAGCTGTAAAGTGGGGCGGACGCGCTGTATTGTAGCTGTGCTTTTGTTTGTGATTGCCTGTATCTTTGGCTCTGCAAATAGTTTTGCCTTCTGGGAGAAAGACTTGACCTACGAGGGGGAATCGATTTACAATTATCTCCAGGTGAAAGAAAATGACCACAGGGTAATTCTCTCGACCAATGTGCTTTTTGGTGTGCAGTCCGTTCTCGTAAAGGGGGACGGACTAACCGGAATGTACTATGACTATGCAATGGCGGCACCATTGATGGCGGGGATTAAGGAAAAAGAAGAGTTTAATATTTTGATTCTCGGCATGGGGACGGGTACTTTTGCGACTCAGTGCCGCAAATATTTCGGGGATATTTTGGTGGAGGGCGTGGAGATTGACGGGGCAATTACGGATCTGGCAAGGGAATATTTTGCACTTCCTGAGGATGTGACCGTAACCACTTACGATGGCAGGGCATATCTAAATGCGGTCGATGAGAAATACGATGTAATTATGGTGGATGCCTACCAGGATATTACCATCCCCTTTCAGATGTCCTCGTTTGAATTTTTTACCCTGGTGCGGATGCATCTAAAGGAAGACGGTGTGATGGTGGTCAATATGAATATGCGCGCTAAAGGGGAGGGCAATATTAACCAGTATCTGGCAGATACCATCGCACAGGTTTTTTCGTATGTTTACACGGCGGATGTTCCGGGGACAACCAACCGGGAATTATTCGCTTCCAACTCTTCCGATATATTAGAAAAATTTGAAAAAGATAAAGAAAAAATAGAAGATTCTGCACTAACCGATCTGTTTGCGCGGATGTCGGAAAAACTGATACCCTATCGGGCAGGGAATTATTTGATGACGGATGATAAAGCACCGGTAGAATTGCTGGGCATTCAGGTTATCGATGAAATTATTCGCGATGAGGTGGAATATTACCGGGATATTTTTGAGCGGGAAGGAATTTCGGGACTGCTAAAAAGTTTTTAGTGCGGCAGTTTTATGGAGGAATTTATGAAGAGGCAAAAACAAAGTCAGCGCACTACCTGTGATTCCTGCACAAATTATGTGTATGATGAGGAATACGAATACTATGTCTGCGAGGTAAATCTCGACGAGGATGAGATGGGATCTTTCCTGCGCGGCACGGTAAAAAATTGTCCGTATTACCGGAGGGATGATGAATATGCAGTGGTTAGAAAACAGATGTAGGCAGTGTTGTATGGTAATAAAATGCTAGTTATGTAAATAAAAAAATTGGAGAATTTAAATCTGTGGAATGTCAGATAAACGAAAGTAGTTTTCGCTTATTTAGACAAAATCAGATATATTGAAACAGGAAGATAGTTTGTGATAAATATAAACAGTATAGATATTTATAATTTTAAGAAAAAAATTTATCGTAGCGGAGGAAAGAATGGCACAATATCTGGATGAAATTTTTGACAGGGTTCAGGAATCTGAGCGGGAAACAGTTCTCGCCATTTACCGTTCTATGATAGGAACACCCGGATGCACATGGACTTTTGAATATCCCGATGATCGGGATATTGCGTCCGATCTGGCAAGGAAATCCCTCTACTGTATGCGAGACCGGGAGGGAAAAATTCTTGGATTGATTTCTGTGGATGAGGATGAATCGGTTGCCCATCTGCCCTTTTGGAGCAAAGAGGCAAAAAAACCTGCGGAACTTGCGCGCCTTGCCGTAATACAGGAATACCAGAATCAAGGGCTTGCGCGCAGATTGATTTTATCCACAATAGAGATTCTAAAGCAGCAGGGGGTTGATACGGTACGTTATCTGGTAAGTCCCGGAAATAAAAAGGCAATTTCTTCATATGCAAAACTTGATTTTAAGTATCGGGGAGAAACCTTTTTATATGAACAGGAATGGCTTTTATATGAGAAAATTATAGAGTGAGTGGACAAAAAAATATTTGATTTGGGGCAGGTTTATATGGAAAGTGAACTATCTTTCTTGTAGAAAATGGGGGAAAATTATGCATGATCGTTTAACCGAGGGCGATATTAAGAAAATGGAAGAAGAGATCGAATACCGCAAACTTGTTGTCCGCAAGGAGGCGATTGAAGCGGTAAAGGAAGCCCGCGCCCAGGGTGATTTAAGTGAAAATTTTGAATATTATGCCGCAAAGCGCGACAAAAATAAAAACGAGAGCCGCATCCGCTATCTTGAGCGCATGATTAAGACAGCGCAGGTAATTGAGGATACTTCAAAGGAGGATGAAGTTGGACTTTACAATACGGTGGATCTCTATTTTGAGGAGGATGACGAGATAGAAACTTACCGACTTGTCACTACTGTGCGCGGCAATACATTAAATGGTTCTGTAAGTATTGATTCGCCGATCGGAAAAGCCATCTTAGGAAAAAAAGTTGGTGACAGGGTCTATGTGGCAGTCAATGAAAACGCTGGATATTATGTGGTAATTAAGAAGATTGAGAAAACAAAAGATGATGGGACAGATAAGTTAAGAGGATTTTAATAAGTTTTGCGTTTTCGCGCTGTTTATAAGGAAAAAATACTGGTTCGGTCGAAAAGTTTAGCAGGAATTTTTTTATTTTAGAAACTCTTAATTAGTTCGTCACAGCTTGCACACAAATTCCCGCTATAATGATAATTGTAAACGATAGGAGTGAGCAAAAACTTCAAAGCGCGCATTGACCGCTCGCTCCGCCTAACAATTATCCAATTTTTGATAGATACTTTTTCCCACTACAACCCTTCTAAGGAAAAAAGCTGCCTTTTGGCAGCTTTTTTCCTTTTTATGCGCAGGGGCGCGAATGGAAAATTTCAAATGTGCGTTTCTGTCACCTTTTTTTTCTCCCGTCATATATATAGATTATAACACGCAAAAAAGCAGGTATCCCAATGGAGAGAACGATCGGTATTTTTGGCGGGGATGACAGGCACTGTTACCTTGCGAATAACCTGATACGACACGGGCATAAGGTGTGGGTGTGGGAGCTTGGCGATGAGAGGGGAGCGTGCCCGATCCTTTCAGAATTTGACAAAATCAAAACAGTAAAGAAATTTTCTGAACTGGCAAGGAACTGTCAGATTTTGGCAGGGCCTATGCCATTTTCAAAATATCTTGCAAAAAAGGAAAAAGCAAGGGAAAATTTTTTTGATACCCTGTGCGCCAATCTGCGGACAGGGCAGCATTTTTTTGCGGGAGGTATCCCAAAGGAACTGGTGGATATACTAAAAGAAAAGGGTGTGCGGGTAACCGATTATCTCAGAGAAGATGACTTCCTCAAAAAAAATGCTGAGTTAACCGCTCAGGGCTGTGTGGCAGAAGTGCTTGGCACATGGAAAAAAGGGATAAAACATACAAAAATTCTTGTTGCCGGATTTGGCTTTTGCGGCAGGGAAATCGCCCGAATTATGCGTGGCGTGGGGGCGGATGTAACAGTATGTGTGCGCAGGATGCAGAGTGCATGGGAAGCATATGAAGAGGGATTTGCGATCGGTTATTATGAGCGGCTTTATGAGTTGTTGCCACAGATGGAGATGGTAATTAATACTGTTCCCTTCATGGTATTTCCAGAAGACCGGCTGTGCTATGCAAGGAGGGACGCGCTTTTTGTGGAGATTGCTTCTGCGCCTGGCGGATTTTTGCCGGAAACTGCAAAAAATTTTGGAATGACCGTACTTTTATGTCCAGGTCTGCCAGGAAAATATGCTCCGATTGGGGCAGCGCAGGCAATGGCAGATTGTATGCAGAATTGCTTTATATGAAATAAAACGGAAATGGAAAGAGTGGGGAATAAAATGGAAATAAATGGAAAAAATATTGGAGTCGCCTTTACAGGTTCTTTCTGTACCTATAAGAAAAGTTTTGCAGAACTTGAAAACCTTGTTGCAACAGGGGCAAAGGTGCAGACGATTTTCTCGGATGCAGCGCAGAAAATAGATAGCCGGTTTGGAGAGGCGGACAGTTTTATTAAAAAGGCAGAGGCAATTACGGGGAAAAAACCTTTCCTTACCATAAAGGAGTCAGAGGTGGTAGGTCCGTCAGCCATGTTTGATCTTATGGTAATTATGCCGTGTACAGGCAATACAATTGCAAAATTAGCAAATGGAATTACGGACAGCCCGGTGCTGATGGCAGCAAAAGCACATTTGCGCAACGAGAGACCACTTGTGCTTTGTATGGCAAGCAATGACGCGCTTGGCATGAATATGAAAAATATTGGTCTTCTGATGAATGCAAAAAATATTTATTTTGTTCCATTCTCTCAGGATGATCCAACGAAAAAGCCAAATTCACTGGTGGCGCATTTTGGGAAAATGACCGAAACCATAAAATTCGCGCTGGACGGAAAACAGATCCAACCCGTGTTAGCAATGTAAAATCAGCAAAGGTCCGGAGCGCGCACGGGAGAATTGATGAACGCTTGCGGGAATAAATTCTCCCCGGGTAGTGTGCGGAGAAGGACGGATGCGGAACTAAAAATCAGCAGGAGTCCAAACAGTGCCGGAAGGGATTTTAAGAGCAAAATGAATAAAATCCCTTCCACGAACAGGGCACTGGGAGGACGGATGCGGAACTAAAAATCAGCAGGAGTCCAAACAGTGCCGGAAGGGATTTTAAGAGCAAAGCGAATAAAATCCCTTCCACGAACAGGGCACTGGGAGGACGGATGCGGAACTTTAAATAGGAGGATGCAGATATGTGTGGAATTGCCGGGTTTTGTGCACCGGGGCGTAATCTGACAGCGCAGGAAAGATATCATGTAAATATACTAGAAACAATGAACCAGGTACAAAAGCACCGCGGACCGGACGAGGAGGGCGTATATCTGTCAAAGCACTGCGGGCTGGCTCATGTGCGCCTCTCCATTTTGGATTTGGCGCGTGGTCAACAGCCAATGGCAAGGAAAAAGGGAGCAAAAAGCGCGGTGATTGTCTATAATGGAGAAATTTATAATATGCGCACCCTACAAAAGGAACTGATAAAAGAGGGGGAGGAATTTCAAACCACAAGCGATACCGAAGTAATTCTAAGCGGTTACTGCCGCTACGGAAAAGAATTTTTTAAACAGTTAAATGGAATTTTTGCTTTTGCTATCTGGGATGAAGAAAAAGAATCTTTAATTCTTGTCCGTGATCGGCTTGGGGTAAAGCCATTATTTTACGCTTTTCATGAGAATATCCTGTATTTTTCTTCTGAGATCAAGGGAATTTTAAGTGTTCCCGGCTTTCCTGTGCAGATAGATCGGGAAGGTCTATGTGAGGTCTTCGCGCTTGGTCCAGCCAAAACTCCGGGTAAAGGGGTATTTTGCGGTGTGAGAGAAGTGCGCGCCGGAAGTATGCTTACCCTAGACGCAAGTATTCTTGATAGTGAGAACGGATTGCAGGAAGAATATTACTGGAAACTTGAGGCAAGAGAACATACGGAGGATTTCGCGCAGACCGTGGAACATACAACCTGGCTTTTAACCGATGCCGTGCGCTTACAAATGCTCTCGGATATTCCAATCAGCACTTTTTTATCCGGCGGTGTGGACTCAAGCCTTGTCACCGCAATCTGTGCGGCAGAATTAAAAAAACAGGGGAAGGTGCTTGATACATTTTCCTTTGATTTTACAGAAAATAGTAAATATTTCCAGTCAAGTGCTTACCAGCCCTCACAGGATCGCCCGTATGCGGAGATGATGGTAAAACAATGCGGTACAAATCACCATTTTCTGGAATGTGATAACGCACTGCTTGCGGATTATCTCTATCCGGCAGTAAGCGCGAGAGATCTGCCATGTATGGCGGATGTGGAAGCCTCGATGCTGTATTTTTGCAGGCAGGTCGTGCAGTATGATAAAGTCGCGCTGACCGGGGAATGTGCGGATGAAATTTTTGGCGGTTATCCTTGGTTTCACCGGGAAGACTTGCTAAAGAAAAACGGGTTTCCGTGGTCAAATGAATTTTCCATGCGCACTGCCATGTTAAAGGACGAAGTGCTTGCCAAACTGCATTTAAAAGAGTATGAGATGGCGGCTTATGACGCGACAATGAAAACCGCACCGGTAAACTCTGAACTTTCGGAATTGGAACAAAGCAGACAGCGCATTGGCTGGCTAAATTTAAATTGGTTTATGGTAACGCTTCTTGACCGGATGGATCGCACCAGTATGGCGAGCGGCTTGGAAGCGCGCGTACCGTTTGCCGATCATCGGATTGTGGAGTATGTCTATAATGTGCCTTGGGAGATGAAATGTCCGGATGGAATGGTAAAAGGACTTTTGCGCAAGGCGGGGGAGGCATATCTTCCAAAAGAAGTATTGTATCGGAAAAAGAGTCCGTATCCTAAGACTTATCATCCGGGGTATGAACAGCTTTTAAAAGAACGCTTTGCTAAGATGTTAGCGGATTCAAGTCAGCCGATCCATGCACTGCTTGACAAAAAGAAGGCGGAAGAATTTATGGCGAAACCTTCAGATTATGCAAAGCCATGGTATGGGCAATTGATGGCCGGACCACAGTTATATGCGTATCTGCTTCAGGTGAATTTCTGGCTTAGCACATACCAAATCGAAATTAAATTGTAAAAACTTTGTGTAAAGTTTGCGGGAGAACAAAAAAAGAATTCTTGTACCCTTCACTTTTTTATGTGAAGGGTACAAAAAAGTTTGTAATATATTAATATTCTTATTTTTCTTTATCTATGGGTTTCTTATTGTTCATATTTACACCAAAATTTCGTAAAACGCGCAGTATTCAGATATTTTACCGATCTGTCGCCAAGAAGATGCCGCCATGTCCAATTCCCTAGATAGCGTGAGGGATCCTGTTGTGGTTGGTAAGTATCAGGCTGTGTGAGTTGGACTCAAAAGGTTCCCAGATTGAGGCGGTATACGCACAGTTTGCTATAGAAATTTTTTGAAAATTATTGTGCTGTTTATTTTTTAATAAGTTGGCAGGATAGTTCAATTGAATAGTAGGAAAAATACTTGCGCTTTGTTTTGCGGAAAAGTAGAATGGGAGAAAAGAAAAATTATATCACTAAGGGGGAAATATGAAGAAAAAAACAATTGCAAGAGGGATGTTAGTGGGAATGCTGCTCTTGTTTGCCGCATGTGGTCAGAAAGGAGAGGAGAGTGCCATGAAAGAAAATGGGGAGAACATAAAACAGGAACAAAATGAAGTGGGGGATATCACACCGGAGGCTACCCCGGAGCCAACCAAAGTTGGAATTCCGCCCGTTCCTACACTGACACAGGCACCGACCCCAACCGAGGAGGAAAAGAAAGAGGAAGAAGATACCCGCACAAAGGAAGAAATTTATAATGATATGATTGCGCGCTCTTTTTTGTCCGCAGGAAATAATTACCGGATAAAAAAGGTTTTGGAAAAGGCGAGAAATGGGGAGGAGGTACTGATTGCCTATATTGGCGGTTCCATTACGGAGGGTGCGAACGCTACGGATGAAACTTGTTACGTAACAAAATCCTATGATGCATTTGTGGAGCTTACAAATTCCAAAGAAAAGGGAAATGTAAGTTTTATCAATGCCGGGCTTGGCGGAACTTCCTCCGCGCTTGGGATCATGCGCTACGATCGGGATATTGTGGAATTAGCGGGCAGGAAGCCGGATCTTGTCTTTATTGAATTTTCGGTAAACGACTGGCAGGAGCCGACGAGCGGGGAGGCGTTTGAATCGCTGATTCGCCATATCTATGGGGCGGAAAATGATCCGGCGGTTGTCCTTGTATTTGCAGTATTTAAATCGCGCTGGAATATGCAGTCAGATTATATACCACTGGGAAAAATTTACAATATTCCGATGGTCAGTATTTTAGATGCGGTTGTTCCTGCACTGGATGAGGAACACACATTGAGCGAGGATCTGTTTTTCTCAGATATCTACCATCCGACACAGTACGGACATATGATTATGGCGGACTGCATCCGATATATGTTTGAGCAGCTTGATGCCGCAGAAACCGACGAGCCATATACTATGCCAACACAGAGCTGGAATGGCGGTGCCTATGAGTATGTGGCAATGATTGATAAAATGCGGCAGGATGCGGTAAAAGAATTGTCCGTGGGCAGTTTTTCCGGGACGGATACCGCACTCGGAAATTATCGCTATGGGGAAAGACCAAAGACTTTTCCGGATAATTGGATGCATGAGGCAGAGAGTGGCAATGAAGTTTTCCAGATAAAAGTAAACTGCAAGAGTTTGCTGATGGCGTACAAGCAGAGCGGCGACAAAAAATTTGGAAGCGTTGATGTGTATGTAGATAACAAATTTGTAATGAAAGTGGATGGCTATTCGGAGGGTGGCTGGAATAATCCGGTTCCGGTACAGCTAATAAAGGGAAGCAAGGAAGAGGAGCATATCGTTGAGATAAAAATGTCCGAAGGCTCAGAGGAAAAGAATTTTTCCATCCTTGCATTTGCAGCGGGGCTGGATAAAGAAATTGGCGCAGAAACTTTAGAAGAGGAATAGCAAGATAAAAAAGTTCCCAGAGAAAAAAATAGCACAGGAAGAGCAAAGTTAGAGGATAAATATAATTAAACATAGCGGCGCAGCAAAAACTGCTGCGCCATTATGTTTCTGGATTATATGGTATACATGGTTCTTTGTAATTATTGGTTCGAAACTTTATCAAGCATCCGCTCAATATATGCTTCAATCTCAGTAAGTGAGGAAGCCTCCCCGATACTCTCATAAGCCCAGCGCGCAAATGTTATGCCCTGTGCGGTTTCAAGAAAACAGTAGCGTTCTCCGTCCGCAAGACCATAAGGTGCCAGATCAGTAAGCAGAAGCCTTGCCCCGTTTTGTTCGTCATAGCTGTTTGTATGATAAATCATCGGCATAAAAATTCCGCACATACCGGTGCGCATTTTGGAGACAATCCCTGTTTCTGATACCCAGAAGTCCTCTACATTGATTGGGCAGGGCAGCAGTATCTTCACGGTATCGCCCGCCATGCTATTTCCGCGAAATACTTTTTCAATCTGTATGGATGCGATAGCGCGGTAATTTTTATCGCCGTCAAAATCAAGGACGATATTTTGAATTTCTGTTATTGTGCCTGAAAAAATTTCTGTGTCAAATTTGGTAAATAGGTCCTCCTCACTTAAAAAAATAAGATCAGCGGAAGAATTGATTACCGTTTCCGGCGTTTTTTCAAGCGGGGATACCGTCACACCATAAGAGGCATCCGAGAGGGGAAATTTATCCAAATCTGGTTTACTTTTAATAAATAACTTTGAAAGAAATACAGTCGCAGCGATCAGGAATGCACCACATAGGACAAAGGCGTACCGTGGAACGCGCCGCAGAGGGGAGAACATTTTGGGGTTCATGTTTTGTTTGGTTTCCATCGGCAGAAAGCGGGAGAGTAACTCATCATCCACATAGCCGATCGCCTCAAATAATTTTTCTTTTTCCATAAATTTGGCTCCTATTTTAAGTTCCGCATCCGTCCTCCTCGCGCACACTACCTAGGGAGAATTTATTCCCGCGAGCGTTTGTAAATTCTCCCGTGCGCGCTCCGGACTTCTGCTGTTTTTAAGTTCCGCATCCGTCTTTCACAGTGCCCTTACCGTGGAAGGAAATTTCTCCGCTCTGCTACGCAATTTCCTTCCGGCACTGTTCCGGACTTCTGCTGTTTTTTAGTTTCACATATCCCTTAGAGATAGCCTTCTTTTTGCAGGTAAGCGGCTAATTTTTTGCGGGTGCGCGAGAGGATGGTACTGGTATGTTTTTCGGAGAGGTGGTGTTTAGCGGCGATTTCGCGTACAGGAATCACATAAAAATAACGTTTAAAAAAAAGGGAGCAGTCGCGCTCTGACAGGGTGTGCAGAAAATTATTTATACATTGGGAAAGTTCCTTTGCTTCCAGTTTATTCTCCGACCGGAATTTGTCTGCAATGTCCGTAAGCTCCTCCAGGGCAAGCACCATTTCCCCGCCGCCACGCTTTGCCGTGCGAAGGGCATGAAAGCGATTGAAGGCAAGATTTCGTGTGATGCGTGCCAGGAATAATCGCAGATGGGTTGGTCTGGTTGGGGGTATAGCCTTCCATGCATTCAGCCAAGTATCATTGACGCATTCCTCCGAATCTTCGTGGTTTGCAAGAATATTTTGGGCGATAGAATAACAGTAGGTGCCATATGTGGTTGCAGTTTGTGAAATGGCAGATTCATCGCGAGCGAAATACAGGGCAATGATCTCAGAATCCTCCATTTATTTCATCTCCTTTCCGGGTAGTGTGTGGGGAGTTTTGCGGTCTTTGTTTCCCTCTGTAAGATAAGACAGGAAAAGGGGGAAGACTCCAACCATCTCTTTCTTTTTCTTTTAAAAATTTTGTGAAATTCGGAAGAGATTTATTCTCAGGGAGAGAATAGAAAAAGAAAAAAGGAGGATGAATTATCAATCATCCCCCAAAAAAGGATCGGCAAGATCGGTATCGGCGATCTTATTTTCCCATATGGATTCTTCGATTGCCCTTAAACATTCGTCCGTATGGTTTAAGATATCCTGCCCCCAGAAATGCATTACCGTATAGCCCAAAAACAAAAGTTTTTTGTCGTTCTCCCAATCGCAGATCTGGTTATGTTCAATTTTCTTTATCCAGAAATCCGGATCTTTTTCTTTTTTTAATTGTAGTTTTAATATTTCCCAGTTTTTTCCATGAAAAAATTCGCTGTCGCAGAAAATAGCAATTTTATATTTGGGCAGAACAATATTTGGGCAGCCGGGGAGGGTCTGACAATTTTTGCGGTAGCGGTATCCTTTTTGCCAGAGGGCTCTGCAAAGGCAGCGTTCAATGGAAGTATCCTTGCCGTGGGTATTTGTCCGGTTTAATTGGGGAGTTTCTCCTGACATGGCAGCCTCCTGTTTGGAAAATTTTAAATAATACTATTATTATAACAAAAGAGCGGTTCTATGGGAAGAGAAAATGTTAAAAAAGGTCGAAATATTCAAAAAATGTAGTGGATTTCAAAGCAAAACTATGGTAATATTGTATGGAGAGGGCTGAAAAATGCATATGTGGAGGAGTTTATGCAAAGGATATTGGTTGTAGATGACGCAGAAGTCAACCGGGAATTACTCTACGGGATGTTACGGGATGATTACATAGTGGAATTGGCACAGGATGGGGATCAGGCGATCGAAAAGCTGAAAAAATATCAGAGTGAAATTGTGGCGATGCTTCTGGATCTGCAGATGCCGAAAAAAGATGGTTTTGGCGTGATTGCAAAAATGAAGGAAAACGGATGGCTTGGGCGTATTCCGGTGCTTGTGATCAGCGGGGAGCAGGCGGCAGAGGTGGAGAATCAATGTTTTGAGATGGGTGTTTCTGATTTTATTCACAAGCCATTTGAATTTTCCATTGTCAAAAATCGAGTGAGAAATACGGTGGAACTTTTTGCCTGTAAAAACCAGCTTGAGGCGAAGGTAGAGCGCCAGATGGAACGGCTGCGTAAACAGAAATTGATTATTCAGATGCAGGCGGAGAAACTTAAAGAGGCAAGACCATTCAATGATCTGATGATGCAGTATAGCAGTGCGATTATGGAAGTTGAGACGAAACTTCGGATTTTAAACGAAGAATTTTCTCTGAAATATAACCGCAATCCATTCGAGTCGATAAAGAGCAGATTAAAATCTCCGGAAAGCATCTATGAAAAGCTGTTGCGAAAAGGGGTTCCTGTCACAGTCGAAAATATCCGGGAGAAGCTTTCCGATGTGGCAGGAGTGCGTGTGATCTGTTCGTTTCCGGATGATATTTACCATCTGGCGGAACTTTTGATTAGTCAGGATGATATTATTCTTTTAAAAAAGAAAGATTATATTCGCAATCCCAAGTCAAATGGCTACCGGAGTCTGCATATTATTATTGAGATACCAATCTTTTTGTCCAGCGAGAAAATTTACCGGAAGGTGGAGGTGCAGTTTCGCACGATCGCAATGGATTTTTGGGCGAGTCTTGAACATAAACTTAAATATAAGAAGGATGTGCAAAATGCGGAGGAGATTGTGAAAAAATTGAAGGATTGTGCGGATTTTATTGAAATCTTGGACTATCAGATGCAGGGAATCCGCGATGAAATTGACCGGACGCAGGAATAATGCGCCCGGTCTTGCTTTTTCTGGGGAAACATGATACAATGTTTTGCGGCATTGCAGGAATTCGCAACAGGTGCGCGGACAAGAGAAAAATAGAAAAAATTGTTAATTAGATTATACAGAATACGCAGAATAAATATAAATTAAAGGTTAAGCAAAGAAGATGGCTAAAGTTTTGGAAAGGAGTATGCCATATGGCATAGCAGAAATGATGGGCAAATATTTTGGAACGGACGGTTTTCGGGGTGAGGCAAATGTGGGGTTGAAGGTGGAACACGCATTTGAAGTGGGCAGATTTTTGGGATGGTACTACGGGCAGGAACACAAGGCGAAGGTAGTGATTGGAAAAGATACACGCCGCTCAAGCTATATGTTTGAAGACGCACTCTCCGCGGGATTTACCGCAAGTGGAGCGGATGTGTATTTACTGCATGTAACGCCGACTCCAAGCGTTTCTTTTGTGGTGCGCAGTGAGGATTTTGACTGTGGCATTATGATTTCGGCGAGCCATAATCCTTATTATGACAATGGGATTAAGGTAATTAACGGCAAGGGGTATAAACTTGAGGCGGCGATCGAGGAAAAGATCGAGGCATATTTAGATGGAGAGATAGGGGAACTGCCGTATGCGACAAGGGAAAATATCGGGCGGACGGTGGATTATTCTATTGGGAGACATCGCTATATTGGCTATCTTATCTCTTTGGTCACGCGCTCATTCGGCGATATGAAGATAGGGCTTGACCTGGCAAATGGGTCGGCCACCACAGTGGCGAAGGGAGTTTTTGATACGCTCGGCGCGAAGACTTTTGTGATGAGCAATGAGCCGGATGGAACAAATATCAATGCAGAATGCGGTTCAACCCATATCGAAAAACTGCAAAAATTTGTGGTGAAGAATGGTCTGGATGCAGGATTTGCTTACGATGGCGATGCCGATCGCTGTATGTGTGTGGACGAGAGAGGGAACGTGCTTTCTGGTGATGCAATTATGTATCTTTG
>CAJTLX010000006.1 GCA_910577165.1 uncultured Lachnospiraceae bacterium
TAACGCGAAAATTTATTTTAGCACGCGATCTAAGGTTTCAATCAACTTGTTCACATCGATCGGCTTGGCAATATGCCCGTTCATCCCATTGCGCAGAGCCTCCTGCTTATCCTCCTCAAACGCGTTCGCCGTCATCGCAAAAATCGGTATGGAGGCCAGTTCCTTATTCTCAAGACCCCTGATTGCTCTCGCCGCTCCGTATCCGTCTAGCACCGGCATCTGCACATCCATCAGTACCAATTGATAATGCCCCGGCTCAGAATTTTTTAACATTTCAACGGCAATCTGTCCATTGTCTGCCACCTCGACGGTAAACCCTTCCTCCTGCAAAAGTTCCGTTGCGATCTCCTGGTTTAATACATTGTCCTCCGCCAATAAAATCCGCTCTGTATGCGTTCTTGGTGCTTTTTCCTCCTCCTCATTCTCCATCCCATACTGATGTACCAACGAATTTAAACAGCTTCGCAACTCAGATAAAAACAGCGGCTTGCTGCAAAAGGCCGAAACTCCTGCCTCTCTCGCCTCCTCCTCAATATCCACCCAGTCATATGCGGTAAGCACAATAACTGATACATTATCCCCCGTTTCCCTGCGTATTCTGCGCACCACTTCAATTCCGTTCACATCGGGCAAAAGCCAATCAACAATGTAAACATCATAGCTATCCTTGCGCGTGATCGCCTGCCTTGTGCGCAGCACCGCCTCCTTGCCCGAAAGCGTCCACTCCGCGCGCATTCCGATCTGTTCGAGCATATAGGATACACTGTCGCAGGTATTAAAATCATCATCCACCACCAGCGCATGGCAATTTTTGAACTCGGAGAGTGCCATCGACTGATGTACCTGAGGATTCAGGCGAAACATAATAGAAACCTTGCATGTTGTCCCGACATTCTGTTTGCTTTGTATCTCGATAGTGCCATTCATCATATCCACAATATTTTTTGTGATCGCCATCCCAAGTCCTGTTCCCTGAATGCCGCTAATTGTGGAATTGCGCTCCCGCTCAAAAGGCTCAAAAATATGGGAGACAAATTCCTCGCTCATCCCAATTCCGGTATCCCCGATAAGGAACTCATAATTTGCATAGTTCTCCGGCGCACCTGACCTCTCAATAATGCGGAATGTAATTGTGCCACCTGTCGGAGTATATTTGATTGCATTGCTCAAAAGGTTGAGCAGCACCTGATTTAACCGCAATTTATCGCAGTAAATCTCCTCGTCATACACATCGACCGTATCCACAAATAATTCCAACTGTTTTGCATTGATATCACCCTGGATAATATTTTGCAGCCCGTGCAAGATCTCCGGCAGACTGCACGCCTTCTCCTCCAAATGCATTTTTCCACTCTCAATGCGACTCATATCAAGCACATCATTAATCAGGCTGAGCAGATGATTGCCAGAAGTCATAATCTTCTTTAAATATTCCTCCACCTGCTCCCTACTCTCAATATGACTGATTGCCAGCGTGGTAAATCCCACGATCGCATTCATCGGCGTGCGGATATCGTGAGACATATTGGAGAGGAAAATACTCTTCGCTTTGCTCGCCCGATTCGCCTGCATCAACGCGCTCTCAAGCAAATCCTTTTTCTCCATCTCCGCCCTTGTTTCATCGTCCACACTGCGAAAACCTAGAACCGCACTGTGCCGATGCAACCAGTCCCCTGTTCGCACCGCCTTCATCTGAAAATAGCGCAGTTCCTCGCCGCAGAGCGTCCGATAATTTACATAACACATACTCTTCTCAGCCAACTCGTTTTTTAGCCATTCCCGCGAACAGACACGCCCCATCATCTCCCGGTCTTCCTCGTAAACACAGGTATGTATATATCTGTCTAAATTTTCTTCGAGCTTACATTTTATGTTCACCGGAAAAACCGATTTCAACACATTCAGATGACATTCATTCACGCGCAGCACATTTCCTCTTCCCGAATCCAAATTAAAATAGCAAACAAGATTATAGTCGATTCCCAGCGCGTTTACAAGTTCCATCTGCCGCCTCTCCGTTTTGCGCTCCTGAAGTTTTTGCGCTGTACAGTCAAGCAAAAAACGCTGATAAAATAGCTCGCCGTTCTCCTTTAACAGCTTGATATTTCCCATAACGTGCAAAATTTCACCGTCTTTGTGCTGCACACTGTACTCTGTGCTAATACTGTCCCCCTCATTTTTTAGCCTCCGGATAAGCTCTCTAAGATGTGACTTATCCTCCCCCACCACGGAATTTGCGATCGTGTCAAATCCTTCCGCCTCCAATTCCTCCTTAGACTCATATCCAAGAATCTTTAACGCTGCTCCGTTTACACTCAAAATTTTAGAACCATCCAGTGAATGGCAGAGAATTCCACAATCGATGGAAGTAAAAACCTTCTCTAATGTGCGGCTCTTTTTTACAATCTCCTGCTCATAGGCGCGCTCCTTTGTAATATCAATCGCCACGCCCACTGTACCCATCACACTTCCATCAAAATCATAGAGCGGCGACTTGTATGTTTTTAATAGCTTTTGACCTTCACCAGTCTGGATCGTTTCCTCGGAAATGCAGGTGGTATTTTTTTCCATCAC
The DNA here is from genome assembly GCA_910577165.1 of uncultured Lachnospiraceae bacterium. Classification (GTDB taxonomy): domain Bacteria; phylum Bacillota; class Clostridia; order Lachnospirales; family Lachnospiraceae; genus RGIG4057. The sequence continues at coordinate 2,575 of CAJTLX010000006.1, forward strand.
CTCTCGCTCCGACTCAATGCAGGCAGGATCTTCCTCATCCACATCCCAGATAAAGGCGTGTCCCCTGCCCTCCACAATCTCCTTCGGCTTATTTACGGTCTTGCAAAAACTGTCATTCACCTTCTCATGAAGACCATCCTTAGTCTTAAACCATACCAAATTTGGCACACTATTGATTGCAGTTTCTAAAAAATGGGAAGTCTGCCGATAATCTCTATCAAGCTTTATTCCCCCCTGCCACTTAAAAAAGCGAAACTCCACCTCTTCTTTCTCCATCGGCAATACCCAGATATCCCCAATCTCAGGCAAAAACTCAGAAAGCAGCAAAACCTGTTCCCTCTCTGCAAGTAGAATCAGTCCGGCATCCTTCTTTTTTTCTCGAAGAATGTCTCTCACCATTTTATCCGGCTCCATATCGCGCAGATCCGCAAAAATAGCATCCGCTTTCGCGATCTGACTATCTTTACCGTTGCTGCCCTGACAAAATTCATGGGAAAAATTTTCAAGCGGGGGCATTTTCTTTATTGTCTCAAACAAGTTGTCCTTATGAATCATATTACTGACCAACGAAAAATGAATACAGCAATGGTACATAATTATCTCCTCCACATTATCCAAAATAGGCAAATTACTTCCATCATACTGCAAAAAAGAAGATATGTCAAGAATCCGATCAAGATTATGTCCTTGAAGACAAATTTTTCTCTTTGTTTGGTCGTCTGGCAAATTTTTACCAAACAAAATATTTTTCCGAAGACTTGCCGTAAACCAAAGAACCTTCTGCTCCACTGATAAAATATTTGTATGTGTTTTTGGGACTCTTCCCTTTCCAATGCATATTCCACTCTATCTCATCGCATTATTGAAATTGCAATGGTAAACCTTAATTTTTTCATTTTTTACCAGTCTGCGGTCTTGTCAATCCATTTCTTCTATATTATAATAGAGAATAAGCAATACAATTATAAATTTAGTAAAAGGGGAAACAAAATGAGAAAAGGCAAAACAAAAATATTTTGTTTATTTGTTTCAGTAATTATTTTATTAAATATTTATCCTCACATAAACAAACAGAAAAGCTATATAATTCAGGAATCAATATATGTAATAGCGGATATGAGGAAGTTGAATTGCCGCCACCTCCTCCTTGTCCCGAATTCCACTAATTTATTTTAAAAAATATCTTTCAGAACATTTTTCAAAAATTTTTCCTGCATTGTATTTTTGCAGAACTGACTTATTATAAGATCATACTGTAAATCTTTTTTCAAATCATAATCTTTTTCTGTCAGTTCTGCGCTATTTATTTTTTGAAGTTTAATAATATTTCGCATCCAATCATATAATAATGTATCTAATAAATTTATTCTTCCCGTCTGTAAACATACAGATATTGTTTTTTCTATATATTGTTTAGATAATTCATATTTTCCCATTTTATATAAAATTTCTGACCAATAATGCATATATAATTCATAGCTTCGAATATGATTCTTCTCATTTTCTGTTTCCTCAAATTTCTGTTCCATCCTCAACCATAATTTTATTTTTTTATATGCTTTCTGAAAATCTTCCTCAACATATAATAGTGAAAGATGATAAATACATACCATTTCCGCATTTGTCAAATAACATTCCCGGTTTTCTGGAAAATTTAATGTCAATAACGACAATGTGCATTTTATTGCTTGCTCAAGCCAATTTTCATACTCTTTAGCACTAATTTTTTGAGTTTTATACTTTGCCATTCCTTCTGTCCGTAATATCCACTGTTGATTTATCGGCTCCAACATATCAATCAATGTTTTTAATTCTTCTAATAAAACTAAATTTTCCTCAAATTTTCCCTCATTCGCACCATACCGAATCTCTTTTTCCAGCTTACGCGCTCTTGGACTCGTCGTTAATAATTCTGTCCGCTCACTTTCTGGCGACAAATGTAATTTCCGGCACAACTCCCATACAATTGCCTGTTGTGGGCTTTTTTTCCTATGTTCCAGACGCTGCAAAGTATCTTTTGAACAAATGCTCTGACAGAGCTCTTCCATTGTCATTCCCAACATTTTCCTACGAACGTGAATCACCTCTCCAATACAGAAGATATCCTGTCGTTCATACAACCAAATATCCGGTATCCTCTGCTCTGACCTATCAAAACGCTGATTTAATTTCGTAAAACACTCCCTATATTTCTTTACCTCTATCAAATCAATATCTACTATTTTTTTAATTCTTCTGTTTGAAAATTTAAATTCTTCATTTGGCAAATTACCTTCTCTTTTACCTCAAGAAGTTCAATAAGATAATATTGTTTTTTTGTATTGCGCAATAAAATAATTGCAGAATCGCATAATTGAATTATCCGCTGATACTCTCCAAGTTCTATTTCCTTCTGCTCCAACAAAAACTTGCACAAAACAACCACTGCCTTTGGATAATTTTGCACTTTTACTTCATCTTCCATCCCCTGTTTCTGCAAATAGTCTTGTATCTCCTGACAGCGTTTTCTCGCTTCCTCCGGTGGAAAATACTGCACATATTCCAAAATTAAATTGATCTCTTCCGGACAAAGCACCATCCCTAAAGAAAAGTCCATATCGATCTCCGGTACGGTCAAACGCACAGCCTCACCAAATACCTTAATCAATTCTTCTCTCTCCGCTTTCTGCCGTTTAAGATATATTCCCTTCACTGCTAAATAAAATTGTCGTCTTAATCGTTTTGTCACATCATCTTTCCTCTTTTGTTCCGTATCCAAATAATATTTTGTTTCATAATCTTTTAATGCTGCAATCATCTCTTCGTTATTTCTATAATAAAGCGCGTTCAAGATTTCTTTCTGCATCTTCCATTCTGTGTAATCTTCACAGTTCAAAAAAGTTTCATAGGTCTCGCTCACCACTCCTGTGCGCCGCAATAATCTTTCCCTTAACAGCCAACTCGCCTGCTTCTTCCCATTCTCAATTTGACTTAACATACTAATCGAACATAAACCTTTGACTATCTGTTTTGCAGTGATCTTGTAATTACTGTAACTCGCCTTTAAAAAATTTCCATATAGCTTTCCAACAAACTCTTTATCGTAACCCATATTTCCTTCTCCCATATACTATTGATCCTTTCCTGCAAAAAACTTTTAAAATTTATATCCTCAAGGTTACAAATAAATTGAAGTAATTCCATTATAAACTTCCTAAATTTTTTTGCAATACTTTGGCATCAATCGGTTAATTAATGGCATTAAACAGTAAGATAGATAAATATTTTATAGCATTTTGAAAAATTCTTAAAATTTGTGAAAAATGCAGATTAATATTCTTTTTATCAAAATATTAATCTGCATTTACAATTTTAATCAGGAAGGATTATTTCAAAAATTACAAACTGATATTAAAGAAATAAATCACAATTAATTTGTTTTTGGAGTAAACCATGTTTTAAAACATTTATATGGAGTAAACCAAAGCCTCTTATTACTACCCAAATTATCTAACCCTGCATGAACACCTACGAAAGTATAACCCCCCATCCCATTATTAATATAGTACGGTCCACCGCTGTCACCTTCTTCAGATGTTCCTTCTGGATTTGACTCCAAAACTGCTTTACTCATTCCAGTAACGCGAATAATCGTCCCATTTGGCAATCTGTTAATCGCAGTCGCATTATTTTCTTCCACTGTTCCTCTACAATATTTTCCAACAAAACCATATTTCAGTATAAAAGTTCCCGGTGGTACTTCATCTTTTGTCCCTGATATATTACGAAGTCCACTTTGTGAACCATACACTTTATTTGTTTGCGTAAAAACGTTGGATGTCTTACGAACTGCACTCCAATCACCATAACAATAGTCATAATACATTGTTAAAAAAGTGTTTCCATACTCTTGACCAGAAACAGATATTATTGAGCCATCTCCTTCTACTGTCATACCATGGCCACAAGTAATAAAACCTGGATAATCATTTCCGGATTCATGTATTATTCCACATATCCCAATTGTACCTTCTCTTCCGTCTTTAGAAGAAAACTCTCCTCCTCCATATACACTAATTTGTTCAGAAATTTCACCACCTTCAACGACTGTAATCAAACCTTCATCAACCATCGTAGTTATATCCTTATCTACAAATGGGCTTAATCGTGATGTACTTAATTTAGTTTTAATTTTTTGCTCTGCGGCATCCTTTTCCTCTAATACTTCATAAACAATATTATTACCCATAACATGAACATAAAAACTACTCATATCAATATCTTCTTTAACTTGGTCATACACACTATCACATATTGTATATAATTGATTTAAAGAATATTGTTTTTTGACATATTGAACACAATTAAACTTCCCTAAAACAACATCATATTTTTCTACAGAATCAAATGAGGTAAGCCCAACTATAAGATTATTATCTTCAATCCATGCTCCTGCGTAATTATCTGGAAATATATCCATACCCAATTCTGATACACCAAATAACGATCTCAATTCCGAATATGCCCGTATTGCATCTTCTTGCATTTGCATTTTCTTTTTCCATAAAACAAGTTCTTCTTCTTCGCCTAATATCTCATCAGAAATATTTTCTTGCACTGCACTAACATACCAAGGTGTAAAAACAAAAGTAATTAATACACACACCATTGCAAAAAATGACATCATCTTCTTAAACTTCATAAACATTCCTCCCTACTTTATTACAAATTCTATACCCAATTCTACTTTTTTATCTGTATCTTTTTTTGTAATATTTTTTGTTAATAAATATTTTCCTCGTTTATATTCATAACATTGTAAATTACACTGCATTTGGCAGGAACAACCAGGATATAGAAGATATGCCATTTGGGTAAAATAAAAATTGTCTATCATGCTACATGGTATCCACATATCTTTATTCCATCGAAATAAACGGAACTCTTGACCATATATCAAAATATCATCACCATTATTTTGAAGCATAATAAGAACATTCCCTTCATCCATACGAATCTCTTTATTTTCCATTGTCATAAAATACTCTGGAATATTCTCATCCAACCAAGATACGCCATTATCTTTCGATGTAAAAATATTATCAGCATCTTCCTTAACATATACACTTACAATATTATTTTCCTCTTCCTTTTTTTTTAAATCCAACATAATTATAAAAAATATAACAAAAAAACAAATTAGCAATAGACCAAAAACAAAATATATTTCTCTCTTACCATGCAATGCTTTTTTATTTATTTTTTCTATACTTTCCATCATATCCTCCTGCTCAAAATTTATGTCTTTGCATTTTTATGTTTCCCGCTTCTCCTATCACGCTATATTCATATTCATTTGTAATGCTTTTGTAAGCTTATTCAATACTTACATTATTTCTCCCATATGTAATATAGTAATCCATTTCCTCATTCGAATCTTTCAGGCTCAAACTTTCTTTTGCATATGCTTCATCCGCTTCTTTATCCGATTCAGCATTTACCTCCCTGACAATTGGAGTTGGCTTAGCAATCAATGTTTCTTCCGATTCCGCAGTCCCCGCCATCGCCGCTTTCGCAATTCCCACTCCTCCGCAAACAAGAATACTTGTAACCGCCAGAGCAGAAGCAAATAAGTAGGCTTTTTTCATTGTACTCCCCCTTTCCGTTTAAAAGATTATACTTCTCCAAACTGTAAAGCTACTTACAATCTCTAGAAGTTATTTTTATTTTACTCCTTTTTCAATGCAAACACAAGAGGGCAGAGTGGTAAAAAAATCCTTTTCTATATCAAACTTAATTAAGAAAACTTATAATTATAATTTTTTCTTAAACTGTAATCTTATCAAAAAATATATTACAACTAAAAAAAGAAAAAATGAAAAGACTGTCCAATTTTCTCCTTTCTCGTATTCCATTCCATATTTTCTTCTAATCTTGTCGACGCAAGTGTATATTTATTGTCAGTTAAAACAAAATTCACCATTTCTGAATGATAAATAGGTACTTAATTTCCCAGATACTCTTTTATTTTTTAAGTATTTTAGTACTATCAGATTCAACATTAGCAAGGAAGAAAAACCTAAAATTTACTCTGTCAACAAAACAACCAAAGATTTCTGGCAAAGGAAATCTTCGGCGACAGCATAGCAAATATATTCTGAATATATCCTTATCCCTACCTGCAATTTTTATTTTACTCTTTTTTCAATGCAAGCACAAATCGGCAGAGTGATAAAAAATTCAAATTATAGTGCTATCTTCTTTCCTTACATCGCGCTTCCTTTTGACAGGCTTTTTTCTTGCAGCTTTCTGAACAGTTTTTTCATTAGCTGATTTTATTATAGAATCAACCCTCTGCAAATTACCGCCGTCAATTAGAACAGTTTTCCCCTCAAAAGCAAAACCATATTCCCGAATCCTTTCTTTCGGAATTCCTTCAGTAATTAGAGAAGTCGCATACTTTCTTTCCTCAATCTGTTTTAATGCAGCCAAAACCGTCGCGGCTAAATCCTTGCCATCATTTGAATCGTATACCTTAAATTCTAAGATAATTGCAGGCAAGTTTTTGCCTTCCTTGGGCTTTAACATAATATCGTATCGACCATAACCACTCTCCCTGTTTGAAGTAACCGCATAATCAACTAAATCCACCATCAGCCCCAATACAAAACCATGATAGAATCTCTCCGGCTCCGCCTTTTCGGAAGGTTTCTTTCCCGTATCGAAAGTGGAAAACATGGCAGAAGTGATTTCATTCATATATTTGTTCATCCGTTCCACATCCCCATCAAGAAGTGCCCCGATAAACTCATTATATCTTTTTATCGGAGAAAACCATCGGTGGATCATTAAGCGAAACATCCGGCGAACCTCCTCATTGGTAATCTTTAGATCGTACTCATCAAACTCTGATCCAATTCCCTCTGGATCATGCCTCACCGTTAAATAACCGCTGGCAAAAAGCAAATTCCAGACTGATGCCTCACTGCCCATTGCTAAATCCGCCCTTAGCAATTTAAAATCAATATGGTCACTGATCTCTGTGCGGACAGTTCCTCCTTCAAGCAATTGCTCCATTGTCACTTTCAATCCCCTGCTACCCCTGCGAATCAATTCATTCACTAAGGAATTATCACTGGTGTTTGCCCAATAACACTGGAATTTCTTTTCATCGAGAAAATTGGTAATCGACCAGGGATTATAAATATCCGTTCTATTTCCAATCGTAAATCCATCATACCAAAATCTAACCTCATCCTCCTTATCTTCCAAGCCAAATTCTTTTAACGCAGTGGAAACCTCCTCCTGTGTAAATCCAAAAGAATCTGTGTATTTATCCGAAGTCATCGATACCACTTTAAGATGATTTAATCCAGAAAATAAAGATTCCTTACTAATTCTTGTAATCCCGGTGAGAATCGCCCGGTCAAGATACGGATTTACCTTAAACGTTGCCTCAAACAATCCCCTAATAAATGAAACAAGCTCATCCCAATAGCCATGTACATAAGCAGCCTGTAATGGAGTATCAAACTCATCTAACAATATAATTACCTTTTTCTTGTAATAACTTTGCAAAAATCCGCAAAGCTTACGCAGAGAAACAGAAGCGTGTGAAATACTCATCTTTGCAGAAACGCAATCAAAATACTCCTGTTCCCGTTTTGAGAGAAGATCGCCATTTGCGATAAACTCATATTCTGAATATAAATCTGCTATCACCTGTTTAATCTGTATTATGGTATCTTCATAAGTATCATATTTTATCCCCGCAAAAGTCAGACTAATGACAGGTACTGTCCCCTGTAGTTTTCTAAACTTTTCCTCCTTCCAAATATTCAGACCAGAAAACAATTCTCCCCGCTTTGCATACTTTACAGAGAAAAAACATTCCAACATATTCATTGTCAAAGTTTTTCCAAACCGCCTCGGACGTGTAATTAAAGTCACACTATCTCTGTTTTCCCACCACTCCTTAATAAAATTAGTTTTATCTACATAAAAACATTGATCAGTGATAAGATCTTCAAAATTCTGAATACCAATAGAAACTGTTCTTGCCATACTAAGCATACCCTTTCTTTACTTGATTTATCAATATTTTAATATTTAATCACTCTTAGATCAGTATTCGTTTTCGGTCAACAATAAACCAAAAACAAAATATCTTCCTTTCCTGCTATCTAATATTTTTTTATTGCTCTTCCTTATCCTTTCCATACCTATCCCCCAATCAAAATTCATGCCTCTGCATTTTAGTAAAACTCCATTTTTATTCTACCTTATTTTTTATATAAGTGCAAGAAAAAATACAAAAAAGGGGAACTGTTTTACAGCTCCCCTTTCTCTGCATATGGGAAAAAGCTTTTCCCCCGCTCAATTTTCTGTCAGACCTTAAACCGATACCCTACCCCCCAGATGGTTTCAATATACTGCGGTTTTGATGTGTTCACTTCAATCTTTTCCCGAATCTTCTTAATATGCACCGTTACTGTTGCGATATCCCCGATCGATTCCATATCCCAGATTTTCTGGAATAATTCTTCCTTTGTGTACACATGATTTGGATTTTCTGCAAGGAAGGTAAGTAAATCAAATTCCTTTGTCGTAAATGTGCGCTCCTCGCCATTTACATATACGCGGCGTGCGGTTTTATCAATGCGGATACCACGAATTTCAATAATCTCATTCTCCTTCGCATTTGACCCAATCAGACGCTCGTAGCGTGCCATATGTGCTTTCACGCGCGCCACCAGCTCACTTGGACTAAACGGCTTCGTCATATAATCGTCCGCCCCTAACCCAAGCCCGCGGATCTTATCAATATCATCCTTCTTTGCTGATACCATAATTACTGGCACATTCTTCGCCTCGCGAATCTGACGGCATATTTCAAAGCCGTCCACTTTCGGCAACATTAAATCAAGGATAATCAAGTTAAAGTCTTCGCCGAGTGCGCGGGCAAGTCCCTCATCGCCGCTATTTTCAATTACTACCTCAAAACCGGAAAGTTCCAGATAATCTTTCTCCAGTTCCGCAATTGCTGTCTCATCTTCCACAATTAAAATTTTGCTCACTTTTTATATCCTCCTTTTTCTGCGGCGATGCCGCTATAATATTCTTCTTTTTTCCGCTTATTCCTTCACGCGCATATTTCTGCGATATTTTCCCCTCTGCAGCGTGTCCGCAGGCGGCGTACTTTTATGTTCCGGCAGTTTCGGCAGTGTAAAACAGATGGAAGTGCCCTGCCCCTCCTCGCTCTTAGCCCAAATTTTTCCGCCATGTTCCTCAATAATCTTCTGGGCAATTGCAAGCCCTAACCCCGTGCCGCCCTTCTTGGAATTGCGCGATGCATCCGCGCGATAAAAGCGATCAAAGACATAGGGCAGATCTTTTTTTGCGATCCCCGGTCCATTGTCCGAAAGCTCAACGCGAATTTCTCCATTTCCATCACACAGGCACACGGAAATCTCACCCTCTGCTTTATCCATATATTTTACCGAATTTCCAATAATATTATTGATCACGCGCTTTAATTGCTCCGGATCGGCAGAAATCTTCGTCCCCGCCACTATCTCATTTACGAAATCGAGTTTTAAATTCTTGACTTCCATATCAAGCCCAAGTTCCTCGATACAGTCTCCAAAATATTCGCTTGCATCCAAAATCATAAAATTATATGGAACAGTATTACTATCAATTTTTGTAAAAAATGTCAGCTCATCCACCAGCACGGACATATCATTCGCTTTTGTATAAATTGTTTTTACATATTTTTCCATTTTTTCCGGCGTATCCGCAATGCCGTCCATAATTCCCTCCGCATAGCCTTTAATTGCGGTTAGAGGAGTTTTTAAATCATGTGAAATATTGCTGATAAGCTCCTTGGAATCCTGTTCGTACTGAAGCCGTTCTTCAATCAGCTCCTTCATATGTTGGCGCATCTCGTCAAAATCCTCACAGAGCTGACCAATCTCATCCGATGGATCTCCGGAGATCGAGTAATTTAAGTTTCCGCATTTCATCTCATTTGTCGCAACTTTTAATGTATTTAGCGGGCGGATAATTGTGCGGTACAGCCAGATTACCAACCCCACCGCAGTAATACAGATAATTGCAATCATGCAAATAATAATCTGAATCAGAGAATTCTTCACCTGGGGCATCAAAACATTGACTTCCGTAATAATAAAAATACTACCCTCGCTTCCATCCGAAAAGAAAAAATCCTGATGTTTAATTAAGACCGGTCTTTTCTCCCCGACATAGATCCCCCCGTCAAGATCCGTGTTATGTTCACCAAATTCCGGGAGAAGCCCCTCGATCTCCTCACTCCTCCCATCTCCCCCATAATAGATGATCTTATCCCCCTTGCGCAACATCAGATAGGAGTATTTTAGAGAAAGTTCCGCATTCATCTGCTCAATAAATCCCATATCCTCAAATTTTTCCGGCTCGCGGATGGCACAGAGTTTAATCTGATTGTACGCCTCGCGTGTCACACGGTTTAAGATGCGCAGAGGGTTTGTAATTACCTGTATCGTATCCGCATCAATATTGTAAGTGTGCTGCACTGCCGCATTTAAATATTCTACAATCACCTTTCCGCTCAATGCCATCATTAAAATCGGCAGAGTAATAATAATAATAAATGCAATTTTAAGTCTTCTTTTTAAATCCAAATTTTCATCTCCTGTTCTAATCGAAAAAAACAGACTGCACAGCCACGCCACACAGTCTGTTTTCCGGGATATGCCTGTTATTATTGATTATACCATATCCTTTAACCCATTTTTCCATTTTTCGAATTATTTTAACCTTTTTTAAGAAATTTTTTCTCTTATATAGATGGCAATTAATTATTGCCAGATCTATAAAAATATTTTTTAAGTATTTCTACCTTGTCAAGCTTCTCCCAAGGCAGATCGAGATCATTTCTTCCAAAATGCCCATAGGCCGCCGTCTGCTTATAAATTGGGCGGCGCAGATCAAGCATCTTAATAATGCCCGCCGGACGCAGATCAAAATTTTCGCGGATAATGGCAATCAACTCCTCATTTGTCTTTTTGCCCGTCCCAAAAGTATCAATATTTATCGATGTTGGCTGTGCCACGCCGATCGCATAAGAGAGCTGAATTTCACAGCGATCACAGAGTCCTGCTGCCACAAGATTTTTTGCCACGTAGCGCGCCGCGTAGGCTGCTGAGCGATCCACCTTTGTGCAGTCCTTGCCGGAGAACGCTCCGCCGCCATGACGCGCGTACCCGCCATAGGTATCCACAATAATCTTGCGCCCCGTCAGTCCACTGTCGCCGTTCGGTCCGCCGATTACAAAACGCCCGGTCGGATTGATAAAAAACTTTGTATTCTCATCGATCAATTCTTTAGGAAGTATCGGATCGAATACATATTTCTTTATGTCCTCATGGATCTGTTCCTGTGTTACCTGTGCATCGTGCTGCGTTGAGAGAACCACTGCATTTAAATGAACTGGTCTGTCATTTTCATCATACTCCACTGTCACCTGTGACTTCCCGTCCGGACGCAGATAGGTAAGAATGCCATCCTTGCGCACTTTGGTCAGCTGTTTAGTTAATTTATGTGCAAGAGAAATCGGATATGGCATATACTCTTTTGTTTCATTTGTCGCATAGCCGAACATCATCCCCTGATCGCCCGCGCCGATCGCCTCAATATCGCTGTCGGACATGGTATTTTCCTTTGCCTCAAGTGCTTTGTCCACACCCATCGCAATATCCTTCGACTGCTCGTCAAGTGCCACAATCACCCCACAAGTATTGCAGTCAAAGCCATAATTTGCATTGTCATAGCCAATCTCACGGATAGTTTCGCGCACCAATCGCTGGATATCCACATATCCCCCGGTCGTGATCTCTCCCATAACCAGCACAAGTCCCGTAGTCACTGCCGTCTCGCACGCAACACGGCTCATCGGATCCTGTTCCATCAGCGCGTCTAACACTGCGTCAGAAATCTGATCACAGATTTTGTCCGGATGCCCCTCAGTCACGGACTCCGATGTAAATAATCTCTTCTCGCTCATCTTTTCCTCATTTCTGCACTGCTTCTGTACACAGACTGCTCTGTGGAGGGCAGCGCGCGACCACAGAACGCGGGGCATTTTGCCCCTTCCCCTTATCCGAAGAAAAAAGTCCGCCAAAAGGCGGACTTGATTTTATTCTTCAAATCCCCTTATTGTTCGATTGCTCGCTCAACTTGGCACCTTCCCATCTGGGGGTTGCCGGACTTCACAGAGTCTTTACTCTCCGTCACTCTGAATAAGAGAAATGTGATTTATTTGTATAAGGTGATTGATTATCACCATCTGCGCCGAACACGGTCGCCAAAGCGACATCTTCCGATTTGTGCTGCGCATCCCCCGAAGGGCTTAGTTTATGTCAATACTATATAATAGAATTCGGGTGCTGTCAACTATTTTTTTATTTTTCACAAAAATAAATTATCCTATTTCTTCCTGCAGTTTTTTTGCTGAGATAATCACTGCCTCAAAATGCGCGCAAAACTCCTCCCAGTTTTCTTTTATCACTGCGATATTCTGCTCCTTTGCCGCCATCTCAAGAACACGCGCCTCCTCGCCAAAAATTTCCGCCCCGATAGTCTTTGAAGAACTCTTTACTGCATGTACATAGACGGCAAAATTCTTCCAATCCTCTCTTAAAAGGCAATCAGAAAGTTTCTCCTGGTAACTCTTTCCCTCCGAGCAGTAATCAGACAAAATCTCAGCATACATCTCCTCCATATCCATACAATGTGTTAGTCCTACCACCCGATCGATATAAGCACTGTCCATATCCTGTTTCTCCTCTTCCCCCGCTCTTTCCACCTTCTCTTCCTCCGCCGTTTTCTGTGTTCTTCCTCCCTCTTCCGCCCCTGCTGCTTCCTGCACTTTTTCCTTTGCCGCTTTCATCTCCCTCTCCTTCTCCGCCGTAATCACAAGTTCCTCCGGCAAATAAGACATCATCACAATCTCCAATTCCGCAGCATCAATCGGCTTTGCAATATAATCCACAAATCCCTCACGCATATATTCCTCGCGGCTGCCTGCAAGCGCGTTCGCTGTCAGTGCAATTACTTTTGTATCCGAATTCGGATTCTCTTTCTCCTCCCTAAGCTGATGAAAGGTCTGAATACCGTCCATCTCCGGCATCATATGATCCATAAAAATCAGATGATATTTTTTCTTCCGCGTCATATACAGACATTCCATCCCGCTTGTCGCTGTGTCCACCACAATCTCTGTGCGCTTTAACAATCCCTTGACTACCGCAAGATTCATTGTATTGTCATCCACTATCAGAACCTGTGCTTTTGGCGCGTGAAACGCCTCATGATACTTCTTTCTCGCCAGAACTTCATTTCGGTACGCGCTCTCTAAGCTGCCGACCGGTCCACGGCTCATCACCTCCTGCGGAATGGATACATAAAAGGTAGATCCCTTCCCATACTCGCTTTCCACATGGATTTCCCCACGCATCAGATCAACCAATCTTTTTGTGATGGCAAGACCCAGCCCACTGCCCTCAATTGTTGCATTTTTCTTCATATCAAGCCGCATAAACCGCTGAAACAAACGCTCTAAATCCTGCTCCTGAATCCCTATCCCCGTATCCTGCACTGCCACTTTCAGCACAAATTTTTCAAGTTCCATCCATTCACCGTAAACGGCAAAGGAAACACTGCCCTCCTTAGTATATTTTACTGCGTTCGTTATCAGATTGGTAATCACCTGGCGAATTCGCATATCATCACCTACCAATGTGGATGGAAGACTCTCGTCAATACTTACCATCACCTGAAGATTCTTCTTTCCCGCTTTTGTCTCAAGCAAATGTACCTCATCATTTAAAAGTGAAGCAAGCTGATAAGATTTTTCGACAATCTCTAATTTCCCGGACTCGATCTTTGAAAAATCGAGAATATCATTGACCAGAGTAAGCAAAAGCTTGCTGGCATTATCCACGTTCCCCGCATATTCCAATACCTCTTTTTGCGTACTCTCGCGCAAAATCATCTGATTCATGCCAATAATGGTATTGATTGGAGTGCGTATCTCATGTGACATATTGGCAAGAAAATTTGTCTTTGTCCGGTTTGTCGCAAGAGCATCCTGTTTTTCGCGCTCCAGCTCGCGGATATCCTGACTGGTTTTTAACATTGCCATCACAAAAAGCAGGATGGAGGCAAAGACCATCGCTTTGCTTTGGTTTTGTGCCAGATAAATTCCAGCCACCTCAATTGATACTGCAACAAAAAGTCCTATGTATCCAATAAAAACATAAAGATAATCTTTAATTCTTTTTTTCTGGATATCAACTGCCATCGTCACCCCAACCGTAATTAACGTCGCAAAAACCATAAGATGCATCAGCCGCATCGAATCCGAAAAATCCACCAGCCGTCCCACATGCAATAATGTACACAGACAAAAAGTAAGAAGGCTTGCAAGTTTTATTGTCCGGTAGGATTTCTGATAACGCCCCCTCTGCACCTGATCGAAATATTCGGCATACGGAAATGGCATAAGCCCCGCCGCCAAAAACGCTACATCCGAGACCACCGAAATATTGGTAAAGTAAAGTTGGCGTAACTGTGATTCACAGAGCATCCACGCCGCAGTTAATAAAATTCCCCAGCCTAAATACACGAGTGCGAATGGTCTCTGAAAAGAATGTCCTATAGAGATCCCAAAGATAATGGCAATCACAGAAAACAAAAGAAGAAAGATCGCCATCACCGCCTGAAGGATATTTTCATTAAAAAATTTTGTCCAGAGGACAATGCGTTCCCCCAAATAAACCTCATCAATCCTGCCGGTATACATCGACTCAGTCTGCCAAGTAATCCTTAAAACTTTTCCCGCATCCTGCGGGTGAAGTTCTTCAAATACATAGGCGGTTGTACTGTATTTTCCAGATGCCCCTGTATTTTTAGTGGAAAATTTCTGCCGCAGTTTCCTGTCAATATCAATCTCAACTTCCTGTCGCAGGCTGTTTAGCGCGATCCATGTCCCGCCGACAATCTCGCGCGGAAGTAGTGCCTCAAGCACAATTTTTTCACCGCGCTCTGCATCGAATTTCTGCGGGAGGATAACAGGCTCTCGCGTCCCGTCAGGAAGCACGCGAACCCACTGCAGTTTTTGTATCTCCCCTGAGATCTGGTGTCCCGACATTCTGCGCGAAGTGAAAATCTGCCCCAAAATCAAATAAAATATAATCATGCCAAAAAAAATCGCAAAAATAATATTGAGCGTTGATTTTTTCTGTCTTGCCGATCCGTTCTCCATCTTCTCCATATTTCCTCATTTCTGCATCTGTTTTCGATGCCAAAAATTTTCTCTCAATGTAATTATACACAATTTCCTGCAAAAAGAAATAGTTTTTTTTATACGCACAAGTAGGAGAGAAAAAAATTCTCTCCTACTTGATTTATGCGCCGCCCCGTGCAGAGGAAATATGCCACTGAAGTGACGCATGGGGCAGTGGCGAGATTATGCGCTTTGCACATAAGGGAAGATAAATCTTCTCTACTTGGTTTTACTGTGCTGTCGCTGTAAATCCAATATCATCCAGTTCCTCAATCGCCGTCTTCACGCAGCCCTCATCACCATCAATGGTTACGGTCTTCCTCTCCAAATCAATACTGTGTTTGATTCCCGCTGCCCCAAGTGCCTTTCCAATCCGCTCCACACAATGGTTGCAGCTCATTTCCTTTACCTTTAATGTCGTCATTCCTGATACCGCCTTTCTTTTATTTAATAAATTTTTGTATTACCCCTAGAAGTTCCTCCACTTTCTCCTCGCCGCCCTCCTTAATATCCTGTACCACACAGGTGCGGACATGACTGTTTAAAAGTTCTCTGCTAAACGCCGTCAACGCCGCACTTGCCGCCGAAACCTGCGTCAAAATATCCACACAGTAAGCGTCATTTTCCACCATACTTCGAATTCCCCGAATCTGTCCTTCAATTCGATTTAACCGATGTACCAGATCCGTTTCCTCCGCTGCCTCCCGGTACTTCTTTTTACAATTACAATTTTCCGCCATCGTCCCTCCTTTTTTTTTACAATTTTTTCCATTTTAACCGCAGCGCGTTGCTGACCACGCACACAGAACTTAACGACATTGCAAATCCACCGAGCATTGGACTTAATAGCAGTTTGGTAAATGGATATAAAAGTCCTGCCGCAACAGGAATGCCGATGGTATTGTAGAAAAATGCCCAAAACAAGTTCTGTCTGATATTGCGGATGGTCAGATGACTCAGATGAATAGCGCGGTGTACATCCATCAGATCGGATTTCATCAGCACAATATCCGCCGAATCAATCGCAATATCACTGCCGTTTCCAATGGCACAGCCCACCTCAGCCTGTACAAGTGCCGGGGCATCGTTAATGCCATCCCCCACCATCATAACTCTTTTTCCCTGTTTTTGCAATTCCTCAATCATTTTCGCCTTATCCTGCGGAAGGACTTCCGCGATAATCTCATCTATATGTGCCTGCGCTCCGATATACTCCGCCGTTCTTTTATTGTCCCCGGTCAGCATATAGACGCGCACACCATCTTTTTTCAGTGCATCAACCGCCCTAGCACTTGTCTCTTTTATGGTATCCGCCACGCCGATCAAGCCTACCGTATTCTTATTTTCCACCACATACATCGGTGTCCGTCCCTTTGCTGCCAGTTCCTGTGCCCTTGTATGCCAGTCTTTTGCATTCCCACTGTGTTCTTCTGCCAGCTTTGCCTTGCCAAGGTAAATTTCCTTCCCGCTCTCGGTGCGAACATAGACCCCATAACCCGTCAGACTGCGAAATTCCTCCACTTTCTCCCCGGAGAGCTTCTCCTTTTCTGCCATGGCGACAATCGCGCGAGAGAGCGGATGTTCACTTCCTGCCTCCGCGGTAGCCGCAAGATAAAGCAATGCCTTTTGCGCATCCGACAACGCGGGAGAATCCTGTGTCCTTAAATCTCCTTTCGCCTGCCAGCTTCCCTCCTCCGTACAGATCGCTACAACCTCCGGTTTTCCCTGTGTGATTGTCCCCGTCTTATCAAGCACCACCGCATTCACCTTCTGTGCCATTTCAAGTGCCTCCCCGGATTTCACCAAAATTCCGTTCTGTGCGCCGAGCCCCGTGCCAACCATAATTGCTGTAGGTGTTGCAAGCCCCAGTGCGCACGGACACGCAATCACAAGCACCGATACAAAAATACGGAGGGCAAACGAAAAATCCTTGCCCGCAATAAGCCAGATAATTGCCGCAATAAGCGCGATCCCCATCACCGTTGGCACAAATACTCCTGCCACCTTATCCGCAAGCTTTGAGATAGGTGCCTTCTTCCCCTGAGCATCCTCCATCAGCTGAACAATCTTTGCAAGTGTCGTATCTGACCCGGTACGGGTCACGCGCACATGGAGCAGCCCATCATAATTTAAACTTCCCCCAATAACCTCGCTGTCCTCACTTTTTTCCACCGGCAGACTCTCCCCGGTCAGCATCGATTCATCCACGCTCCCATTTCCAAAAACCACAACCCCATCAAGCGGAACACGGCTCCCCGCGCGCAATACAATCACATCGCCCGGCACCAGCTCCTCCACCATCACTTCCTCTTCTTTTTCATCCTTTAATCGGATCGCCGTATCCGGTGCAAGTGCTATCAGCTTTTTAATGGCCTCCGAAGTCTTTCCCTTGCTGCGCTTTTCCATATATTTTCCAAGCATCACCAAAGTCACGACCACGGCAGCCGACTCATAGTAGAGCTGATGTACATGGTGTGCATCCCGTGGAATCAGCACCGTCATTACAAAACTATAAAGAAACGCTGCCATTGTACCGATTGCAACTAAGGAATCCATATTGGGATTCCCTTTAAATAAAGCGGGAAATCCATGGAGGTAAAAATTCCGTCCAAAAATCAGGATTGGCACGGTAAAAATCAACTGCGCTAACGCAAATGCCATCGGGTGCTGCTCCATATCAAGAAAGGCTGGCAACGGCAGCGGAATGGGCATCATATGTCCCATGGACAAGTATAAAAGCGGCAAAGCAAAACAAATGGCAAGAATAACCCTTTTCTTCGCCGCCTTCCATTCCCCTTCCTCCATAGCCTCCTCGCGCTTTCGCTTCTCCTTATCCTCCACGTAAATTTCCGCGCCAAATCCCGCCTTCTCAATCTTTGCGATAATCTGTTCCGGCGTTACAATTGTTTCATCATACTCAATCTGCATCTTTGCGGTGGTCAAATTTACATCGCTTCTTGCGACCCCCTTCATTTTCCTTGTCACCCGCTCCACAGCACTGCTGCACGCCGCACAGCTCATGCCGCTTATTTTATATACTTCCTGCTTCATCTGGCTTTCTGCTCCTTTCCTTATATCCTATATGGGGTAACAGCCGCTTGCCTGTATCAATAGCTGGATTCAATCCCCATCTAATAGCCTTTGCAAGAATGTGAAAAATGTTCTTGAATTTCACCCATCTTCACTCTCCTCCATATACCCCCCATGGGTATATCTCTTCCCCGATTATATCCGTATTTTATCTTTTTGTCAATAGTTTTTCCTACAGAATATGCGATTATCCATTTTTAAATCATTTCAGACTTTTATTGCAGTTATTGTTTATTAATGATATAATATGGTTGATATCAAAAATTAAAAAATAAGGGAATTTTGTATGAAAGAAAAGATGATAAATTTCCTGCTAAATAACGCCAATCCCTCCATCAAATTGCGCGTTAAAAAAGAGATTCTAAATAATCTTACCACAGGGGAAGAAAAAGAATTTCAACAGGAAATTTTAAATGAGAAAATTATGAAATTGATCGTCAAAAAGCAGCTTCCCAATGGCTGGATTGGACTCGGTTTCCACGGCAGCAACAAAAATGCCGGACAGTATGACAATCAGGAAGTCGCCACAAAATATATGGGCGAAAAAGGGCTTTTTGGCACCGAAATTTTAGAGCGGGCGATGAATGCCTTTGTCACTACCGAACTAACCGCTCTCTGCTATGGCACAAAAGGGCATTATTACAGTGAATTTGAAATTCCCGCCTGCGGGCAAAATACAATCCGCTGTGCCTGCATTGCAAGAGCGCATTACGACGATACCATAGATATCGCGCCGCAGATCAATATCGCGCTTGAATCTTTCCGGCGCGTGACGGAAGTGGATTCCATCTACGATGTATCGCGCCCAACAAAAAAGGGCAGACTGTTTAACAGTGGCGAACGCTGGCCATGCCGTTACCATCTTGAAACATTAGCATTTTCTGTAAATAAATGGAAAAACAAAGAAAATACTTCTATGCTTGCTGAATCCTTCCGCCATCTGCTGCGCAATGACCGCCCTGAAATTATCAACACCCCCGTCGCTTGCTGGGTTGGACACGCTGTAGGTCCATTATGGTACTTAAATGAGGGGTATTCTATTTCGGGGGATGGTCAGAATCACCAGTCACAAGATGGAATTCGCAGAGTAAATTTCGAGAAGACCGAATGGCTTGTCCGCTGCGGTCTGTATCCTTATCTGCCGCAGCTTAAAGAAGAAGTGGATTACATTCTCTCCCAAGTAGGAAGCGATGGCATTTGTCGCGCGCAAACCTACGAGGGGGAATTTCGTGGCTGGTCGCCATATTTCGGATTGCAGTTAGAAACCGACTGGAGATCAAAACTGCGCAAAAGCTGCGATTTTACTTTCCGCGCACTGCTGATCGCACATTATGCAGGACTGTAACCATATATAAAAATAATAGTATTTTTATTACTTCTCTCTGCAAATATTTTCAATGGAATGGTGAAAGGGATAGGTTTTTCCCTCCAGCATACCGCATCGATTTACACATAAACCAGGGGGAGTCAAATCAGAATTTTTCTCTCCCCCTGACCCGCCAGATAATATAATCTGTCACCAGCAAAACCAGCACCACGGGTTCCACAAAAATGAACAGTAAACCCCCGACAAGTCCAGCAAACCACCCACTATCCGTCCAGATATTCCAAACTGCACAAGTGGCAATCAACAATCCAATACAAATATCTATAATAGCAAATATTCTGTATACAGAAAATTTTCTCTCCCGCCTTTCAGCAAAGAAGGCAAAAATCCACACAAAAAGGAAATCCACAAACGCAATCGTAAGAGCGGAACAAAGTACCAGAAATACCAGTTCAAAATTCGAGGGATTCACAAACAAAAAAACAAGCCAGCTAACTAAAGCCAAACAAAAGAATAAAACTGTCCATCTTGCATATTTCATTTTTTACCTCCCCGTTTCCTGTCCTCGCCCATAAATTAGGCGGGAGAGGATGCCACAAAATAAAATTTCTCCTTGTATTCTCCCGGTACTTGCTATATAATCATAGAGAAAACAATTTAGCAATCTATATTGGAATATAACAGGAGAAAATATCCTATGTTTAAACGAAAAAGAATCACTGAACCATATGACAAAGAAAATCAGAGACCAACGATCCGCGCCAGCATCTGCAACGGAGAACAGATAGCGGGCTTTAAGGATCTTTCCACGGGCAAATTTACAGAGATCATGGTAATTCGAAATCAAAAGGACATGAAAGAATTTCTTTTACGATACGGGATCAGCGAGTCCAATATTAAAAAAGAATGGTAGTGTTATAGGAAATATAGAAACCCGCTATGAAAAGTCACGCCATTTTCCTAAGTTTCCCCTCCCTTAAAACAAGCACTTCATCATATTTTTCCAACTTTTCTTTCGTGTGCTGATGGGTCACGGTAATGATCATCTTATCTTTCCTTCTTAAAATATTATCTTCCAGTTCCTGCGCAATCACCGGGTCAAGGTTCGCGGTAAACTCATCCAAAAGCAGCACTTGGCTATTGCGCAAAAGGGCACGCGCCAAGTCAATCCGCTGCTTTTCCCTGCCAGAAAAATTATTGCCGTTTTCCTGTATCATGGTTTCAAATCCCTCCGGCAGCGAGGCAACTAATTTTTTCAGCCCGGTCCGCTCGACCACATCGGAGATCTCCTGTTCCGAATATCCCTCACAAAACAGCGTGATATTATTACGGATGGTATCATTAAACAAAAAAGTATCCTGCTTTACCATCGTGACCGCATCCGATATATTCCTACGGCTGATGTTTTTTATATTCACATCTTTTGCAACAATTTTTCCGGTATAGTTCTGATAAACTCCCGCTAATAAATTCATCAGTGAACTCTTTCCCGCGCCGCTGCTGCTAAGCAACACATAATGCTTCCCCTTTTCAAAACAATAACTGCACCCCCTCAGCACCTTCTTTTCTCCATAGCCATAGGTGACACTCTCCGGGGTAATATCCCCTTTTGGAAGTGCCTCACCGGACACATCCTGTATTTTTCCTCTGCCAATATTTTTTCAAACTATTCCTTCACCGGCTTTGCCGCGTGGAAATTCGCCACCACGGTCGGAATGCTTGTGATTGTGGCTACTACCTGACCAATCAGACTCCCAAACGCAATAATCATCCCGGCAGAAAACATTCCTTTCTGTGAAAAATAAGCCGCCGATGCCATAACTAACACCGTGGAAAGCAAGCCGACAAACTCCCACAAACACGCGCAGATTATTCTGTCATTTTCACTTTTCCTTTTTGCCGACTCCACCTCAGTATTCTTCACCCCGTGTTTCCTCACCACTGCATCCACTATATGAAATAAATGAATAATACCAAACCCGGAAAAATCATCTTTAATCTCATCCGTATACTCTCCAAGTTTCCTGCTATACTCCTTCATACTTCTCTCAAGCGGCTTGGTAGTGAATCTTGTCGTAGCAAGCATAATAAAGCCCAACACCAACATAAGAAGGAGCATAACAGGCTGCACAATAATAGTGATTAATGACGAGGACAAAAATCCCACAAGCATCTGTCCCATACTTAGGATGTTGCGGAAATATGTATCTTCTATAATTGTCGTATTATTACTCAACTCATTGATATACCTTGCACTGTTTTGTGTTTCAAATCCTTCCATATTTTGAAAATAGATATGTTCAAACAAGTCGTTTTTCGGACTTTTTCTTGTCTCTGCAATCATATAAGCTTTTATATAAGAATATCCGCTCTGCATCAAACAGTAGACAATGACGAAAAGCACACTGTAAAGAAAGGAGGAAAACAGTTGTTCCTGCTTCCCGGAAACACAGTCAACCAATGAACTCATCACAAGGGCAAACAAAGTTCCCCCCACGCTGCTTGCAATCATTCAAAGGATCACGAAAACCATCAATGTTTTCTTTTTTGTCATATACTGAATCATTTTTTACTCTCCCCTTTATTTAAGACTATAAAAAATTTCTTCACCTAGTCCGGAATTTCAATTAGTTTATCCTGCGTTATCCCCAATGCCTTGCGCCGCATACAAACCATGTCACTCAAACGATATAGTGCCATCCGTATTTCTCCACAATATATTCTTTAAGATCTTTTGCTTCTTCTTTCCCATCATAAATAGAAATCACCGTATATGCCGTCATATAGTCCCGCAGACACAGCTTCTTTTCTTCCTCGTTTTCTATCCCTTTCCCCTCCCTTGACTTCGCTCGA
Organism: uncultured Lachnospiraceae bacterium; assembly: GCA_910577165.1. Classification (GTDB taxonomy): domain Bacteria; phylum Bacillota; class Clostridia; order Lachnospirales; family Lachnospiraceae; genus RGIG4057. The sequence goes on from CAJTLX010000006.1 coordinate 25,170, forward strand.
AGAAGAAAAATCTGGGCTCGGTTTTCGACTTTTGATGTCCCATATAATTCTTCTAATACCTCATTACAGATCCGCATACAGTCTTCAAACTTGCCATTTTCATACAAAGTTTCCGCATAGTATTGCATCGCGATGCGGTATGCTGGCGGAAAAAACCTATCCCTTTCACCATTCCATTGAAAATATTTGTAGAGAGCTTCACATTCCAATTCTCTTTCCTCTGGACTTTCAGTACAGTGTATGATTTCTGCGATACATTCCAGCTCAAGATTGCTCAGGGCTCCTTTTTTTTCAAAAATTTCCTTATAATTCGGTGCAGTGACCGCGATAGCTTTCTGAAACAGCTCTTTTTTCTTATCCTTATCGGATTCCGGTTTTGTACGCTCCAAGTAGGCCTCCTGGAGAAATAAGAACTGCCGATGGAGGTTTCCCTCCCCATATTTTTCCTGATATACTGCCAGATTTTTTTCTGCCTCCTCGCATTCTTTTTTCTTGATGTTCAGTTTGATAGCTTCCCTGAGTTTGTATAGAGCAAAAGTATCATCATCAAGAAAAAAATCATATTCTGTCTTGTTAACCCTCATCCGGTCTAAGAGTGCTTCCAGCGTCCAATAATCTGCTTTCTCTTTTCCGTCTTCAATCAGGGAAAGAGTCGCAATGGAACAAATACCATCACATATATCAAGTTGTGAATATCCCCTTGCCTCCCGACTCATACGGATACAATGCCCGATCCCATTTTCCTCAAATCCCATAAGTTCTGAACTGTTTACTTTTTGCTGCATCTTGTTTATTCCCTCCTGTTTGTTTTGCTGCTTTAATTCAATAAAGTACATATATTTTTATTATACTATATCCTTCAGATATGGTGCCTTCGGCGGATGCGCATGATTCGCAATGGAACACCATAATCCCATGTATTCAGTATCTTCTTATCAATTGCATATCCTGCTTTTGTAAAAATACTTAACATAGTTTTATACATATTTCCATGATCATGAGTAAGCAATCCCCTAACACTTTCAAACAGAAACATTTTTGGCTGTAATTTTTGTAAAAACAGCGCGTAGTGATAAAAAAGTGTTCCTCTGGCATCTTCCAACCCAAGTCTTTTCCCTGCATAGGAAAATGCTTGACAAGGGGCACCCCCTGAAAGTAAATCTAATTCTCCTTTCTTTAAATAAAAATATTTTTCTAAATCTAAACAAGAAATATTGGCGATATCATCATTAATCACATTCCAACCAGGTTTATTCTTTTTTAAGGTATCTGCTGCATTTTTGTCAAGTTCAATCAAACCAAGCGTTTCAAACCCTGCCTTTTCAATTCCCAATGCAAGCCCACCAGCACCAGCAAACAACTCAATTGTATAAAACATAAAATTACCTCTTCTTAGATATATCACTATATGTGCAATTATTAGTTTTTTTATTATACCAAATCCTATGGACTTTTTCAATCTATCTCTAAATTTTTTAATATGTATCCTCGCTAAAACAACAAATTATAAAACTTTTCAATATTATCTCTTCTTGTCTTCCCCCCACACCTGATGTATAATTAAGAATGAACCGTGAAAATATTCCTCCACATCCCTGTTTTCGGTATATCTCAGGATCTATCAAATATTTACACCAGCACGGCTTATAAGGTCATGCTTTTTTACGTCCATTTTCTGGCAGATTTGCACCGTTCAATAAAAAGCATATCCAAACCAGGTAGAGGAAAAATTTTTCTTCTACCTACAATGCAAAATACTCACTTTCTATCATTATAAAATTATCCTCCTGCTTCTCTATGTTTTGGTTTTTCTATCATAGAAATATAAGGAAGTCCCCTCTCCCCCGCCCGTTTATAAATTGTGGAGATATGTAGCCCACAGTGCATTTCCATCTCTTTTCCTGTAGTTTCCCTGCGCCTCCAACGCGGATTGTTCTGCGGGAGAACCCGGCTGTCCAAGTAAAAGTAGTTTCCCTGCGCCTCCAACGCGGATACCACAGATCAAAATCCTCCGGGAGGGGCTTTTTCTCCCTCCCGAATTTCACGCCCCGTTTAAGTTTTTTTACCAATCGTCGGTATGCCGGACAGTCAAAATTTTTTCCGCTCTCCTTGTCAATAAATTCCCCGGTATCTTATAAAAAATTTATTGATATCTTTGGCGTTTTGTAAAAAATTATTTTTAATTTATAATCTCTCTACTTTCCCCGGCAATTTTTCTGGAAAGAAATCGATTTTTCTCATCCGGTTAATCACTGCCTTTAGCTCACATTTTCTTGGAAGGTCAAGAAACCGCCCCGTTGTGGTAAAATAGGAAGAAAATACACAGTCAAGTCCCTCTCTGTCAATTTTTTTATAGAGCGCGTCAATCTGCCCGTCAAGGTCAAGCACGCTATTTTTCGCACCCTCGTTCCCGCAGAGATTCTTTACGATATTGCCGCCCCTCAAATTCCCGCCAGTCAGGTTTTCCAGATACCTCAGCATATATCCCAGTGCATCAAGCTGATGCATGGAAACGATATCGTGCAGTCCTCTGACATCAATTTTCTCGTCCCCGATCAGCAAAAATCCCATCTCGGATACCAACAGATATTCTCTGCCGCTCCCCTCCGGATAGGGGGTAAAAAATTCGCCACCCAGCACACGGTTCTGACTCCAGTCCGCCTTTTCCAACGATTCAATATACTCCTCTCCCGCCATATCTTTCGTTTCTCCCCACTGTGCAATTTTATGTACACTGCACAGTCTTTTTGCATTCTCTGTCATATTGCGTATTACAAATTCATCCATCTCATAAATCTGATCTGCTACAGCTAAATATTCCCCGCTCCCCCCAATTACAAGTATTGTTGATACTCCCATTTCCCGGTACAATTCCCTGACCCGGTCGGTGAACGGGGTGATCGGCTCTTTTCTAATCAATTCCTTCATCAACCGATCCCGAATCATAAAATTTGTCGCGCTCCGATCCTCATCGATCAGCAAAAGTTTTGCTTTATTTTCCACCGCCTCCATAATATTTGCCGCCTGCGAGGTAGAGCCGGATGCCCTCTCGGTTGAAAAAATATGCGCGTCCCCACCCGGAATCCATTTGATAAATGGCGAAATATTTACTCGTTTTACGCTTCTTGCCTCCTCCGCAGAAATTGTTACCGCCGTTTCATCCGTGATACAAAGTTCCCTGCCATCCCCTAAAATATGATTGTAAATTCCAGCAGAAATTGAATCAAGCAATGTCGATTTTCCCGAATAACCGCCGCCTGTAATCACGGTTACCCCACGCTTTATCCCCATACCACGCACACCGCAGACTTCGATTTCCTCCTCCGGCACGGACAAAAAAGGAACTGCATCCTCCATCGGAAAATCACTGCCCTTCGCGCGGGGAAGAATGCTGCCGTTTGCAAGAAATGCACAGTAACCGCTCCGTTTTAACCATGTGCGAATTCCCTCCTGCTTCTTTTCTAACTGAACACTTTTATTCAGTCCCACACGGTCAAAATCCGCAATAAAACGGTCAATTGCCTGCGGCAGATCGGTACAGAGCATACGGATGGATTTTTTCAATCGCTTCTCTGGGAGCTGCACCTGCATACGCAAGCACAGACACATCCTTGGCGGAAGTGCTCTTTCATCTTCAAATACATAAACCTTCACCCCACCGCCATTTTCATAATCCTTGCAGGCACACATTGCAAAAAATGCTGTGTTTCTTATTAGAACTGTACCACCCGGATGATCGAGATAGTACTTTCCATTTTCTTTGTCGGTGCGCGCACGATTGTAAAGCTCCCCATTCAATTCATCCACGTACCTTCCAAATGCGCGCAGACAAAAATCCGCAGCAGCGGGCGTAAAATCCTCAATCCCAAGCATATGTGCAGGAATCTGCAAGGTCAGTGTTGGTCTATCCTGCGCCTGCTTGTTTGTTCCTGTAATCACCAAACCGATCTCGCCATGGTAATAAGTTGGGTTGGAGTCCGAATAATAGACATCCCCTCCGCCAGCGGGCAAAATAACCATCATCGCCCCGTTATACATCTCCTTGTAAGTACTGGTATTATCATCCATCGCCCGCAAAATATTGCCTAATCTTTTCATTCCTTTACTCCTTTAATAAGTTTTGATTTTCCAAATTCAAAAATAATATATTTTTCCCGTTCAAACTTATATTCAGAGTGGAATTTCGTTATTTTCCGCACAAAAAAAGCACTTCTGCAAGTGCCTTTCTGCGATAGATAGAATGTAAATTGGATCACCGATCCGAAAAATCAGGCTGATCCCCCACTATCTTCCATACGTGTTTACACACATTCATGCCTCTGCGCATAAAAAAGCACCCGTATACGGATGCTGGAAAAAAATTCACCTAGCAAATAACAAAGCGATTCGCACAACATCCGTTAAATATAAGTTTGTCATACAAATCGCCTCCTTCCACGAGTTAAAAATTATACTAAGAGTCAGTTAAACTAACTGGCTCTTAGTATAACATAGACAGCGAAGAGTGTCAAGTAGTTTATCTACATTTCTTCAAAGTTTGGAATTCTAATATAAACTAACAGGGCATTACAGGCATATAGGCATATCCTGATCTATGTTCGGAAGTATCAAATACTTCCATCTCCTGCGCACCATTTTCCGCCATTTTAAAATTATGACTTGGCATAAAATAATCCCTGAGATAAGCAAAAAGTTCCCAGATTTCACATATTTCCTTTGTTAAAAGCTGTGCCATTGATGAATCTGTATATGCACGAATATATAATGATGCAGGAATTTTATAAATATCAATTCCTTCCGGCTGTTCTTTTGTAAGAACCTCACGCACAAAACCATATGCTCGGGACGATTCATCACGCCAAAAATTTACACTTAAATGAATGTCATTTATTGGAAGAACAGGGTCCTTTACCAATTTATATATATCCTGTTCCTCCTGTGCCGCAACTGCATCGATCGCCGCGTAAAAGCCGGAGATATCAGAAAAATCCTTTGCGTATATCATTTTTCCCGCAAGAATGGTCTCTGGTTTCTCCACAAGTTCAAAAACTGCTCCCCCGACTTTTATTGTTTCCACCGCCTTTTCACCGCTCTCATTTTCAGTATCCAACAAACAGTCAACCGAAATTTTAAAAACTCTCGCGAGCAGCTTTAAATGGTAAACATCTGGCAGACAATCCCCGTTCTCCCATTTGGACAATGCCTGCTCGGAAACCCCAATTTTCATTGCGGCTTCTTTCTGTGACAGATTGCCCCGCTTTCGAAATTCTTTGACTCTTTTTCCAAAATCAATCTGATGAAACATAATTTTGTCTCCTTTCGCAAATTTCTTGTTCCAATAAGATTTTATCATTTATCCACAAAAAAAAACAAGAGTAAACATATTGATGAAAAAATAAATAAAATCAACCAGAAGTTGAGTTTGCCAAAATAGACTTCCAATTTCAATTATTTCAATTTTTTGCGATTAAATTTACGGCGACACTTGACTTTCCCCATCGTTTCCCCTTATAATTATGCTAAATATATTTCCAAATCATAGAAGGAAATGTATTTGGCACAATTATTTTCCGAAAGGACAGGTAATAACAATGGTAAAATTAACACCGCCCCTTGGCTGGAATTCCTGGAATACCTTTGGGGCTAATATCAGCGAGGAGCTGATCAAACAGACGGCGGACTGCATGGTGGAGAGCGGACTTCTTGCCGCAGGCTACGAATATCTAGTTATCGATGACTGCTGGTCATTAAGAGAACGCGACGCAAATGACCGTCTTGTGGCAGATCCTGCCAAATTTCCGAATGGAATGAAAGCGGTAGCGGACTATGTACATAGTAAGGGATTAAAATTTGGAATGTATTCCTGTGCGGGAAATTTAACCTGTGCGGGGTATCCGGGCAGTTTTGAGCATGAATTTATCGATGCTGCCACCTTTGCAGAGTGGGGCGTTGACTTTTTAAAATACGATTACTGCTACCACAGCCCAATTATTCCGGGCGAGATTCTCTATCGCCGGATGGGATTGGCGTTGGAAAATTGCGGGCGCGATATCTTGTTTTCCGCCTGCTCATGGGGCGCGGACGAGACGCACAAATGGATCAAGACCACCGCAGCCTCGATGTGGCGTTCCACAGGCGATATTTTCGACAAATGGGATTCGGTAAAAGATCTGACCAAACAGCAGGCAAATCTTCTTCCTTACAATGGAGTTGGATGCTTTAATGATATGGATATGTTAATTGTCGGAATGCATGGCAAGGGCAATGTCGGCTTGTCCGGATGCAGCGATACACAGTACCGCACTCATTTTTCCATCTGGGCATTTATGGGTTCCCCACTGATGATCGGCTGTGATATCCGCGAGATGAGCGAGGAGACAAAAGCAGTCCTTACAAACAAAGAATTACTTGCCATCAATCAGGATCCCGCTTGTCGCCAACCTTACCCAATCAAGGGAATCTGGCAGGATAGCGTCACCGCCTACGCCAAGAATCTTGCAGGCGGCGATATCGCGATCGGTCTGTTCAATCTTAGTGGTGAAAAAACAGTTTCTCGCTTTAATTTGGACGAACTCGGTCTGCCGCACAGCACCGGGAAGACATTAAAACTTACCGATATCTGGACCGGCAAAGAGGCAAGCACAGCAAATGCAAGCATTGCCTGGGAGCTGGAGCCGTTTGACTGCGCTGTATTTTGTGCAAAGGTCGTGGACAGGGGATGAATTTTTGCGTCACCTGCGGAAGAGAACTTGTGCAAAATGATATTGGAGCATATAAAAAATTTGTAAACCGTGGGGCAAAGGATTCCTTTCTCTGCCGGGGATGCTTGGCAAAAAAACTCGATATTCCACAGGCACAATTAGAAGAAAAAATAGAGTATTTTAAAAGCCAGGGCTGCACGCTTTTCGCGTAAGCCCTGGCTTTTTATGCACACGGACGAGGAGAAAAATTTAGAGTTAAGGCTGCCCGCATCCGGCATAAATAGGAAAAGAAAAACCTTCCCCGTTCGATTGCACAAAGAAAATTCACTTTAGATAATCATTCTCAACCAAACCGTAAAATTGGCTGGAATCTGTCAACGCATACTGATCATGTAACCGATTAAACTCTTCTGTGGACTGCTCTATTATAATTTCCTTTTTTTTACAATATCTCACCCACACTGGATTATACCTTGTTTTTATCCCCAGATCCTTCGCTCTCCACATAAATTCCTTGTACTGCCTTTCCGTCAAAAAATCACTCTGGAAAAAGGGCAGTTCAAAATAAAGATCAACTCGCTTTATCGCATATTTTGCCGCATCCCGGATGCTCAATCCCCTAAACTGGTAGGCAGCATCCCGATTTTTCATATACTCCAAATCAAATGCGTTGTTGTGGTCAAATAGAGGATGCATCCTCAGAATTTCCATGGTATCCGGCTGATAATAAAAACCATAATTTTGCCCGTGCCGGTCACGATTGCTAATCAGATAATCAACAATCCACATCTTATATAAATTATCCCTATCTATTTCTTCCATCCATAAATCATAATTTCTCCCCGTTCTATTACAGTAACTAAACATACTCATTCCATCAATGATAGAATATATATCACTTGTCATCGATGGACAGGCACATACATCCAAATTTTCATCTTTTGTCATCCTGTAATAGCAATGGGATACGTTCATCTTGTCAAGCAGGCGGGAACACATTGCTTCGATTCTAGCTTCCCAGCAGCCATTTTCCCCCGCCTTATGCAGCCATAACCGATGATCCGGATACCTGCGCCATGCTTTTGCATACGCGCCGTTCGTTGTTAGTTCAGGAGAACACAGCGACCCTTGCAAAGTCAATGATTTTCCGTGCAATGCCACCTGTGCAATTATCTCATTTAATTTATTCCTTTTGATATCCACATCTTCCCATTTCGTTTTATCCCCCTCCACCTTAAGCCAATATCCATCAAGTATGGATACTGCCCTGCATACAACAGCTATTCCCATCCTGCTCTGCACACTGTTTGACTGGTCATTTGAAACAAGATTAAAAATCCATTTTGCATTTTTCCGACTTAAAAGTAATACCCTTTCTGACAGCCAAGCAGCTATCGCATCGCGATTATCGATAGCAATATCAAAATCCTTATTGTCCGATAAGCCTTTAAGATCTTTCACTCTTCCTTTTAATCCAAATGGTAATAATTTTTCATTTTTTATATTAAAAATATTCGTACTAAAATTAAATAACATAACTATTTCATTCATGCACATTATTGCTATATTAAGTTTCTTTATCTCATCCCGATCCGCATCTATCCGGACAAGTTTATTTTCTAATCTATCATAATTATTTTCATCAGAAAAAGTGGATACTGCTATTTCTTCATGTCGGTTTTCTATCATTGATTCCGCATTAAATATCTGTTCCATCTGGATATCCCCCTTTATCATTTGTAAATATTTTAACATTTGAAATTCTTTCGGTCAATAGCAGATAAAAATTTTCACAGTTCTCGGACAAAAACTATAATTTCCTATAATACAAAAAATACTTTTGCTTCAAAATGCAAACAATACTCTACTTTCAAAATGCAAAAAAATACCCTCTTTCAGAAAGCAGGATATTTTTTTACCTAATATGGGTGCTTTTTTATGCTTTTTTTACCGGTATCCACAATTCGCAGAACAGACCATTTTCCCCATGTTCAAAATAAATTTCGTAATCGGTATTCTCCGTCTGCACATAACCTGTCTGTGGAATAAATTCTTTGTAAAATTTACTCCATGTTTCTCCCAGACAATCCCCATCCGCTCCAAAACATTGAAATACTGCATAATCCGCAGGCTCTGTCTCCCATATGGAATAGCCTTCCTTCACTAACTGTTCCGATTGTTCAAGATCCGTATCCGCATCCAAAAGAACGCCAATACCATAATTAAAATGTGTTTCGCCGCCTCCAACTGGACTGCACAACCCATACAGATCTCGCTTGCCTTCTGCCCGCAATATTTTCATCGGCTCAATCCGATTTTTGTCATAGCATTCCGCCCAAAAATCGGGAATACTGTGATCGTTGTCATCATTAATAATCTCATTGGGAAATGCTCTTATCAGTGCAAGAAATTGCTGGCGTTCCCGGTGTTCCATTCTGTAATCCATAATATTACCGCCTTCCAGTATAATTTTTATTACAAGGGGATTAAACAGATGAAGCTTCGCACCTTTTTGTTTTGCTTGTTTGGGCGTTACACCATGAAACCGACAAAAAGCCTTGGAAAAACTTTCCGGAGTTTCATAGCCATGCTTATAGGCAGCATCAAGCACTGAAATATCCGTGGTCTGCAATTCAATCGCCGCCAGCGTAAGCCGTCTGTTTCTAATATATTCGCTGGCACTCATCCCGACAATGAAACTAAACATCCGGTGAAAATTATAGCTCGACATCGACACATATTTCGCGATATCCGTATAGTCCATAGTTTCATAAATATGTTCTTCCATATAGCAGATCGCCCGCTGTATCAATTCTATTGACATTTTGTTTTCTCCTCCTTGTAATTTCATTATAAACGATCGCAGCCTAAAAGTCCTGTTTATCATTGCACGAATTTGTCAATTTTAGATTTCTTTACCCGTCCTATTTCACACTTAACATCCTTTTGTTTCCCCTATACCCCTTTTATCCTTGCAGTCATGCTGCCCCTTTCACACTTCTGATCATGCCGCCAACGGCGGCACAAACGATCAATGAAGAATGCGTGCTTTTCGCATTCTTCGGTGTGAAGCTTGAAATCACCTAGCGAGGTATTTTCGAGCTTAGTGATTTCCTTCACACTTCTTTCAGTAAAAATTGCAGCATCATCACATGGTATTCCTCATCTTTGATAATTCTCTCCAGCACATCATTGATATAATTGTCCGCAATCATATTGATATGCATCCGGTACTGGTCAATTGTCGCTCGCTCCGCGTCCAAATCCGCTTGCAGCATTTGCCTCGCCTGGTCAGGACTTTTCATATATTCCGGTGTCCACATTTTCCAGTCCCCATTGCGGAATTTTGCCGTGTAATCCACTTTCCCTCCAAGCAGTACTATCATTTCGCTTAATTCCTGCAAATGCATCATCTCAGAAATCGCCATTCCTAGAAGTGCCTTTGCCATCGGACAGCGGGAAGCAGCAAGGCGATTTTCATGGTTGATGTACTGCGTGATTGCGGTCATTTCGGACACTGCGCCGCAATAGTCAATGCTGAGCAAATTAGCATAGGTTAGATTTTCATTTTTAACCCGGATCGGAGGATAGGGCAATTCCACCATAACAGGCTTGATCCCCGAAAAATCACAGCTACACGCAAGTGAATCTTTTCTTCCATCCATATAATAAGTTTTCTCCGAATCTCTTTCTATGAGTATATTGGAATTTGTGTGTTCTATGCCTGTTTTATCAAAAAGAATTGCATTTTTTGTATTATTCTGCCGGAATATGTACCGGAAGTTCCATCTGAAGTTTTTCCGCTTCTTCCTTCGTTATTATCTGATAGGATATAATCTGCCAGATCCCACTCGTTTCCTCTCCATGCGAATCAAAATCCTATAATTTGGCAGGCTGCTCTCCACAATGGCAAAAATGGCATCCATACTTCCCTCCGGCACTTCTTTATCACTTACAAAAACATAGAAATAACCCTGATCGAATTTTGCAGAAATACAAAATTCCATTTTCTCCGAATTAAAGCGATCCAAAAAGGTCAAGAGCATATCCCTTTCTTGCGCTGTCATATTTTTCCTTATCCTAGAGATTTTAAATTCTTTCTATACTCCTGCATCTTACTTTCTTCTGTATTATCTAAAACAAATTGTAGCTCACTTATAATCTTCTCACGTTCATATGGAAGATATGCGGTTACTGGCATAAAATTCGAAACCGTATTTGCAAATAGATGTGTGCGTATGCTTAAACTATAAATTAAAATTTGTAATTCACGAATACGTTCTTTTTCTTCAGCAGACACAAATAATTTTCGTTGTGCCATTTTATATAACTCTGTATTTGGAAAAAGTGTAAGCGAATCCACGGAAATAAAATATGGATTAAGTTTATTAAATATTTTTGCACTATTCTTTGCATTTTGATATCCTCCCCCTTTCCCCGCAAGTCCCGTCATATAAACAAAATAATATTCAATCCCCGCCTCATCTAATTTCCTGCATTGTTCTAAAATATCCGCTGAAGTATATCCCTTATTTGCAAGGGCAAGCACCTCATCATCGCCGCTTTCTGTGCCAATGCTTAATCCGTTAATTCCCATTGCTCTAAGTTTTTTAAGCTGCCATACTTCCTTATTTTGAATATCTCGGATACTCGCAAACATAGCTATGGTCTGACATTTAATCAGATAATCCCTCACGGTCATCGCTCGCAGTTTAAGATTTTCATAACTCATTGCAAATGGGTTAGCCCCCGTTAAAAAAATTCTTCGGGCATTGGGCTGATAGGCTTTTATCTCCGCTAAATCCTCTTCAAATTCAGAGAGGGGTGACATTCGGAAACATTCATTTTTATATAGGCTACAAAATTTACATTTATTATAAGTGCAGCCGGAAGTAGCCTGTATAATCACGGAATAAGCCTCATACGGCGGTCGCCAAGTTCTTCCTGTAAAATTCATAATTATCCTTCCTTTTACTTACAGATGATAAACGCTTTTTCTGTACTGCTGTAATTCTTCCTCACTGACATTTTTTATAATTTCATCAAGGAATGATAACAGTTTTTTCTTATCTTTAGGTAATTGCCCATGAAACTGGTACGCATTGGATGCTCCCATTGCTGCAAAAACTGTTGATATCTGCAAATTTTCAATAAGTGTCCGCACTTCTTTATATTTTTCAAGTTCGCTTTCCTCCCGCCAGTTCCCATGCTGTATCCCGACATAAAGTTCAGAATCAGGATAAACCGTAAGCATATTTGCCCCAATAAGCGCGGGATGTACCTGGTTACATATATCAGCCGTTAATTTTGCTCCAATTTCTCCCCTGCCTGCTCCAGAAATACTAACCAGGTAAAAGAAATTATAATGAATACCCGCCCTGTCCAATCTCCGGCATTGCTCTACGATATCAGCAGAAGTATATCCCTTGTTCATAAATTGCAAAGCTTCATCATCGCCCGTTTCTATTCCTATGGTCAGACTATCGTAGCCACAAGCTTGCAGTTTGGCAAGTTCTTCATCGGTTTTAGGCATAATATCCGTAATCCTTGCAAATGAACCAATGGATTCTATTGATGGGAGATATTTGTAAGTTAATTCTGCAATCGCCGTTAATTTCTCATAGGATAAAACAAATGGATTAGCCCCTGTCAAAAATACCCGACGGATATACTCATTATTCCAACCCTTAACTGCCCTCTTAACCTCCTGCAGATCACACTCAATATCCTCCATAGGAGACATTCTGAATTTGAACGGCAAATCATTATACAAGGTGCAAAACTTGCATTTATGATGCGTACATCCTGCTGTTACCTCAATTAAAATTGATTTCGCCTCATATGGCGGTCGCCAAATTGTTCCTGTGTAGTGCATAAACACATCTCCTTTTCTGTAATTTATCCTAATTATACTCGTATACAACGATTTTACAAGTACTGTATTTTTTTATAGTACCCATATAAAAATCGTACATTGATTTTTTAGAAAAACTATGTTATGTTGTGTTATATTATTGATTGCAGAAAGGAAGACCAGGGATGAAAAAAAGTGCATTGGCTATTGAACGCTGCAAAACCGTTTCCACCATACAAAAAATCTTGGGTGGTAAATGGAAAATTGAAATTATTTATTATATTGCCTTTCAGGATGTACACCGCTTTGGAGAACTTCGCAGACATATCGGCGATATCACAGAATCAAGCCTGACAAAACAGCTTCGAGAATTAGAAGCAGACGGTTTTATTACTCGCTATGATTACAAGGAAATCCCTCCCCATGTGGAATATAATCTGACGGATTTAGGAAAAAGTTTTATCCCGGTTTTTGAACATATGAAGCAGTGGGGGGAAGAAAATCTGAAAGAATAAATATATTGTCAAACAAAGAATGATATGTTGTAACCGGGTTTATAGGAAAACCAAAGGGCTAAGGAGGCTTTACCCCTCCTGTATTTTCAGAGGGTATAAAAATTCTCCAGACAAAAGAAAATAGCCGCCACTGCTACCAATAGTGACGGCTTTCCCTCCTAAATTCCATCATAGCACATCTAAATGAAAATTTCAAAAATTTTTCGCGCTGTCATTCTTCTTTCTGTATTTGCAAAATTTTTTGATACAATTCCTCTGCTCTTTTATATTCTCCCTGTTTCTTAGACACTCCTGCCAAATTATGATAACCAGTTGCTGTATCCGGATGCATTTCTTTCTACTTCTCTACAACTTTCCAAAATATCCTCGATAGGAGAACTATATTTATCGCTGGTTCGATATTCCATCGTATTCTTACAGTAAAATTTATCCATTTGCTCCACTTGCAAAGATGCCTGAGAAAATGTATTAAACATTTCAGACACCTACATATTTCATCCCAAACTTCCTCCTAGTTCATTCTTCTTTAATTTTAATTATATATCATGTTGCATAAATTATCAAATCATTTCATTGAAATTTTCTAGAAACTGTTATTTACGAGGCAGAAAAGATTCTGAAATAAAACTATTCTAAAAAATGATTTGTATTTTATACATCCCAACAATATTTTTTCATTTCCACCCTATCTCCAATAAACCTTATCCCCTCTTCCATCAACAAACTCTTCTGATCGTAAAAATGTGGAGCGAGTCTTCCCGCATGATTTACCACGCGGTGGCATGGATATTCCCCGTAATACTCCGACATACTAAGAACCTTACCCACCAGCCTTGCATTTTTATCCCGCCCAATCAACCTTGCAATTTGCCCATAAGAGGCGACACACCCCTTTGGTATCTCCTCCACCACCGATAATATTTCATAGATTAAATCCTGCGTAAGCACGGACATAAAATCCCCCTCTTCCATCGCTTGTCCTGATCTCTTCAATCCTCTTTGCAATCTCTCCGACTGCAATTTTCCTCATTTACTAACATCATATGCAATGTTTCCCCCAGCTGGATCAACACGGCAGAAAAAATCTCCATTTCCTCCCTGCTGCTGCATTTTGAAATTACGCAGGCAAGCGAGGATACATAGGCAACCAATTCACAGGAATTCATAATTCCCCTTTCTATGCGTTGTCCAAATACCGAACCACACAAAAATTCATTTATTTGATCCTATGATTCTCGCCACAATTTGTTCCAAAATGTTATAAAAATAATCCCTTTTTCGTACTATACTGCACAAAATTTATTTTGTCAATATACATCTTTTTAAGGTTTTGATATAATAACTATTTGCATTCCTGAACATAAAAATACCGGGAAATAATCTGCTCTCATTATTTCCCGGTATTCTTCTATTTTTTTGATCCCCTCTCAATAGTCAACCGCCAGTACCGACTCATCCTGTAACACACCATAAAATGCGCGCTTTGGGTTTCCCTCTTCATCGAACAAAAGTGCGTGTTCTCCGGCTCTCCAGCCTCCGCTTGCTGGGCGATCGGTATACCCCCAGAACGTCATCGAGGTAAAAGGCATTCCATTATCCACTAATTTTTGCAATCCGATCATCAGACATTTTATTTTGCGTGCCTGCTTTTCTAAGTTTTCCTCCGTTGCCTCCTGACCAATACCAAGGTCAAATTCGGTGATCTGTACTTCATACCCTGCACGGCAAAATGCACGCACCGTCGGGAGCAGCGTCATATCCATCACATCGTTAATACTGACATGGGACTGCATTCCGATTCCGTCAATCAGCCCCTCATCCTGAATCTTTTGCAGACCGTCAATAATCCGCTGTGTTTTGGATGAGGTATTATAATCATTATAAAACAGCTTCATATAATCTGGCGCATACTGTCTTGCATAATAAAATGCATAGTAGACATAATCCGGTCCAAGTACATCAAACCAATAATTTGCGTGTCCGTCCACTTCCTCCACAACACCGTGCGGATTTTCGTCAGAAATTGGTCCGTTAAATGCCTCATTTACTACATCCACCGCATAGATAAGTTCCGGATATTCTGTGTCAAAATAAGTTAATACCTGACGGATATAACTTTCCATACGCGCAAGCATTACCTCGCGGCTTACATACTCGCCCTCATTTGTATAATCCTCTGTAAAGAACCAGCGTGGTGTCTGCGCATGCCATACAAGCGTATGGAAACGGATTTTAATATCGTTTTCTAAGGCGCGCAGAATTGCCGCATTGCTGCGCGAAAAATCAACGACAGGATCTTTGTAAGTGGAACCATCCGCCAGCCCGTCCTGGCTCTCTTTCTGGCGCAGCACAGCATCTGGCTTCATCTCGTTCTCGCAGGTAAAACTGTCAAAATTTGCGGTGATGGTCTTCCCGATCTCACTCCAATTGCTAAAATCACTTGGATTGAGCGCGATCCCCATATGAAAATCATCCCTGTAAAGCTCAAGGAAATTTTCTGCTGCCTTGGTCGGTTCCGCCGTCGGTTCCGGTGTTGGGGTGTTCGTCGGTGTTGGTTCTGAATTCCCATTACTTTCCAATTCTTTATCTTCCGATTCCACAGGGGTTGGACTTACTTCATCTTCCGTATCCTTGCCGCAGCCTGCAAGCAAGATTGCCGTTGCAGCCACAAAAAACAATCTTCTTATTCTCATTGAAAACTCCTTTCGCTAACTCCCATCTTCCCGCTTTAGCGGGAACTCAAATCAAGATTATTTGCGCACAATTACCTTTGTTTTTACCCAGGTAAGTTCCGGGTTTAAATCGCGCTCCTCCGTCATATCAAGTACGGGGAAATTCTCGCGGTTAAAATGCAGACGGCGCAGACCACTTGAACGCTCGCCATTTACACCGCGCCTTGCGTGATAGACAAACCAGAAAACCCCCTCCTCATCTTCCACAAAAGAATTGTGTCCCGGTCCGAATTCACCCCATTTTGACTGCGCTGCTAAGACTCCATTTCTGCTGACATCGGAAGGCACACTTCTCGATGAGAGGAGCGGACAATTTTCCTTCACCCAATTTTTCGGATCTAACAGATCGTCACCCTCTGTTGCGGTAAGTAGCCCCGTCACATAGGTGGAATCCACGGCGGCACTGGAAAAAGTCATGTAGATCATCCCATTTTTCTTGATTACAAACGGTCCCTCGTCAACAAAAGTATGATTGTTTGCCCAACCGTACTCCGGCTGTGATAAAAGCACTGGCTCCGAGGCGAGCTGCCATGGTTTCTTGGAATTTAATTTTGCAATATAGAGCCATGCCCCCTGATCCACCGGGGAGAACTGACGCTGCGACCAGCATACATAATGCACACCTGCCGACTCAAATTCTGTCATATCAAGAGTAATTCCCTGCTCTCCATAGAGCATACTCCCGTCCTTTCTTTCCACACGCACCGGCATTTCCCAGTCCTCAGCGCACATTGGATTGCCGCCCAGCTTTAGTGCCATCACATGGCTTTGCTCCTTCTCAAATGGTCCCGGCGTGCCCGCATGAAAAATGTAGAGCCTGTCCTCTATAATATGAAATTCTGGTGCCCACAAAAGCCCTTTTAAATGCGGGTACATCTGTGTATCAAGAATCTTTATCTCCTGAGCAGTGATCAGCCCCGGAATAGTGTCCGCCTCGCGTATGTACAAAGAATTGTTTCCGTCCGCATCATTTGTGGCAATAAAATAATATTTTCCATTCCACTTCCCTATACATGGATCTGCGCGGTTAAAGGCAATTGGAAACGAAAAATGTTCCTGATGTATCTTCCCCCTGATCTCGTATTCCCCCGGAGTAGCAAAATCCATGGAATCCGTGTACCAATCCACCTTCTTTTCCACCTTGGAACCGTCACTGTAATATGCCATAGCACGCAGAGTATCAAGTTCCTGCCTATCTTTCACCGAAACACTTTCCGGCACTTCATTTAAGACATTCACCGGGGTAAGAAAACGACATTTTAAGTGTTCTGCCTGCTCTTTTGATATCTCAATCATATTTCCAGGAATCGCTCCGGGCAGCTGCGCCTCAATCGCAGCATATTCTTCATCAGTAAATTTTCCAAAAAGATGTCGATTTTTGTCCTCACCCTGCATTTCTCCTATCGCGCTCCGCATCACGCAGCCCCCTTCATGAAGCAGTTCTCCCGCCGCGGTCTTGCTCATTCCCCACGCGCCAAGTTCCTGATAATGAATTAGATCTTTACTGCAAAAGGCAAGTGCCAGCTCCCCTAGTTCCTCATCCGGGCTTCCGTCCACCTCAATTCTCTTTGCGATCACGCCAAATGTTCCATCTTCCCTCTTAAAAATCTTCGGGTTCTTTAAACTTTTCGCGTGCAGTGTCCCGTCCGCTCTTGCCACCGCCTTAGCATACAAAATCCCCGAATTATGATTCAGCGCGGTAAAATGCTCCCCGTCCTCACTCAGCGCGAGATGCATACTGTACGCAAGTTTTTCCGAATAGATGGAATCTTCCTGCGGCTTTCTGGTATAACAGAGCAAATAATATGTATCAGCCATAATTCCTCCCCTTTCAATTTAACATCCACTTGATTGCTGGTTCCAGTTTTGCATCCCAAAATTGCATATTATGACTTCCCGGTCCTTCCTCATAAACTACTGGAATATTTTCCTTCTTTAAAAATTCGCAGAATGCGCGATTTTTCTCAAGTAGAAAATCTTCCGTTCCGCACGCCATAAAAATATCCGGAATTTTCTTTCCCTCTTCCTTTAATTTTAACAGGAGTGTTTCCGGGTTCGCATCGCTTTCTTTTGCCCGGTCAAGTTCGCCAAAACACAACTGATAATACTCGTAATTTGCCACACCGTTATTCTGTCCCGGCTTTATTTCCTCAAGCTCATGAACAATAAGCGCGGAGGACATTGCCGCCACTTTAGAAAAATTTTCCGGAAATGCAAATGCGGTGTGCAGCGCGCCAAATCCTCCCATCGAAAGCCCGCCGATAAATGTATCTTCCGCGCCCTTTGCAAGCCCAAAAACCTTTCTCATATAATCCACCAATTCGCCTCCGACAAAATCGCAGTATTTGCGCCCCGTCGCCTCACCATTTAAATAAAAGCTGTTTTCTCCATTGGGAAAAACTGCCGCCAGATTGTATTTTTCCGCCAGAAAACGAATGGAACTGCCATAGAGCCACTCGTTAAGATCGCTGGTGTAGCCGTGCAGCAAAAACAAAGTTTTCGTCGGTCTTTTATAGTGTGGATTATCTGCCGACTCCTGTCTCCGGACACGCGCCCCATCCGGCAAAAGTACCTTAAATGATACCGGGCGCATCAGGCATCCCGAAAAAAATTCAACATTCAATACGGACATACGTAAACCCTCCAAAATTTGATATAAATATTATACAGAAAAACAGATATTTCCTTCAATGATATATCCTGTTAAGTTACTGATATATTCAATATTTTTTTATCTTTGCTGATCTTATGTACTCTCTGGCAAAACGCCAATAGCATTCTTAACCCTCTGACAGCGGATTATTTTCAAGATACTGATACAGAAAACTTAAAATTTCTATTGTGCAGTCCACCACCCGATTATGCGCATATTTTCGGTTTGTGGAAAAATTTCCAAAATATCCCCAGGGGTCTTTTATCTGTGGTCCATAATCCCAAAGTCCGCGCGCATTTTGATTCTCAAGCAGCCATTTTACCACATGAGAAAGATAGCGCGATCCCCCCTGAAACTGATTGATAAAATTAAATGCATGAAACCACCTTCTCGTCTTGCGCCCAATAAACTCCTCCGGCAATTTTTCCGGACACTCCGCCCAGAAATATCCGTTGTGGTATGCATTCTCCCCAAGATGACAAAGCATCGCCTCCTCGATCCCCTCCCCAAGTTCTGTTCTGCGCTTTAATAAAAGCCCCGGCTGCATTGGCACAAGCCTTGCCTCACGTGTTAAAAACACTTCATGCTGTGCCGCGCAGTCGCGCTCATAGGAATATTGCCCATCCTGATAAGCACATCCCACAATGTAGTTCCACTGGGCAAAAGTATTGTCACAGAGCGGATTGTACGGGCGAATGGACTCAAGTGACTCGCATATTTCTGCCGTCTGCCAGGGGTTGGCACGCTCATTTTTCTCAAAAGGCTTCGCCGGAATTTCTCCGGTTAAAATTCCTTCCAAATATTCATTTGCAAGCATTAGAATATCCCGGTCATCATAGGTAAGTCCAAGATAGAGGCAGCGTCTTATCGCAACCTGGGAGGTTGGAAATAATTTTTTCACGCTGTAATCTTTTGAGCGAAATGCTCCCCATCCCCCCTGTGTATCCTGCTCATGATAAAGCTGCTCCACAATATCACTGTGCAAAAATTTTTCGTGCAGCTGCAAAAACTGCTCCGTATTCGGAGCCTCCCCAATAAACTGCAATACTCGGTGCCTGACCGCAGGATATTCGCAGAAATCATACAGTTTCATCGCAGTCTGATCCAATAATTCTCTTGTAAGCATTTTTCTATCTTCCTCCAAGTTTCCCTTCTCCCTTCTAAAAATACAATAAATTAAAACTTCATCCCCGTTTTCCTATCCCTCTTTGTAAAAATAACCAGCTATCCTTACCACACTGAATTTCCCCTCCATAATTAACAAAAAACAAAATATGTTTATACAAATAATATATTATATCTTTACTGTTTATTATAGCAGTTCATGGCAATATTTGCAATCAATATATAATTTAAGAAGCAATGCGGGCGTTGACTTCAAACGGCAAAACGGGTATAATACATCCAGTAAACAGACTGGACTACAAGGAGTTACCTATGAAACTTTTACTTATCCGCCATGGAGAAACCGACTGGAATATTGAAAAACGCATCCAGGGAAGCACGGATATTCCATTAAATGAAAACGGACACACACAGGCTATCACACTTGCCAACACGCTCTCTCTTCGTCCTGTGCCGATCTCTGCACTTTATACCAGCCCTCTCACCCGCGCAGCGCAGACAGCACAGGTAATTGCGGACAGGCTCTCCCTTCCCTGCCAAAAAGTCAATGATCTGCGCGAAATAGAATTCGGACTATGGGAGGGACTTCGCTGGGACGAGGTAAAAGTTCGATTTCCAGAAGAATTTGCCGTCTGGTATAAAAACCGCCGTGATACCCGTCCGCCTAAGGGAGAATCCTACCTCGATCTGCTAAAGCGTCTGGTTCCGGCACTAAAAGGGCTGATACTAAAGAATAAAGACAAGGGCGACCTTGCAGCAGTTACACACAGTGCCTGTATTATGTCGTTCCTCTCCCAGCTTTATAATACTCCACTTCACGAGATGGCCAAACGCTACCCGCTCACTAATACCGCCATCGTAGAAATCGAGGCAGAGCAAATTCTATCCGCAACTATAAACTTAAAACAGCATATGCCCGCACAGTGCCCGGAATAAATTTGTGGAGGACATACGCGGAACTAAAAATAGGAAAGTATTATGTACTATATTGCAATCTGTGAGGACAATGCCCCACAGCGCGACTACGAAGAAATGCTGATCAAACGCTGGGCGAAAAACCGAAAATCCTTCCACTACCCAAACAGCAACACACTCATTCTCTCCCATACCAACGAAAAGCTTCTGCTTGGACATAAAACTGCGATCGTCGGAAAAATGGAACGGGCAAACCGACCTTTATCAAATTTTTATGTCGGCTTTACGATCCTACAGAAGGCTCTTTCAGGACTTCAATCTTTTTTCCTTCTCCATTGCCGAAAATGTGGCAGCAAACATCAATTATGATGCGCCGCGCGTTGAGAACTGTGTGTGCAAGGCAGGATTTAGCGAGAGACTTTCCACCATGCCGGAAGGAATCCAGATAAATCTTTATCAGCTGGAAGAGAATGGTGTTGAGATCTCTGGCGGGGAGGCGCAGAAACTTACCATTGCAAGAGCACTCTACAAGGATGCTCCATGGGTTATTTTGGATGAGCCAACCTCGGCACTCAACCCTGTTTCCAAATATGAAATTTATCGGCATTTCGACAAGCTGGTAGAGGAAAAATTTTCCCTTTATATCTCGCATCGTATGTCAAGCTGCCGCTTTTGCGACCAGATCTATGTTTTTGATAACGGAACAATTGTTCAGCGGAGAAGTCATGAGGAGCTAATCGCAAAGAAGAACGGACTTTACTATAAACTCTGGAATGCTCAGGCGCAATACTATAATGTTTCCTAAAAATAGAAAGTCCAAATTTTTAGAAAGCTTTCGGAAAAGAATTGACTTTTACAAACTTTTTTCCTATAATAGGTAGTATGAAATTTTAGCAGCAAGATTTCTTACGATAGGAGAATTTGATTATGAAAAGGATCAGGATTTTAACAAGTCAGGCTACGCCCGGCATGGTGATCTCGGATGATGTATATACAACAGCCAATCAGCTTATTATCCCTGCTGGCACCACTATTTCCAATAAAGTCATCACGAGGTTAAAATTTTATTCCATCCACCAGATTACCGTAACTGTAGAAGACAATGTGGAGGTGCCAGAGGCAGTAGAGATGCCCGGGACATTAAAGGAGGCTACTGCTACCCCAGCCCCAGCACCCGCCCCTTCCTCCCCACAGCCAAAGCCGTTCGTGCCGCCCACCGTCTCCACGCCCCCTGCGCCCTCCTCTTTTCCGCAAGAAACACAGATGTACTCCGAGAAGGTCAAAAATACACCGGAGTTCAAGGCGTTTTCCTCCCGCGTGGAATATTCGACGGATCATCTGCGCCGTCAGGTTCTGGATATTGTAAAAAATAATGTGCCTATCACCGAAGATGAACTTCTTGCAGATATCAGCGATATCTTAAAAAATGCGCGCAATGGTATGCATGTCTTTGATATGCTACATAGTATGCGCGATTTTGACGATGAGATCTATCTGCACTCAATCAATGTCGCACTGATCTCCAATGTGTTAGGCCGCTGGATGAATTTTACCGATCGTGAACTTGACACACTGACATTGTGTGGTCTGCTCCACGATATCGGAAAACTTTTGATCCCTCCGGAAATTATTAAAAAACCGACCGCGCTCAGCGACACAGAACATGAAACACTGATGACTCACCCGCTGCGCGGCTACAATATTCTGCGCGGACAGAAAGCAAATATCCATGTTCAAATGTCTGCCATGATGCACCATGAGCGCTGTGACGGATCGGGTTACCCTCTAGGCATCAAGGGCGATCAAATTGATCGTTTTGCCAAGATCGTTATGGTTGCCGATGTCTATGAGGCAATGACAGCGGCAAGGCTCTACCGTGGTCCGCTCTGCCCATTTGAGGTTATCAGTATCTTTGAATCCGAAGGGCTTGCAAAATTTGATACGCGCACGGTCATGACATTTTTAGAGCATGTAAACCAAACCTATCTAAATAATAATGTACGTTTAAGCGACCAGTCGGAGGGCGTGATTATTATGATGAACCGCACAAGCCTTTCCCGTCCGGTGATCCAAGTTGGAGGAAATCGCTTTGTTGATCTTTCAAGAGAACATGATCTTTATATTGAAGCAATTTTATAATTAATATCAAATGTCTGCGGCAGATCGCTTTATCAATAAGCTTTCTGCCGCAGTTTAATTTTATTTAAATATTATTTTCCTTTTTTCCCAATTAAAAAAGAGTACCAAAACCAGGCAGGAAGATTATTCTCCCCGCCACTTACCGTAAATTGTGATCTCAGAAGTTAGATAGTTCTAACTTCCCACCCTAACCTACTTTAAGTTTAAATTTTTGTACTGCCTTCATATCCTCAGAATCCACTTTTTCCATATCTGCGCCAAGATCGCGCATCTTCTGTTCAAAGCTCTCATACCCGCGCTCTACATATCGGATCTGTTCTATTGTGGTATACCCCTCCGCTACCAGTCCAGCAATCACCAAAGCCGCACCTGCGCGCAGATCCGGCGCGACAACACTCGCCCCCGTTAATTCCGCAACACCATTGACGATCGCGTTGTTGCCCTCAACTTTAATATTGGTACCCATACGCGCCAGTTCGTCCACATATTTAAATCGATTCTCGTAGATCCCCTCCGTAATAATGCTCGTACCCGCGCAGATCGCCAAAAGAGTGGTCATCTGCGGCTGCATATCTGTCGGGAAACCCGGATATGGCAAAGTCTTTATCTGTGTAGCTCCCAAACGTTTTGTCGCCACAACGCGAATGGCATCATCAAACTCTTCCACCTCCGCCCCCAGCTCCACAAGCTTCGCTGTCAACGCCTCCATATGGCGCGGGATCACATTGCGCACGGTCACATCACCCTTTGTCGCCGCCGTAGCAATCATAAAAGTACCAGCTTCGATCTGATCCGGAATAATAGAATATGTACTGCTGTGGAGTTTTGGTACGCCGACAATGCGAATCACATCCGTACCGGCACCCTTTATCTTTGCCCCCATACTGTTCAGGAAATTTGCCACATCCACCACATGTGGTTCCTTCGCAGAATTTTCAATAATCGTCTGCCCCTCCGCCATCACCGCTGCCATCATAATATTGATTGTGGCACCGACACTCGCCATATCAAGATAAATATGATTCCCGACTAAATCAACTGCCTCCGCCTCAATCATGCCATGCTGAATGCGAACATTCGCGCCGAGTGCCTCGAAACCCTTGATATGCTGGTCAATCGGGCGGCTCCCAATATCGCATCCCCCCGGAAGCAAAACATGGGCACTCTTGTATTTGCCGAGCAATGCCCCCAATAAATAATAGGAACCTCTTATCTTTCGAACAGAATCATTCGCCACAACAATCGTGTTGATTGTCCCGCCGTTAATCCGCACACAATGACGGTCAACGCGCTCTACCATCGCTCCGATCCCGGATATCGCCTGCAAGAGGATATCAATATCCCGGATATCCGGAAGATTCTCCACCGTCACCGTCTCATCCGCCATCACTGCTGCCGCTAAGATCCCTAACGCAGCATTTTTTGCTCCACTCACCCAAATCTCTCCCGCCAGTGCTTTTCCACCCTTTATAATATATTGATCCATATTTAATTATCTCCAATCTATCGCAGTCCCACTGACTGCTCCCTCCCTAAGTGCTCCCAATACGCACCCCTCTTCAAATCAAAACACCCCGTATCTTCCATTATAACACAAAGCCGCCATTTGTAAACAGGAAACTTTGGGTTTCGTCGCAGAATCATCTATATAAGTTGATTTCTCATCATTTCCGCTAAATTTTCGATGGAAATTCCTTCCACATCGAATACAATATCTGCATATTTCTCATAGAGAGGGCAACGTTCCTCATAAAGCTGAGCAAAACTTTGATCCGGTCTCATTGCAATTCCACGCTGTTTTGCATCCCCGACTCTCTCCTTGATCTCCTTTAGCGAAAGCCTAAGATATATTACTGTTCCTATCTCTTTTAAATGTTCCATCGCCCGCGCAGAATACACCGCACTGCCACCGGTCGCAATCACTGTATTTTTTGCCTCTATCCCGGCATTTACTTCCCCCTCAATGGCAAGAAAACCGTCAAGTCCCTCCCGCTCAATCAGCTCGCATAAAAGCATCCCCTCCCTCTCCTGTATTAAAAGGTCAGAGTCTAAAAAGCGCATCCCAAAGATTTTTGCAAGTACAACACCGAGTGTACTTTTTCCCGCCCCCGGCATCCCAATCAATATAATATTATTGTCCATTTATCTTTTTCCCTTCTTTTTTACAGAATATCCAAAACTTCCGAGCAGTTCCCCCAGCCTGTAATATTCCCCGTGCGAGTAGACCACGGGTTCAGCGCGGCTTAAATCAAATTTCCCATTATTTTCCAAATACTTTTTATCAACATGCACACCAAGCACCTCACTAAGAAACATATCATGTGAACCCAAATGCAGGATCTCTTTTACCCGGCATTCCATGTTAACCGGGGACTGCACAATTAACGGAGCTCTGACATAGGCAGCGGGTGCGGCACTAAGACCGGTTTCCTTAAATTTATCCACATCCCTTCCGGACTTTACCCCGCAATAATCACAGGCACGGGCGAGTGTTTTTGTTGTTAAGTTTACTACAAATTCCTTTGTCCGCGCGATCATCCCGTAGGAAAAACGCTCCGGGCGCACAGAAATCGAGAGCATCGGCGGATTGGTACAGACTGTTCCCGTCCACGCCACGGTGATAATATTATATTTTTCTTCCTCCGCACAGCTTACCATCACAACCGGAAGGGGATAGAGCATATTGCCCGCCTTCCATAATTCTTTCTCCATTCTCTTTCAGGCAACCATCCACCGCTGGATTTTTGCCCTCCTCCTTATTTTTATATGGCTTTTCCCCTATATATTTTAACCTAAACGGACAAGTCCATCACTTTAATCAAAACGAACAGAAAGCCCCCACTTCTAAAGTGGCGGGAGCGCGTCACCAAACAATGATAATTCCCCATAATAAAAAATAATACCGAAAAGCCTGCTCATTATAGCACGATTCTTCTTTAAATACCAGCCCTTTTTTTGAATCTGTAAAAATAGGGAAGTTATGCCTTCCGGGTACCGGAAAAATATTCCGCAAAAAAATCCGGAGTCCACGGTAGAGATGGAATAAATTTAAGTAGGGGAAAGTTTTCCCCTACTTAACGTATAAAATCTTCCCCTAAGAACTATTTTTCTATGCGCGCTTATGCGGTTGCAAGATCTTAATTTACTTTTTGCAGGCGCAAAGTTTTGATTTCAAATGCGCGAAAGGCAAGGTGGAGGACTGGCAAATTCTCTTTTCCTTCCGATAACAGTGTTTTTTCTTCCTCCAACATATTGCACTCCCAAATTTTTCCAACTGGCAGTTCAATCTTAATCTCCGCATTTACCGCAGCTCCCGCCGCCTCATAAAGCCGGAAGATCACATCCCCACTTCCATCTTCAGCCGGTTTCATTGCTTCTAAAATTATATTTTTAGGGAGGATACTTACCGCTTCAAATGCAGGAATACTGCCCTCTATCACAAATGGCTCAACATTGAACTCATACCCCTGACGAACCACATCGGACTCGATAAAGCTTCCCTCCCATGCATACAACGCGTAGGCAAAATGCTGCATCCCGTTGTCCGCGCGTGCCGGGGAAGTCGAGGCGCGCAAAAGTGTTAGCTCCATATCATTTTTATTCGCGCTGATACCGTATTTACTGTTGTTTAACAGTGCCGCGCCATGACTTTCGTCACACAGTGCCGTATAGCGATGGTTGCAGACCTCGAAGCGATCTTTATCATACTGCCTTGAGCGGTGCGTTGGACGTTTTACATAGCCAAACTGAATCTCATGCCTTGCGTTTTCCGTATGCACATCCACGGGAAAACTGACCTTCAACAGGCGATGCATTTCCCGCCATTCTATTTTTGTATCAAATTCCAGCCGTTCTCCTTCCGCTCCCAAGCAAATTCTCTGGGTGTACTCTGATTTTCCAATTTTCCCCTTTACCTCAAGAACCGCCAAAAGTCCCTGATCTAAGATCGAGATCCCCTCTACTTTGGCAAATTCCGGTGCTTCCTCGCGGTAATTGGAATCGATATCCCAAGCGTCATAGGCTCTTGGCTGGTCACGGTAGAGGCGAAGCTGGTTCATCTCCCCCGCGGAAATTTCCCTTCCTGAAGCTTTCATCACAAAGGAAATTACTTGCCCCGCCCCGTCAATCCAGACGGCAATTTTTCCGTTTTCGATGCGGTATCCCTCCCCCTCTTTTACGATTGTTGCCGGGAAGAGGTTTTCTTCTTTCTTATCGCAATGATCACTCGGAAGCAGACTTACTGCCCCGCAGGACGGAAGGGATACCAATGCCACAACGCCCTTCTTTAATTTTTGTACTGGCACACTCACACCTTCAATGGTCCTCGCGCCGCTTTGATATTCCTCAGGCAATAGAACCACCGCTTTGCGCGCAAAGGAGAGCGAATTAAAAATACTGATTCCTTCTTTATCTTTAAGCAAACTCTCCGCCTCATTGCGCGCTATCTGCAGGGCTTCCTCCTGCAATGCTTGCTGGCAGACCTCCGCCTCCTTATACACTCTCTCGATGGAGGAACCCGGAAGGATATCGTGGAATTGATGAAACAGAAGCGTTTTCCAAAGCTTGTCCGCTCTGGCTAAATCATAGGAACCTCCCGCCATGGATAATAAACTTCCAAAAAATTCCATTTCATGCAGAAGAATTTCGTTTCTGCGGTTATATTTTTTGATTGCCGCCTGAGAAGTGTAGGTTCCCCGGTGAGCGGA
This sequence comes from uncultured Lachnospiraceae bacterium, assembly GCA_910577165.1. Classification (GTDB taxonomy): domain Bacteria; phylum Bacillota; class Clostridia; order Lachnospirales; family Lachnospiraceae; genus RGIG4057. The sequence continues at coordinate 52,510 of CAJTLX010000006.1, forward strand.
AAAATACAATTCCCCGACATAGGTGTGATCTGGTCCGCCCTCTTCTTCCATCCAGTGGAAAAATTCTTCCGGTGAACCCATTTTCACGCGCGGGCATCCTTCAAGATCTTTTTCGCGAAGCACATATTCTATATGATCCCTGGCAGGTCCTCCGCCCCCGTCGCCATAGCCGAACGGGAAGAGAAAGGCATCCAGATCTTCTTTTTGCGCGCGGTTTTTAAATGTGCGGCAAATTTCTCCCGGATCGGTCTGGTAAGTATAACTGGTCGGCAAAAAGGAAGTGATCTTTGTGCCGTCCAATCCCTCCCAGTAAAAATAATGGTACGGAAAACGCTCCCCGCCATTATAGCTCCAGAATATTTTCTGTGTTACCATATATGGTACATCACAGCCCATCAAGATCTGCGGAAGTGCAGCGGAATAGCCAAAGGAGTCCGGCAGCCAGAGGACATGACTGTCCACAGAAAACATTTCCTTAAAATAGCGTTTTCCGTGGAGGATCTGGCGGATCAAGGACTCTCCGCCCGTAATATTGGTATCCGGCTCCACCCACATCGCGCCGTCCGCGATCCATCTTCCCTCACGGATCGCCACCCTGATTTTTTCAAACAATTCCGGATAATCTCTGCGGCAGATCTCATAGGCGGCAGGCTGGCTCTGAATATAACAGTAGTCCGGATACTCCTCCAAAAGACGGAGCTGCGCGGCAAAGGTTCTTGCAGTTTTGCGTCTGGTTTCCGCGACCGGCCAAAGCCATGCCAAATCAATATGCGCATTGCCCACGGCCCAAAACTGCGGCATGGTGGAACCATTTTTTGCAAGGAGTGCCCCTTTAAGTGCCTCCCTTGCTTTTTTGTAGTCCGAAAGCCTTCCCTCCGCGTCCTGCTCAAATTCCACTTCCTTTGTAAACTGCTTTAGAGTGGCGGCAATTTTCGCCGCGCGCAAACTCTCCTGATCAAGATCCTGCAATAAATTCCACAGAGTCATCACATCCATATAAAGCTGATAGACTTCCTCGCGCCAAATGCCAAATGTGGAAGTGCCAAGCTGCCTTCTATCCCCATTTTTTTTGACCTTCTTAAAAGGATTACTTTCCGGTAGCACAGGACCTGTCGCGTTGGATCCGCTGCCCGGATAATCATGACCCGCGTAAGTTTCCATTGCAATATGATAGCTGCTTCCCGATTTTGCATTTACGGCGATGGTATTGTCCACCAGATAATGGTGCGCCTTCGCAACCCACTCCGCCCGGTATGTACCAAATTCTTTCCCGTTGACAAAGAGCGTGGATTCCCAGCTTGGCTTTAAGTCAAGCACAATTCGCTCTCCCTCCGCTTTTTTGGGCAGAAGAATATCCCCCAAAAACCAGCAGTATTCCCAGGCTTCCCCCCAGGAAAGTCCAGCGGATACCGGAACAAATTTTTCCCGGTCAAGCTCCTCATATTTTAGATGATCTTTGGTTTTAAATGCCTGAAATTCAATTTCCCCCAAAGGCTCATAAAAATCTGCCTCCAATGTCCGAATCCAATGCCTGATTCTCCCATCCCATTCCGGACTTAAAATCCCCATAATGCCGCCCCCTTTTGCACATTATATTTTGCTAATATTATAATTTATTTTTCCGTGACTGTAAATGGAAAGATACAAGCTTATTATGGAAGATTGCTGATTTCCCTTCTTAATACCCCCGCAATTTCCTCCGTCAGTTCAAGATACACGCCCTCCTCAAAATGCACCCTGTCAGATTTTTGCAAATTTCTTTCGGCGCAGTGCTATCTCCAACTGGCGCAAGAAATTCGGGTGATGGATGCTCTCGCTTGTATTTAGGCGATCCACATGGAATTCGGGCAGTTTTTTCTGCACCATATCCCCATAGCCCGCACTGATGGAATCCCCGACTAATAAAATCCGATTTCTCTCTCCCCTCTTGGCAGCGTAATTGAAAAATTGCTCCACTCTGCCCCCTGCGATAGTCCAAACAGAATGGCTTTTGAGCTAAGCTTATATTTCTCCTGGATAAATGGCTGAAATTCTGTCATTTTAGAAACTGCCTCCGGGCTGCCGTACAGATCGGAAATGCGGTAATAAACTATCGTATACCCCTCTTTTAGCATTGCCAAATCAACCGCTGGAAACGCGCCGAAAAACTCAGCCCGCCAGATATAGGGCAATTCTCCTTTCTGAAATTTTTCAGGAAATACAATCCCGTATTCAAATCCCCGATACATTCCGGTTTTCATTTTATATCCTTCTCAAAGCATAAATCTTCTCCTTCTCTTCTCTATCCAAATTGTTTGTGCCGTATCTTTACAGTAACCGAATTATGTTTTAATTTTGTATATGGAAAATGGCTTGACTTTTTACCAAAAACCCTCTTTTTCAAATTGCACTTTTTGGTAGAACATGATATAATATCGGAAAGGTAGTCAAAACCAAAATCTTAAGAAAGGCATGTGATGAAAAATGTCAAATTATATTGAAATCGAAGGCGTAAGTGGCAATGAACAAGATATCATCCAAGAAGATATGAAATATCGCACCGGAAAATTTGTATGGCGTGTTTCTTTCTCCGCCCCCCTAAACCCGGCGACGGTAAATAATATGAACCTTTATGTCACCGATGCCTCGGATAAACCGTTAAAAACCTCCATTCACTATGATCCTGTCGGGAATTATATTGAAATTGAACCCCGCGAAGCCTATGTTCAAAACACATCCTATGTTCTCACGATCACAAAGAACGTGGAGTCTAAAGGCGGGCAGAAACTGAAAAATGAAATGAAAGTCAAGTTCCACGTATAATCAGTAGGGAAGTATCTCTTCCCGCACATAAAAATGAACTGTCACGCTGGATTTTTCCTGGCGTGACAGCCCGCAAAAACTAAAAATTTATCATAAATCTTCTGCGCACAACATCATCAATTCCTCTTGCTTATAGTTTCCCGCCAGAGCAAATTCACGCAGTATCCGTGCAGTTCTCTTTTCCGCTTTTCTTAATACCTCGCCCGTGTAACGCTCGATCGCGTCGTGGGGATTTTCGCGGTGTATTTCCAGCTCCTCACGAATTTTATAGAGAAACTCCTCCGCTACAGACTCCGTCATGAGGTACTCGTTGCTGTAGAGAATCCAAAGTGCCTGCACAAACCAGTCTTCCACTGACCATTCCGGCAGATGGATGCGATTGAGATAAACGCGGTCAAACGCCTCGTTCTCCTTTAAAAACAGATTCATCCTTCTGCGCTCATCCTCCAAAATCACAGCGGTTTCCCCGGCAAACGCCTCATTCATCGCAAGAAGCTGCGCGGCCTTTTTGCGGTTCATCCCTGAAGTATGCTCCACAATCATTGTGGAGGATCTCAGCTGTTCCCGTTTTTCCTCAAGATCAATATGGTTGAGTTTATCGCCGCGAATTACCGCCACGCGCGGCAGGGAAACCCCGCCAAGCACCTGGATACATTTTGCAATCGCCTTCGCAAGCGTTGTCTTCCCGCTCTTTTCCTCCCCGGTCAAAATAATATTGATCGTCGGACTCCCCCCCTCCAGAATCCGCTCCATACAAGTAAAAATCTGTTCTCGCAAATTGGTAGAGGACAGAAATGAACCAAAAAATTCCTCTGCCTTCATATTATGTTTTTTCAAATGCGCATCTAAGAGCGGTGCTTCCCTAGCATAATCGACAATCAATTCCTCCGGATATTCATAGAGAGGCTCTTTTTCCTCCTGCTGCTGAAAATTTTCTCCATTTTCTGGCGGCTCATTCTCAGGGGAAAGATTAATCTCTGGCAAAGGTTCTGCCTCTGAGGAACCGAGTCTGGCAAAGACCTCACTTTGAATTTTAAATTTCTTGGTTTCCTGCGCCTTCTGCATGGCGGCGCGCGCCATATTTTCCTCCTCTTCACTGTTGGTCATTTCACAGATAGCGCGGGATAATTCCTCCTCGCTCTTTCCCTGTTCCAACATAAGATTAAGCTTTTCTTCAATCTCTTTCTCCCTGGCAGCTTTTTCCTCCTGAGCTTTCCTCTCCCTCGCTGCCTTCTCCTCCTGTAGCCTGCGCACAGCCCTCTCCGCCGCAGTTTCCTCTTCTGTGGCAGCAGTTTCTTCTCCTGCACTTAGATCCTGCACAGATAATTCATGACCCGCGCCTGTCTTCATTCGAATCTGATCCGCCACTTGCATTCCCTGCAAAAGATCCATTGTATTTTGCTGCTTTATCATCTCGTCCGTAACCGCGCCAAATTCCCTGGTATTCCAGATAATGTCCTTGCCTTCCTCCTCGTAAACTGGCTTGCCAAAACGCTCCTGATTGTATTCTTCCTCGGAATAATGTGTGTTGCCCTCCGGCATAGTTGCCTCTTCAATAAATTCTTCCAACTCTTTTTCGCTTCTGCCCGCGTCCATCAACTTGCGCACTTCCCGCGCAATCCCCCCCTCCTCCGCGGCACGCTCTAAATAGATGGCGCGCAATCCCCTCGCGCGCTCCACATACATCCCGTTGCCAAACCAGAGAATAATATCATTGCACTCGCTAATACACTCCTCGACCTGTCCGTTCTTATGGTAGAGCTTTGCTAACTCGTAGGACCAGTCCTCCATAAAATTTTCTGATTTTAACTGCTCAAGGTCATAGATTAACACATCCATCTCTTCCCCACGTAGTTTATCAATATGATAGCGAAAAATATGCCGATAAAAATCTTTTGGTGCCATCTCGCAAAAATCGCGCAGATAAGTTTCCGCCATGTCCGCCATCGACAATTTCAGGCAGAGATTGATCAGATGAATCAGAATTCTTCTCGTCCTGCTGTTGAGATAAATCTGCTCATAATAAACAAGTGCGGTATCATAGACTCCTTTTTTGTCATAAGCCTCCGCGACCACGCTCAAATCCGCAGCACTCCGAATTCTCGCAGAATCCACAGTCTTTGCGATCTCAAGTGCCTGATCATAATTTTTTGCTTCCAGTGCCCGCCGGATCTTTTCTATTTTTACGGAATTACTGCTCCTGTCCATACGAATCACCCAATCCAAATTTATTCTTCAAAAAGTCCACTGTAAAACTGCTCCAACGTAAGTTTTCTCTCCCCCGAAAATAGCGCGTTTTTTAAGGAGGTATTACAGATGGTATGTCCTCCATCAAGCACACAGATACTATCACAGATTTTCTCGATCTCATCCATGGAATGTCCGACATAGATCACTGCTGTTTTCTTTTCTGCAAGTTCCCTCACCGCCCGCAAAATCATATTTCTTGATGCCAGATCAACACCCACTGTCGGCTCATCCAAGATCAGAAGTTCCGGCTCCCCCAAAAGTGCGACCGCGATATTTAGCCGCCTTTTCATTCCCCCGGAATACTCACTGACGCGCTTTTTTAATATTTCCCTGGTAAGTCCTACCATCTCTGCCGCGCTTTTCATCCGCTCCTTTAAAAAGCTGCCAAAAATACCCCCTGCACGACCAAAGAATTTTAGATTATCCACGCCATTTAGCGATTCATACAGTGCGATATCCTGCGGCACATATCCAAGCTTTTTGCGCAGCAGGCGCGGATTCTTGCAGATATCCTCCTTATGGAAAAGTATCTGCCCCTCATCCGGTTTTGCCAGTGTTGCAATCATGGAGATTGCGGTTGACTTACCCGCACCGTTTGTCCCGATAAGACCAAGCACTTCCCCCCGCGCAAGGTGAAAGGAAAGTCCGTCCACCGCCTTTTTTCCCCGGTAACTCTTTGAAATTCCCTCCACGCAAAGACAAAACTCATCCATCGTCCTCCCCCTCCCTGCCGATTACGATAAACCCTAATTTTCCTGATAATAGCGCAGAGTTTGTAAAACTTCCGGCGGCACTTCAGTCTTTCCATCCTTATTTATCTGACGAATTCGCATATCAAGCTCGTGGGCATTCTTTGCGCGCTCCCTCTCCGGTTTTGCAAGTGCCTCCTCAAAGATTGGCTGCCCCGCCAATTTCTGGCGCACTGGCTTTGAGAATGGGCAGTACATCGCCAAGATATCCCTGGCAGTCTTGTTTAGGCGGATCGCACCGCTCGATTCATTGCGCACCCATAGTTCATAGTCCATAGCGAAAATTTCACGCGAATTATTTTTTCCTTTTTGAATCTGAAGCTTTAATTTCTCTTTCTTCTCCTCGGAAAGATCATGATTTTTGCGATAAAACTGCAAATAATCACAATACTCCGAAGTGAGAGATCGATACTTGATATTATTCCAGCTTCCCCCCTGCAAGAAACGGCAGAGTTCCCAGCGGTACCTGCCAAGCATTTTGACCATCGCCGCCTCCAGATCCTCCTCAAAAAAAGCAGGAAAAATAAATCTGCCATGGGACTCTCTGCGCTTTCCGGAACTCTCCTGCCACATGGACGCGCGCGAACCCACTGTCGGCATCAAAATGATATCCGGGTAGTATTCTTTCATAATATAGATCTTATCAATTCCTTTGTCCGGTCTTGTATATAATACATCACGATAAAATACACTGTAATCGATGCATCTGATACGCATAATCATCGAATCTATTTTCTCCAGGGTCAGCGCAGTTTTTTCAAGCCCCTGCATAACCATATCCTGGTGCAGTACCGGCACAAACAAACTGACCTGACCATTTACTAGTCGATTGTTCGACTGGAACATATTGCGGATCTCATAATGCAGCTTTTCCTTTTGATTCAGCAAAAGCTGCTTTTCCTGTGCTTCCGTAATCTGACTCGATTTGCGCATATTGCGCACATATTCTGTAAAATCTTCATCCATCTCACTTTTGGAAGGTTCTCTGTCACCGATATAAACCGTTTCAAGCCATTCCCGAATCGTATAGATTCTGCCGCCCTTACCGTAAGAACCAGTAAATTTTGTTCCAATTCGCGAGATCAAAAAATTTAATGTCGGTTTATCTAATAATTTTTCACTTACATAGCCATAATTTAAAAATAATTCCACTGCCATCGGCAGATCAAATTTTTTATAAGCACGCACTAATGTAACTTCATAAAGTTCATAAAAGAGTGAGGAAATTCCACGGCGCAGTGCCCGGATATTATCCTCACTGCCCATTCGGTTCTTTGAGGACTCAAACTCCTCAATCAGCCCCTTAAATTTCTCCGCCTTCTCCGCGTCAAACCCGGAATACTTGATAATCTGATCAAGCGATCCCGCCAGTTCGCTCAGGTGTTCCGCACTCGTGGTTTCCTCCTGGCTCATCTCCTCCGGCTGATCACCATTTAGAAGTGCCACATACAATTTCTCTATCTTCTCGCGATTTACACATGGCGTGCGCCCCGTCTTCTTCTCAATCAAATTCTCCAGCGCATTAATCTGCTCCATGCACTCATCCACCCATTTACCCGCTGTCTTTTCCACCCCGCCCTTGGATGTTTTTAGGGCAAGGCCAATTAACGACTGGAAAAATCCGCTTGCGCCGTCCTCCCCAACCATCTGCTCCAACAACTCTTTCAGATATTCCGCTGCATCATTGCACTCAAGCACAAGTTCCGCAAGCACCCCGGAAGACTGCTCCAGCGGAAAAAGCGCGATCCCCGCGCCATAGCCGTAAAAATTCTTCATCACATCCACCGGCACCAGCGCGCTCTCCAGATAAAAACTAAGCTTTTCCGGATCAACCAGGGAGGCAACATCAATGGGTGATAGTTTCTCAATCTCTGGCTGGCGAAGCGTCCCTAAATTCCCCTGCGTTGTAAAAGAGATGTAATCCCTGTAAGTATTCGTAAGCCATGCAAAACTTATCTCCGCCTGCTTTTTAAATTCCAGTCTTGCGCGATACAAATTATTGATAATGCGTACCGCTGAGTACATCAAAAGTCCACGGTAATCCTTTTTCATGCCCAATAGCCGGTCAACGGTGGAAACCCCATCCGCCGGGAACGCATAGATAACCGTATCTTCCACTGCGGCACAGCTGCTTAATGCCTTGCCCATATACAAGTCCTGCACACCCAAAAAACAGCCGTTCCCCAATACGATACGGCTCCCCTCGTTATACAGTTCCACATAGCCCTTTAACACAACACAGACATACTGTATCGGCTCGCCCTCCGCATAAATCACCGTCCCCTTCTGGACCTCGTTCATCTGGTTCATCTTCAATCCTATATCCATTCCGCCTAGTCCTTTCCAAAATTTACCTTATAAATAATCCCCACAACAACCTTTCTTTTCCGCCCAAATACCCCCTGTCCGGTTTATGTGAATATACAAAAAAACTCCTGCATACTATTATATACGAAAATATGGAATAGGAAAAGAAAAATTTCGAAAAAAATGAAAAAACAGGAGTATAATTGGAAATTCATTTCAAAAAGCAGAGTTTTATTTCGATTATGTAAGTATAAAAATATCTTTTCTTGAAATCAGATATTTTGGTTGTATATAAAATACTATAAATATTATTACTTAAAAGCAGAATTTATTATGGGTGAGAAAAACAAATAATCTGAAAGATAAAAAAAGACATAATAATTCCGCGCGGCTTGCTTCGAATGACCTCCACAGACGTTACCTCTGCAGCCAACTCGACTCAGGCTTCCTCACGGCACATAGGAGTATCCACTTAGTGCTGCTGCATTCCTGCCCTGACACGGTTCATGAAGTCCCATTGCGTAAGACCCAAGCGTCAACATCGCTTACAGAGGGCAGCTCCACAGAGCATCACCCTCGGCGCGCCATCACCCCTGCTATAGCGGATTGCAGGTACAGGGCACCGCTATCTCCCCGGCTGCGCGGAAACTTTCTGACAAAATTAGTAAAATATAGCAGCGCGTAAGAATTTTTCATCAAAATATCAGCTGCGCCCGTATCCATAGAATAAAGATACGGGCTTTAGTATACTTTATTTTGAATGGTTTGTCAAGGAGTTAAGAAAAAAAATATTACTGTAAATTACAGTATTGGATAAGCTGCGGAAAATATTTTGCATTTTCCCGTATATATTCCCGCTTAAACGCGGCAAATTTAGATTCCCTTCTAAGTATTCCCCTTATTTCCTTAGACTCTGAATTCTCTTTCAATTTTTCCAAGTACTTATACAGCTTATTCATTTCTTTATTTAGTTCCTGTAACCGCAATTCGCCCGCGCATATCCGAATGCCTGTATTTTTTAAATTGAAGACTTCCAAAATTAACTGTGCTGTTGGCAAAATCCTTTATTTTCGTTGACTTTTATCTTCAAATTTTCTATAATGAAAGCGTATATAAAATTACAGAAAAGAGGTATCCAATGAATACAATCCCAAAAATTTCCCGCAATTTTTACAATGCTGCTATTCGCGAGGCGGAGTCCTGTATCGGCAAAGATGCAGGCGATTTAAATGAGGAATTATACACTGAATTTACGCGAAATGGCAATCGTGTCCACTATGAATCCGTCAGTTTCTATCGCCGCAAACTTTTAAACTGTCTGGCACTCGGCGAGATCTGTGAGGGAGATGGACGCTTCCTGCCGGAACTTTCCCGCCTGATTGATTGTACTCTAAATGAGCTGACCTGGGTACTTCCGGCTCATTCCGGCGGAAAACTTCCAGAAGATAAGGAAACGAATATCGACTTATTCTCCTGCCATACTGCCTCTGCACTCGCGATGATCTCAGCGCGACTTCCACTTGAGTACGCATTGCAGAAACGCATTTGGGAGGCGATTGATGCCCGTATTTTCCAGCCATTTTTAAAATATAACTACTGGTGGCGCGATCTCGGCGAAAACCGCCGCGAGGTGCCATCCAACTGGACACCATGGTGCATTCATGGAGTGCTGGAATGTGCGCGTGCTATACTGCCCGAAATTCTTTCCTGGTGTGATAAAGAATTTGCAAAAGAGGGGTTTCTCGATGTGAAATCCTCTGGGGAAAAGCAACTTTCTGTGGGTACTCTTGCCGCGCCCGCCCTCTATCCAACGCAAGTTCTCACCTCCTTTCTCCCGCCGGAACGTCTTCCTCAACTGGAAGAAATTGTACAGAGTTGCTTGGCTTCGCTAAAAAATTATTGTGAGGATTATCCGGAGGATGGCGGCTGTGATGAAGGTGCGCAGTACTGGGAACACTCCGTTGGACATTTCTTTGAATGCGGATTATGGAGATATTTTCCAGTAGAAAAACTGTCAAATATGTATTTTTTTATCTATAAAGTACATATGACTGGCAATTATTATATGAATTTTGCGGACTGTGCCGCGAGCTTTACTCCAAATGCCTCGATGATCTTTCTTATGGGTGCAGTTGCAAAACTCCCGGAACTTGCAAATTTTGGCGCATTCCTTTTCCACTCAGCCAAAGAGGAAGCATCCGACCCAACACTAAAGGACAATATGGATTTTCGCGCGATCTTAAATGCGGGAATTGCCTCCCCTTTTATCGAAACTTGCAGCGGGGGATTTAACCACAAATCACATGAATTATTTGAAGCATTAAATGTCGGAATCTTTCGCCGGGGACCTTTTTGTGTCGCCGCAAAAGGGGGACATAATGGAGAAAATCACAACCATAACGATTGTGGCAATGTGATTGTCTACGCGGACGGCAAGCCGATCCTGATCGATGTGGGAGTGGGTGCGTACACAAAGGACACCTTCTCCGACCGCCGTTACTCTATCTGGACCATGCAGTCCTCATACCATAATCTTCCGGAAATTAACGGTTATATGCAGAAGGAGGGAAAAGAATTTGCCGCAGAACATACCACCTTCTCGGAAAATTCGTTTTCATCTATCTGCACAAATACCTACCCGCGCGAAGCCAATCTTAGTTTTTTTGCGCGGAGTGCAGAAGTAGGAGAAAAATTTGTAAAATTATCCTCAAAGTTTTCTCTCTCGAAAATCGAGTGTCCGATTATATTAAACTATATGCTTGCAGAAAAGCCGGAATTAAGTGGCTGCCGTGCGCGGGTAAACGGATACCTGCTCAAACTTCCGGAGGGAAATTGGTCGGTGGAAACCATAGAATTCGGCGAGGATGAGAAGCTTTCCCCGGTCTGGGGACATTGTGTTTACCGTCTGCGCGGAGAAATTGAACTCTCCGATAAGGATTTCACCGCTGTCACTATTATTGAGGCGGATACAAAAAAAAACCAGGTGCCCGAAGAATACCCGACTATGAAGTGATTGGGGAACCAGATACTGCCTCCTGGATGGATATCGATCTTATGGGGGAAGCAATAAACCTGGCAAAACAGGCTGCTGCTGCCGGGGATGTCCCGATCGGATGCGTTATCACGCATGGAGAGGAAATTATTGCCCGCGCCTATAATAGACGAAACCAGGATGCCTCCGTCCTCGCCCATGCGGAGATAATCGCCATCGATCAGGCTTCTAAAAATTTCCATGACTTCCGGCTGGAGGATTGCACACTTTATGTCACTCTGGAACCCTGTCCAATGTGTGCGGGCGCGATTGTCCAGGCACGTATCCCCCGCGTTGTGATCGGCACAATGAATCCGAAAGCTGGATGCGCGGGTTCCATCCTAAATATTTTGCAGACTCCGCACTTTAACCATCGGGCAAAAATTACAACGGGCGTATGCAGGGAGGAATGCTCCTCTATCTTGAGCGAATTTTTTAGAGGGCTTCGGGACAATAAAATTTAGATCTTGCTCCAGGTGAATGAATTTTAGGGGGAACTATATGAAAATACATGGACTAAACAAATTGACACTGCTTGATTATCCCGGACATATGGCGTGTACAGTATTTACCGGGCACTGCAATATGTGCTGTCCATTCTGCCACAACGCGCCTCTTGTGCTGTTTCCCGATGCACAGCCGCAACTTTCCGAAAAAGAATTTTTTGCCTTTTTAACTAAACGCCGCGGAGTTCTTGAGGGTGTGTGTATCACCGGCGGGGAGCCGACGCTCGCACCCGATCTCCCCCTATTTATCGAAGAGATCAAGGCACTCGGCTATCTGGTAAAGCTTGACACCAACGGCACAAACCCCGATCTTTTGCGCCGTCTCATCGCCGCAAACTTGATTGATTTTGTCGCTATGGATATCAAATCTTCCCTCCCCCACTACGCTGAGGCGGTAGGAATTCCGAACTTTTGTACGGACGCAGTAAGGGAAAGTGCAGATTTCCTTATGCGCGCAGAAATTCTCTATGAATTTCGCACCACGGTTGTGCGTGAATTGCACAATGCAAATATATTTTTAGAGATCGGCTCCTGGCTGCACGGCGCAAATGCTTATTATTTGCAGGCCTTTGAGAAGACAGGCGATCTTATCTGCCAGTTTTTAAAAACCTCGGAGAGATTTAGTGCATATTCTTCCGAAGAATTAAATGAATTTCTCCCGCTACTCTCCCCACATTTTAGACAAGTTGCGCTGCGCGGAATATAGGATCTGCTCTGCCAGAAAGGATATCGTATGCTCTACAATTACACGACTAGCCGCCTGGAATTAAAAATCTTAGGCGAGGAGGATGCCGCGCTTACCGCGAAATTTTTCTCAAAAAACCAAAAGCATTTTCAGGCATGGGAAATGGAATATTCCCCCGATTACTACACAGAAGAATACCAACGCCGCACACTTGCGGCGGAGTTCATACAGTATCTGCACTCCCATGCCGTCAGATATTATTTTTTCCTTTCAGGAAAAGATCTTCCCATCGGAACCGCAGCATTCTCACATATTGAGCGTTCCCCTCTTGCCTGCTGCCGTTTAGGTTATCGGCTGGACAAAGATTTTGTGGGTTGCGGCTACATGACAGAAGCACTGCGTTTCCTGATTCCCAAGATCTTTTTTTTCTACCAGCTTCACCGCATGGAAGCCAATGTCCTGCCGGAAAATATCCGCTCCCTGCGCCTTTTAGAGCGGCTTGGATTCACGCCGGAAGGCACTGTGCGCGGCTTTGCCCCAATCGGCGGAAAATATCGCGATCATCTGCGCTACTCACTGCTTGAGGGGGAAGTATTTCTCTGACTCTTACGATAACTCTATCCATTCACCTGGCTATGATCTATCATTTGGAAATACGACTTCCATGTACCAATATCCGAAATCTCCATGCTGCAATGCTTTTTTTCGCACTGGACAGAAATCGGAAAATCCAAATAACTGTGCCATATGCTGTTCCTTCGGATGATAGACACCTGGCAACATTAAATAGCAATTTCTTTGCTCCTTTCGCAGTTTTCGCACAAAGAGAATATGGTGGTATGCATAATAAGAATGTAGCAGAAAACTATTGCCCGCATACTTCCATATTTCGCGCGGCAATAGTCCAATATCCTGCGGCTCCATACGCACACTGCGCTCAAATTCCCGATGTTCAAACGGATACATTGCAGGAAGGCAGGAAAAAACACGATCTTCCAATTTGCTAGGAGAAGGGAGGGTATTTTTTTCCGATTTCTCCTTTACCGCCACACTTTCCTCCGTTTTGGGAGAAGCATCCATAGGCTCTTCCTGCTCTCTCTTTGTAGAAGAGATCCCCGTAATATGTATGCCATCCACCTTCTCATTCTGCACAGAATAATTTTTTCCCTCTTTCTCCTCCTCCCCGCCCACAGAATTTCCTTCGATCCGCTGACTTTCCCCTCCGGTTTCCTCTATATTCCCTGCTTTAGCCTTCTCGCTCTCCATTCTTCTCGCTTCCTCGCCTATCAATTCTTTTGTTTCTATTTCCTCGTCTGCTGGCTTCTCGCCCATCTCTTCCTCCTCCGTGCCTTGTTTCTCTTTTGTTACAATATTTTCCATTTTTCTTTCTTCTCCCAAAGTATCCCCCACTCTTTCCTGTGCGGATTTTTCTCTTTCCAAATGTGCGACGATCTCTTTAAGTGCCGCGATCTCTATCGGCTGATCCTCCCATGAAGAAATCAAATATTTTCCCTTATCATCATACAGTAATAATCCATTCATTTCCTGAAACAGCAGACCACTTCCCCGCAGATCGGCAGCATCCTCCAAAAACTGTATTCCCTCCCCACCCTGCTTTTTTTCTATGCTCCCAAACAGCACTCCCTCCCTGCTCCCCGCATGGCACTTATACATACATATCTGCAAATTGCCCTCCTGCCCGTCCGGCGTGATATGTAGGGTCATTGCCAGCTTCCCATCTTTTAATTCCAGTTTTGCATATCCGGCACTCTTTTTTTTCACCCCGTTCTCATATGCATAAATATACGAAATCCATCTCCGATAATCCGACATAAAACTCCTCCGTTCTCATCAATTCGCACATATCCACAACACGCGGACACCCTGTGCTTCACCCATTCTGGCCCTACTGGTACGATATGCCATTACTTCCTTAAATATGATAATTTTTATGGTAACTTTTCTCTTTCTGTGGTATAATGTCGTTAGACATTATACCCGCGCCAGTTCGCTTTCGACCGTAGGGAGAAAAATTTCTATAGCGAACTGCGCGCATCAAAAATTATTACGAAATGAGGTTAATTGTACTTATGGGACGTGGCAAACAAATCACTGTACTTGTATTTATCACTCTCCTGCTGTTTGGCTGTGTCTACCTGGGCATCCAGGTAAAAAATAAGCCAAAACCCTCCTTGGAGGAAACTGTCTATGAGGGCAGTTACAAGGAAACTACTATCTCGCTGCCAGTGATCAACAAGGATGGCGGTGAACAGTTTCTGCAATTACTGCGGGGACTTAATGACTCCGTAGAACTCTATACTATTCTTTACAATGAAGATAAGAGTATGGTTCGCGGATATAAGAAATACGTACTAAACACCGAACTGGAATGGGAAGAATCCCAATCTCCCTGGATGGAACTTGAGGATTTTTCCGATACGACGCACCAGATTCGTATGTTGGCTTACGCCGACACTGGAAGTGTCTATGTCCTGCTGCACGATCTGGCAGCAGAAACTCCTGTCTGTGATGATATTGTGCGTATCGGGACGGATGGCACTGTTGACCGCATCAATGTGCGCGGACTCTACAAGACGGATGAGGAGGAAAATCCGATTCAGATCGAAACCTTCTTTATCCAGGACAATATGATTTGCTTTACGGACACTCTGTCGAACTCCTATGCCTACTCCCTTGCCAACGGCACACTGTTTGCCAAGGGGGAAAATGCTGCTATCGGAAGCATTGCCTCCGACGGAGAATATCTCTACCTGTTGGGAAAAAACTATGATGAAATTATTCCCTACCAGATTGCTAACGGTCAGGCGGATGCGCCGTACTCCTTTGCTCTGCGCCCGGAAATCGCCCTAAAAAATCAGAGCGAATACGAAATTATGGATTATCGTCTTCTCTCCCATAAAGGCACGCTCTATCTCTCCTGCCAGGATGGCATTTACCGCTATAATTTTACTGCAAGTGCCTGGAAACAGCTAATGACGGGATTGGATTGCATTTTTGGTCGCCCGTCCATTATTGGCAGGGATTTTATCGCAACCGAAAACGCCCTCTATATGTTTAGCCGCGATCTTCATGGAAACTGTTATTTTACCATGTACAGCCAGCGTACAGAGGCGGAGGACGAGAAATTAAAGCGCGCGGATTTCACGATCCTTTCCTACGATCGCTCTGCGATTATCACGGAGACTGCAGCAGCATTCCAACATAATAATCCTTCGCTTCGCGTTCTTTACCGCGTGGCGCGCGAGGAGAAGGAATCGCTTACGGTAGAAGAATACCGCAGCCAGGTGCAGAAAGAATTGCAGGAGACAAATAAAATAGATGTTCTTGTCTGCGACGAGTTAGACTACCAAAGTTATATGGATAGCGGGCTTTTTGAAAATATCAGCGATCTGATGAAGCCGCTCTACACGGCGGCAGGGCTTTATGGAAATGTGACCAACGCGATGGCACAGACAAAAATTTTTGTGACTCCAGCAAAATTTGATATATACTTAATGTATGGTACAAATAACCTTACACAAAATAATGCAGATTTTGCTGCAATTGCCGCGCTCTCCCAAAAACTTTCCTCGCCGGTACTTGGCAGTATGAATGCGGAGGAAATTGCGACATTGCTCGGCTGTTTTTATGAGGAGACTTTCTTAAAAGACGGCAACATTGATAAGGAGGCGTTAAATCAGATGCTCACCCTCCTGCCATCGGTAGTAAACTTCTCAAAGGAAGAAACAAATCAAGGACAGGAAACAGAAACGGACAGCAAAAAGAATTCCGGTTGGTTTGGTATGCCATCTTCCACCTCTGTGGCGGGCATTGCCAAGATTGGTTCCAAGGCAGATCTCCTCACGTTTCTCACCGCCCTGAAAGAATCGGAGACCACTTTTTCCGATGCGGCAGGACATTTTGTTCCGCGCGATATTGTCGGGATCAACAATAAGAGCAATAATATTAAGACGGCAAAAGATTTTGTCCACACTATGTACTCCGATTCCGTGCAACAGGCGGATGTGGGAGAGGGAATTCCCATGCAGCAGGAGGCTGTGGATGCCTACGCGGATAGAATAACGGAAAGCAATCTCACCCTGTTTTCCCAGTGCCTTCAAACCGCGGACATGGTCTATACCGAAAATGCCGAGTTAAAGGAGGCTCTGCTTGCTGTGCTGGCTCCATATTTAGATGAAGAGATCACCGCGGACGAAGCGACAGCACAGATTATGAATTATACTCCTGCCACAATGATGTCGAGATAAAGAAACGGAGAATTTTTATGAACTTACTAACCATGGAGCATATCAGCAAGAGTTTTACCGACCGGATACTGTTGGATAATATCAGCTTTGGAATCAATGAGGGAGATCGCATCGGTGTGATTGGAGTTAATGGCACCGGAAAATCCACCCTGTTAAAAATTATTGCGGGACTGGAAGATACGGACTCCGGCACACTTACAAAGACAAGGGAACTGCATATTTCTTACCTGCCACAAACTCCAATATTTGACGAGACCATAACGATTCTTGAAAATGTTATTTCGGGACTTACCGCAGATGAAGAATATCGCAATATCGCTGGAGAAGCGCGCGCAATGCTTACCAGGCTTGGCATTGCAAACCCTGACAGAATCGCCGCATTTCTCTCAGGGGGTCAGAAAAAGCGCGCAGCACTTGTGCGTACCCTGCTGTTGCCCGCCAACCTCCTAGTATTGGACGAGCCGACAAACCACTTGGACGCTTCCATGACAGAATGGCTGGAAGATTATCTAAAATCCTTTTCGGGTGCATTTATTATGATCACGCACGATCGCTATTTTCTCGACCGTGTAACGAACCGGATCTTGGAGATTGACAGGGGAAACCTCTACTCCTACACGGCAAACTACTCACGTTTTCTCGAATTAAAAGCGGAGCGCGAGGAGATGACAATGGCGACGGAGCGCAAGGCAAAGAGTTTGTTCCGCACGGAGCTAGAATGGATGATGCGAGGCGCGAGGGCGCGCTCCACCAAACAGAAAGCACATATCGGACGTTTTGAAGCACTGCGCGACCGGGAAAAGATAGAGGCGGATACGCAGATTGAAATTAACGCACTCTCCTCACGTCTTGGCAAAAAAACAATTGTGCTGGACAAGGTCAGAAAAAGTTATGATGGAAAAATATACATTGATAATTTCTCCTATATCCTGCTATCTACCGACCGCATTGGAATTATCGGACCAAATGGCTGCGGCAAATCCACCCTGCTCAAAATCCTGACCGGAGTGATCCCACCGGACTCCGGCCGGGTAGAGAGCGGGGAAACCATTCAAATCGGATATTTCTCGCAGGAGAATGAAGCGATGGACGAGTCCTTACGCGTAATCGACTATATTCGCGAAACTGCCGATCTGATCAGGACAGCGGATGGCACCCTTACCGCCTCCCAGCTGTGCGAAAAATTTCTTTTTACCGGCGCACTTCAGCACTCAGTAATTGCCAAACTTTCCGGGGGAGAAAAACGCCGTCTGTACCTGTTAAAAATTTTGATGGAAGCACCAAATCTGCTTGTACTTGACGAGCCGACAAATGACCTTGACATCAAGACCCTAACCATCCTTGAGGACTACTTAAAAAGTTTTCCGGGCATTACTGTTGCCGTATCCCATGACCGATATTTTCTTGACAAGATCGCAACGCGGATCTTTGCCTTTGAGGGAAATGGAAAAATTTGTCAGTACGAGGGCAATTTTTCTGATTACAAAGAAAATATACGCGCTAAGGAAGCCCTGAGTGTGGAAAAAAGCCAAAAATCACAGGTGCAGCTCCCGGCAAAGAATAGCTGGCGCGCGCCAAACACCACGCTGAAATTTTCATTTAAAGAACAGAAAGAATACGAAACCATTGACGATGAGATTGCTGCGCTTGAGGAAAAAATTTCAGGTTTAGATACACAGATTGAGGAGAACGCCTCAAATTACAGCCGCCTCACTGAACTTTCCGAACAAAGAAAAGCCGCCGAATCCGCTCTGGAAGAAAAGATGGAACGCTGGATGTACTTAAATGATCTTGCCGAAAAAATTCAGGCACAAAAAAATAAATAAAAATCACGCCCCTGCGCAAACTGAGAAAACTAATCTCACCGCGCGGGGCATTTTTATTTTTGTGGAAAGATTTTTATTTATTATTTTCTCTTGCAAATTTTCTCTTTTACTCTTTCGCCTCCGTGTCGATCCGGTAGTAATCCCTCTGCGAGATCACCTGAAACCCATTTTTCTGATACAGGCGAAATGCGGTTTCATTGCGGCTTCCGACCTGGATGCGCACTTTCTTTTCCTCCCCGCCCGCACATTTTTCCTGTACCAGCCGGATAATCTCTTTTAGAAGAGCCTTGCCAATGCCCCTGCCCTGGTGATCCCCATCCACTGCAAAATCAAAGACATAGACCGTTTTCTCGCCCTCCGCAAGCGCGAAAAGCCCGACCATCTCGGTTTTCTGCCATGCAGCATAGTAGATGCCATCCTTTTCGCATATCTGCGCAAATCTTTCTTCCGCCTCCTCCTGCGGCATTGAAAATGCCCCTGCAAGCAGGATGGCCGCAGCTTCCCTCTCCGATTCCGCAAGCGGTTTTAATGCCAGCGCGTTTGTCGGAAGGAGTTGATAGGAATATTTCCATTCCATCAAATATTCCGAGTGAGAATAGATAAAATACCCCCGCTCTGTAATCTCGTCAAAATCTTTTGACTCGTGCGGCTCAAAAACATAGTACCCTTTCTCGATCCCCGCCTGCTTTAGCTCCTTTATTACCGCGGTTATCAGCTTTTTGTACATTGTCCGCCTTCTGTACTGCGGATGGATATAGGAACAGATCTCCGCTGTTTTCTCCGGCATTGCATAAAGAATCACAAAACCAGCAAGCAATTCCTCCTCGTAACACAAAAAATATGTCGGCAGCATCCCCGTCTCCTCATCGGCGGTTAACGAGATCCCGCCCTGTATCTTATCGCTTTCTCTGCATATTGTTTCAAGACCGCGCACTTCCTCCCGCTGTCTGCCATTTAACTGTGTCATTACCTTCATTCGCAGCATATCTCTTCCCTCCCATCAATCTTTTATTATTTCCCAAATCACAGGGACAAAATATCCGCCAACTGCGCAAACTCCTCCAACGAAAGTGCCTCTCCGCGCACTGTAGCGGGTTTTCCTGCCCGCTCTAAAGCTCTTAATACTGCTTCCTTATCCACCCCGGTTTCAGAGTCGTTTACAAGGGCATTTACCAAAGTTTTCCTTCTCTGATGAAATGCCGCATGGATTAGCGCGAACATAAACTGCTCGTCCCCCGTCTGTACGGGCGGCGTTTTATGCAGCATCAGCCGAATCACAGCGGAACCCACATTTGGTCGTGGCATAAAACAATTCTGCGGCACATACGCTGCAATATACGGCTCTGCATAATACTGCACGGCGAGGGAGAGCGCGCCGTAATCCTTGCTCCCCGGCTTTGCCTGCATTCGGCAGGCCACTTCCCTCTGCACCATCACCGTAATATTTTCAAGCGGCACACGCGCCTCAAATAATCCCATAATAATCGGGGTGGTAATATAATATGGCAGATTCGCCACTATCTTGACGGGTCTGCCCTCGTTCTTTTCTTTTACTAACTGGTTGAGATCAAGCTTTAAAATATCCTCGTTGAGAATCGTTACATTGTCATAATCCCTTAGTGTATCCTCCTCTAGGATTGGAATTAGATTCCTGTCGATCTCAACCGCTACCACACTGCGCGCAGACTCACAGAGATACTGTGTCATTGTCCCGATCCCAGGTCCTATTTCAATCACCATATCCTCCTTAGTAATCCCGGCAGCACGGATAATTTTCTCCAATACATGGGTATCAATTAAAAAATTTTGTCCAAATTTTTTTTGAAATACAAAATGATATTTATTCAATATTGCAATGGTGTTTTTTGGTTCTCCCAGCGATGCCATATAAAATCCCCATCTTTTCTACAAGAGACGATACAATTGTTTTGCGTTTTTCGTTGTCGCACAGATCACTTCCTCCTTGGAAATCCCCTTGATGTGCGCAATCTCATTTACTACAAGCGGCAGATTAAGCGAAGAATTGCGCTGCCCGCGGTACGGCTCCGGCGATAGGTAAGGGCAATCCGTCTCAAGCACCAGATAACTTAGCGGAATTTCCTCCACTACCTCCCTTATTCTGCGCGCATTCTTAAAGGTCAGAACTCCCCCAATCCCCAGAAAAAAGCCCAGATTCACATAGTCTTTCGCCATCTCTTTTCCGGAGGAAAAGCAGTGGATCACCCCAGTTAACTGCCGCCCGTTTGCCCTTGCCCTCTCGCACTCCTTCCGGATAAGCAAAAATGTATCTTCCGCAGCGTCCCTGCTATGGATAATCACGGGCATATCCTTTTCTACCGCCAGGGCAAGCTGCCTGCCAAACCAATATTTTTGCATTTCTCGCGGGCATTCTCTCCCCGGTTCCTTCTCCCAATAATAATCGAGACCTATCTCGCCGACCGCCACCACTTTTTCCTCGTCAAGCAGTGCCGAAAGCATTTTAAAATTTTCTTCGGTCAACTCCCCCGTACTTGTCGGATGAACACCCGCCGCAGCATGGACAAAAGCATATTTTTTCGCAAGTGCAATCGATTTTTTTGTACTTGCAAGGCTTGCCCCCACATTCACAATGCAGTATCCTCGTTGGGCAATGTTCTCAAAAAGTTCTGTTCTATCCCCGTCAAACTGCACGTCATCATAATGCGTATGTGTATCAAAAATCAGGCATTCTTCCTCCGCCTGTCTATTTTCTTTCGTTATATTTTGATTCCCTATCATATTCTAATCCCTTTTTTTGTTTTTTTCAATAATTTTTTAATTTTATCTGACAATTTTCACTGTGATATATCCTTCAGTTCCGATTCATCTTCCCTCTCACACATCCAGTCCGTCCTGTGTGCTGTGCGCGGACATTTCATCTGAAAAACACCGTCCACCATCCGGTGTATCAAACAGGCGGCGGCCGTGTCCTCCAGTCGATAAAGGACTTCCTTGCCCTCCCTGCGGCTGCGGATAAATCCGCTCTGCTTTAAATTGCGCAGATGATGGGAAACCGCTGGGGCACTCATATCCACCGCTGCTGCAATATCATTGACGCATTCTTCACTGTGGCAGAGAAGCCAGAGAATTTTCAGGCGCGTCGCGTCGGAAAGCTGCGCAAAAATATCTGCTGCCTCCCCGAATGCCTTTTCCGAAGGCATAAATTCCAGAAGCCGCATTGTCCCATATCCATGATCATGTGGAATGATTTTTCGCTTTTCATTTTGTTCCATCGCTCTATATTTCTCCAAATTTTTATTCTCCTCTTTCTTTTTTGCAGAAAGAAGAGTATACTATAGCAAACGACAAAAATATTTGCTGTTTGCGATAAACCCTCCGGGGATGCGCACGGATTTGCATAGGAAATATGAATCCGGCGCAGGAACCGAATCAAAACGCAAGCATCTTGTTCGTTTCCTAATAAATGATATATACGCTAAAACCGCAGTGAAATAAAAACTGCGGCAGCTTATTAGAATGGAGGTTCTCTATGAAAGATGACAATTGTATTTTTTGCAAACTGGCGGCGGGGCAAATTCCCTCAAATACACTGTATGAGGACGAAGATTTCCGCGTGATTATGGATATCGCTCCCGCAGTGAAAGGGCACGCCATCGTCCTTCCCAAACAACATATGAACGATCTGCTTTCTATTGAGGAAGACACCGCAAAAAAGATACTTTTTGTTGTTTCCAAAATAGCGAGTGCGATAAAGGATGCGCTTGGCTGCGATGGGATTAATATTTTACAAAATAACGGCGAAGCGGCGGGACAAAGTGTTTTCCATCTGCATTTTCATCTCCTTCCACGCTACGAAAACGATCATTTCACTATCCCGTGGAAGACACTTTCCTATGCGGAGGGAGAGGCGGAGGCGATCGCCGAAAAAATTCGGGCGGTACTGCGTTAACTCGCACTTACCTCCCCTGTTTTGTTTCCCACTGTCTCCTCAATCAGTTTCACAATCGTTTCCGCAGCGTCCGTCAATTTGCTGTTTTTCATTGCCTGGATATAGTTGTCCCTGCCATCATAGACCTCGTTGACTGCGGTTAGGAGCGTCTCGTTCGTCAGCTCCTCCTCGCTGATCACATAGGCAAATCCCTGGCGTTCAAAGGACTCGGCATTTAAAATCTGGTCACCGCGACTTGCCGCAGCGGAGAGCGGAATCAAAATCATCGGTTTGCGCAGTGCCAACAATTCGCAGACCGCATTTGCACCAGCCCTTGAAATCACAAGATCCGCTGCCGCAAACAGATCGCTTAGCTCCGCGCTGATATACTCATACTGGACATACCCAGAAATATTATTATATGCCATATCTGTCTTGCCTTTTCCGCAGAGATGGACAACCTGAAAGCGTTTTAAAAGCGTTGGCAGAAGATTGCGCACTGCCTCGTTGACCGCGAGTGCTCCGGTGCTTCCGCCAACCACTAAAATCACGGGGCGATCCGCAGAAAATCCGCAGAACTCAAGTCCGCGAAGACGGTTTCCAGCAAAGAGTTCTCTGCGGATTGGCGTTCCAGTCAGCACCGCCTTGCCCTCCGGAAGGTACTGCACCGTCTCCGGAAAATTTGCGCATACCTTTACTGCCGCCGGAATTGCCAATTTGTTCGCAAGCCCCGGTGTCATGTCCGACTCATGGATAATCGCCGGGATTTTGCAGCGTTTTGCTGCCATCACCACCGGCACCGAAACAAAGCCCCCTTTGGAAAAGACAATATCTGGCTTTAACTGGCGCAAAAGTTTCTTTGCCTCGCGAAAACCTTTGGCTACCCGAAAAATATCCGAAAAATTTTTCCGATCAAAATAGCGGCGCAGCTTTCCCGAAGAAATCCCATAGTAGGGAACGCCCAGTTTTTCAATCAGTTCCTTCTCTATCCCCTGATAAGAGCCAATATAGTATATCTCGTAGTCCTTCTCACGCAGTTTTGCAATCAGGGCAATATTGGGTGTGACATGCCCGGCTGTGCCCCCTCCAGTAAATACAATCCGCTTCATATCGCTTCATCCGCCTCCGGAAACTATATGCTTTTTAATGCCGTCGCAAGCTGATCTGGACAGGAAGTACTCTTCATTCCGCAGATCGTTCCCTCCAGGCGGCGGATCACCTCATCCACTGGCATCCCCTCCACAAGCTTGCCGATCCCTTTCAGGTTGCCATTACATCCCCCGACAAACGATACATTCTTTACAACTTTTACGCCGTCCACCTCCTCAATATCAAAATTGATTTCACGGGAACAGGTTCCTGTTGTTTTATAAGTCATCATATGCATTTCCTCCGTTAATTATTTATATTTCCATGGACAGGATGAAATAGGCATTTTTTCTGCGCTCCATTCTATTCCTGTCAATATGAAGACTATTTTATATCATTTTTCGCAAATATGCAAATGGTTTTTTTGCAATTTAAAGTTTTCCACCTTTTTGCAGGATATTCGAAAAAATTTTTCAGTTGCATAATATGGGAAGGATATGGTATAATCTTGATAGAATTATACCACGAAAGGCAGGTGTGCGCCAATGATAGGGATTATCGGAGCGATGGAGGAGGAAGTGGCAAAGCTGGTTGCACAGATGGAAGATGTCACCATAATTCGGCAGGCTTGTATGGAGTTTCATACTGGAAAGCTTTGTGGCAGAGACGCAGTTGTTGTACGTAGCGGAATTGGAAAAGTAAATGCCGCTATCTGTACACAGATTCTTGCCGATCGCTTCAAGGTGGATTTTGTGATCAATACTGGGATCGCTGGCTCGCTTGACGCGCGCATTGATATCGGCGATATTGTCCTGTCCACGGACTCTATGCAGCATGATATGGATGCTGTGGCATTCGGTTATCCATTGGGCGTTATCCCCCAGATGGAAACTTCCGTTTTTCCGGCCGATCCTCATCTTATCTCCCTCGCCAAGGCAGTATGCGAAAAGATAAACCCTGAGATCCATGTCTTTACTGGGAGGGTGGTCAGCGGCGATCAGTTTATTGCGGACGATGCTAAAAAACAATTTCTTTTAACACAGTTTAAGCCAATGTGTACGGAGATGGAAGGAGCCGCAATCGCGCAGGCAGCATATTTAAACAAAATTCCCTACCTGATTATCCGTGCGATCTCGGACAAGGCGGACGGCAGTGCCCATATGGATTATCCTGCATTTGAGGCCGCCGCCATCACACATACAGTAAATCTTGTTTTAGAACTTTGTGCTTCTTTATCGTGAGGACTTATGGTAAAAAAACTTATTTTTGTGTGTACAGATAACACTTGTATGGGACCGATTGCCGAGACGATCTTTAAAAATGCGTGGCACAACCCGGAGCTTGAGATTTGCTCGCGCGGGCTGATTGTGCTGTTTCCGGAACCGGTCAACCCGAAGGCAGAGACGCTTCTTGCCACACACGGGCTAATTATCAGCAGCCACACCGCAAGACAGTTTAAGGCGGAAGAGGTGGATGAAGAAACTTTGATTCTGACCATGAATATCGCGCAAAAACGCCGCCTGGCAACGGATTTTTTTATCAATGATAATGTGTACACGCTCCCGGAATTTGCGGGGGAACACAAAGAGGTGGAAGACCCTTATGGAAAAGAATTAAAGGATTATGAAGCTTGCTATATGGAACTGGACAAGCTGATACAGAATGTAATTTACCGTCTCCTTTACGGACACCTGAAGGAAACTGCAAAGCCGGACGACGAATTACATAATAATATTTCAGGAGGAACAAAAAATGATAGCAATTGGCAGTGATCATGGCGGTTATGAACTCAAAAAAGAAATTATTAAACACCTTACTGAGCGAGGACTTTCATATAAAGATTTCGGCACGGACTCCACCGAGTCCTGCGATTATCCAGTCTACGGCAAGGCGGTTGCAAATGCAGTCGCATCGGGCGAATGCGAGAAGGGAATTCTGATCTGCGGCACGGGCATAGGAATTTCCATCACCGCAAACAAAATTCGGGGGATTCGCTGCGCACTCTGCCACGACTGTTTTTCCGCTGAGGCAACCAGACTGCACAATAACGCAAATATTCTCGCAATGGGCGGGCGCGTTGTGGGCGCGGGGCTGGCATTAAAGATTGTGGATACCTTCCTCGATACGCCATTTTCTAACGATGAGCGGCATATCCGCAGAATTTCACAGATGGAAGAATAATTTTCCTACAGTAAACTTTTTAATAGCAAAATATCGAATTGTTAAAGGATGATCTCCAAGAATTTACCGAAAGTTTTGAAAATATTCTTTATTGTGGATATTTTCAAAACTTTCGCGATTTTAGTGTCTATAAAATAAAATTTTCGTGGTTTTACTGTCGATAAGATAATTCCTTTCTCGAAAAAATTCTGGAACATAGAAAAATATCCGATCCGCCTGTTTAAACATGGATCACCTGATATCCCGCCGCCTTCAATAATCGGTTCATAATCGCCATCCCTAAATGCCCGTCCGAAAAACTCTCAGAAAAAATATATTCTATTCCCCCCTCATCAAAACTTCGAAGTGCATCAAATAAGCTTGCCGCGATTGTTTCCTCCCGCTGTCTTGTCCCAATGCTTTTTATCTCAGGGCAGGAATAATCCGCTTTTGACTCCTCTGTTGTAAGCACCGCACAGGAAAATCCCCCCTCTATCCGCCGGGCAATATCGCGGTTAATCGCAGCGATCACCGCTTCTTTCTTTCCCTCATAAATCACAAGATTTCCCTTTGGTGCGTAGTGGCGGTATTTCATTCCCGGTGCTTTTGCCACAATATCCTTCCCATCCGTTTTTGCAATCAATGCCGGATCGTATTCCAATCCCGGCAATAGGGAGAGCATTTCTTCCCGCGATAGAAAGCCCGGTCTTAAAATTACAGGCTTTTCTTCCGACAAATCAATAATTGTCGATTCCAGCCCAATCAAGGACTCGCCCCCATCCAAAATCAACTCAATTCGCCCCGCCAAATCTTCATACACATGGCTGGCTTTCGTCGTGCTTGGTCTGCCGGAGGCATTCGCGCTCGGCGCGGCAAGATAGAGTCCGGACTCCATAATCAGCATACGGGCAATTTTATCGGACGGCATACGAATGGCGACGGTGGGAAGTCCCCCCGTCGTCGTATCTGGCACAAGCTCACTCTTTTTTAAAATCATCGTGAGCGGGCCCGGCCAAAAACGCTTTGCCAATTCCCATGCAACTTCTGGAATATCCTTCGCCAGTTCCCTAAGTGCCTCCTTCTCGGCAATATGCACAATCAGTGGATTGTCGGAAGGTCGCCCTTTCGCTGCATATATTTTTGTCGCTGCCTTGTGATCCAACGCATTTCCGCCAAGCCCGTACACGGTTTCCGTCGGAAATGCCACCAGCCCGCCGGAGCGCAAAATACGTACTGCCTCGGTAAAATCCTCTTTTTTCAGCGCGTTTCGATCTAATTTTTTTACAATTGTTTCCATTTTATCCTCGTTTCCTAATTACCATCTGCAGAACCTTCTGTTCCCTTTAACTCCTCAGCACTCTTACAGTATTCCACAATTCCAAAACAAATTGCCCACGCCATCTTATCCTGGTATTCCTCCGTAACCAAAAGCTCTGCCTCCCGCGGATTGCTCAAAAAACCGCACTCCACAATCACCATCGGACAGGGCGATTTCCTTAAAAGATAATAGCTCTCATTTGCTGTTGCCTCCCTGTGGTTCTCGTCCGCAATCACTGTTTTGATTGTTGTCTGCAAATATTCCGCTAAGGTCTTCCCCTGCTTTGAACTTTCATAATAAAATACCTGCGCGCCAAAACTTGATTCCTGGGTAAAACTATTTTGATGAATACTCACAGCAAATTCCGGCTTCTTCTCCTCAATTGTGCGGATACGGCTTCTCATATCCGCCGATTTTTTGTTGGAATCCCCCTCCCCGTAAAGTGCCTCGTCCGATTCCCGTGTCATATGTACAGTAAAACCCGCTGCGTGCAGATAGGTCTGAAGCTTTTTCGCGATCGAGAGATTGATTTCTTTCTCCTTCGCGCCGTTCACTCCAACTTTTCCCGGATCAAACGCCCCATGTCCGGCATCTAATACAATAGTATATCCACCTCCGCTAAAATCTCCCAATGCCTCCCTTTGTTCCTCCGTAAAAATATCCGTTTCTCCTGTCTGTGTATTTTCATTTTCTTCCATATCCGTATCCCCCCCCTTCGTCCCTTCCTTCGCATCCATATTCACCTTGGTAAACATCCTCAGACATTTTCCCGCAAACAGGCAGGCGGCACAGAGGACTAAAAGATACAGTCCCACTTTAAACTGTTTTGACATTTGATCCCGGCAAAAATAGCCTTTCTCCTTTTTCGTCCATCCCTATAATCTATGATGGCATGAAACAGAAAATACGCACAAAGCTTACTCTGTTCCACTTCCCGAAAACACATCCCAGACATCCTCTGTTTCCAGTCCCAGCCGCCATGCACCGATTCCCGCAAGCTCCGCCTGCCTTATGCGCGCCACTTTCTCGCTAAGAGAATGTGCCTCCTCAAGCCAGATCCGATAATGCGCCTCCTCCTTATCATATTCCGCATAATACTGGCAAGTTTCCTCATCCCATTCTGCCTCGACATTGTTTTCTTTTAGTATGTCAGCTGCGTCCTTCATCCCCGGCGTGCGCTCCACACCAAGAATAGTCACACCATCCACCACGGTCTCCTTCCAAAGTCTTGTATAAAATGGCAGTGCCATGATAATTTTCTGTGTTGGAACCATCTCCTTTGTATCTTTAATCGCATTCTCCACATAGGAGATGGACGAAACACTCCCCGCTTCCTGCGAGCCGGAGTAATGCTCATCATACGCCATAATAACAACATAGTCTGCAAGCACTCCCTGCTCTGCAAAATCATAGTAGCGATTATAGCCGGCCGGGACATAATTATCCACGGAAAGGACTAGCTGATATTTGCGGCAGCTAACAGAAAGTTCACGCAAAAACTGAATAAAATGTGGACCTGCCTCCACCGGAAGACTCTCAAAATCAATATTGATCCCGTCAAGACCACAGGAGAGTGCCACAGAAATCAGTTCTTTCACCAGTCGCTCACGCGCTGTCGTGGAAGAAAGAATCGCATAGCTGTCAATATTTTCACTGAAATTATCAATTAAGCCCCACACCTTCAGTCCTAAGCTGTGCGCGGTACTCACATAATTTGAATCTGCCAGGGATGAGATTGCCCCGTCATTGCTGGCAATAGAAAACCAGGTCGGCGCAACCACAGTAACGCCCTTTGTCTGTGCAATCAGACCGGAAAGATTCGCATTTGCCGTGGAGTTAGTCACAACATGCCAGACAAGCATCACCTCTTCATCATCTGCAACACTTGTGTAAACGGGAGTCTCAAAATCGCTTGCCAATCTCTCATAATACCCCTCGCCAACACATTTATTCAACACATAGCCGCGCACACCATCCTGTGTCATCACGGTTAAGTATCCGTTTTTCTGGGAACCACCGCCATCTAAAAGCATCAGTTTCTCTCCCGTTGCCACCTGCCGCAAAATTGGACTTTTCCGATCTCCGTCCGTGCGCAGCTGTGTTTCCTTTGTCACATCCGCATAGAGATAATCGCCAAATACGCTGGTAATCAGGACGCGCTGGGGTACTCCCTCCCCCGTTTCCTGTGCGGAATACGCCCGGTAACGGATATCCGAATACTGCCCGATGAAATCAAGTAAGAGCCAGATTTCCCCATTTCTCTCAATGACCGCTGGATACCCTGTATCCACTCTCTCCCCGTTGATCTCCATGGAAGTTTCCTGCAGTGCCGCCTTTATCACCTGTGTTGGCGTTGTATAGATTAACACCTGCTCCGCCCCATCCCAATAGAATCTTTTATTAAAACGCTGCACCACCGTATCAAAATCCACATAGATCTGATCTCCAGATAAGAGTGCGTTCTTTTCATAAATCTTATCGTCCAAAATAATCATCACTTCACCCGCCGGCACATGGTAATAATCGGCCAGGCTGATCCCTTCCCTTCCTGGCGACAGATATCTTGCCAGAGTGATCCCCCCAATCAACAAAATCAATATCAGAACAAGCAACGTCCCGATCACCGCCTGTTTCGCTCGCTTTTCCATACATTCATCCCTCTTTTCTGCACTGGTGTTACTCGCTTTTTATTACGGACATAACAATCCATCTTATCGACTGTCACGCCTTGATGCTACGCCATAGTATAACACATTATGCAGCAAAATCCAACAAGTTTTCTAAAATGTAGCGGACGGCACTGCTTCGCGGTTGTATTGAGGGTACTTTTTGCGAAAGCTTCCACTCTTATGGTCGGATGCACACGGAGTACAGACAAGCTTCTTGTTATATTTTTAATAAGGAATTTTTGTTGTGAGACATTCCCCAGGATTATTTTCTATTCACTCTCCCGCCAGACCCTTAGCATCCTTCCAACTCCCGCCCGCTACATTTTTTGTTTTAGATTTTCATTTCTTCCATAAGTTTTCGCGCCGACTTTGACAGATGAAGCAAATTTTCCTCCGTCCCAAGTCCGTAGACCATGATTTTTTCTTCTTCCTTATCCGGTCGAAAAAGGATCTGCACTCTCCCCGTCTTATCATGGTTTCTTAAAAAACGCCAGTCGCTCAGCCCCCTTAACCGAATCCTCTCTCTCACCTCCCTCACCAAAAAAAAATTTTCCCATTCTCCGCTGCAAAATACACCGCCACATCCAACCGCGATACAGAGATCGCAGGAAAACAATCGATCATACTGACAGTTACTTCCGCTTCCCAAATCATAAATTTGATAATCCGCTTTCTCCTCCTGATCTAGCATATCATAGCGATATACACAGCGCCGCATCAAAAAATGCCCCTCGCCCTCACTGCCAAACAAATTGCGTTCCAGATACCGCAGAGAGGCTTTCCTATCGCATTCTGTCACTGCCACTTTCCTTCTTCTGCATCCAGCAAGATAAAGCGCGATCATATGACTTACATGGGTCGCACCCGCCTTTACATGAATGCCACATACCCCGATATTAATCGTGTTTTGATGCCCGTTTTGCCCTTCTCTTTTCACATTGACTCCATCACCTCCGCCAGCAGCCCGCGCATCTTTTCCCTTTCCGAAGCACTCTCCATCCCATTGATAAAGGGAACACGTCTACAGGAAATTCCTGAAAGCCTTTTCGAAAATATTCGAAATCTTTTTATGGAACTTCCAAATAAAAGTACCAGAAGCTTCTCCTCAAATCCCGAAAGCCAGCGAAGTCCACGCCAGGTATTTTCAAGTTCCCAGTCCTTTTCTCCCGCAAAAAACAGACAGAGATCAGAGCGCGTAAATTCCTGCAAATTTTCCGTGGTCAGCACACCGAAATCTGCCAGAATTACCGAATAGCCACAAGCTTTGTAATACTCTTTTTCCCTCCCGATAAAATAATTGCTTTTGCCCGGACTTAAAACTATCGGACATTCGGCCAGATGAATCTTATGGTACAGGATGATTCCATCGCCCTCCTGCCGTTTTGCCTTCTCTGCAATCTGCTCTGTTAAAGCATTCTCATTGCATTCCAAATACAGCACACGCTCCCCGCGCTTTTTTGCATAGGCCGCGCACGCAAGTGCAAAATGTGTCACCCCCATACGCCTGCCGCTGCCCGCCAGACCAATAACGAAACTTTCCTTTTCTTTCCCCTCCCGCCGCTTTAGCAAGAACAGTGCCTTTTTCATCGCGCTGGCACTCCGATAGCGATCGGCAGGTTTTTCTCTGCAGGCTCTCTCTGCCACCGCATTCAGATACTTTAACTGTCCCTTTCTTAATTCCCTGTCCCTGCTCTTAGAAATCATATAGCTAAGTAGCTTGCCCGCGCTGTAAATATCGCTTCGTGCATCCGCCTGCCCTCGATAGCATTCCGGCGCAGCGTAGCCGGGAGTTCCGGTTAATGTCTCTCCTCCCCCCACTTCCTTATGCAACGCACTTCCAAAATCAATCAGATATAATTTCCCCTCGTTCACTAAAAGGTTATCTGGCTTCAGATCCAGATGCAGCATCGGCGGGGTTCTGCCATGCAGATAAATTAAGAGATCGCTAAGTTGTATCATTAGATCGATAATTTCTTGTTTCCTTGGATTTTTTGACAGACAATAAGATGTTAAAGATTCTCCTTGAATATATTCTTCGACAATACTAAAACCATCCTTTTCTTCCTCGATATCATAGATCTTTGGAATTGCAGGATGCACAAGCTGTCTGAGCGATTCCGCCTCCCTTAACACAGCCTCACCTTCCCCAAAATTTCCCCGTATCGTCTTTATCACACAGAGCCGGTTTAACCGGATATGCTCTGCCAGAGAAACCTGCGTCGTGCCGCGCTTTTTTAAGGTTCGCACAAGCTGATATTTATTAGTCCAATCTTACATCACTCCTTTCTGCTGACCTCTTGATTATAAATGATTCCCAAAAAAGATGCAAGAAGAACCCTTTTTTCCCGCCGTAGAACTTTAAGATCGAATTTTATGAAAGTTTACTATACATATTCTTACTTAATTCCCGTTTTTCCAGTCTTTTACTTCAATAAAATTCACAAATATTTTATTGACTTATAAGAACTTTTCTATTATACTTTGAGAGAAAGAAACAAATAAGATACTATTGTATGGCAGCAATGCAAATACATTCTCGTGAAAGCATATATTTTAGCAGGCAGAAACCCTACAGGGAGGTGTTATTATATGAAGATCGAAAAGATCAGCGAAACCCAGATACGCTGCACTTTAAATAAAAACGACCTTGCCGACCGGCACCTTCGCATCAGCGAACTTGCCTATGGAAGCGAAAAGGCAAAGGCGTTGTTCCACGATATGATACAGCAGGCATCCACGGAATTTGGATTTGACACGGACAATTTTCCTGTTATGATTGAGGCGATTCCCGTTTCACCGGACTGCCTTGTCCTCGTGATCACCAAGGTGGAAGATCCGGATGAACTTGACACGCGCTTCTCAAATTTTACGTTGGATGAAGACGATGAAGACGATGAGGGGACGGACGATTTTATGTCCTCGGAGGAACGCACCACAGCGGATCAGATTTTACAGTGTTTTGAACAGCTCAACGATCTGCTGATGCGCAAAGCCGCCGCAAATGACGCGCCGAAACTTCCGGAATTTTCCAGAAAGAAAAAAGAAAATTCCTCCGCAGAAAATCAGGACGATGAAAACGATGATACATCGGCAAAAAAACTTATCTATTCCTTCCGCTTTGCCTCACTAGGTGAAGTGACAGCACTGTCGAGTGTGATCGCCCCGTTCTATCACGGAGAGAATTCCCTCTACAAAAATACATCGAACGATTCATATCACCTTGTACTTCATATGTCGGAACATAATCCGACCGATTTTAACAAAGTCTGCAATATTGCTTGCGAGTACGGCACACAAGAGCGTTTTGGTGCGGCGACCGCCTCATATTTTGATGAGCATATGGAATGCATCATCCGCGACAAAGCTGTTCAGGTACTTGAAAAATTAAATTAAAAAAGGGCGGGACTGCCGCGACAAAGAGCAGTTCCCGCCTTCTTCCTTTATGCGCCGCCGATATACCACTAAAGTGGTGCATCGGCGGCGCAGCAAGCAGGAGGAAAACCACCTCCTACTCGATCTCAGACCGCATATGGAAATTTACTGCTAACGCAGTATGCGGAGCGACAAGTAGAGGAAAAAAGTTTATTCCGCTGCCAGGAACTGGTTGATCTCCTCCACCAGTCCGTCCACATCAATACCGTGTACAAATGCCGCCTCCACAAGGCTCTCGCCCTGCGCGGACGGACAGCCGATGCAGTGCATTCCCGCATCCATAAGAATTGGGATGATATTCTGATCGATCTGGATAATCTGGGCAATGGTCATGTCCTTTGTTACCTTCATAAGATATGCCTCCATTCTTTTTGTTTTACGAATACAGTATAGATTATCCTGCGAATTTCGTCAAGATATACCGCATTTATAAATTTCATCCAAATTTTTCGCTTCACAACAAAAACTTTTTATTTTTTTCTTGTAATATTGTGCGTTTTGGAGTAAAATGAAGAAAATGAAAAAGGAGGTAGATAAAAATGGCATACAAAATCAATGATGGCTGCGTAAACTGCGGCTCATGTGCGGGCCAGTGCCCTGCTGGTGCGATCAAGGAGGGCGAGACCCACTACGAGATCGATCAGGACGTATGTCTTGAGTGCGGTGCTTGTGTAGGTGCCTGCCCAACTGGTTCCATCGAGGAGGAGTAATCCAGACATTACATTACAAAGACTGCTGCAAAATATCTGTTTTGTCGATATTTTGCAGCAGTCTTTTTATATCCGCACTTTTCCATTCTTCTTAAAAAATCTGCTCTCTCTGCGACCACATTCTCTTGCAACGGCCGCCTGTTTTTGCCCCAACTGATATTCCCTAAGTGTCCGGTCAAGCTGCTTGAAATGTTCCTCCAACATCATTTCCCGTTTTCGCATATGATATTCCATTTCCTTTGAAACCGAGGCGGTAATACTTCCCGTTAACTCTCGATTATTCTCCCGCATCGCATCGGTGACAATCTCATTCATAATCCCCCGAAACTGCTGCATCCGCACAGCATTGTCTGAAGCAACTGCCGCATTCTCGCTCTGCTTGCTTAATACTTCTGTTTCCTGCTCTTCCTCCACCGACTCATAGAGCATGGATTGACATTCCTTCTCCGGATCGGAATCCGTTTTTTCTGGCTGTCCGTTCTGCCATATCTCCACTAGTCTGGCTGCCTGTCCCGCAGGTGGCATTCCTGGGCGCACCTCCTGCACATCCATTCCATTTTCCATCACTTTCCCTTCCGCCTTTCTCGCTTTGCCTCCCACTTCCCTTTTATTATCACTCCCATCGCGCTTCTGATTCATCTTTCTTTTTTTTGCCATATCACCCTCCTGCAACTCTTCTACATCCAATGTCTCGACTTCCTTTACCCCCTCTGATGTCTGGGAACTCTCCCTCTCCCCCTCCTCCTTTACCACACAATTAAGAAGTTCCTGTTCACGCTGCAAGCGCAGTTCCTCTCTGCTCATCGCCAATTCCAGTCGATCGCGCAGTTCTAAAAGCCTTCGGTGCGGAAGCTGCATTACTCTCTCCGCATCCGGAAGTAAAATCTTAATCGATTTTAACTGAAACCCTCTCTCTTTTAAATATTTTACTCCCTGCATCATCTGGATATCTTCCTCGCGGTAATAGCGATGTCCCATCTCATTGCGCGGAATCCCAACCTCCAATTCCTCTTCCCAATAGCGAAGTACATGTGGTTCTACATTGATCTTTTTAGCTGCGTCCGAAATCATATAGCGCACTTCTTTCATCAATAACCTCCTGTTTCGTATTTATGATATGTATTTTTTTCCATTTATTAACATTTTAACATACCTGTCCATTTTTTCAACTAAACTATTCCAACTTTTTTAAGATTTCATCGACTTTGTTCTAACCAGTATGTCACAATTCGAGAATCGAGCAGGAGGTGTTTTTTGACATACATTTATATCACTGCGCAAAAAAAGAAAACCGCTTACAAATATAAGCGATTTTCCTTCTCTTTATACAAAGAAAATTTGCAACGCATGGTACAAATGTAACTGCCATGCCTTCATATCATGTACTGCACCCGGTATCGTAAAGAAATCATAATTCTTCCCGCGCACCAGCTGCGGACAAATCTTCTCCACCCGCTCCATCACATCCTTATGTTCCGCATAGGCAACATCCTTATCCCCGTTACAGCAAAACAGATAATCCAGTGCCAACCCTTGCTCTTTTGCCTGTGCAAACGCTTTCAGAATACGTCCCACCTCCACATCGCGATCGCCCTTTGGTCCACAGCAGCCAGAAAATGTTCCATACCAAGAAAACAGATCAAAATTATGATACATCGCCGCCCGGTATGTGGTCATGGAGCCAAGAGAAAGTCCTGCAAATGCGCGATGCGCACGAGTCCTCACCAAATTTTCCTCCGAGACATCCCCCCCTGCATAAGTCGAGAACGCCGATTCCACAGCAGGAATCAGATCGCGGCGCAACTCATAATGGAAATGCTCTGCCATATATTCCGCCTCCCGATCCCTTCCTTCACCCCGGTAATAAGTCGGCGTAACGATAATACACGGTTCACATATTTTTTTCTCCATCATATTATCAAGAATCTTCACCGTGTCCGGAAACATCTTAAACCACCAGTCCTCATTTACACTCGCACCGTGCAATAAATAAAGAGTATTATACTGTTTCGATGCATCGTAACCATAAGGCAAATACACCCACGCCCCCTTGTGCAGAGGATGGTCTTCCCCCTCATCATATGTTCTTGTATCATATTCAAAACGTCTTACTTCGCCGCGATATGGCGTATCTGTAAGCATCTCCGCTGGCATTTCATAAATATATTCCATTTTTTCCCTCCAATCTGCAAACAAAACAACCCTATCAGCAAAACTATTCTGTTTTTATAATTATTCGCTTTTACATTATACTCTCTCCAGATTCACAAACTTTGTGTACTCTGCCTGCCATCCAAGTTTCACCGTCCCCGTCGGACCATTTCTTTGCTTCGCCACAATAATCTCCGTGATCCCCGCCTCCTGCGATTCCTTATTATAATACTCATCGCGATAAATAAACATTACCACATCTGCGTCCTGCTCGATCGCACCGGACTCGCGCAAGTCGGAGAGCATCGGGCGTTTATCGTCACGCTTTTCCACCGCGCGGCTAAGCTGTGAAAGTGCCACCACTGGGCAGCTGATCTCCCTGGCCAACGCCTTTAGCGATCTCGAAATCTCTGAGATCTCCTGCTGCCTTGACTCCGATCGCCCGGAACCCGACATTAATTGCAGATAATCAATAATCACAAGTCCGAGATTATGTTCCAGTTTAAATTTTCTGCATTTTGAGCGCAGCTCCGTGATCGAGATCCCCGGTGTATCGTCGATAATCAGACCGGACTCACCGATAACACGCGCACTTTCCATCAGGTTCGCCCAATCCGCATCTTCCAGATTTCCCGTGCGCAGCATCTGTGCATCCACACGGGAATTCATGGAAAACATACGATTGACCAGCTGTGTTCTCGACATCTCAAGACTAAAGATCGCAGTGGTAATATTATTTTTTATCGCAGTATGCTCCGCAATATTTAAGACAAATGCCGTTTTTCCCATGGACGGGCGCGCCGCAAGCAGGATTAAATCGGAGGACTGCAGCCCCGCCGTCTTGTAATCAAGGTCGTAAAACCCTGTCGCGATCCCGGTCACCGCCCCCTTATTTCGCGAAGCCGCCTCAATATTGTCAAGCGACTGAAGTACAATATCACGGATGCTTACAAATTCTGATGAACTGCGCCGCTGCACAATATCAAAAATACTTTTTTCCGCGCCCGCAAGGATATCCTCAAGCTTTTCCTTGTCCAGATAGCACTGATTGCTGATGGACTCCGTCGCCTTAATCAGACTGCGCAGCACAGCCTTATCCTTTACAATCTGCGCATAGTAACGCACATTCGCTGAAGTGGGCACCACCCGGATAAGATTCCCCAAAAATTCAATGCCATAAAGCTCCGGCGGGACATCCTTTTCCTTTAACTTATCGCGCAGCGTTACCAGATCCGCAGGTTTTGCCTCGGAAAAAAGCTCGGTGATCGCCTCAAACAAAATGCCATACTGCCTCCCATAAAAATCTTCTGGCTTGAGGATCTCCATCGCAGTCACAATCGCATCGCTGTCCATAATCATGGAACCTACCACTGATTGTTCCGCCTCCTCGCTGTGCGGCATTACCTTCTTGATCAACGCTTCATCCATCGTTTCTTTCTACCTGCCTTCCCAATAATTATCCCCATCCCTCTTACATCTGATCAACCCGCACCTTTAACTCCGCTGTCACCTTTGCATGGAGTTTAATCGGCACCGTGTATGTCCCGATATTGCGCAGCGGCTCCGCAAGCACCAGTTTCTTTTTGTCGATCTCCAATCCAAGCTGATCTTTTAATGCCTGCGCAATCTCTTTTGTCGAGATGGAACCAAATGTCCGTCCCCCCTCACCGGTTTTTAATTTAAGCGTAATATTCTTCTGTGCAATCGTCCCGGCAAGTGTGCGTGCCTCATCCAAAATTTCTTTCTCGCGCTTCTCCTGTGCCGCCTTCTGCAATTTCAAATCATTCAAGTTCTTCGGTGTGGCCTCAAGCCCAAGTTTCTTTGGCAGGATAAAATTTCTTGCGTAGCCGTCACTGACCTTTACCAGATCGCCCTTTTTCCCCAGTGATTTTACATCCTCCAACAAAATTACATCCATGATAATTCTCCTCTCTTTCTCAGCTCTGTGGCTGCTCTTTATTGCTCTGCGAAAGTTCCGCGATCGCGCCCTTCACGCGCTTTATCGCCTCCTCCATAGTGCAGTCCCTCATCTGTCCACCCGCCATATTAAAATGTCCACCCCCACCGCAACGGTTCATAATAATCTCGACATTCACATTTTCAATTGCGCGCGCACTGACATTGATAAACCCATTGCACTGTGTAAACACAAACGAGGCCTCCACCCCCTCCACATCAAGCAGCTCATTGGCAATCTGTGAACCAATCTCCTTTGATTCCTCCTCTGAAGCCACCAGATCATTAACTGCAAAACTATAGATTTCCATATAGGTTTCCGCCTGGTTAATCACACGCCCTCTCCCGTAAATACTATATTTATCCTCACGGAAGCATCTGCGCACGCGCGTCATATCCGCTCCCTTACGCTTTAGGTAGGTCGCCGCACCAAAGGTGCGCACACCGGTCTTTGTAATAAAACTATTCGTGTCAAGCAGAATTCCCGCATAGATCACATCTGCATCGTCCCCACTGATGCGCAGCACTTTTCCGCCTTCCTCCCTCTTTCCCACTTCCTCGACATGCTGTATCATCTCTGTCACCAACTCACAGGTCGAAGATGCATAGGATTCCGAATAGGTCACATCGGACTGGATCGGCTGTGTTTCCCGGTGATGATCAATCACAGCGACATATCCCGCCTTTCCAACTAAAGCCGGGCATTCTGTGCGCTTTTCATTGTTCACATCAACAACAATCAAAAGTGTACCCGCGCCAACGCGCCTTTCCGCCTCGGCATTATTGATAAACATTCCCTCCTCATAACTCTTGCTCGCCTTGTACCTTGAAAGAATCATCGCCACCGTGCGCATTTCTCTATCTAGCACAATATTTACTTTATCAGTAAAGAACTTAACTAATCGATACATTCCTACCGACGCGCCAAACGAGTCGGCATCACCGTAGCAATGCCCCATAATCAGAACATTCTCCGCCTTAGGAATCAGTTCCTCAATCGCCTCGGTCTTTACGCGCACACGCACACGGCTGTTTTTCTCCGCGGATTCAATACTGCCGCCGTAGAAAGTAAAACCGCCGCGATCCTTTGTCTCCCCGTACACTACCACCTGGTCGCCACCGCGATCCAGCGCGAGATTGATTGCCTTTTTGGAACCCTCAAACGCCGACAAAAAAGAATACGATTTTTCCGACGCGCCATCATTCTCACACATCCCAATTCCGATACTGATCGTAATATTTACCTTATTGCCAATATTTAACGAACGCACTTCCTCCACAATACTGAACTTATCTTTTTTCATCGCATCAAAATATTTTTTCTGAAACAAAATTAAAAATTTATCCTTCTCTGTCTTCTTGACCACTGCATCATAATTGCGCATATACTGGTTGATCTTGCGCTCCACCAACGCCGGAAGAAGCGAGGCGTTCACCTCGTTAATCCCTTCAAGTGCCTCCTCGTAATTGTCAATATAAATCATGCCGAGAGCCAGACAACGCTCCTCATTCTGAACGCGCAGACGGTTCTTCTCCGTCTCGTCATATACGAGCAGAGAAATAATCTCCCCCTTACCTTCCTCGCCGCCCTCCTCCTGCTCCTCCACCGCGACATTTTGCAGCACAAGCTCATAACGCCGACGCTTTTCCCCATCATCTATGGTCATTTCCCGGACATCGCCACACTCCTTTAAGATCTGCACCGTCACCTGCGGAAAAAACTCTTCAATCTGACAGTGGTTTCGGAATCCCATCCCCGAAATCTCCCGAAATTTATCATTTGCCCAGAGAATAAAGCCGTCCCGGTCAAGCATCGCATACGAAACCTGCAAGTCAAGCAGCATTTTGCGCTGCACCTGATTAAACTGAAATCCAAAGTCCGTCAGCTGCCGCATGATCTTGCGATTCTTATGAACAAAAATCAAAATAAGAATCACCAGATAAAGCGCAGTAAATATCAGGGGAATATAAACCGCTTTCCGATCTGCCGCATAAATGCATACATCCATGACAATCATCAAAAAAAATAAGTAAACGGACCAGCGCATATAGGCATTGACTGTCCGTATAATTTTCAATGTTTTATTCAAGCGATCACCTCACATCATATAATGTCTGACGACATTATACCATATCCTTTGGATATGTTCTCTCCGAGGGATG
>CAJTLX010000007.1 GCA_910577165.1 uncultured Lachnospiraceae bacterium
AAGGTTAAAAAATAGCACGTCCATTTTCTTAACTCCCTTCTTGTTTACTGATTATAAACTCTGTCTATTGTATCTTCTGCTATGTTATTCCAATCGTATTTTCTTTTGATAAAAGAACTGAGTTGCAATCCTTGCTTTTTTAATAAATCTCTATTATCAGCTAACATCAGAATATCAAAAAGGCGAAAAAAATCATCCAACCCCGAGGCTAAATAACTAAACTCTGGTAAAATATATTCCTTTATCGATCCAGTATCAGTTGTCAAAACAGTTTTATTCATAGCAGCTGCTTTAAAAATAACACCGCTCATACTGGCAGAACGATAAGGCATTACTACTATATCTGCCATATATATATATGTGTTTAATTCAACTTCTTCTATTATTTTTGGCTTATAGAAGATATTACTACAGCTCATTATTCTATCTTCCAGCTTATTCAGTTCATTAAAATCGGGATCTTTTTTTCCTACTACAATTAAAAACAAATTTTTATCAAGATAGTGATTCATCCAATACCCTAACAGTGCATCTATACCTTTATTAAAAAACATATTTCCAAAAAATATTGCTGTTTTTTGAGAATTTCTTAGTTTATGCATCAGTTTCTCATCAAGGTCTTCCTTTGAAATTTTATTATCCAAAGATAAAAAAGTTCCATGTCTTTCAATCCTTAATTTCCCAGAATACTCTGGAAAAATCTTTATAAATTCTTTTTTTATCTCTTCCCCGTGAACAATTATTCTATCAAAATATGAATAATGCTTTCTATAGTATGATATATATTTCTTTCCATTTCTATGTGGTAAAATATTATGAGCAGTAAAAATCAGTTTAGATCCTGTTCTCCTTATCAACCATAATATAATATTGTCAATTTTAGGAACAGATAGCCATTGAATATGAACAATATCTATTTTTTCCCTTTTTATGAGCCTAATTACCTTTAAATAAGCACCTATATAATGACATCCCTTAATAATTTTTTTCCATTTTCCTATACTAGTTTCTGAAGAAAACCAGTAATATCTTTTTATATTAGTAAGTTCAATTGATAAATGGTTATTTCGTGTTACATAATATAAATCTACATACCTAGACAAAGCCCTAGCTAATTCAGCTCCATAGATTATTCCTGATGAATCTATAAGTATTACTTTTTTCATTATTTTTCCCCATATCATTGTTATCTATTAATTTTTATATTTGCTGAACTTTTGAAATTTTCTTTTTTTAAATTTGGAGTATGTTTAAATCTCTCTATCTATTTTAATTTATTTAAAAAAATAGAACAAGTTTCTTATTGTTAAAAACAATGCTGTTACTTTTCGATATTCCAATACCTTAAAAAACATTTGGTAATGATATTTTATTAATTTAATTCTATTACCATTAGATAAACCTATATGACTTCTGTAAATTGCCAATGGTTCGCCAAACAAAAAACCGCTAAATCCTTTTCGGAGAATTTTTAACCACAAAGCATAATCATTTCTTTTGTCCAACTTAGATATATTGATTTTCCCCGTTTTTTCAGCATCAAAGATAACAGTAAGACATCCGATATAATTTTTCTTTAATAAATCCTTATAGATAACTTTATCAGGACATACTTTGGATATCAATTTTGTTTCATCGTCTATAGCATAAACAAATTTGGTTTTTGCCACATAATAATTTGTATAAGAAAATGCATATCCATATTTCATCATAAACCCAATTTGCTTTTTTAATTTTTCTGGAAGCCACAAATCATCTCCATCCAAAAAAGCAATATATTTCCCCCTTGCCTTATTGATTGCAACATTCCTTGCGATAGATGCTCCTCCTTTTTCCGGCAATTTCAAAACTTTTATACGGGGATCTTTTTCTGCATAAGAATAAGCAATTTCCAATGTCTTATCAGTTGAAATATCATCAACCATAATCATTTCCCAATTCTGATATGTTTGACATAAAACTGATCGAATTGTTTCTTCAATATATTTATCACAATTATATATTGGAGTAATAATACTTACAAGCGGTTCATCCAATATATTTTTTTCTCTGTTTTCCATTATCCTTTACTCCAC
The DNA here is from genome assembly GCA_910577165.1 of uncultured Lachnospiraceae bacterium. Taxonomy (GTDB): domain Bacteria; phylum Bacillota; class Clostridia; order Lachnospirales; family Lachnospiraceae; genus RGIG4057. The sequence continues at coordinate 2,076 of CAJTLX010000007.1, forward strand.
TTACCATAATAAACTTATAATAAAATTCCTCAGTAATTTATATTTAAAAATAAACTTTATTTTTATTAAACATTATTTTTCTGTTATCCGAATGCTTTCCTCCAGTCCATATTTTCTGTAATTCGTTTTATAAGCACTTAATTCTGGAGCATAACAAAAATTTCCAAAAGCTTTATTTACGCTACTGCTTACACAACTTAACAGTTTTAACACCAAGCTGCATCCAGGGATAAGCAAAGTTTTCTTTCCATATACTGACGCAATCATTTTCACAAGTTCGCTAGTATTTGATATTTCATTATTACATGGCCAAAATATTCCTCTCTCTTCATTTTCAATCATCAATTTTACAAACTCAACCAAATTGCCGATATAACACATTGAACGACTATTTTTAATTTTAGGAAATACGGGCATCTTTTTTGCGAGTTTCGCCAGCATCAAATAATTCCCTTTACATCCCTTTCCATAAATCATTGGAGGACGCAAAATCACTACTTTAAAATCATTATCTTCCAATTTTCTCAATCCATTTTCTGCCTTTGCTTTACTATCGCCGTAAAAATTCGTTGGGCTAATCTGTGTTTCTTTGGTGATTACTCTTTCTTTTCCAATAGGTGCGCCATCCCCATATACACTTGCTGAACTCATAAAAATAAATTGTTTTACCCCTTCTTTTTTCGCTTTTTGTGCTAAGAAAATTGTTAGATCAGTGTTTACTTTGTAATAAAGTTTTTTTTGTTCATCCGATACTTTCTTCATATTTAAATGTACAATTCCTGCTACATGAAAAACTACATTATAGCTTGAAAAATCTTCTTTCTTCCATCCGTTATCCCTTACACTTATGGAATCAACTGTATATTCTTTAAATTGGGATATGTAATCATAAAACGCCTTACCTATATAACTGTTTTTTCCTGTAACTAATATTCGCTTCATTATAAACCATCCTTTACTACCTTTTGAGCATATCGTTTCTGCTTTCCTGTCCTTTCACTGTTTTTTCTTCGCCTTTTTCTTGATTTCTACACTTTTATTTACTGTATTTTTCTTACCTTTCCCTTTATTTTGTGCATTTCGACATCTTTGCCTTATCTGTCCCGTTCCTCCCTCCACCACACCATCATGTTTTAACACCTTTCCAATTGTTCCAAAAAAACACTGACAATCAAAATAAAAATTCATCCGGCGAACATATTCTCCATCTAATTTTGCTTTCACCAAGATTTCTAATTCATCTCGACCGTTAATTTGCGCCCAGCCACTTAGTCCAGGCTTTATATCATTCGCACCATATTTTTCGCGTGCTTCAATCAAGTCATATTGATTCCAGAGTGCCGGTCGTGGTCCAATAAAACTCATTTCACCGCGAAAAATATTAAAAAGTTGAGGCAGTTCATCCAGGCTATATTTACGTAGGAACACACCAATTTTTAACAAATACTGCTCTGGATTTTTCAGTTGATGAGTCGGAACATCATGTGGTGTTACCATTTTCATAGAACGAAATTTGAACAGCATAAAATATTTTTTATGTAATCCAACTCGTCTCTGTTGAAATAGAGCAGGTCCTGGATCAGATATTTTAATCAGTAATGCAATAATTAGCATTGGAATAGCAAATATTACAATTCCAATTCCCGAAAGCACAAGATCTATCAATCTTTTTCCAAAATATTGATACAAATACTTTAGCCCCCTAACATTTATTTTTTTACTAAAAAAGGACAGGCTTCGCCATCCCATCAAATATGTATTTTTATATTCAATACATACTTCATAGATTATCTTGCAAAGTGTATCAAAAAATGGCTTTTCCTCTCTCTTTCTCCAGTCTTTCTTATACACTCTCCGCTATAGCTGATACGTAATTGGAATGCGACAACGCGACAATTCTTTATTCGTATCATTTTTACTTTCCTATTTTCTATCTTTGTTATTTCATCACTTTTTGTTCCATTTAGAGAAGTTATCTTTTCTCTCCCGTTTTTCCTGCTTGTCTTCCCTGTTTCACACTCCACCGCATTCCGATCGCCTCTAACCTTTGTATCTGCAGCTGACTCAATGTCCTTTTTCCAATCCCGCCATATGCATATCGCTGATTGGAAATCCATTTCCCCAGCCGATAGCCGTCCTCACAGATATAGGCATTTGGTACTGTGAGATTTCCGGTTTGCAAAAAATAATCTTCTGCATGGGCAAATCCAATCTCCCATGTATCTGGGGATTCCCATACCATACCAATCCCATCAAGCATCCTAACTTGCCAGCTGGCAAGTTTCCCCTCTCTTCGGTTTGCGCGCTGATGAGAAAGCCAAATTTTAAGGCTTTTTCCATTGCCTGATATATAGCGTTTCGGCACGGCAAGATTTCCGTATCTTTGATAAAATTCTTCTGCCTCGCCATATTGCTGCCACCAAGATAACTCCGCCTGGGATTCACCCGGTTTTATTCCGATCGAGAGAAGTTTTTGCTTCTGCTCCTTAGTCAATAATCTTCGCGAAGCTTGTCTACTCGTTTCCTTCTCCTGTTGCCCATCTTTATTTTCTTCTTCCAATTTTGCCTTCTGTTCCCTTATCCAGCGTTCCAGCCAGACTCCTTCAACCACATAATCTCCTGGCATTTTTAAGTTTCCGTGTTTGTTATAATAATGTTTTGCCAATTCAAAGCGATATTCCCAAGAATCCGGGATCTCCCAGATCATCCCAATTTTAGTCAAACGCATAATCCGTTCAGTATCGCTCTTTTTTTTCCTTCGTCCAGCTTCTTTCGCAAGTTTCTCTCCCTCTTCCCGCTTTATCCGTTTTTCCATAATCTTTCCATCTATTTTTAATTCCTCCTGTTGCATCTTCTCCAAATAATTCTGGTATTTTTCCCTCTGTCTTCGCACCCAGCGGCCAAGCTTACAGCCATCCTTAGTCACATAATCCGCAGGAACTTTTAGATCGCCATGCTCCATAAAATAGTTTTCTGCCAGCAAAAAGTTTCTCTCCCAAGCAATATCCTGTATTCCCTGCCATTGCATTCCAATCTCATCAAGTTGTTTTATCTGTGTTTCACTTAAAATACCCGCAGTTTTTCCCAAAAAGACTTTTCTTTGTGTCGTAATCCAGGCTCCAAGGGAATACCCCTCCGGTGTGGTATAGTGTGAGGGTACATTAAGATTTCCATATTTCCCGAAATACTCCCGTGCCATTGCATACATTGCTTCCCAGGATGCTCCAAGCGTTTCGTTTAACTGCATAAATAGCTTTCTGCAATCCTTCACCTCATCGCTCATTTGAAAATGCTCATGAACAATCTCGTCCCCTCTGCCGTTAGCGCGAAGGGCAAAGACCGCACTATATAATTCTTCCTCCATCGCACCGATACTGCAAAGATTTTCAATATTCATTACGATGTCAAAGATTATCGGTGTTTTCTTTGTTCCTGCTGCAAGTGCCCGCCCAATCTGCTGCTTATAAATGGTCGGAGAAACAGTTGGACGCAGCAAAATCACTCCATCCACATCATCGATATGAATTCCTTCATTTAACATATCAATGCAGTACAAAAGTTTTAAATGTTCGCTCTGATCAGCTTTGAAATGCTGAAATTCCTCTGCGGTTGCAGGATCGTCGGAATATGCAGTGTAAATATGGGATTCTCTATCCACCTTCGCAAACCATTCTGGGGCAAGTGCCCGCATTTCATTTAAATGATCATAATTGGCACAGAAAACAATATATTTTCCCGAACCGGACGACATATGTCTTGCAAAAATTTCTTCCAGCCCATCCGCTTTCTCAAGTGCCCGTCTGAGTGCCTGGAGTTCTTTTTCCGCTTTATCGCGCATTCTTTTATTTTTTATCCGCTGTATTCCCCTCTCATACTTTTGCAGTTGTCTTTGATAGGAATATACGGAAAGCACATAGTTTGGTGCGGGGAGAATTCCCCGTACCACAGCGGCTCCAAGAGTCAGCTCCGAGGCAATATTTCCGTCAAAAAGTTCCCATGCCATATCCCTCTGATTATCCAGATAGCGTATGCTTGTCGCAGAAAGTCCGAGTACGAGTGCCTCCGGATACATTTCCCGCAGGCGATTGGCACCGTCGCCCCACTGGGCAGCTCCACAGCGGTGAAATTCATCTAATATAATATAATCCGGCTTAATATCCGCCAGTTTTTCCCCCTTCATTCGCATCAGTCTTGCATAAGTAATAAATTGTATATTGTCTAATTCCTGACCTCCTGCCAAAAGCCATTTTTCTTTCTGTGTTTCAAAAATATATTCTGATGGGGAAAGCCAGCATATCTTCTTTTCCTTATTATCCATACAAAGCTGAAACGCAATAAAAGATTTTCCCGTTCCGGTCGGATGAACTACTGCCGCCTTTCCCGTCTGTTTCATCATGGAAATTGCCGCCGCATAAGCGTTTAGGTTATGTTTGAACAAGATATTTTTTCCCAATTGGCTTTTCTCCCTTCCGAATACTTTTTGGTCCTTTGTTGTGTCTAGTATGTTTTTTACTTTCTTTTTTTGTACTTTTTCTAATTTTTTCCGGAGGTTCTTTTTGTTTTATAACTTTTTCGACTCAAAATAAAGTCTCTGCAAATATTGGGTTCTCTGTGGATTTTTCTTTTCTAGTTATATCTTGTATTGCTAATTTAGATATAAAAGGTAATGAATCGTAGCAATGTATGACTGACAAATATTGTAAAAATCATGACAGTCTGTACTATCAACCGTTGAAATTGTATCATAGAATCATCATTTTGTCAATAAATTTAGAATCTGTTTTTTATCCTGCAAAATTTGTAAATATAAATCTATATAAAATAGCATATATTATATCTAAATTTTTCTTAAAATCTGTATCTTTTTTGTTATTCGCCGTCAAAATTGGTGTCAAAATTTATCGAAAAATCTAGTAAGAACGACCTATTCTAAATTGTAGATCGCTCTTTTTTTGGCGGTTTTCTGGTCAAGGAGATTGTTCTTAATCCTCTTCTCTATTATTTTAAATTACATGAATTCGCCGTCAATTCATGGTCAATTTTTCTCAAAAGCCTGTATTTACAAGGATTTTAGGGGTGAACCATACATTGCTACGATTCATTATTTTTTCCCCGAATCTTCCGGTGTATATTCCCCTTTTTAATATAAAAACATCTGCTCATTTATTTTAAAATATAAGGCGATTGCCTTTTTTAGCCTACAACCGCCTTTTTATCCGCTAATTTTATTACTTGGACGATATATTTTTTAAAGTCCCTGCAAATGTTTCCTCGTCAGCGTATTTCGATAAAGATTATAATTCTATGGTTGTTTTTAAACTGCACCCTCTGGCTGAATACAGACTAGCGCAGATATAATCTCTGCTTCTACTATACCATATCATACTCCAAAAAGAAAGTCCTTTTTCTTATCTTTCCCCCACCCTTCCTAAAACATCACTGTTACAATAAGCTTCCCCTCTAAATATTCCGCCCAGATCTTTCCCCCCATACGCACTGTAAAATTCTTTGCGATCGAAAGCCCCAATCCGCTGGATTTTCTTGCTGTTTCAACGGTAAAAAACCGATCAAAAATCCTTCCGACCAGTATCTCATTAAGCTCGCCCGCCATATTGGAAAAACAAATCCTCCCATCCTCATACAGCACCACATTAAAATCGCCATCACTGTATTTTAATGCGTTTCCAATCAGGTTTTCAAAAATTCTTGCAAGTGCGTTTTTATTTACTTCCCGTATTACTCTTACTTTTGGCATTTCAATTTCTGGCACAATTCCTCTTGTCGTAAATGCAGCATAAAATGCTGCCAAACTTTCCTCAAGCACATTTCCCATATCTACAGGCACGATACTTAATTCCTCCGGCTTGGTAAGAATCACTGAATATTGAAATAATTCCTCCGTAAGCCCCATCATTGCGCCAACCCGGTTTTCGATCAGTTTAAAATAATGTTTTATCATTTCTATTCTTTCCTCAAAGGAAAGCAAGTGTAGATATCCGCAGATTGCGGTAAGTGGGGTGCGCAGGTCATGGGAAATATTGGTAACCGCTTCCTTTAACTCGCGATCCCCCTGTTGATATCTTAATCTTTCTTCTCGAAGTACACGAATCTGTTGATTAAGTTTCTCCGCTATCGCGCACACCCACTTATCGCGGGAAGAAATCGTAAGTAAGGTATTTGTGTCCATACTGAGATGTTCCTTCAATTCCTCGCAGATCTCCTCCATGCTTTTCCTGATCAAATATAATTTTACACTGACAAAGATCAGTGCGGTAAGCAATATCCCGCATAGAAAATACAAAAAGAACACCGGAACAAACATCTTTTTTCCCCTCTCTCAACGTTTACCTGAAATTTTACTTTAAATCTTTTTTCTCAAAGAAAAACATTCCCAAAGCAGTTACAAAAACGGAGATAAATGCTGAGGAAAGCATCATTCGAACAGGGTAATTCACCTCGTTTATCGAGAAGCGTGCCCCCTGACCAGAGGGGAGAAGATCAATGGCAAAATCAAGAATATCCCTTATTTTTCCTTCCACATATTTGGGATTCGGCATTGGATCGCTAAACTGAATACCATCCACTGTAAGTATTGTATCACTAATCATTGCCGGCTGGTCTAATTTATTCATCATCATACTTGCCATTAAAAGCAATCCAAAAAAGGTTAGGATCGTGATAACCGCACTGACGGATTTATTTGGCAAAAGCATACTGATAAAGGTAAAGATCGCGCAGAATGCAAGAAGAAACAGGATAAGGATCAATATGCGGCAAAACATAGAAAAGCCGTTTATCTTCCACACTCCAAAAGTGGGTATTCCAACCAGACCGCCAAAAAGTCCCATAAAGGTCATAAAAATCGACGCGAGAAAACTTAGGGTTAAATTAGAAAGATAAATATTTCTTCTTGTATGTCCTCCGATAATCTTGTTACGCATTATGCCATCGCTGTATTCCGTACTTAAATAGAGCGTGGTAAATACGGCAGTAAATAAACCAATAAATATTGTAAATTGAAAATAATAATCTTCCAAAAAATGTGTACCTACCAGACCGCTTCTCTCCTGCCTGCAAGCATTTAACATATAAACGACGGTATAGATAAGAAGAATTCCGTTGCTAAGCCAGAAAACTTTATCTCTTAGAAGTCTTACAAGGTTTGCATGAAATAATCTTTTCATTTTTACTTTAAATCCTTTCTTTCAAATTGAAAAATTCCAAAGACAGTTATAAAGACCGTTAATCCTAAAGAGCAAAGGATCATTCGAACCGGGTGAACTACATCTAAATAGGCTACGCGGTACGCCTGTCCTGTTGGCAGGAGATCCATAATAAAATCCAGTATTTCGCGCTTCATCCCCTCCACATAGCGCGGATTTGGCATTGGATCGCGAAAATTAACCTCCTCCATATCAAATGAAACTTCCTGAAATACTACAGCCGGCGCGTGAAGATTATCAAAAATTTTGATGGCAGCCAAAAACAAGATAAAAAATAGCAGCACGGAAAATACAGCACTAATCCTCAGGTTTGGTATCAATATGTTGATCAATACATAGATCGCGCAAAAAGCCAGGGTGAACATTGCCGTAATCAGCAGCCAAAGCAGACATTTTCCTACACCCATCTTCCATATTCCAAAAGTTGGAAGACCAATTAGCGCGGTGACTATTCCAACAAGCAGCATCAACAGGGAGGCAAGATAAATTGTCGCAAGATGGGAAAGATAAATATTTCTCTTTTTGTGTCCGGCAATAATCTTGTTGCGCACAGTTCCGTCACTGTATTCCCGGCTTAAAAAAATCATGGCAAAAACGGCACTGAATAGCCCGATTGCCAGCGCGAACTGAAAATAATAATATTCAAATTCTAGCTTTTCCATAAGCATATCCTCAAGAACATAGTGACAACATTTCCACATATACTGAAAAATATAGATAAACATTACTCCCATACATAGCCAAAAGCATTTATTTTTCCAAAGTCTTTTAATATTTGCATCAAGCAGACAATTCATTTTCTTCCCTCCCCTCTTTCCTTTCCCCCCGCTTTTTGTGTTTCCCCGCTAATCAGACTGATATAATAACTTTCTAAGCTCTCGTCGCGCTCCTGTATGGATTCTACTTTGCAGTCCTTTTTATCAAGTGCCATAATCAGTTCAGAAATATTTATTTTCGCGTAAATATTTGCCTCTTTTTTCGAAAGAATCTGATATTCCGCACCAAATTCATCCAGAACGCAGGCAAGAGCAGATGTATCTTCCACCGCGATATGTACGCATTTGCGGCAGGCGGCTTCCAGTTCATCTGCACTTACCTCGCGAATCATTCGCCCATTATCAATAAAGCCATAGTAAGTTGCCAATTTTGCCAGTTCATCTAAAATATGACTTGAGATCAGTACAGTAATTCTCCGCTCATGGTTCAGACGCAGAATCAATTCTCTGATCTCCACAATTCCCTGCGGGTCAAGTCCGTTAGTTGGCTCATCAAGTACCAAAAAGTCCGGACTTCCGGCAAGTGCCACCGCAATGCCGAGTCTCTGACGCATCCCAAGGGAAAAATGTCCGGCTTTTTTTCTGCCCGTATCTGCAAGACCAACCAGTTCCAAAAGTTCCCCGATCCCTTCAAAAGACGGCAATCCTAAGATGCGGTACTGCATTTTTAAATTGTCCTTCGCTGACATATCAAGGTAGAGCGATGGTGTTTCCACCACAGCTCCCATACGCCTGCGCGCCTTAATAATCTCCCCGCTCTTATTTTGGAACCCGTACAGGCAATATCCGCCTGATGTCGGCTGCTGCAAACCGCAGATCAGGCGAATCAGTGTGGTTTTGCCCGCGCCGTTTTTTCCGACCAACCCATAGATTTCCCCCTCCGGGATATGCATATTTAGTCCATTTAATACTTTAAAATGTCCATATTGCTTGCTTAACGCATTGGTGCTTAGAATATAGTCCATATTCTTCTCCTTTTTAATATAAATTTTTTCAATTATTGCCCTGATGGTCAATTGAATAGAACATTTATAGGAAACGAACAAAATGCTTGCATTTTGATTCGTTTCCTGCGCCGGATTTGCGCCGCAAAGTGCTATATTTCCTATGCAAATCCGTGCGCATCCCCCGAAAGGGTTATAGCAGACGACAACTATATGTCGTTTGCTATAGTATGATATCGTAAAAAGGGAAAGAAAACGGGAAAGAAAATCGTAAAGAAAACATAAAGATTTTGATCATTCCTCTTTTAATTTAAATCCAATCCCCCAGACTGCTTCGATATAATCCTTCCCGCTTACTGCACGCAACTTTTTGCGCAGATTGCTAATATGAATCTTTATCGAACTTTCCGTACAGTCCGGGGTGTCTTCTGCAATGCGCTCAAGCAGGGTGGATTTTGTGATAACTCTTTTGGGATTCTGCATCAGAAGTTTTAAGATTGCATATTCTGTCCGAGTCAGATGAATTTCATTTTCCTTAAAAAATACATTTTTTGTTTCGGTATTCAGGTGCAGTTCGGAAAAAGAAAAAATTTCTGCGGATGGTATTTTTTCCCCGCGCAGAACCACCTGAATTCTTGCAAGTAATTCCCTTATCTCGAACGGCTTTGTAATATAATCCGCTGCGCCGGAGAGCAAAAGTTCCACCTTGCTGTCCACATCCACCTTCGCGCTTATCACAATCACGGAAATTCCCTGAAATTTTTTTAATATTTCCTCGCCGGAAAGTCCGGGCAGCATCAAATCCAGCAAAACTAAATCTGGTCTTGCTGTGGTAAGCAGCAAAAGGGCTTCCGTCCCTGAATAAGCTCGCGAGACAGCAAAGCCCTCCTTTGAAAGTACCTCCTCTAACATATTTCCAATATGTATATCATCGTCAACAATCAAGATACGATTCATAATTTTCCATTTTCTCCTATCTAATTTTGAACAGCAGCGAGGGAATTAACTCCCCTCGCAGTTTTACGGCTTTCTACATTTCTTTTGTTTTTCCTTTTTCTATCAATTCGTGCAGTTTCTGCATTGCGTCTTTGATTCCCCCCACTTCGTCAATCAGACCGCAATCCACTGCTTCCTGTCCAACTAAAATGGTTCCAAGGTCTTTTGTCAGCATACCAGTATTCATCATCATCTCTTCCAGCTGTTTTTGCGGCGCGTCGCTGTGCCCCGCCACAAATCCCAAAATTCGATCCTGAATCCGCTTAAAATAATCGTAGGTTTGCTGTGCGCCAATCACTGTGCCGCTCATTCGCACCGGATGGATAATCATTGTCCCACTTGGTACAATATAGGAATAATCGGTGGCTACTGCAAGCGGAACACCGATGGAATGTCCTCCGCCAAGTACAAGGGATACACTTGGCTTTCCAAGTGTTGCAATCATCTCGGCGATCGCTAGTCCACTCTCCACATCACCCCCCACCGTATTTAAAAGGACAAGCAGACCATCCACTTCCGTGCTGTCTGCGATCGCAGCTAATTGCGGCAAGACATGTTCGTATTTCGTTGTTTTCTGGCTGGAATTTAAATTTTCATGTCCCTCAATTTCCCCGATAATTGAGAGCAGATGAATTTTATGATGCGCGTTATTCTCGTCCAAAGTAACTTGACCGTAATCGGAAATTTTTTGATCGCGCTTTTCTTCCTTTTCTGGTTTTTCTGAGGATTTTGTGCCATTTTTGGCACTGGAATCTTCCGGGTCGGGATGTTCTTCCATTTTTCTTTTACTTTTCCCCACATCCTTGGTATCCCCCTGCAAATCTCTCTCGTCTTCGCTCCATACTGCTGTATTCATATCGACCTCCGTACTGTGGCTTATATTTCGCTCAGGAAAAGTGTCCGCATTCTCTTCCCGAATACAGCTAGTATCCACACAAACTATAATTTATATTCTTCTTATTCCTCTTCCTTTAAATGGTCTAAAATACAAATTCTTTATTGGCTATAAATTCCATCTCTCCCAAATTTTTTTAATCCCTCTTAGATTCGTGCTGCTTTTCTCTCCCACAATGCAGAGGCTCGCGCGCTCAAGAGCTAAAATTTCTGCGGCAAGACTTTGAATTTCTGCACAGTCCACCGCCTCAATGCGTGTGAGTTTTTCTTCCAATGTATAAATTTTTGTTCCCGCTAGCGCGAATTTCGCATTTGCATCCATGCGCGTTTTCGGACTCTCCGAACTCATAATCAGTTCCGTTCCCACCTGTTGTTTGTGCAGACGCAATTCTTCTTTAGTAAGTTCCTCCCGAACAAATTCTTTTATGATCCCTGCTGTTTTTTCAAGCACCAAAATTGCAAGTGATGGCTGCACCGTAATATCAATATGAAATAGTCCCGCACGCTGATAAGCACTGCTATAGGAATAAACAGAATATGCCATTCCCGCTTCTTCGCGAATTTTCTGAAATAGACGGGAATTATTGCTGCCACCAAAGACAGAATTAAAAATAGAGTAGGCAAACCGCCGCCGATCACCCACACAGAGTGCCGGGAATGCAAGATTTAAATGAAGCTGCTCGATCCCCTTGTTCGCCGCCGCAAAACTCCGATAATAATCAGGAACTAGATGAAGCTCTTTTTTTGGCTCTCCCCGCCCTTGCACCCCGGAAAATGTCCTTTCTAAACAGTCCCTTAACACCTCTTCCGCATATCCGCCCGCCGCCGAAATCAGCATATTTTCTGCATAGTAATACTCTGATAAAAACTGATACAGATCTTCACGATGAAGACTGCGCACAATGGATTTTGTCCCAGAAATCAAAAATCCAAGTGCGTCATCCCTCCAAACTCTTTTTTGCAGCAGTTCGTGTACCAGATCTTCTGGAGAATCTTGATACATATCAATTTCATCCATTACAACGCGCTTTTCCTTCGCCAGTTCTCTGGAATCAAATTTTGCATTTGCAATGAGATCGCCGAGTAAACCTGCCAGTTCATCTAATTTTTCCGTAATGGTCATTCCATAAATTGCAGTACATTCTTTGCTTGTAAAGGCATTTACGTCATCACCCAGACTTGCAGTAAGGTCTGCAATTTCCTTTGTGTTTCGTGTGTTTGTTCCTTTAAAGAACATATGTTCTATAAGATGAGAAATACCGTTATTTTCTCCGGTTTCATCCTGTGATCCAACTTTTATAAATACTCCGAGTGCCACGGTTTTTCTATTTTCCATCGGCTCAGAAATTACTTTGATACCATTCGACAATTGATATTGATGAAACATCCGGCGAATTCCTTTCCTTTTTGCTTTTTCTTTTCAAGAATAATGAGGCATAAACTAATTTGTCCGCCAGAAACTTATCTTTATCCAAGACTATTTTCCGGCTGAGATAAAATTATAATATCGAACGGAGCGAAAGTCAATCTTAAAAAGACCCCCGCTTAAAAAGTATCGCCTTTTAAGCGGAGGTATCTTTAAATATAAATTTATTCTGCTTCCTCAAGACGTTTTAGCTGATCTCTGCGATGTGAAATACGCCGCTCTTCCACAAAAAATGTCGAATCCTGCGCGCGTTTTGCCATCCGCAAAGATTTGCTGTTATTGTCCCACATCCGGAGTACATCCTGTCCTTTTTGGGGATTTTCCGCTGAAAATTCTCTTGAAACCTCTAAATTCTGTGGAGAGTTCTCCTCCGCGAATTCCTCCTGAAATTGTCCTGCAAAATCTGTATTTCCCTGTATACGCGTAATTTTTTGTACCCGCTCTCTTGCCCGTTCCTGCGGCGTATATGTCCCATATTCTTCAGCCTGCATAAAGCTTCTGGCTCCCCCACCGATCCGGCTTCCTCTTTCTGTTGCATATCGAACTTTTTTCTGTACCGCCTCTTCCATCAATGACTGTCTTTTTAAAAATTTTCGATTATTTGCTGCTTTTCTTCGCCGTAATATTACAAAAAGAATAAAAAACAGCAAAAATGCAGCGGCTAATACTGCGAATACGGTCAATTCAATAATGCCCAAATCACGAAAACTCATAATCTCCTCATTTCTGTACCGCATATTTTCCGCAAAGTATCCTTTTCGCTTTCCTCCTTTCCGGCGGCACACGGAAAGAGAAGGCTATGTCTACTATTTCCAGTACTGCCAGAAATTATTACAAAAATTCAAAATTTTTATTCCATTTTCCAATATCCCGCACTGCTTCTGCCAAGCAGTCCTTCCTGCACCATATCCCTCCTTATCGTGCAGAAATCATCATAAAAATCGGAAATAATCAGATTGATTTCCCTTTCCGAATACATCTTCCCATATTCAAAGGATCCGGAAATATACTCTAATATAACACGCTCTTTCTTGCGCTGCGCGGGGATCGCTTTTAATTTTCCGTACTCAAAAAAGGTATCCAGTACCTTTTGGCGATACTCCCTATCTCTTTGCTCCTGCAATCCTGCCTCGTCCGATTTTTGCTGTAGGAGATCAAGAATTTGTATCTGAAATACCTCCTTATTTAGTGAGTACATCATATAATACTGATTTTTGTAAGATTTTACCATCCCAGCATCCGATAACTTTTTCAGATGAAAACAGACGGTCGGGGCACTTAACCCCAGACGCTCTGCCAATCGCTCCACATACATATCCTCAATGGCAAGGGACTTTAGTATTTGCAGGCGCGATTTATCTGCCAGACATTTAAAAAAGTTAATTGCTTCATTTTCGCTTATCGTCATAATGCCACTCCCTTAAACAATATGATAAATTTTTTCAAAAATCTCCCGGACCTTTTGCGCAGTTTCCAATTTAATCTTCTCAATATGCATTTTTTCGCTATCCCCATGCTTTTCTGCCTTTTCATAGGAAATTTTCCAATTTTCTGGAATTTGCTCAAGCTTTTGCAGAAAGAAATTTTGCAGCGCGGTCTTGTCCTCTCCACAACTCTTTTCCGCCGCCAAAAAAACTGTTTTGAATATTTCATAAATATTGAGGCGAATGTTCTCAAAAACACTCTCCTCTGTGCATCCCTCGCCACTAAGTTTCATCGCGCGCTGCTTGCAATCAGCAATCCTCTCATCCATACAAGTGATAAATTCTTTTTTTTGCTCTTTCATTACCCATATCCTCCTTTTTTGTTCGCTGGATTATTTTTGCTTTTCCGCTAAAAAACAAATAGATTTGTCTTATTTTTTGATTATATTATAATAAAATCAATTTGTCAAGTTTAATTTTATAATTATCAAATTAAATTACTCTTTATCTTTGTAAAGATTAAATGGTATCATCATTATTTGATTATTAAAATAAATTATTTCCTTATCTATTATTTAACTAAATAATTTTTCTGTTAAAAATTACCTTATAAAAACAAACTTAACTTTCAGGAGAAAATTAAGTAAATTTAATTGAATTGCGAGCGCGCTTATGATAAAATAAAAACATTGGATGACTCAGTAAGTTGGAATTTGACTAAGGGATGTGACTGTATGAAAAAGTTAATCGCATTGACTGTGTGTTTTTCTTTTACTTTGTCCGAAATATTAGATAATCGTGAATATAACAAAAATTTATTAGCAGAGTATTTGGACTATATTAATAATGAGATCCCATTTGAAAGGGAGCGTTTTGTTTCGGCATACATCAAGCCCAATGAGTAAATGTCCGTTTATCGTGGGATTATACAAAAAGAAATTAAACTTATTGTTAAAATAAGGGGGGGGTCAAATGGCAAGGGTGATCGCAATGGGAAGCCAGGATTTCGAAATGATTGTTTCGGAAGATAGCTTCTATGTGGATAAAACAAATTTTATTAAGGAATGGTGGGAAAACCGGGACAGTGTCACCCTGATCACCCGCCCAAGACGCTTTGGAAAGACGCTTGCGATGAATATGGTGGAGCGTTTCTTTTCGGTAAAGTATGCCGGACAGGGAGGACTATTTGCGGGACTTAATATCTGGAAGGAGGAGAAATATCGGGAATTGCAGGGAACTTACCCAGTAATCAACCTTTCTTTTGCAGAGATAAAGGGCAATACCTACAAAGAAATAAAAGAAAAAATCTGCCGGATAATATCAAAACTATATAATCGTAATGCATTCCTGAAAAGCAAAGAACTTCTTACGGATGCGGAGTTGGAGTATTTTGATCTTATATCCCGGAACACGCCAAAAATCAATATGTCGGATTCTCTGCAAACGCTCTGTGAATTTATGCAGCGTTATTACAAGAAGAAAGTGATTATCCTGCTTGACGAGTACGATACTCCTATGCAGGAAGCCTATCTAAACGGTTACTGGGAGGAACTGGTTGCCTTTATAAGGAGTCTCTTTAATTCTACGTTTAAGACAAATCCCTATCTGGAACGGGCGATAATGACGGGAATTACCAGAGTGAGCAAAGAATCCATTTTTTCTGATCTCAACAATCTTGAAGTTGTAACTACTACCTCAAATAAATATACGGACTCCTTCGGCTTTACTCAGGAGGAAGTTTCCAATGCTCTTTTCGAATTTTCCCTTTCCGACTGGGAGTGGGAAATAAAACACTGGTATGACGGATTTACTTTTGGAAATCGCACAGATATTTATAATCCCTGGTCTATTACTAATTTTCTTGATAAAAAAAGATTAGATACCTACTGGGCAAATACAAGCAGTAACAGCCTTGTCAGCACCCTGATCCAAAAGGGAAACCAAAATGTAAAACAGACAATGGAAGACCTGTTAAATAATGGCACACTCCACACCCAGATTGACGAGCAGATTGTGTTCCACCAGTTAGAACAGGATGAATCCGCTATCTGGAGTTTGCTGCTTGCCAGCGGATATTTGAAAGTAGAGAAATATACCATGCCGCCGGAAACGGAGGAAAAGGAATACGATTTAAAATTAACGAACAACGAAGTAAAGCGAATGTTTAAAACAATGATCAAAGGGTGGTTTAAAAATCCGGATGCACATTATAATGATTTTATCAAGGCACTCCTTCTCGATGATAAAAAAGCGATGAACCATTATATGAACGAGATTGCATTGACCATATTTAGTTATTTTGACACGGGAAAACGCCCTTCTAAACGCGTTGAACCGGAGCGTTTTTATCATGGCTTTGTACTGGGATTGATGGTTGACTTGGCTGACCGCTATCTTATTACCTCCAACCGCGAAAGTGGCTTTGGTCGCTATGATGTAATGTTAAAGCCAAAACCGGACAATAAAAAAGATCCTGCGATAATTATCGAATTTAAAGTATTCGATGATGAGGAGGAAGAAACATTAAATGATACCGTTCAGATGGCATTGCAGCAGATTGAACGAATGAACTATGCAAAAGGCCTTTTAGAAGAAGGAATCTCTGCGCAGCGTATCCGCAAATATGGCTTTGCCTTTCAGGGGAAAACTGTGCTTATCGGGTAATTCACTACCGCCCTGCGATCTAACAGTTCTGTAAAATATGGACTAGAAAGAAGGAGGAATAAAGTAAAGAATATTGGTCACAAATAAATTTACCCGCAGACCTTGTAAAATACACAGGCACAGATATTACGCTCTATACTCTGAAAAATGCAGTATATGCCAGAAGTAAAACAGACAATCATCTATATGAATCTCAAAATGTTCCCGTATGTGTAATATTGGTGCTTGATTGTCCGTGGGAGGAAGAACACGGTTGGGCGGCTGTTTTTATAGATGAAAAATTTGTCAAAGTTGGCTGTGACATTGTTGATTGCGTTTGGTTGGATTGATGCTGTTTTCTGTAATCTTATTGCCAAATTTCCGTTTATTGTGGAATTGTACAAAAAAACATGATATCTGGCAGAAAAAATAAGGAGAAGGGTCAAATGGCAAGGATGATCGCAATGGGAAGGAAAGAAAAATGATAGATGGACATATTCATATTGAACATGGAGCGTACACGCTTGATTGGATAAATCAATTTGTAAGTAAAGCCATTGAAATGGAGATCGATGAAATACGCCTGCTTGAGCATTGCTATCGATTTGAAGAGTTTGTTCCAATGTATGATTCTGTGTGCGCATATAGCGAATATGTAGATGCATGGTTTCATAGAAATGCTGGTGTACATAAACTCACAGATTATTTGGAACTTATCGAGCGGGTTAGAAACGAGCAGTTTCCGGTAAAAATCAAGTTTGGTCTTGAAATATGCTATTTTAAAGAATTTGAAGGCTTTACTTTTGAGCTTACAGAGGGTAAAGATTTTGATTTTTTATTGGGAAGCATTCATTTTGTTGATAATTTTGCTTTTGATCACAAAGCTGAGCATTGGGCAGGGCTTAATATTGATAAAATATACCGCAGATATTTTGAGGATTCTATTTCATTAGCAAAGAGTAGAATATTTGACGGTATCGGTCATCCAGATGCAATAAAATTATTTGGACATACCCCCTCGTATTCACTATCAGACTATTATGAGAGGTTAGCTAGGGAACTCTCAAAAAGTAATATGTATGCAGATCAAAATAGCGGAGCTGCTAGAAGGTGTCCTGAAACGGCTTCACTTGGTATGGATAAAGAACTGCTTAGAATATTGAAAAACAATAATGTGAAAATTATTACTTCGTCCGATGCACATTGCCCTGAAGATGTCGGATATAAAATTAAGGAACTTAATAGCCTTATAGCAGGCTCCTAGAAATGACACGCTCCCCCACTTTAGAGGTGGGGGGCCTGCCGCAATTCATCTCCCACCTTAGAGGTGGGAGTCCTCTTGCTAAAAAAAAGAATAAAAATATAAAGCTATATCTGACTATTTGCATGATTACCTGCCTGAAACCTGATACTTGCGATAAACCGGGACCCCCGCCATGGCAATCCCCGCCGCTGCAATTAAGTATATTACTGGCACCGCCTGCCATGAGAGAAATAGTTTGCCAAAAATAGAAATCATGCGCAGATCAAAAATATTTGGTGGAATAACAAAGGAGCCGGGAAGCCAGTCCCAGATCTGTGCCAGAATACGGTATTTTCTTGGCACTGAATATATCATTGCTGCAATAATATATATGGCAATAATAGAAAGTGCTGCTATCCCGCTGCGTGCTGCTTCGGATATCCCCATAATAATTATTGCATATAAAACCGAGGTCACTATAAGAGTTCCATACATAATAAGTGATGCTTCCCCTGCGGTAAGCGAGAGGGAATACTTGGCATAAATAAGCTGAAATGCTGCATAAAATCCATCCGCTCCATAGATTATCAGGCAGGGAAGAAACGCGATAAGAGAAGTCCCTAAAGAATATAGAATTGAGAAACTAACCCCCGCTAATATTTTTGACCAGTACATGGTACTAAGCCCCTTCTTGCTACAGAGAATTATCTGGTCAGTGCGCCTTAAATGTTCTCCGGCAAAGATATTGGAGAGACAGATGGACAAGCATACCGGAATAATAAAACATAAAGTGGACAGCGTGTGAAAAAGTCCAAGATAACTTTCTGTTATCTCAAACCGGACAGGCCATGTAAAGCAGCTTTCTTTTTCGCGCCAAAATTCTTTTTCCTGTTCTGATAATTGATAGGAATAATATAATTCCTCTAACATTGCCAATCTCTTCGCATATAGATCTGTCTCATCCGCCTTCCATTTTGACATTTCTGACCAATCCATATTGCTGTTGCTCCGGATAAAATTATAAATTGGCTGGTAAGGGCGGGAATATTTTAAATATTCCATCATCGCGCTGTATGAGGATAGATCTTTAGGACTCATGGCATACCCCTGTATAGTTTCCTCCAAAAGTGCCTGATCGATCCATCTGCCTGCCAGCTTTTCTTTATTTTGCATATCCATCCTCAACAGTTCAATAGAACTTAGCTTTAGTCCATCCACAGCAATTCCTGTGCCAAGAAGCGAACCTACAGCAGGTCCAATGCAGGCGATCAATGTTAACACAAGTGCAACCCATGTCAGCCTGCGCAGAAAAATTTTTTTCATTTCATAACCAAAAAGTATTTTTAATTCACGCATCCTCTTCCCCCCCCCCCCCGTTAAATTGTTGAAGATAGAATTCTTCCAAGTTTCCCTTTTGCTCATCCCACGTTCCCTGATAGGTTATTTGACCGCCCTTCATCATTAGTAAATGACCAGCAATTTGCTCCACATCGGAAACAATATGTGTGGAAAGCAAAACAATACTGCCCTTGCCAAGTTCTCTGATCAAATTGCGAAACCGCACCCGCTCCTTTGGGTCAAGTCCTGCCGTTGGCTCATCGAGAACCAATAGTTTTGGTCGGTTTAACAATGCCTGCGCAATTCCGAGACGCTGTTTCATTCCGCCGGAATAGGTTTTCACTTTCTTTTTTGCAGCTTCCTCTAATGAAACTAATTCTAACAGCTCATTTGCCCTGTGTTTTGCCTGTGCCCTTTCAATTCCTTTGACTGCGGCCAGATAAAGCAGAAAATCCATCCCTGTAAACTCCGGGTAATATCCAAAATCCTGCGGTAAATATCCTAGAATAGCACGGTAATTTTCTTCACTTACATCCATTCCATCCAGTTTTACCGTTCCAGTAGTTGGTTTTAAAATACCACAGATAATGCGCATTAGTGTCGTTTTTCCAGCTCCATTTTCTCCTAGCAGACCATGGATACCCTCAGTAAAACTTGCTGAAAGGGAATCAAGGATGGTTTTATCTTTATATTTTTTAGAAATATTTTCTATTACAAGTTCCATATAAATTCTTCCTCCTGTTTTAACATCCGGCTGTATTGATATACTGTGCCGATAAGAAAAAATATCCCAGAAAAAAAACACCAGCTCAGATTGATATTTTCATAAATATAGGAATGGGACTGGCGCAGCAGACCGTTTCCTATACTTACGCAAAAAGCAACGCAAATACACAGATAATCTGCCCCCTTGCCCCTTATTCTGCGCAGTATATTGACACCTAAAAATGTGGTCAGCAAGTATGGACAGAGCAAAAAAGCACTAACTTGTGCCAAAGAAAACCCACTGTTTTGAAAGGCAAATGGGATAAGCAGACAACTTAGCACTAAATTTTCTATCCCAAGAACTGCAAGACGTGCAAACAGTACCATCTTCCTAGAAAAACAGGAGGATTGTTCTAATTCTGTCATTCCATACTGCCTGGAACGCCCGCTCTCCGTAATCAGCGATAAGGCTAGTATCGGCATAAACGCAGAGATATCCCAGAGAATTTCTCTCTTTAAAATGCAAGAATAGATCAGGGCAGTAAAAAATAAAAATATGGAAAATACCCAGATCCACTTTTGAATATAAGCTGCCTGTACCCACAAAAAAGTACAAAACCGCATTCGCTTAAATGGTACACAGCGAAGAAACTCTTCTTTTTTTGTAGGTGGCGGTGCTTCAAATTCCTGTTTTAATAAAGATTTTATTTTCTTATTTATCATATTCCCTCCTCCTCCAAATATTTTTTGAATTTTTTTGTCGCGTTTGTAATTTTCCGGTAAACACAGAATCTTGAAATCCCCTGTAATTTTCCAATCACGGAAATTGGCACTTCATTTACATATCGAAGCAGCAGCAATTCCCGCTCAAATGGTTCTAATTTTCCCAATGCATTTTGTACCGAAATCTGTGTCAGAACTTTCTCCGTAGAATCAAGGGATTCCATCGCATCATCAAGTGCTAGATTCTGCCGTTTTCGATACTCATCGATACATAAATTATGGGCAATTGTATATAAAAACCGCATTGCCTCCTCATTTTCCATTCTGGAATCATTTTTGAAAAATCGCAGGAAAGTTTCTTGCGTAATATCCTCCGCCCTCTCCTTGTGATGAATCTTAAAATAGCAGTAACGGTATATTTTATCATATTGTTCCTCCAGGTTTATGGACACACGAAAAACCTCCTTTCACTATGTATAACGTCTAAGGAATGGGAAATGTGCGTTTTTTTTTAATTTTTTCGCTGATAATACTATTGATAATCAAAAAGGAAAGCAGCCTTTCTTTCTGGCTGCTTTCCTTTTTATTTAAACTATCTTTGACAGCAAGATTTTATCGTACTGTCCGAATCAAAGTCTCATAGCCCAACTGCCGAAGTTCCCTTTGCGCTTTGTGTACATCCTTTTCGCTCTCAAAATATCCGGTTACGACCGCGTAGAATTTTTTATAAAGCTGGATCATCGCAGGGAACCCATCCCTTTCCATCCTTCGTTTCTGGCGCAATGCATTCTGATAATTGCGGTACAGACCAGTCTGAATCATGTAGCAAGGCTTGCAGTCCTCCTCATCGTCATCATCCTCATCGTCATCATCAACACAGATACAACGCCCTGCAGAACGTTTTCCGATCCGCATCTCATCATCTGGCAGCATTGTATCATTCGGTGTAACCGTATTTTCCGGCACAGTCGTATTTGTTGCCATGCGATCCGGCGCAATGGCATCCTGTGTACTCTCCTGTGATTGCCAGTCCTCGGACGGACTCCCCGGTGTGCTGACTTCCATGCCAGAAAGCGGAGTACTGCCCGCCATAGTCGCCGCTGCTATCGATGAGCCTAGTACGCCCCCTCCCGTCATTTTCTTTCCCGGCACCTGATTGGATATATTTCCTGTGATTTCGGGACTTATCTGCCTTGCCGCTGATTTTCTGGCAAAAGATGCAGATGTTGCAACTACCGGCTCTGTTTTGTCCGTGCCTGCCGCTGTCTGCCTTGCAGAAGCTACAAGTCCGTTATCTTCCAGGGTATTTAAAATTGCGTAAGCGATCGCCTGTGCCATATCATCAAAATTTTCATCAAAAATCGCATTGTCCGTATCACTGTCGATAAACCCTGCCTCCACCAAAAGCGCAGGCATTTTTGTGCGTCGAAGCACCGCGAGATCACGTCTCACTTCCGTGCCAATATTTTTAAAACCGACTTCTGCGAGTGTCTCGTTGATGGCATCCGCCATCTGTTTTTTTACCCCGCTATTATCAAAAATCAGCGTCTGCACGCCATTGTACTGATTGCGATATTCTGCTGCATTGCGGTGGAAAGAAACAAAGAGATCTGCTCCCGCCTCGTTCGCAATCTGCGCTCTGCGCAGAGGCGAATCGTAGACATCTTCCACGCGCGTGTATCCTACATCGACACCATTATTTTGTAAAATTTCCCCAACAGCAAGCGCGAGCCGCAGAGTATCATTCTTTTCCCTGCGGTTTCCGTCCGATGCGCCATTGTCATAACCGCCATGACCGGCATCCAGATATACGGTATAAGCCATAATCTTCCCCATTTCCGCAAAAATGCTGCGTCTGTTTTTTAAAAAACTGTTTTCTACACAACATATGCGAAATAATGAGAAATCGTGCTTGTCAGAAAAAAGAAAATTTCATCGCAAAAATGATTATAAACGTTGCGGCATTTCCATTACCATTGCTATTGCCTGCTCCATAATATTTTGAAATATCTCAATAAGCACGCCTTTCCTGCTGTCATCAAGATCCATTTTTTCAATAATATCATTATAGATATCGGCAAGTCCCTCAAGCGATTCCTGGACTGTTCTTACATTTTCTCGATTTCTTTGCACTGCCTGCCCTATAGCCTCCCGGACGGCAACAGAACCGGAGACACTTTTCTTTACATCGTCAAAATATTGTCTGGTCTGATCGATGCTATTAATATAGCAGAGCATTGCCTCATCGGATGTTTGAATAAATCGATTCAGTTCCGTACTTTGCCGCTCCACCTCGACAATACTCGAATGAATGCTCTCTACCATACCCTGGCTCATTTTGGCAAGCTTGCTGACCTCCTCTGCGACAACGGCAAAGCCCCTGCCCTGCTCCCCTGCTTTTACCGCCTCAATGCTTGCGTTTAATGCCAAAAGGTTTGTCTGATCTGAAAGCACATGAATCTCCGATAAATTATTCCCAATCTTATCCAGAGTATCCTGCAACATATCAAATGTCTTGGACATATTCTTAAAATTTCCCTGCAAAGAATAGGAATCCTTTTTTAGCTGATCCATCTGCTGATGTGCCTGTGAAACAGATTCTTCAACCACAATCTGCACTTCGTTAAAGTGATCTGCTTCCCCTGTGATCTCCTGAAATCCATCCTCTAACGCGCTTACTTCGCCCTGTGGTCCAATCATGCCATTTTTTAGTTTCGTGAGTCGATCCGTTACATATCGCATCTTCTCCATCGTCGAAAAAACATCTTCCGCCAGCTCCTTCACCACTATATATGCTTTTGTCAATGCATAATCCAAAGGATACTTGTCGAAATTTATCGTTTCTTCCACTATGGTATCGGGCATAAAATCTTTCTGCTTGTCTTTTTTTCTATTCTTAAATAATTTAGGCATATTTTTCCCCCTACTCAAATGCCAGACAGCACATTGTCTGATTGACAAACTGCGTATTGTAATGTTCACCGACACCAACTATACCCGCATGTGAAAAATTGCGACACATCTCCGAAAGATAGTGATCCCAGTAATTATCTTCGCTGAACATAATATATCGAAACAGACAGTTGACGGAGAGTATAGCCGCCTCCTTGCCAAAATCATTTCTGATCTTTGAAATGGTATTCTGTACCACCTCGCGATAGTCCCCCCTGCTCAATATGGTAAGAAAATCCAATTTATTTGCAGGGCGGAATGTAATGATACTCCCATCCGCCTCGACTCCTTTGATGGAAATAATATATGTATCAGATCCACAAATATGTCCGAACGGATTTTTAAAAGTCTGTTTTGTAATCATATCCCTGCTGATTCCAAGTTCGGAAGTATATATCTTTTCTGCAGAAATATTTTCCAGGGAGCGGATCCGGTAATGTAACGGGTCTGCTTCCGTTACCATAAACTGCTTTTTATCTTTCTGCGGATGCACGTAAATATTTTCCTTATACGACTTTATTTTTCCAGAGAGGTTTTTAAAAATGAAAAAGGCACAAGCATCCTTATAAACCTTTCCATTGCAGGCAACCGACTCCGAATTGCTCGTGCCGCCTGCAAGGTCATATCCCGATGGACAGAGGAAATTAGACAAAGTAGTGACAGCGCGAACATCCACACCTGCCGAACAGATATCAAAGCATGCTGTTCTTCCCGGCTCACCGCCCACTTCTTTTACCGCGTTCTCAAGTCGTCTAATATATTTCATCGGCATAACCGATGCCTGTTCAAGAACATCCGCTACAACCTTAACTGTCCCTATCATGGCGATAATGGTAATACCTTCACCAAAAAATTGCCGGTCTATATAGGCTTGTCCAACTCCTCCAATCGACGCAATACCTGGAAATTTCTTCTCGATCTCGCTCGCCACATGCCCAAGCATCTCCTCACTCGCAACAGAAAAAAACAGTGCTACAGGCTGTTTAATATCCTTTAATGCCTCTGCCACATCCCCTTTCTTACTGCTACCATATTCAAATCTCATATGCCTTTCCTCCGTTTTCCTTTTATGATCTCTGTGAAAATTATATCATATAAAAATCCTTTTTCCTAGTATTTTATTTTGAACTATTCTCTTTTTTTATTTGCGTCCTTTTATTTCAAAACTAAAATGTCCTAACTAGGCTAAATCAGCCCCGTTAGGACAAAAATATTTAGTATCAATTGCAAAATTCATCTTCTATAGATGTGTATTTTTTGCTGCTGCCAGTTTAGGCTGGTATCCCTTTTCCTTTAACGCCTTTACAATGCGCTCCTTATGTTCATGCCCGAAGGCCTCCATGGTAATTACCAACTCCACCGCCGTGTTGCGGTTGATGCTGACAAACTGGTTATGCTCCAGCTTAATAATATTGCCCTGCTCCGCCGCAATTAAAGTTGAGACATTGGCTAATTCGCCCGGCTTATCCGGCAGAAGAACGGAAACCGTAAAAATTCGTCCGCGCGCGATCAGACCGTGCTGTACAATGGAGGACATGGTGATTACATCCATATTGCCACCACTTAAAATGGATACGACTTTTTTGCCCTTGCAGTCAAGCTGCTTTAGTGCAGCCACCGTTAAAAGTCCGGAATTTTCTACGATCATCTTGTGATTTTCCACCATATCAAGAAAGCTAACGATCAGCTCCTGATCCTCAACGGTAATAATCTCATCCACATTCTTTTGAATATACGGAAAAATATGTTCTCCCGGAGTCTTTACCGCTGTGCCGTCCGCGATCGTATCAACGTTCTGCAAAGTCACAATATGCCCCGCCTTTAAGGATTCCTGCATACAGTTTGCCCCCGCAGGCTCCACACCGATCACCCTGATGTTGGGATTTAAAAGTTTTGCCAGAGTTGATACACCCGCGAGAAGACCACCCCCGCCCACCGGAGCTAAGATAATATCCACCGTTGGCAGTTCCTTGATAATCTCCATCGCAATGCTGCCCTGACCAGTCGCAACCGTCTCGTCATCAAATGGATGAATAAAGGTGTAACCATTTTCCTCTGCCAGCTTTAGCGCGTGTGCACATGCCTCATCATAGACATTGCCGCAGAGTACCACCTGTGCACCATAGCTTTTTGTGCGGTTTACTTTGATAAGCGGCGTGGTGGTCGGCATTACAATCACTGCCTTTGCCCCGTAAATTTTGGCGGCGTAAGCCACACCCTGCGCATGGTTGCCCGCGGAGGCGGTAATGAGTCCGCGCCCCCTCTCCTCCTCACTTAATGTGCTGATCTTGTAATATGCACCGCGCACTTTGTACGCGCCGGTAAACTGCATATTCTCCGGTTTTAAATAAACTTTTCCCCCCGTCATGTCGGAGAAATAATCACTGTAAACAAGTTTTGTACGGTTGGTTACTTTAATTACCGTCTCGCTTGCCTCCTCAAATTTATCAAGTGTCATCATAAAAAATCACTTACCCTTCCTGATTATTCTTTTATAGCAATGTGCCATTTATCACTCGTCCTCTTTGCCATTATCAAACAGCGCGTCCACAAATGCCCCCGGATCAAAACGCTGCATATCTTCTAATTTTTCGCCGACACAGATATATTTTACCGGAATATTAAGTTCCGACTGAATAGCAATAGCAATTCCCCCCTTGGCAGTACCATCAAGTTTTGTTAGGACAATGCCCGAAATCTCTGCCACCTCATTGAACTGTTTCGCCTGTTCAAGTGCATTCTGTCCGGTGGTACCGTCAAGCACAACTAAGGTTTCGCGGAACGCATCCGGATATTCCCTTGTAATCACACGGTCAATTTTTCGCAGTTCCTCCATCAGATTTTTTTTGTTGTGCAGTCGCCCCGCTGTATCACAGATCAAAAGATCAGCATTTTTTGACTTTGCTGATGCGATAGCATCAAAAATCACTGCCGCTGGGTCAGAACCTTCCTTCTGCGCAATAATATCCACACCTGCGCGGTTTGCCCACTCGGTTAACTGTTCAATAGCCGCCGCGCGAAAAGTATCCGCTGCTGCCACAATCACTTTCTTTCCTCTATCTTTTAATTTTCCTGCCAATTTTCCGACGGAGGTGGTCTTTCCCACACCATTTACCCCAATCATCAAGACCACCGTCTTTTTCTCCTCGAAATCGTAAGCGTCCTGCGGCAGACTCATCTGCTCTTTCATGCTGGCGCGCAGAAGTTCTCTGCATTGCGCAGGATCTTTAATTTTATTTTCTTTTACCTTCTGTTTCAGATTTTCCACAATGGAACTTGTCGCATTGATCCCGATATCCGCCATAATCAGAATTTCTTCCAGATCTTCATAAAACTCATCATCAATGCTTCCGCCACCGGAAAAAATTGACTCAATCCCGGAGACAATACTATTTCTTGTTTTTGCCAGCCCCTCTGCCAACCGACTAAAAAATCCCTTTTTCTCGCCCATAATCCACTCCGTTTTCGCGCTTTTTTTATCTCTGCCAAAGATTTGCTTCTCCTTGCCTTTCTACACTATAGTGCAAGAGAAACTGCTTGTCAAGCTTATTTGAAACTTTCCGAAAATTCTCGTTTTTCCTTCCTTATTTCTCCAGATCTCCCTCAATCAGACTGACAGAAACTAGGGTGGAAATGCCTTTCTCCTGCATGGTAATGCCATAGAGTACATCCGCCGCCGCCATTGTGCCGCGCCGGTGCGTGATCACAATAAATTGTGTGTAGGTTGTCAGCTTGTGAAGGTATTTTGCGTAACGCTTGACATTTGAATCGTCCAACGCCGCTTCAATTTCATCAAGCAGACAAAATGGCGACGGCTTTAAATTCTGGATGGCAAAGAGCAGTGAGATGGCCGTCAATGCCTTTTCTCCGCCGGAGAGCTGCATCATGTTCTGTAATTTTTTCCCAGGAGGCTGCGCAATAATCCGGATGCCCGCTGTCAGGATATCTTCCTCATCGGCTAGTTCAAGCGTCGCTTTTCCCCCGCCAAACAATTCTTTAAACACCGCGTCAAACTGTCTTGTAATCTCCGCAAATTTCTCGGTAAACTGTTTTCTCATCTCCGTGTCCAGCTCCGCGATAATTCCAAGCAAAGTCTGTTCTGAATTGTGCAGATCATCGCGCTGCGCTTTTAAAAATTCATATCGCTCAGAAACCTGTTTGTAATCCTCAATCGCATTGACATTGACATCTCCCAGTCCCTTAATCCTGCCTTTTAACTCGCCGATATAACGCCGGTTTTGCGCGCTGTCCTGATAATCTTCTTCAAGGAATCCTAAAGCATCCGAGGGGGTCAGCGCGTATTCTTCCCAGAGATAATTGATCTGTGTCTCCGCTTCTTCCGAAAGCTTTGTAAGCTGGCTGTCCAGGCGGTATACCTCCTTATCCAGTGCGGATACTCTTGCGGAGAGTTCCTCGCGCTGCTCAAAGAATCCCTTGTGTACACGCTTTTTTTCTTCATTTGAAATTCTAATTTTTTCCACCTGCTCAGCCAACTGCATGATCCTTTCTTTTCTTTGAAGGTTCTCCTCTCCTTTGCGCGCGATCTCCTCTTCTTTCTCTTTTCTTGAGATGGCGAACCCATCCGCGTTCTGTATAAATTTTTCGCGTTCCGCCGCAAGGCGTTCAGACTCTAGGCGCACACGTTTTATATTTTCCAGGGTATTTGTATTATTTTGTTCCAGGGCAGATAATTCAGTTTTTAAAATGGTAATGGTTTCATTTGCGTGTTCTTCCTGCCCCTGTTTTTCTTTTAAAAGTGTCTGGCACTCCTCCACGCGTTCCTCCTGCTTTTTGCTGCTTAAAACATTGTCGTCATACTGTTTGGTAAGCTTCTTAATATTTTCTTCTAACGCGGACATCTGATGATCAATTTCAGAAAGTTCCCTTGCAAAATGAGCAAAATCTTCAGTGAGCTGTCTCTTTTTTTCCTGTACCTGACGAAAATTTAGTTTTGTTTCGCTCTGTGCAGCAAGTAAATCCTGCAATTGATTTTTTTCCTGTTCGGTTCTCTCCCTCAATTCATTCCGGCATTCTCTTTTTTGTTTTTGCATTTGCTCAATTTCTGCCACGGTACGTTTTATCTCCTCGATATGTGTTTCCAGTTCTTCCATTTCTCGCCTTCTGGCAAGTAAATTCCCGGCATTTTTGTAGGCACCACCGGAGAGAGAGCCGCCAGGATTTAACTGTTCTCCCTCAAGTGTCACAATGCGCAGCGTATAATGGTATTTGCGTGCTAAAGTGAGTGCGTGATCGATGGTATCCACTACAAAAATACGTCCAAGCAAAAATTGCACCATAATCATATATTGTTTCTCTGTGCGCACAAGTGAGGAGGCAAGACCAATAACCCCCGACTCACGCAGTGCGGCATCATTATTGTTGCGCGCCGGAGTTATGCTAGTTAATGGAAGGAAAGTTGCGCGCCCCGCCCTCGTCTGTTTTAAAAATTCAATGAGAAGCTTCGCTGTCTGTTCATTGTCCGTAACAATATTTTGAATATTGCCGCCAAGTGCCACTTCAATTGCCGTTTCATAATTTTTATCGACCTGAATCAGGTCAGCCACCACGCCCGCAATTCCGGGATATCGATCTCTTTGCTCCATTACGCGGCGGATAGCACCCCCATATCCCTCGTAACGCTCCGTAATATTTCTTAGCGATTCTAGTCTGGAACTGTCCGAAATCAGATTGCGCTGTGCCTTCTCAAATTCTTTTCTAAGAGTTTCTATCGCCGCGCTTTCCTCCGATATTTTACGCACAAATTCCTCGATTGTCCGGTTCTTTTCCTCCACCCTTTTAAAGGCTTCCCTTAATTTCTGCTCAGCAAGGGAAAGCTCTTCGGCAGCGGCGGATTCGGCACTTTTATGCTCGATCGCACGCTTTGACAACTCCGCCTTTTTGATCGCGTTTTGTTCCCTGATAGTCGCATAGCGGGAAAGCTCCTCTTTGTGCAGAGAATTTTCATTTAAAATCCGGATAATTTCACTGTTTCCCTGCGCAATCTCCCGATTAAACTCCACGATCTGCCCCCGGATTTCCCCCAGAGAAAAAGAGAGAGAGGACTGTTTATCCTCAAGGGCTTTTATCCTCTCTTCAATCCTCTTTTTTTCCTCAAGATAATTTGCCATCTCCTGTTCTTTCGCTGCCAGATCACCATCCACCTTTGCCACGCGCTCACCGAAATGCTTGCTGTTCTGGTCAATACTCTCAATTTGTTCAGCAAGCAGGCGAATATTTCCCTCCTCGCGCTCACAAGTCAAATTAAGTTCGTTTCGCTCTTCCTTTACTGCCTCAAGTGTGCGTGCATTCTCCTCAAGTTCTTTTTCTAGGCGATCGTACTCCTCCTTTGTCCGCTCGTAGGTTCTTCTGGTTTTTTCAAGATCGTCCGCGGCAATTTTTCTTGCCCCCTCAAATTCTTTTTTTGATGCATTGCCTTTTTCTTGGATAAGTAAAAATTGGTTTACTTCCACCTTTTTTAGATCTTCTTTGTACTTTAAATATTCCCTTGCAATCGCAGACTGCTTTTCTAAGGGACCGACCTGCTTGAAAAGTTCGGTGAGAATATCTTCGACGCGTGCCAGATTTGCCTGTTCCTGCTCTAAGTTTTTTTCCGCCACACTCTTTCGCTTTTTAAATTTTACAATGCCCGCCGCCTCGTCAAGCAATTCCCTTCGCTCTTCCGGTCTCCCCGAAATAATCCGGTCAATCTGTCCCTGCCCGATAATGGAATAGCCTTCTTTTCCAATTCCAGTATCAAAGAAAAGTTCCTGTACATCCTTCAGGCGGCAGATCGATCCATTTAAAAGATATTCGCTCTCCCCCGATCGGTAGACGCGTCTTGCGATAGTTACTTCCCCGTAATCGATGGCAAGTGCATGATCGGTATTGTCAAAGGTGATCGCCACATAGGCAAAACTCTGCGGTTTTCTTAGTTCTGTACCGGAAAAAATAACATCCTGCATACTGTTGCCACGAAGTTGTTTCGCGCTCTGTTCGCCAAGTACCCAGCGCACTGCATCCGCCACATTACTTTTTCCCGAACCATTCGGTCCTACAATACCCGTGATCCCATTTTTAAATTCAAAAACAATTTTGTTGGCAAATGACTTAAAGCCATGCACTTCAATGCTTTTTAAATACATTTATTCCTCCTGCGTGCGAAGTGACAAAATTGCCTTATATGCCGCTTGCTGCTCCGCTGCCTTTTTTGTTTTTCCCTTACCCATTGTTTCAAGCCCATCTAAGGAGATCGCTTTTACCACAAAACATTTACTGTGATCTGGTCCGCTTTCCTCGATAATCTCATAGCGCACTTTACCCTGCCCTTTTGCCTGCACTATCTCCTGCAAAATAGTCTTACTATCATAAAAGAGTTTTTTTGTTTCTGCATCATTCAGGGCATATTTCAGAATGAACTCTTTTGCATTAGTAAAACCACTATCCAGATAGATCGCGCCGATCACCGCCTCAAAGGCATCGGAGAGAATAGAATCCCGCTCCGCTCCTCCCATTGCCATCTCTCCCTTTCCAAGAAAAAGATACCTGCCTAGCGAAATTTCCCTAGCACAGTAGGCTAAGGCCGGTTCACAGACCAAGCTTGCACGCAATTTTGACATCTCCCCCTCGCTCATCGCAGGATTTTTTAAAAAAATATCATGGCTTGCAACTAATTCAAGTACTGCATCCCCCAAAAATTCCAGCCGCTCATTATCCGGGATTTTCCGAATTTTGCGCTCGTTTGCATAGGAACTGTGCGTAAGTGCCTGCAGGAGGTATCTTCTGTCTTTAAAGCGGAACCCTATTTTTTTCTCAAACGCGGCAAGTTTATCGCTCTCTTCCATATTTTTTCTCCTCTCATTAAATTCAATCCGCCGGAGGCTATCGGATGGGGGAGATAATCCCGCTACACATACAAGCAAGTTACTTTACCCCACATCTGAGGTACTCCGGACAAAGAAACCGTGTGGAACCCTAAAGAGAGTCCACACGGCTTTTTCGATTACCCGTCTGGCAGTTTGATTAGTTGTTCAGCGCAGCCTTAATCTTCTCCACCGCATCGCCGACGGTGCGGATCTTTTCCGCCTCCTCATTCGCGATCTCGATATCGAATTCCTCCTCGATCCCCATAATGATCTGGAAAATATCGAGCGAATCCGCACCAAGATCATCCACGAAAGCGGTGTCCAAATCAATCTCTTCTCCATCCACGCTCAATACTTCACTGATAATGCTTTTCAACTTTTCAAATTCCATGATAACTCGCCTTTCTTTTTATAGTTTTGTTATTATATGGTTTCCGGGAGCACGATGCCAGCAGCGATCTTTTCGCTAACTTTCTGCTCCTTAAACGCTATACACTGAATGATGGAATTTTTGATCTCGACGCTCTTTGAACTGCCATGGCTTTTGACCACCAGCCCATTTAATCCCAACATCGGCGCGCCGCCGTACTGCGAGAGATCAAAATCTTTCAGTGCCTTTTTTAATTGCGGCTTTACTAATGCCGCACCGAGCGTGGAAACCGCAGTTGCCGTCATGCTCTGCTTGATCTTTTTAATAAGCACTGCTGCAACGCCCTCATAGAGCTTTAGTATGACATTTCCGACAAATGCCTCCGTGACAATTACATCCGCCGCACCATTTGGAATTTCTCTTGCTTCAATGCTGCCGATGAAATTGATCTCATTACAGTTTTTCAGAAGAGGGAAGGTTTCTTTGACAAGCATATTTCCCTTTTCTTCCTCAACGCCGACATTTACGATCGCCACGCGTGGATTTTTTATGCCGACAACGTTCTCCATATAGATCGATCCCATTTTTGCAAACTGTACCAGATGGGAAGATCTTGCGTCCACATTCGCACCGCAGTCAATCAACAGTGAAACCCCGTTCATCGTAGGCATCAGTGGCGCAAGCGGAGGGCGTTCCACTCCCCTGATGCGACCGACAATAAGCTGTGCGCCAACCAGGACAGCCCCGGTACTTCCCGCAGATACAAAAGCGTCCGCATCCCCCTTCTTGACCAGGTTAAGTGCTGTGACAATGGAGGAATCCTTCTTCTTTCGAATCGCGAGTACCGGAGCTTCATCGTTCGTAATAACCTCTCTTGCATCCACTACATGGAGTGCTTCCTGCGGATAGTGATACAAGGAAATCTCCTTCTCGATCAGCTCTTTTTTGCCAGTTAAAAAGACTTCTACTTCCTCGCGCTCATTTACTGCTTCGATGGCTCCTTTTACGATCTCTTTTGGAGAATGATCTCCACCCATGGCATCCACTGCGACTTTTACTTTTCTCTGCATCTTTCTGCCCAAACTTTCTTTCACGTAATCCTGTGGGACACTTTCCCTGTACCACTATACTAAATCATTGACGAAAAATCAACTATAATTTTTAAAATATATTTCACTTTCTGCGGTAAAAGAACGACTGATATGTATCATAGCCAATCTTTTCCGGCTGTATAATCTGTTCGGTACTCCCGACAAAGAGGAAACATCCCTGTTTTAGTGCCGCGTTAAATTTGCGGTAGATCCCCTCCTTCGCCTCCTCAGTAAAATAGATTAATACATTTCTACATACAATCAGATCACAGCGATCCGGGTAAGGATCCTTTAAGAGATTATGCTCCTTAAACTCCACACATTTTTTGATTTCATCGCTGATTTGGTAGCTTGTGGTACTTACCGCCGTGAAATATTTTTTTAAGAATTCCGCCGGCAAACCTTTCAGGCTCTTGATATTGTACAGCCCCATACGTGCCTTGTCAAGTACCTGCTTGTCAATATCGGTTGCGATAATCTTGATTTTGTTAAGCGGCATAAATTTCGACAAAAGCATAACGAGGGAATATGGTTCATCCCCTGTCGAACACGCGGCACTCCAGATTTTAAGCGACGAGGACTTTCTTAAAAGTTCCGGAAAAATCTGATGTTCAAGAAGTACCCACTGTTCCGGATTGCGGTAAAATTCGGATACGTTTATTGTTAAATAATTAACAAATTCTTCGAATAATGCCTTATCCTTTTTTAATGCCTCCACATACTGTTTGTAGGACGTATAGTGATGTTTTGTGATCAGGGAATCAATACGCCGCTTCATCTGCCGCTCCTTATAAGAATTCAGATCAATCTTGGTAAGCTGCAGTACATCTTTTTTAAATGATTCGTAACTGTCTGTCATAAATAAAACCTCCTTAGCGGTTATTCAGAAAACGCCCTCTTTATATTATTATTATCCCCGGAAAAATTTTCCGAAAAAATTCCCGGAAGCGTGATGCCTCCGGGAAAATGGATTACTCCTCAGTCGTCTCCGCTTCCTCTGCGTCATTTAATAATGCTTTCATGCTCAGACTGATCTTTTTATCCTCGCCGTTAAAGTCCACGATCTTCGCTGTGACCTCCTGACCGGTCTTTAAGATATCCGAAGGCTTCTCAACATGCTCTCTTGCAATCTGGGATACATGTAACAGTGCATCCACACCTGGAACCAACTCGATAAAAGCACCGAAATCCGTCATGCGTGCAACCTTGCCGGTAACGATATTGCCAACCGCGTATTTCTCCGCCGCATCCTTCCACGGATTCTGATCTGGGAATTTTAAGCTGAGTGCGATCTTCTCCCCCTGGATATCCTTGATAAATGCTTTTACCACATCACCTGCCTTAAATACCTTCTTCGGATTCTCAATCCTGCCCCAGGACATTTCAGAAATATGCAGAAGACCATCCGCGCCTCCAAGGTCAATAAACACGCCGAAATCCGTCACATTCTTTACCGTTCCCTCGATAACATCACCGACCTTAATTCTTGCAAACAACGCCTCGGCAAGCTCTTTTTTTCTTGCGACAAGAAGCTGCTTTCTATCGCCGATAATCCGTCTTCTGCGCGGATTGAATTCGCTGATCACAAACTCAATTTCCTGATCTTTATACTTCTCCAGATTTTTTTCATAGGTGTCGGACACAAGACTCGCCGGGATAAATACTCTCGACTCCTCAATCACAACGCTAAGTCCGCCCTCCAATACAGTGGAAACTTTTGCTGTCAATACTTCATGGTTGTTAAACGCCTCCTCAAGGCGTTTGTTGCCGCGCTCGGCAATCAATTTTTTGTAGGTGAGAAGCACTTGGCCCTCGCCGTCATTGACTTTGAGTACCTTCGCACTCATTGTGTCGCCCTCCTTGACCAGAGTGCGCAGATCCACATTCGGGGTGTTGGTGTACTCGTTTCTGGTAATAATACCATCTGCTTTATAACCAATATTAAGGACAATCTCATCTTCCTTAACGCGGATTACAGTGCCTTCGACTACCTCCCCATTGTGTATTGTCTTTAAAGACCCCTCCAATAATTGCTCAAAACTTTCTTCTGACATGCTGGTAAAAACCTCCTTGATAATATTATTTGGGGTGGATGCCCCTGCTGTAATACCTACGCTACGAAAAGATTTAAATGAATTTAAATCCAAGTCACCAAGTGTCTGTATATAGTAAGTATTCTCACATTCCTTTTTTGAAATTTCGAAAAGCTTCCCGGTGTTCGAGCTTTGCTTTCCTCCGATCACAATCATGGCATCCGATTGTCCGGCAAGCCTTGCAGCTTCTGCCTGACGTTCTTGTGTCGCGCTGCATATCGTATTGACAACAATTATATCATACCTCTTTCTTTTAATAATTTCAACTAAATCTTGAAATTTCTTGTAATTAAAAGTCGTTTGTGCGACAATGCAGAGTTTTTTGTTTTTCGGAAATTCCAGTTTTTGTAAATCTTCACTATTATCTGTAATAAATACTGGAGTGCTGCTCCATCCTTTCGTCGCCTGTACTTCCGGATGGTTTATATCGCCGATCACAAGAATTTGATACCCAGATTTACTTTTTTCCTCCACAATACGATGAATTTTTTTTACAAACGGACAGGTTGCATCTTCAATTAAAAATTTAGGCTGCCCGGATTCATCCAAAAAAGAATGAATCTGTTGAAGTACATCCCGACTGACACCGTGGGATCGGATAATTATGGTTCCGGGAGGAAGATCTTTTAATTCCGGCAAAGAAACACTCACCACACCGCGCCGTGCCAAATCGGCAACCACTTCCTCATTGTGGATGATTGGTCCTAAGGTATAGACTGCGCCGCGCTTTCCCTCGCCCGCGATGCTACAGGCCATATCCACTGCCCGCCTTACGCCAAAGCAAAACCCCGCCGTCTTTGCCACGGTGACTTTCACAGTGCGCACCTTTCCTTTACCAGTTCTACGATTTTTTCCGCAACCTCTTTCGCGCTAAGGGAGGAAGCGTCTACCAGAATGGCATCTTCTGCCCTTGTCAACGGGGAATTTTCCCTTTGCTCATCCTGCAGATCCCTGGCGAGAATCTCTTTTAGAATCTCTCCCTCATCGCAGGAAACGCCCCGTTCACAAAGCTCTTTAAAACGTCTGGTCGCCCTCACCTTTGCATCCGCTGTCAAAAAGATCTTCACCTCGGCCTCCGGCAGTACAATGGTTCCAATATCCCGCCCGTCCATAACCACGCTTGTCCGCGCGGCAAGTTCCTGCTGCAGTGAGCGAAGTTTTTTGCGCACTGGCGCAAGCGGCGCGAAATCCGATGCCAGATTGCCAATTTCCTGTGTGCGCAAAAGAGAAGTGACATCCTCGCCATTTAAGAATACTATCTGTTCCCCATCCTGGTAAGCGATATTTACGTTAAATTCTGGCAGAACTTCCAAAACGCGCTCTTTTTCCTCCGGTTTTATCCCCCGGCGAAAAAAAGCGAGTGCCAATGCCCGGTACATTGCTCCAGTATCCACATAGACAAACCCTAATTCCTTTGCTGCCATCCGGGCAACAGTACTTTTGCCCGCCCCCGCCGGACCGTCAATTGCGACATTATAAACTTTCATCAAAAAATCCTCACTTTTGTTTATTTTCATGGCTGCCTGCAAGAAATCCACTTGACCAGGCAATCTGGAGATTAAACCCCCCGGTCAGAGCGTCCACATCAAGCACTTCGCCCGCGAAATACACTCCCCTTACAAGGCGCGACTCCATCGTGGAAGGATTGACCTCGCGCACATCGACACCGCCCTTTGTGATCACTGCCTCCGTATAGTCACCACTGGAAATAACTGGAAAACACAGTCCCTTTAACAGTTCTACAATTCGCCTGCGCTCCTCCTTTTTTATCGCATTGACCTGCACTTCTGGTGAAATACCACTGAGTTCTATTATAACCCTGATCAATTTTTGTGGCAATAGATGATCTAGCGCATTTTTAAAACATTTATTTTTTGCTTCATCAAAATCTCTCAGGATCCGCGCATCCAACTGTTCGGCTGACAGCGCGGGTTTCAAATCGATAAAAAGCGACATACGGCACTGATCAAACAGCGGTGCGGCATAGCTGCTGGCACTTAAAATAACCGGTCCGCTCACCCCTGTGCCAGTGAAAACCAGCTCGCCGAAATCTTCATAGATCTCCTTCTTTCTTTTTTTCGTCTTTTCCTCCATCCAGGAATCCACAGTTAGCCGAATACGAATATTTTTTAGAGAGAGTCCCTCTAATTCCTTTTGAAAAGGAGAATCCAGTACAAGCCCCACAAGAGCAGGATAACATTTTGTTACCTTATGGCCGAGTGCCTTTGCAAAGCGATATCCGTCCCCCGTTGCCCCCGTAGTTTTGTAGGATAAGCCGCCCGTTGCGACAATGCAGGCATCCCCGAAAACTTCCGTGCCGTCCGCTGTGACAAGAAAGGAAAACTGTCCGTCCTTTGCGCGGATTTCCTTCACTTTCGTATTTAAGGAAATGGTCACTTTCTGTTTTTTCAGCTCCTGCTCCAAAGCCCGGATAACATCGGAGGAGCGATCCGATACCGGAAAGACCCGCGCTCCGCGCTCCACCTTTGTGGAAAGCCCAATCGAATGAAAATATGCGATGGTATCCTGATTGGAAAAATGATGAAAGGCACTATATAAAAAACGTGGATTTGTTACCACGTTTTTGTACAAATCTTCCATATCGCAGGCATTTGTCAAATTGCAGCGACCTTTGCCAGTAATATATAGTTTTTTTCCAAGCTTTTCATTTTGTTCAAGCAATACCACCGTATGCCCGTTCTGCGCAGCTGCAATCGCTGCCATCATCCCGGCGGCTCCGCCGCCTACAATCAGTATCCTCGCCATAATTACCTGCCCATATACACATAATTTAAATCAAAATTTCGATTTTCTGACTGGTAGGCTACACCGCCCGCCCGGAAAATAATCCCGGAATACTCGGAAAAATTATCCAGTAAACTCTGGGAGAGCGCGTCTAGGATCGCACTCTCAAGTCGGGAACCCGCATAGCGGACTGGCACACTGTCGCTCTCAAAATCCACGATCAGATTTTCCTCCTCCACGGTTACATCCCGCAAGCTTACGACAACGGAAACATCCTCCATCGTCCCCGCCACATATTCTGCAAGTTCTCTTGGTGTCATGGTAACACTACCGGTAAGTACAGAAGTAACTTCAACTGTCTCCAGATCCTCAGAGAGAGTATAGTAAGTAATATCCGTCACTTCAATCGGAAACAGGGTGGACGTTTGCGTAAGCTGTGGTGCTTTGGTCGGAAATTCTGTAATCTCCTCATCCGGCGGCGGATTCTTACCGCAGCTTCCCATAGACAGCAGGAAAAGAGCTGCCGCCAAAAATACACATTTTGCTGCGAATTTCCTCCTCATCGTGCCACATCCTTTCCCAAAAAATTCCAAAAAAACTTTCCGGTTCCCGTCTGCTTTTCATTTCCTTCTATATTAGATGGTAACACAGAACTATGTCATTTCCATGTTAGCTTTATGACAGCTTCTTGCTATTTCGTTCCCGCAGTAATTACCCTCCTGTTTTGATAAATATACACACAAAGTGAAATTACCGTTAACGCGACTGAGGCATAGAGAAAAAGTTGCTCTAAAACATTAAAAAACGCGCTGTCCAGATCGACGATAAAGAGTACACACATCACCATCTGCACCACCGTTTTTATTTTTCCCCAATAGTTTGCGGCAATCACGATATTATTATCCGCCGCAATCAGCCGAAACCCGCTGATAATAAATTCTCTGCCGATAATCAGGACAACTACCCATGCAGAGACTGTACCAAACTGAACGAAACAGATAAATGCCGAACATACCAGCAATTTATCTGCAAGCGGATCCATAAATTTTCCGAAATCCGTCACAAGATTATTTTTGCGCGCCAAGTACCCGTCAAGAAAATCCGAGGCGGAGGCGACGGAAAAAATAACTGCGGCGATATAATTTCCGGCAGAAATTCCAGGAGCCAGCATAAAAATCAGAAAGACCGGAACCATACACGCCCGAAATACAGTAATTTTATTTGGTAAATTCATATACTACCTCTTTTCCGCATACCGCAAAACCTGTTCTCGGTACGCAATTATATTGCCTTGCCAATCAGATCATAGCCCTTCGCTTCCATAATTTTAACGCGGACAAAATCCCCCGATAGATATTCGTCCTGCCCATAAAAGAAAATATATCCATCCACCTTTGGCGCATCCATATAGGAGCGTCCAAGAAATACATCCTCCTTAACAAGTTTGCCCTCCACCATCACATCAAGCACTCTTCCTATCATCCCTTCCGCATTTTCAAAGGCGATCTGCTGTTGTATGTGCATAAGTTCTTTCTGGCGTTTTGTCTTTACCTTCTTTAAAATCTGATCTTTTCGCTTTGCGGCTGGTGTGCCCTCCTCTTTTGAGTAGGGAAAAACACCCAAGCGGTCAAAACGCATTTTTTTTATAAAATCTTTCAACTCCTCGTGATCCTTATCGGTCTCGCCCGGAAATCCGGTGATTAACGTGGTGCGCAGCACAATATCCGGAATTTCAGAGCGCAGTTTTGCAATTAGTTTTTCCAGTTCCGCTCGGTTTGTGCGCCGCCCCATCGCGTGCAGTATCTGGTCGGAGGCATGCTGGATTGGCATATCAAGGTAATGACATAATTTTTCGCCTCTCTTCATCCGCTCGATCAGTTCGTCAGTAATTTCCTCCGGATAACAGTATAATAGCCGTATCCAGGAAATCCCCGAAATCGCAGCAAGCCGATCAATCAACTCCACCAAACTTTTTTTATGATATAGATCTATACCATAGAGTGTTGTCTCCTGAGCAACTAAAATCAGTTCCCTACAGCCACCCTCCGCAAGAAACTCTGCCTCTGCGATTAACCTCTCCATCGGGATGCTCCGGTAATTGCCACGCATTTTTGGGATGGCGCAATAGGTGCAGTGCTTGTCGCACCCTTCTGCAATTTTTAAGTAGTTGGTGTATCCCCCCGTGGTACTAACGCGCTTCGTATCCGGCAGGGGAAGTGCATCCATCTCCCGAAATACACTCTGTGCCTTTCCCGCGATCACACTCTCAATCACCGGGACAATCGCGTCATAGCTGGTGGTGCCCACCATCGCATCCACCTCCGGAATCTGCTCTTCAATTTCCTTTCGGTAACGCTCGGCAAGACATCCTGCTACAATTAACGCTTTTAAACGTCCATCTTTTTTGTATTCCGCCATCTCAAGGATCGTGTCAATACTCTCCTGCTTTGCATCGTGGATAAAGCAGCAGGTATTGATCACGATAACTTCTGCATCCTCCTCCGTCTCCGTCAGCGAATACCCCGCATCACGCAAAAGGCCTAGCATCACTTCGCTGTCCACTAAATTCTTGTCGCATCCTAGCGAGATAAAACACACATTCATAAGAAAACCCTGCAATTCTAATTTATTTTTTAGCTATTTATTCATTTAATATGCTTTCCGCGCTTTATGCAAAGCATGGTATTAGTGTATGTTTCTAGTCTAATATATTTTCTGTACTTTGCAGACAATTTACCATAAGCATCGCGATGGTCATCGGACCAACACCGCCGGGCACGGGCGTAATGTAGGAAGCCTTCTCCTTGACGGAATCAAAATCCACATCGCCGCAAAGTTTCCCATTCTCCTGTCGGTGAATGCCGACATCAATCACCACAGCACCATCTTTTATATATTCTTCTGTGATGAATTTCGGTTTTCCAAGTGCCGCGATTAAGATATCGGCGCGCCCGGTAATCTCGGCAAGATTTTTTGTGCGGGAATGGCAGACGGTCACTGTACCATTTTCGCGTAACAAAAGTGCTGCCATCGGTTTGCCGACAATATTGCTGCGCCCGACCACCACGCATTCCTTTCCCTCAATAGAAATGCCAGTGCGTTTTAATAGTTCAATAATGCCCGCAGGGGTACAGGAAACAAACCCCTTTGTCCCAACATTTAACCGCCCGACATTTTGCACATGGAACCCATCCACATCCTTGTCCGGAGAGATCGTCTGGATTACGTTTTCCTCGCTGATCTGCTCTGGCAGCGGAAGCTGTACCAAAATCCCATTCACATCCGCTCTCCCATTGAGTTCCTCAATCAGAGAAAGCAGTTCCTCCTGAGTGGTTTCTTCTGGAAGCTCATAGGAGAGTGAGCGAAATCCCACATATTCACAAGCTTTCTTTTTATTTCCGACATAGACACTTGAAGCTGGGTCTGCACCCACTTGAATTACGGCGAGCGTCACAAAAATTTCCCTTTTGGCAAGTTCTGCCACCGCCACTTTCACTTCCTCCTTGATTTGCGCGGATATCTTTTTTCCATCAATAATCTCTGCCATATAGCCCTCCTTTAAAATAGTGGTGCAAAAAGTTTTAAAATTGCCTGAATCAACACTTTTTGCAGCACCGGTTTTAACATATCCCTTGTGACAGGGATACTTTTTGCAATTGTTTCCAGTGCGTCCTGTTTTACGTCCATTACGGAGCTTGTCCGATAGAGGAAAACACCGCACTCAAAATGCAGATACAGACTGCGATAGTCAAGATTCACTGTGCCCACTGTCGCCACGCGATCATCGCAGACAAAGCATTTTGCATGGATAAAGCCCGGCTCAAACTCATAGATTTTCACCCCTCCATCCATCAGCTGCTCGTAATAACTCTGTGTCAGCATAAACGCGGTCTTTTTATCCGGGATATGGGGCGTTACAATGCGCACATCCACACCGCGCTTTGCCGCTAAGGTCAGCGCGGTTGCGATCTCGTTGTCGATGATCAGGTAGGGAGTGAACATATAGACATAGTCCTTTGCCGTATTGATAATATTTAAATATACATTCTCGCCGACGTTCTCCAAATCCAGCGGACTGTCGCCGTAGGGCTGCACAAAGCCATCACTCTCATAATGCTCCTTATGGTAAGCGTGCGGGCGAAACACCTCAAAAGAAGTATCTGTCGGACGAAGTGCGTTCCAGGTATGAAGGAACATCACCGTCAAATTCCAGACCGCATCCCCCTTTAACATAATCCCGGTGTCCTTCCAATAGCCAAAACGCTCTTTCTCATTAATGTATTCATCTGCCAGATTGATGCCACCAGTAAAGCCGACATCCCCGTCAATCACAAGAATTTTTCGGTGATCGCGGTTATTCATCACAACGGAGACAAAAGGCACAAAGGGATTGAATGCCTCGCATGAAATTCCATACTCTTCCAAGACCATATCATAGCCCTGCGGCAGCAGGCGCAGACAGCCGATATCATCATACATTAACCGGACATCTAATCCCGCCGCTGCCTTTTCTTTTAAAATCGCGAGAATCGTATTCCACATCCTGCCATCCGCGATAATAAAATACTCCATAAAAATAAAATGCTTTGCTTTTTTTAATTCTTCCACAATATACGGAAAATTTTCTTCCCCGCTCTTAAAATATTTTGTCTGTGTGTTTTTCCAGAGCGGAGCGTTTGCAAAATCCCTTAGATAGCGCACCTGTCCGTAAACCGTCTCCGATTCCTCCTCCACCTGCTCAAGAATCCCCGGCTCCTGCACAATTGTATGTTCCAATTTTTTCCAGGAAGCATTAAGTTTTTCACGCAATTTCTTTGAGGGCTGTCTGGTTCCGAAAAAGGCGAACATCATGCCGCCAAGCAGCGGGAAAATCAGGATCGGCACTGACCATGCCAGCTTGTACGCCGGGTTTTGCCTGCTGTTGATCACAATAAACAATACAACGATGCTGGTGATGCGAAACACCGCGTTGACCACCGGAGAAATATTTGAGAATGTAAGCAGGGAAAGTACCAGCCAAGTAACCTGCAAAATAAGCAGTGCACCCACAATCAAAATGCGGTATACAATCATCTTTTTACTCTTCATCGGTTTTTCACTCCTTTTTTCCTTTTCCCACTCCATCTGATTATAAACGATTTTCCAGAATGGTTCAATATTCCAAAAATAAACTTTGTATAAAGAAAGCAAGAGAAAAGGATGGCAGTTTTACCATACCATCCTTTTTTATTTCCTATGCGCGATAATAATTGATCAGGCATCCCTTTAAAATAATTTCCCTCTCATCTTTTGTCATCTCGCCCAGGCGCAGAGTAAATTCTTTCACTGTATCACCAAGCGCATACGCTTTTACCTCTGCCCTTTCCTCCTGCACCGCCTTAAAAATATCCGGAATAAAAAGATAATCTCCGTTGGCAAACGGCAATTTTTCATCCGCACGATCAAGCAAAAACGGAAGCATCCCCCAGTTGATTAGGTTGGAGCGGTAACGCTTTGTC
The DNA here is from genome assembly GCA_910577165.1 of uncultured Lachnospiraceae bacterium. Taxonomy (GTDB): domain Bacteria; phylum Bacillota; class Clostridia; order Lachnospirales; family Lachnospiraceae; genus RGIG4057. Next base: position 45,022 of record CAJTLX010000007.1, read on the forward strand.
GCGTACTCTCTTGCAATGTTCGCCAGACCGCCAAGCACCTTCTGGCAGCTTGCCGCCTGCTCTCTTGCGGAGCCATCCCCCGGTTTTACCGCATAGATTACGGAGCCTACCTGAAGTTCTCCCGCATCGACGGATTTGATCTTATCAAGTTTTGCAAAAACTTCGCGCAGTTCCGGCAGTGCCGCGATCATCTCCTCTTTCTTCCCGCCCGCACATCTTGCCTTTTCCGCTGCTGCCACCTCTTTTGCACGCCCGACATAGAGCGGATCTTTGCGCGAGAGCGTATACTCTGCAAGACCGAGCGGATTTGAGCGGAATGAGGAGGTCTCGCCGGACGGGATCAACTCGTCTGTTGTTGTCACCGGATCGTTAATGACGCAGACTACCTTTAACAAAATATCCGGGGTGAGCGCGCTCATCACCGGCCAGTCCTTAATGCCCGGTCCAAATTTTACACTGACCTTTGCATCCGCCTTTCCCACACCATTAAACACACGCTTTTCATAGATTGTCTTGTCAAAGAAATATTTCGGCTTAGTGAAATTGACATCCATATATTCCGCCGAAGTCAAAAATCCCTTGTTTGCTGCTGTCGCTGCAATCGAGCGCGCATCCATCAGTGCCACGGACGCAATCTGTCCATTTGTCACTTTAGAGCCTTCGCGATTTGGGAAATTCCTTGTCGAGTGGCGGATGCTAAGCCCGTTGTTGGACGGAACATCGCCCGCGCCAAAGCAAGGTCCACAGAATGCTGTGCGCACCGTTGCCCCCGCTCCCATCAATTTTGCCACCGCACCGTTTTTCACTAACTCCATAAAGATTGGCTGGCTTGCCGGATACACGCTTAACGAGAATTCGTCCGCGCCGATATCTTTGCCGGAGAGAATATCCGCCGCATCGCAAATATTTTCAAAACCGCCGCCTGCGCACCCTGCAATCACGCCCTGCTCGACATAAAGCCTTCCGTTTTTAATCTTGTCGCGCAGACGGTATTCCACTTTATTGTTGTCAAGGCTAACCAGTGCCTTTTTCTCCACCTCTGCCAAAATATCTGAAAGATTTGCATTTAACTCATCCACCTCGTAGGTATTGCTCGGATGGAACGGCATGGCAATCATCGGTTTGATCCTGGCTAAATCCACATAGATCATCCCGTCATAATATGCCACATCGCCCGGTGTTAACTCTTTGTAGTCCCCGCTTCTGCCATGGATCTCGTAAAATTCTTTTACCGCGCTATCCGTCTCCCAGATAGAAGAAAGACAGGTGGTCTCCGTGGTCATCACATCAATGCCAATGCGGTAATCGACACTTAGATTTGCAATGCCGTCGCCGACAAACTCCATCACCTTATTATTGACGTATCCATTGGCAAATACCTCGCCGATAATCGCAAGCGCGATATCCTGCGGACCGACAAAGGGTGCTGGCTTCCCGGTTAAATATACGCCCACCACCTTGGGCATATTGATATCGTAGGTCTTTTTTAGAAGCTGCTTTACTAACTCAGGTCCCCCCTCACCGATCGCCATTGTGCCGAGCGCGCCATAGCGCGTGTGGGAATCGGAACCTAGAATCATCCCTCCGCCAACCGCCAACATCTCGCGCGCAAACTGGTGGATCACCGCCTGGTGTGGCGGAACATAAATGCCGCCGTAACGCTTTGCGCAGGATAAGCCAAACATATGGTCGTCCTCGTTGATCGTCCCGCCAACCGCACAGAGGCTGTTGTGGCAGTTCGTTAAGACATAGGGAACCGGAAATTCAGTAAGACCGCTTGCGCGTGCTGTCTGAATAATTCCAACAAAAGTGATATCGTGGGAAGTTAATTTATCAAACCGAATTTTTAACTTCTCCATATTTCCCGATTCATTGTGCGCGGATAAAATTTTGTAAGCCATCGTCTGTTTTGCCGCATCCTCTGCTTTTGGTACATGGGGAAGCTTTGCCGCAAGCACTGCCTGCGCATCGCTATTTTCCTCCACAATCTCTCTGCCAGAAATAAGATAGGCACCCTTTTTAAAGAGTTTCATTTATAATCCTCCATTTCAATTATCAATCTCTTTATTTAAATAGTTCCTGGACTTCGTCACAGTCCGTATATTTTGTGGACTGAAAGAGTCCGTCGCCCGCCTTCACACTCATATGTATGTTATCCTCCTCCTCCGTAAATATCAGGCAGATCTTTCCGGTAAAAGTTCTGGTAAAATAACCGGCATAGGTTTCTGCTTCCTCCCTGCCTGCGAACTTTACGCGAATCATCAGGAAATATCCCGGTGCCTGCGCATAATCCTGCACGTCAAACTTTCCGTAATAGTTTGCCCCAGCCGCAATCTGCGTATTCGCTAAGTCCTCGGAAAGAAAATAGAAATTCTCCTCCATATTCTCAAAATACAATCGGATGGACTCAATCTCCTGCCCTGTATTGTTTTTGATCACAATCCTCCTCGTATTTGCTGCTCTTGCAAGCAGTGCGACGAAAATCAGGATAAGAACTGCTATCCCTGACGCAAATGCCTCTGCGGGAAGCCTGCGCTTCTTTTTCGTCCCGCTTGTCTGTCCGTCCATCATTCCTCCATTTCCACTCCCAAAAAACTTTTTTCGCGCATATCACCACTTATTGTAATCGCTCCACCCTATTTTCGCAAGTAATTTTTTTATAAACTGAGCAGCAGATAGAGCATGGTTGCCAAAAGTCCAATGCAGGAAAGTAACAAACCGTAGGATACACTTCTGGTCACAAGCCGCACAGTACGCGAAATCTTTTCCTGCCCCGCATCAAATCGCTGCGCATAGGATTGCTCTTTTCTTTTTCCCCGTTTTGTTATGCGGCGAAAGAATTCTGAAACTCCATCAAATGCGCGCCCGATAAGATAGGCAAAGCGATTTGCCCCCCTCTCTCTCTCCTTGTCCTGCACCTCAGCAAATACAGTGCAGTGTAATACCCAGACCACACCATCAATAAATTTATCAAAGAACCGGCAGGGAATTGCCAATAGAAATGGCAGGATCTGCGCGAAAAATTTCTCCGAGATCAGGCGGTCTAAAATTCGGCACGGAACTCCAAATAAAAATGGCAGTACGCGGCAAAAGAGCGGGCGATATATCCCATCCTCCAAATCGAGCCATACAGGAATTCGATTGAGATAGCGCGCATCTTCTCTTGTGCGCATCCATTTTCTTACAATTACAAAGTAGACAAAAATTCCGATGGCAAGGGAAATCATTGCTCCCTTTAAATTGGTAAAAGAAAAATACTGGACAAGCTCCCCCTCTTCCTCTGCCATGCCCCCGGTAAAAAATGGTTCCGCGCATTTCGCAAGCGGACGCATCAATACATTCGGAAACATCCCCAAAATGGCAAAGAGTACCGCCGGAATTCCAAGCAAAACTTGTACAGGACGGGATACATAGGGGAGAATCCCATGGTGTTTTACCGCCTCCGATGGCTCCTCAAGAAAAAGCACAAAAAATACTTTTAACATATAAGCTACCGTCATGCCGCCGGAAATTAAAAAGATCCATTCTGCTGCCGTGATCCATAAGTGCAGACTGCCATGGTAAGCATGACTCGCCTCCACGATCGCCTCGTGCAGCAAGGTCTTACTGATATAGCCGGAAAATAGAGGCATACCACCAATCGCAAGTGCCCCCGCACCATAGGTAATCAAAAAGAAAGGTTTGCCCTTTCCAAAACCCTTGATCTTATTAAAATCTAATGTGTGCAGATTCTTATATACAATGCCAGCAAGCAGAAAAAGCACCAGCTTGATCAGCGAGTGATTTACCATATGGAGAAAGGTTCCATTTATAGCGAACATACGTTCGTGTGTCAGATTCATCGCGCCAAGTCCCGTTAAGATAAAACCGATCTGGGAAACCGACGAACAGGCAAACGTCCGTTTTAAATCGATGGAAAATACTCCGAGTATCGCCCCCAAAAACATGGTGATCACACCGAGAAAGAGAACGAGAAATCCAAAATTTTCCTCCCCACAAAGGATGGAGCCGGAAAGTAAAATTACCCCGAAAATTCCTGCCTTGGTAAGCACGCCGGATAATAGTGCCGAAGCCGGTGCGGGTGCGACCGGGTGCGCTTTTGGCAGCCAGATATGCAGTGGGAACATTCCGGCTTTCGCACCGAATCCAAACAGCATAAGGCATCCCGCAACAAACAAAGTACCACGCTCTTTTACTGCCGCACAGGCCGTTCTTAATTCCGCCATCACAAGTGTTCCGGTCAGATGGGATAAAAGGAACAGCCCCATCAACATCACCATGCCGCCGACCACCGCCACCGCGAGATAAGTCTGCGCTGCGCGCAAAGCTCCCTTTGTCTCCTCCTGCGCCACCCAGACATAGGAAGTAAACGACATCACCTCAAAAAAGAGAAACATACTCATCAGATCGGCGGACAAAAAGACTCCCGCTGTCGCGCCAAGGGTTAAAAGCGTAAAGAGATAGTATCTTCGCTGATTCCCATGTCCTTTCATATATTCCGGCGAGAAAATAAGCGCAGTCATCCACATAAACGAGAGGATTATCAGGTAAACCGCGCGAAAGCCGTCCATCGTAAAATTAAGTCCAAAGCCAAGCACCCCCGCTATACCGCAAAAATAACCCCCACCAAGAAGCGTGCCAATGCCAAGGATAAGCGCGAGTACAAATTCTGCTATTCCTATTCCTGCAGAGAAAAGACCAAGGAATTTCTCTTTTAAAAATATCAGCGAGAACGCCCCCAAAAAGGGCAGAAACAATAAACTAATCAGCAATATATTCTCTGTCATCTTTTTCTTCCCTCCTTTTTTACATTCCTCCCGCTACGACCCGGCTAAGAAAGGATAAAAGCGGTTTTGCAAAGATCCCAATCGTAAAAATCATATAGATTAGTACCATAAGCGGCAGTTTCATGCGCCAGGATGGATCGTAGGCTTGCATTACACGCCAGTCCATCTTTCCTTCCTGCGGGAAGAAAGTACGCATCACAAAACCGCAGATATAGACGGCGGTACAAAATGCGGAGATCAGCACGGCGAACGCACCTAAAATTGCAGGGATGCTGCCCTGTGCGATCGCTGCCGTTCCAATATGCCATTTGCTGACAAAAGCCGCCATTGGAGGAACACCGATCAGGGCGGTTCCCGCAATCAAAAAACAGGTACATACAAAGGGCATTTTTTTGGCAAGCCCGCCCATATCGCGCACATATTCGAGTCCCGAACAGGTAAGAATCGCCCCCGCACAGTAAAAGAGCGTAATTTTGATAAAGGCGTGTGCGATCATATGCATCAAACTTCCCACCATACCCGCGGGGGTCATTAAAAGTGCTGCAAAAACAATATAGGAGAGATTGCTGACGGTCGAGTAGGCAAGGCGACGCTTTAAATGCGGCTCTTTCACCGCTCTTGCGGAGCCGAACAAGATCGTTGCGATCGCAAAGCCAAGCACGATATACTGCGCAAAACTTCCGCTAAGCAATTCTGTTCCAAAACTGTAATAGGTAATGCGGATAATCGCAAAAGCTCCTGCCTTTACCACGGCTACCGCGTGCAAAAGTGCCGTTACCGGAGTCGGCGCGATCGAGGCCGTCGGAAGCCAGCCGTAAAAAGGAAAGATCGCCGCTTTCACGCCAAAGCCTAAAACCGCAAGCACATAGACCGCCTTTACAATCAGTTCCATATTGCCGAGAGAAACACCCGAAAACACGCCGCCAAAAGTAAAATTCATTGTGTTACCAAGACGGTAGACAAAGATAAACCCGATAAAGGCAAATGCCGCGCCACCGATGGAATAGGTCATATATTTTCTTCCGGCAAGAATTGCCTTTCTGCCTGTCCCATGCATTACTAAAGGCATGGTCACAAGGGTGAGCATCTCATAAAACATATACATGGTCATTAAATTTCCGGAGAAAGCAATCCCTATTGTTACGCCAAAAGTCATGGTATAGAAGGCAAAAAATGCATTGTCCCTCGTATCATGTTCCATATATTCAAATGCGTAGAGGGTTGCAAATGGCCACAAAAACGAGATAAGCCCCCCAAAGACCATACCAAGCCCGTCAATATGAAATTTTACTTCCAGTTCCCCCGCCAGGTTTAAGACATTAAAATCCTCGCTGGGACGGTGAAAAATCAGCCAGACCGCAAAGATGGATGTCGCGATTGTCACTAATTCAATGTAGAGGTTGCGTGCCCGCTTATTTCGAAACGGAAAAAGCGGTAAGAGCGCGCCCATCAGAACAGGAAAGACAATCGGCAATAGTATTCCAAATTTTTCCATTTTACCCTCCTGCTCTATGTTTACAAGATCGTTGTGATAATCGAATTAAGAAAACGGATCAGCGCGTTGGGAAAGATTCCAAGCCCCACGGCGGCGGCCGCAAGAATGATCATTGGAATCACCATGCCAAGCGGTTCTTTTTCTCTGCGAAAAATTTTCTTATCCGAGTCTTCCAACAGTCCGAGCAAAAATCCATTCACACTGATTGGCAGCAGATATGCGGCGGTAAAAACCGCACTGATTAAAAGAATTGCCGGACCGAGATAGGAAAATACCGGAATGGCACTGGTAAGTGAACCCTCTGCCAGATACCATTTGCTTAGAAATGCCGAAGTTGGAGGAATTCCCACTAGTGTCAGAGAAACCAAGGTAAACATCCAGGTGGTTATCGGCATACGCTTTCCGATCCCCCTAAGCTCGGAGGCCTTGGTAAAGCCTGTCTGATGAATGAACGCCCCGGCAGACAGAAAGAGTGTATTTTTTGCCACCGAGTGAAAGACTATATGCAAGAGCGCGCCGAGCATCGCAGCCGGATTCATTAACGCCACGCCAAAAAGCACATAGGAAACCTGACTGACCGTCGAGTAGGCAAGTCTTCGCTTTAAAAGCTGCTCGCGCGAGGCGATCACCGAACCCATCAGGATGGTTAACAGGGTAAGGACAAGGAAGGTATTCTGCACCCAGGTGCCCCGCACAAAATCCGCCCCCACAATATAGTAGATGATACGGATAATAAAAAGCACACCCATTTTGGTGACGTTTCCGGACAAAAGTGCCGAGGCAGGTGCGGGTGCGACCGGATGTGCGACCGGAAGCCAGCCGTGTAGCGGGAACATCCCCGCCTTGGAACCAAATCCCACAATGCCGAGAAAGCACGCGAAAAGCAAAAGTTCCCTATCCACTCCCGCCATCCCTGCTGTAATATGTCCGCCCGGAGTAAATTCTAAGCTAATTTTGCTGCTGTAAAAGAGAAAAAATCCAAAAAGTCCCAAAAAAGCCCCTGCGATGGAGTAAAAAAAGAATGAGTAACCCGCATGGATCGCCTCTTTTGTGCGCTCCCACACCACTAAGGGCAGCATAAAGAGCGTCATCATCTCGTAAAACATATACATGGTCACCAGATTGCCGGAAATGCACAGTGCCACAATCACGCCGATGGAGGCAAGGAAAAAGCACTGGTACATTCTCTCATCCTTTCCATGACTAAAATATTTCTCCGAGAAGATGGAGGCAGAAAGCCACATTATGGCACAGAGTCCCCCGAAAAGTAAAGAGAGGGCATCCGGGCGAAGCACAAAAGCCAGCCGATCGTTAAAGCGCGCAAGCGTCAATTCATAGCCGCCTCCCGCCGCGCAGAAGACAAACACCAGTTCGATCGCGCAGACGGCACAGACAAACCACCAACGTGTCTTCCGCTCCGGAAATATTTTTGGGAAAGCAAGTGCGATTCCCGCGATAACCGGCAAAAGCACCGGCACTAACAAAATCAGGTTTTTATTCATTTTCCCCTACCTCTTTTCTGTAAGTTTTCCTCACCCGAAGGTACTAAGCCCCGTTTCGATCGCCCGCTCAATACTGTACGACCAGGTGCCAAGGAAAATATTGAGTAAGATAAAGCAAATCAACGCCACAGCCGAACTTATCGGAAGCCATTTTCCCGCACCTGCAGATCCCTTCTCCCGTTCAGCTGCCCTTAAATCCCCATCATTTTTTGGTGTGTAGAGCGTGATCAGCGCGCGGATAAAGTACACGGCGTTTAAGATCGTACTGATTGCGAGTGCCACCATCGCCACCACTAATTTCCCGCCATTTGCGCGAAGTGCGGCCTCCGCAAAATAAACTTTTGAGGTAAAACCGGCAAACAAGGGGATGCCCACCATCGAGAACGCGCCCACGCCAAATCCTACTCCTGCAAGTTTATTGCGAAAGCCGGAACCTTTTAAATCCACAAAATCCTTGCTGTCGCCCGATGCGTCGGAAAGCCCCCTCGCCGCGATAAACAGCATGGATTTCGATGCCGCGTGCGACATAATATGAAAGACAGCTGCCACTGTTCCCATCGGAACAGCAAGCCCGATCCCCATATAGATATAGCCAATCTGAGCGACCGAGGAAAAGGCGATCAGACGACGGATATCATGCTGATAGATCGCCACGATCGACCCGACCATCATCCCCGCTATTCCAAAGGCAAACAAGAGATTCGTTACCTTGTGGTCAAGCACGAAATCAAAGCCAAACACGCGGTAAAAAATCTTGAAGAGCAGAAAAATATACCCCTTGGAGACAAGGCTTGAAAGAATTGCAGCTGAGGCGGGGGTGGAGTAGCTGTACGAGTCCGCAAGCCAGGTGTGAAACGGAAAGAGCGCGCTCTTAACCGCAAGACCGACACTCATTAGTGCCATGGAAACCGTCAGCGGGATCTCATACTCCCCGCTCTTTGAAAGTCTTACAATCTGCTCGTGCATATTGACCATTAGAAGATGCCCGGTCACACTGTAGAGCATGGACAGACCAAGCAGCAAAAATCCCGACCCGACCAGACTCATAATCATGTATTTTGTCGCCGCAACCAGCGTATGTCCCGTATTGCGGCTCATAATCAGTGCGCCCGCCGCAATCGTATTGATCTCAACAAAAACATATGCAGTAAACATATCATTCGTGTAAATCAGCGCGAGCAGAGAGGCCAACATCAGACAGATCATTGTAAAATAAAGATTTTCTTTTGTCTCCTCAACCTCAAGATCGATATAATGTTCCCCGCCAAGCACTGAGAGAAACATAATGGCGCAGAAAAAGACAGCTAACAATGCTTCCAGGGAGCCAACGCGGATCTCGTTCCCCCAGGGAGCCGGAAAATGCCCCATCATATAAGTATACTGTCCATATTTTGACACATACCAGAGAACAAAGGCGTTCATCACTCCTGCCATCCCAATTAGGGTAAGACTTAGTCGCTTCGCATATCGCCCATTTAAGATGGAGGAGATCACGCCGCTCATCAGGCACATAACAATATTAAATAATGGAAAATTTTGTATTATACTCATGCCAAACCATGCCCCTTCGCCATGTTATTTCCCATCCTCCTCATCCTGCTCCCTCTGGTATTGTTCCCGCTTTGCCAAAATAGTGATCTGGTCAATATCAAGCGTGTGATAACGCCAGTACAGACGTATCGTAAGTGAGAGCATTACTGCAGTAACGGAAACAGAGACCACAATTCCCGTTAAAACCAGTCCGGCCGGGATGGGATTGATAAAATCTTCCATCCGCTTTACACTTTCTGCACTGTCGGGAACTGGAGCAGCCCGCCCCGCAATATAGCCCTTTGCCGCCAAAAATAAATAGACCGCCGTATCCATAATATTAAAGCCAATAATCTTTTTGATCATATTGCGATGAAATAAAAGTGTTGTAAATCCAATGCCAAAAAGGATTACCGAAACGACCTCATAATAATTGTAAAAGAGATTCCCCACCTAAATTCCCCCCTTCCGAAAAATTGCGTAAAAGGAGTACATTGTACAGGCAACCACACAGCCAACACAGATATTAAGAGGCAAAATCAGTCCGCTGCTGATCAGATCTCCCGCATTTCCGAGTGGAATTCCGCTGTCTGTGTGATTTGCGCCACAGTAGAAAGAATAACATTTTGCAGTAGAATAAAACAGCAGTGCAGCAAGCGATACCATAGAAAATGTTTTGTAGGTAAAAAACTGCTCCGTCTTTTTAAACCCGAAGGCATTCAGATACAAAATCAATCCCGCACCGATAATTGCACCTCCGGAAAATCCACCACCCGGTGAAATATGCCCGTTTAAGATCACGTAAATTCCAAACAGGATAATGATTGGGACAAGCAAAAATGCCGCTTTTTGTAAAATTCTGTCATTTTTTGGTTCTAATTTCCTGTCATCTTCCTCCGCTGCCAGCTCTTGATGAATCAGAGAGCCGTCCTTTCTGTGGTCAATGCGCACGAGAATTAACACGGTACAGGCGGCAATAAAAAGCACATGGGACTCGCCAAGTGTATCAAACGCACGGTAGTCTAGGATCATCCCTGTTACAATATTGACTGCACCGGTTTCCTCCTGCCCTTTTTCAATGTAACGTCTTGGCACTTCATTGGAATTTGCCGGTGTGTCCGCCGAGCCAAAGTGCGGCATATTTGCAACAGTTAACAAAAGCAGCACAATGATTAAAATGCAGATTGCAAGGGCAATGATTCGGTAAAATTTCCCAAAAATATTCATTCCTCTTGTCTTTGACCATTGTTCATACTGCTCCATCATCCGTGAAAAGTCGGAGCGGTTGCGCTCACGCTTTGTGCGGTAGAGATCGCTGTGTACCGCCTCCGGATACTTGGAATCTTCCGCTTCCTTATCCTGCTTTCTTACCATTTCTTCCGGCAGGCGAAAAGCATCCTCCGACATTTCCTCCCCGTTGATAAACCGGACAAACCGTCGCCATGTCCCGCTCTCATAATTTTCTTTTACCTTCATTCCCTATCCCCACCCCCTTCTTTTTCATGGTACGGATCTTCCTCCGGTGCACCTTTCTCCCTGATCTCATGAATCTTTTTTAACGTGATAAAAAAGAGAATGCTGGTCACGCCAGCACCGACTGCCGCCTCCGTGATCGCAAGGTCGGGAGATTCCAAAATAATCCAGATAATACACATCACAAGGCTGTAGGACATATAGATGATGACGGAAGTCAAAAGATTTTTGCTCCGGCTTGTCGCCAGCGCGCATATTACCAAAAACAGCAGCAAAATCCCCTTAAAGAAGGACATTCTCGTCCACCTCGCATTCCTCTTTGATGCTCTCTTTATCAAGTGTGACTTCCAAGCGCGCAAGCAGATGTGATGCGACCGGACTCGCTATCCAAAGAAAACACACGATAACAAAAAGTTTTAATGAGGTAAAATTAAATCCGTTCAGCACAATCAGACCGAGAATCACAAAAAGAATTCCAAGTGTATCATTTAACGCTGCTGCGTGCATACGGTTTAATACATATTTAAATTTCCAGGTGCCAATTACTGCAGTACATGATACAAAAAGTCCTGCAAGGATACAGCCCGTCCCGATTAAAAAACGAATCCATCCCATCATTTTTCTCCCCTTTTCTCTTCGTGGTTTTTATTCTCCATCTCAAGTTTTTCCCGGTGTACACCCAGATAAACCTTTGCCACTACCACAACGGCAAGGAAACTGATCATGGCATAGATCAGTGCCACATCTGCAAGAACCCCCTCTTTTAGTTTAACAGTAAGCACCGCAATGCTCATCATTGTCATTGTGCCGATCATATTGACCGCCACAATGCGATCGGCAAGCCTTGGTCCTTTCAGGGAACGGATCAGACAAAAAAAGCACAGAATGCCAAGCACAATAAGAACCGCCGTCAAAAATATATCGCAGACCCGATCAATCATTTCCCCTCCTCCTCCCTCTTTTTCTCAAACGCGCGAAGTCGGTGTACAAATTCTGACTCCTCCATCCCCTCTGCCATATCTTTGTCCAGACAGTGGATAAGATATTCCTCCCCCTCAAGTGTCACTGTGATCGTGCCGGGCGTTAATGTGATGGAGTCCGCCAAAATTACACGCAGAGTATCGCTTTTTAAATTCGTCTTAAAGCGGACAAGCTTTGGCTCTATCTCGTATTTCGGGGAAAGAATCAAGCGCATCACATTGTAATTCGCCTTGATAATTTCGCTTAGGAGCAGCACAATATAGGAAATGCCGCGCCAGATATTGCGATATGCGCGCAGTTCCTTTCTCGGACTGTAATCCATAAATTTGCAAATGAACCCAAATAACAGCAGGGCAATCCCCACACCAAAAATCAGGATCTCCCCGGTTACTCTCCCATTAAACACAATCCACAAAGCAAAAAAAAGTACCAGCACTTCCGATTTCCTCCTTTCTTTCGCCATTTTTCAAGCCAATTTATTTTAGCACTTCCCCTTCCCTCTGTCAATCTACCGATTTTATTATTTTTACATTTTTTTAATATTTTCTGCATTTCTGTTAATATTTTACAAAAATAAGACGGCATAAAAAATTCTTCCCCGCAAAAATAAAAAAATGCGAATAAAAAAACATTGGATGGCGCATTCTTTTCTTATATTTTGTTCGTTTCCTATAACTGCAATGAAAGGACATGATAGGTATGGCATTGTATAAAGTTGAAATCTGTGGGGTAAATACCGCAAAGCTCCCATTAATTGACAATGAAGAGAAAGATGAACTTTTTCGCCGCATTAAAAGCGGAGATGCGGGGGCGCGCGAACTATATATTGAGGGGAATTTAAGACTGGTTTTAAGTATTATTCAGCGTTTTTCGAACAGCAATGAAAATGTGGATGATCTCTTTCAGATCGGCTGTATTGGGCTGATGAAAGCGATTGACAATTTTGATACGGAACAGGGGGTACGATTCTCCACCTACGCCGTCCCGATGATTATTGGTGAGATAAGGCGGTATCTCAGAGATAATAATTCCATCCGTGTTTCGCGCTCCCTGCGCGACAACGCCTACCGCGCCATCTATGCGAAGGAGGCGTTTATCCGCGAGAACAACCGCGAACCTACGATCGAGGAGCTTTCTGAGGTCTCCGGACTTTCAAGGGAGGATATTGTAAATGCGATGGACGCAGTACAGACACCGGTTTCCCTCTATGAGCCGGTCTACTCGGAAGGAGGGGATGCACTCTACATTATGGATCAGGTAAGCGACAAGAAAAACAGAGAGGAGAACTGGATTGAGGAGATCTCTCTAAAAGAAGCGATGAAGCGGCTGCCCGAACGCGAGAATCATATTATCCGCCTCCGCTACTTTCAGGGAAAAACGCAGATGGAGGTAGCGGAGGAAATCAATATTTCCCAGGCTCAGGTCAGCCGTCTTGAAAAAAATGCACTAAAAAATATGAAAAATTATCTCAGCGATCCCACTTCTCGCAAAGCGCGTTGATCTGATCTGCAAATTTTGCCAGATCCTTGTTTGCGCCGTGTTCATTATGACGAATTACGGTAAGGAGACGCTGACCAGCAGCAAGAAGTCTTGCAAATACGCCAGTCGGCTGTTTTGCTGCCCTCTCCACTCTCGTGTGGGAGCCCTCAGTAATCAGACCGCCGTCGAGGAGATTATAGACGGAACCGGTGTATGGCGCGACGGCGTTCAGACAATAATCGTTGCGCAAAAGCGCGGCGAAATGTTCTGTTACGGAGTCTTCGCCATGCACCACAAAAACTTTCTGCGGCTTTTTGGCAAAGGCGTTCACCCAGCGAATTAACCCCTCCTTATCCGCGTGTCCGCTGATCCCGATAAATTTTTGAATCTGCGCTTTGACTTCGATGGTTTCACCAAAAAGCCGCACTTCCTTCGCACCCTCGTAGATCGCGCGCCCAAGTGTGCCGTTTGCCTGATACCCGACAAAGAGAATCGTGGATTCCGGTCGCCAGAGATTGTGCTTTAGATGGTGCTTGATACGCCCCGCCTCACACATCCCCGATGCAGAGATAATTACTTTCGGCTCCGGTTTAAAATTGATCTCTTTTGACTCCTCCGCGGAGACGGCAATCTTTAACCCTGGAAAACGAATCGGATTGATCCCCTGATGCACCAGTGAGAGTGCTTCCTCGTCAAAACAGGAATCCACGTTTTGCTGAAAAATATTGGTAGCTTCCACCGCAAGGGGACTGTCAATATAGACTTCAAAATCTTCAAACCCTTTTACTAAATTATCCTGCTTGATCTGGCGGATAAAATAGAGCATCTCCTGCGTTCTGCCAACGGCAAATGAAGGGATCACGACATTTCCGCCGCGCTCAAAGGTCTGTTTGATAATATCTGCAAGTGCCGTCACATTGTCGGGATTGCGATCATGCAGGCGATCCCCGTAGGTCGACTCCACAATAACGATATCCGCGTCCGTAAGATATTCTGGATCTTTGATGATTGGTTGGTTATAGTTTCCAACATCGCCGGAAAACGCAATCTTCCGCTTCAGCTCCCCCTCTTCTAGCCAAACCTCAATACTAGCGGAACCAAGCAAATGCCCCACATCGACAAAGCGGATGTGAATGCCCTCGCAGACATTGATAATTCGCCCGTAAGGACATGGAACAAAATGTTCCATAACCCCCACAGCATCCTCAAGTTCATAGAGTGGCACATACTCCGCTCTGCCGGCGCGCTTTGCCTTGCGGTTCTGCCATTCTGCCTCAAACATCTGAATATGGGCACTGTCGCGCAACATAATGTCGCAAAGCTCTGTTGTCGCCTCCGTCGCATACACACTTCCTCGAAATCCGTGTGCGTACAGATACGGGATCAGGCCGGAATGGTCGATATGCGCGTGCGAGAGAAAAATATAGTCGATCTCGGATGGTGAGATCGGCAATTCCGCATTTTCATAAATATCCGCTCCCTGCTCCATCCCACAGTCGAGCAGAAAATTCTTGCCACAGGCGGAAACATAGTGGCAACTCCCCGTTACTTCATGATCTGCACCGATAAATCTCAGTTCCATAAAATCCCTCCTGTCCATTTTATTGTTTTGTGTACTTCCCTGTTCTCAATCCTCCCAATATAATTCCACATAGTCCCCGCGCGAAAGTTTTGTGGAAAAATTGCAAGGTGTTCCATTCACTTTGATCACCACCCGGTTGCCATGCGCGGTCTTCACATCAAAATCATAAAAGTCCAAAATATCCACCACACGGTACTCCGTCTTTCCTTTTAATACGACAGGGGTAGCATTGACATTGATCCTTAGATCCGTATCCGCCTCCTGTGGTCCACTTTCCCTAACAGAAATTCCTTGCGTGGTACTCTGTCCCGCAGAAGTTTCCGGTAAAGAAACTTCCTTATCGGAAATTTCCTTTGTCAAATTTTCCTTGCTGAAATCCTGTTCCCTGGAAGAAGCTTCCTCGTCGGAGAAAGAAAAATCCCTCTCCAAGGCTCCCTCCTGCTCCTTCCCTACAGAAAGAGTAAGATCAGAAGAAACATGATTTTCTGGCGCGGTACTCTCCGCTCTCTTTGCTCCGGAAGAGAAATCAAAATCCACACTGAATTTATCATAGATCTTCTCCTCTTCTCCGGCAGGTACATGATTGACCAAAATTCCATCCTGGTACATCACATCCATAAAATCAAGGAGCTGCCGCAGTGTATAATAATCCTGGATTTCAAGCTGGTCATCTGCATGGATATCATAGTACTCAGAGACCAATTGCCCATTTGCACGAACAAATTTCGGGCAGATAATCCTCTTGCCATTAACTAAGAATTCAATCGACTTTTTGTATTCCGCAAGCTCCCCGATCATCATATGTGCGGCTTCGCCCGCTGTGGATGCAGTGATCTCAATAATATCATTCGCCTCGATCGGAGTGTTGATCCCTGCCGTGCGACCATTTAACAAAATAACCGCCGCCTCGCCTTCCCCGCCCCGCACCATGCGTTTTCTTTCATTTACAAAAAATTCCAGTGCCATCCCGCGCTTAGGGAAGAGTCCATCATTTGGAAATCCCACCGAGAGTGCGGCATCCACGATGGTCAATTTGCTGTTGTCATAGAGTTTTACGCGCTCTCCGTTCACCTGTACAAAAATAAAATTATTCTTCTGCTCATAATAGTTTAAGCAGATCCCTATCGGGGTGACAAGCATCGGATCTTTCTTGACATCCTCCGGGAAAGTGATCGCTCCAAGAACTTCCTCACCGCGCAGTGCCACGCGCTCCTCCGGCAGATTTAGGCGGTTTGCAAGCATTTTTACAAAATCTGGAAGTTTTCCGCCTCCGCCAACCACAAAAACTGCACTCACCGATTTTCCGCCATTTAACTCCACAATCTTGTCCGCAACTAGCTGTGTGATCTCCGCCACCTTGTCCTGTGTCTCAGCAAAGACTTCCTCCGGTGTGGTCTTCTCCGCAAGTCCCATAATATCTTTGTAATTTATCACTTTCTTTTGCATGGACGCGCCGATCTTTATCTCCTCCGCCGTTGCAAAATCGACGAGATGCGCCTGCACAATCACGTTGGTGATCGCATCGCCCGCCATTGGGATCATCCCGTAGGCGACCACTGTCCCCTCCTTTGTAATACAGATATCGGAAGTCCCCGCTCCCACATCCACCAGCGCGATATTTAAGAGACGAAATTTTTCCGGGATGGCGACATTGATCGCCGCGATCGGCTCAAGGGTCAGATTGTCCACCTCAAGTCCAGCCTTTTCCGTCGATGCATACAGTCCATCAATCACCTCCTGCGGAAGGAAAGTCGCCAGGACTTTTGCGGCGATCTTATTTCCTTTATGACCCTCCAGGTTAGTAATCATATTATCGTTTAAATAGTAATGCACGACAGAATAGCCAACACAATAAAACCGGATATTTTCTCCCTGTGTCTCCTTTCGTATAATCTCGTAAGCTTTCTCGACACCGAGCATTTCCAGTCCGTGAATAATCTCTGCGCTGATCATCTCATCCTGAAAATTCTCGTCCCCAAGATTTTCCTCCACCTCCACCGTCACCGTTTTTAATACGCGACCTGCTGCCGCAATACATACTCTGTTCAGTTTTCGCCCAATCTGGTGTTCAAGTTCCCTTCTCACCTGGGAGATCGTTTCGGCGACCTTTGCAATATCATGAATCTGCCCGTCCATCATCGCGCGCGTTTCATGGCAGCGGACACTCTGTGCTACCACGACAAAATTATTTACACTCTGTTTGTAGCCAACTGTTCCAACAATACTTCTCGTTCCTATATCAAGACCAAAAACCAGTTGTTCTGGAATATTTTCTTTATCCATGAAAGTTCCTCCATAAGGATATTGATACTATCATCTTATCACAAACCGTATACTATTTCTACTATTTTCTGAAAAATTCTATGCCAAAATTTTTTGAATATCGGCGAGTAATGCTTCCTCATTCTTCCCATCCCCATTTCTTATTACATGGGATGCCACCGAAAAAAAATCTTCCTCCTTATGTTGACGCGCCATCAGATCGTCAATCTTTTTGTCCGTGTAGCCACGATCTCTCTTTAATCTTTCTCTGCGCTCTTTTTCGGTAGCATAAACATACCATACCTCATCACAGAAAGCCTCGTAACCGCCCTCAATTAAAAGTGCCGATTCAACCACTAAAAATTCATAACAGTTTTCTTTTCTTTCCTTTTCCACCTGTGCCAAAACATATTCTGTTACCGCTGGATGAGTCAGCGCGTTTAGCCGCGAAAGCGCGTTCGGATCGGCAAAGACAATCCCCGCAAGTTTCCCGCGATCAATATTTCCATCCCCCAAAAGAATGCTCTCTCCAAACTCTTTTACCACGCGCTCGTAAGCGATCCCCCCTGGCAGCATCTGTTCTCTTGCAACATCGTCCGTTGATATGGTCAGGCAGTGATAATTCTTTGCAAGCAATTTTACAACCGTCGATTTTCCACAGCCGACACCGCCCGTTATCCCGATAATTTTTCTCATTCTATCTCCCTTTAAAATCAGTGCGCCAAAAGCCAGTTTTTCCCCTCTTTCGCCTCCACCTCAAGCGGCACTAAAAGTTTCGCTGCCTGGCTCATTTCTCCCACAAGGATTTCCTTAACTTTCTCCACCTCATCCTCCGCGGTTTCCACAAGCAGCTCATCATGAATCTGCAAGAGCAGCCGGGATTTTAACCCCTCCTCAACCAACCTGCGATCCACGCGCAACATCGCGATCTTCATAATATCCGCCGCCGTTCCTTGGATCGGCGAATTCATTGCCATACGTTCCTGCTCCGCCCGCTTTGCGTGGTTTGAACTGGAAATATCTGGAAGTGGTCGAACACGCCCAAACAAAGTGCAGGATTCCCCGCTCTCCCTTGCCCCCGCAACCAGACCATCCATAAATTCGCGCACGCCAGGATAGGTTTCAAAATATTTTTCAATATATTCTTCCGCCTCCTGTCTGGAAATATTTAATCCCTGCCCAAGCCCGAAAGAACTGATGCCGTACACAATCCCAAAATTTACCGCCTTCGCGCGGCTGCGCTGCTCTTTCGTCACCTCCTCAAACGGGGTGTAAAATACCTGTGAGGCAGTAATGCGATGGATATCCTGCGCCGTATTGTATGCCGCAATTAACTGTGCATCCCCCGACATATGCGCTAATACACGCAATTCAATCTGCGAGTAGTCCGCATCCAAAAAAACAAATCCTTCTTTCGGAATAAACACTTTGCGAAGCTGTCTGCCCACCTCCATGCGAATTGGAATATTCTGTAAATTAGGATCGGTGCTGCTGATCCGTCCGGTTGCTGTGATAGTCTGGCGAAATGTGCTGTGAATTCTGCCATCCTCCGCGATATATGGTGCAAGTCCGTCCGCGTAAGTTGATTTTAACTTGGTTAATTGCCGATATTCCAGGAGCCGCTCAATAATCGGATGCGCCCCGATCAGACGCTCCAAAACATCCGCCGCAGTAGAATATCCGGTCTTGGTTTTCTTTCCGCCCGCAAGTTTCAATTTTTCAAATAGAATCACACCGAGCTGCTTTGGAGAATTAATATTAAATTTCTCCCCTGCATCGGCATAGATCTCCTCCTCAAGCACACAGATGCGTGTGCCAAGCTGTGCGGCATAATCGCGAAGTTCTTCCCTCGCAACTAAAATTCCGCGCTTTTGCATTGCGTAGAGCGTAAAAATCAATGGAAGTTCTATCTCAAAATAAAGTTTGTTATTTTTCTTTGCTTCCAGGAATGAGAGCAGCCCATCCGCCAGCAAAAATGCCATATTACAGCCAAAAAGCAGATATCTTTCCACAGTTGACTGCTGGAAAAACATGGCTTCCTTCGGGGTGATCTTTTTAAATAGTTCCTTGCCGGGAGTCAGGGAGATCCCATAGTACTCCTTGGCGAGATCAAAATAGGTGTACGCACCAGAGAGCGGATTTTTTAAGTAGGCGGCAAGTTCCACATCAAGTAATCCCCCGCGAAGGGCAATCTCCCTTATCCGCTCGGCATCAAATACATCAAGCTGCTCTTTTAACCCGATAGTAACCGGGCGCACACCATTCTTTATCGCACGGTCAAGATAGGAGGTAAAATCATCGCGGGTCGGCGCAGAAAAATAAATTGTTTCCGAATCTGCCTGCAATGCGACTAAGAGAATCTGCTCCTCGTCCGCAAAGATAGTGAAAGCAATCTTGTTTTTTGAGAGAAGTTCTTCTGGCAGACAGTCCGTGTGAATAAACTGTGTCGGCTCAGAATAGGGAGGAATATTTTCTGGGGCAGCAGGTATCTGTATATCCTCTATCTCCTTCGATTCTGAAACTGGAGGATTCATCATTTTGGAAAAATCATCCAAAATATTTGCCGAAGCATTCTTATTTCCAAATGGATTTTCGCTGTCAAATGGATTTTCTTCAACTGGGACAAAATCGCCCTCTTCCTCCGGCTCCTCAAATTTCAATGACCGAAATTCCAGTGCGGCAAATTCCTTTAGTGCGGCCTCCCTGTCGATTGCTAAGCGAAGCTGATCTAGGGTAATATCCAACGGAATATCGCGCTTGATTGTCGCAAGTGTTTTTGAGAGCATGGCAGCACGCTCCCCCACAAGTTCCGTATCGCTCTTTTTTAGCAGCGAACCAAGCGGAGAACGCTTAATTCCAAGGCGGGTCTTCCACTCCTGCGCTAATGCTTTTTGCCCCTTTTCATCCAGGGAATTTAAAACCTCATAGAGCTTTTCCACACAGCCGTACTCATGGATCAGTGCCGCCGCCGTCATCTCACCCACACCGGGAACCCCCTTGATATTATCCGAAGGGTCGCCCTCCAAGCCTTTAAGCGAATTTATCGACTCCGGCTTTACCCCAAATTCCTTTTCCACAAGTTCCGGTGTAAATGGAAATGTCCGATCTGGCACACGGCAATCCTTCTGCCTCATATTATACTTTTCGTATAATTCCTCCGTTTTCTTTGCGGTCGGATGAATCATCCAAAGCTCCGTGCGGTCGGAAACGAGTTGTAAATAATCCCGGTCTTTTGTCATAATGCGCACTGGCACTTCGCTCTCAAACTTCGTTACAAGTGTCCCCGTAAAATCGTCCGCCTCATAGCGTTCATCCATAAATTGCTTTACCTTCATTTTTTCCAGCAACTGCTGACAGAGGACAAACTGATTTTTTAACGGGAGCATTGTCTCCCCACGATTCCCCTTGTAGTCGGGATAAATTTCCCTCCGAAAAGTATCGCGGCTTAAATCCCATGCAACCGCCAAATATGTTGGATTCTGATCCTTTAAAATCTTTAGTAGCACACGCATAAAACCATAAACTGCGTTGGTATATACGCCCTTTGATGTCTGCATAATACGCGGAAAAAAGACCGCCTTCTCCTCCATCGTCTTAGCAAAAACGATTTCGCGAGGAAGATTTCCAAAAAACTGTGTTGTGAGTAGACTAGAACCATCAATTATAAGCAAATATTCTTTCATTCATTACCTCCATAGTGGAATCAAATCCCGCTTATGTTCTGCCTTTTCCTTTTCCTGGTGAGGAAACGCTTTTAACGTAATGGGAATCTGATACATAATCTCCGGGCGTTTTCCCCTCTCAAGTCGCTTTGCATACGAACCTTCTGAGAGCAGAAAACTTGCCGGAAGAATATAAGTCAATTCACCTTCCTGATCCATTGCGCGCATTATCCCCACATCAAGCCGCCAAAGTTTGTCCACTTCCGCCGCTCTAAGTCGCTGGCTAAACACAAAATCACGCGCCCCGTCATGATGTATGGCGATCGCAGAGTCAACAAAATCAATCTCTTCCGGAAGTCTCAAATCCCCCAAATAAAACCCTTTGGTGCGCATGGTAATCTCCTCCGGCTCCGGCTCAACTGCGGAGCGACCAACACTTAAACTTAACGCGAGCGCGAGCATTAAAAGAATGGCAATCAAGCGGAAGCGTCCCGTGCGCGCCTGGTGCTGCGCTCTAGCGATCTCCGCCTCCGTCCCGCACAAAAGCTGCTCCACCGCCTCGCTATAATTGTTGGAAAATTCCGTGTCGTTTAATCTATCCGTTGTCGCATAGACAATCAGATCAAATTCCAGCTCCGCATAACAATATTTACATTCTCGAATATGCCGGACAAAACGCGCTTTCTGATCAAGCGGCAAAGGATTTGGCAGTGCTGTATTCCCTTTAAAATCAGACAAAAGTCCCACTCTCTTTTGCTGATATCTGACATCTTCCAAATAGGGAATGATAAGCTGCTGCATCGCCCGGTTGTCACATCGCTCCACCCCCTCCCCTTTTTTTCCTTTCCGATCATTTTCTGGCACCCCTGATCACCTCCCCCGCCCTTTTTCCTAATTCAAGAACGCCGGAGGCGTTCTTGTTGCGGAGCGCACGTCGTGCTTTACACGACATCATTCTTCTGCGCCCCTACAATTGGGGGAGTCAATCCCCCATCTGATTCAGCCCCGGAACAATTTTAAGACATCCCTCGCTGTCGGTATATAGTCAGAAAGCGACGCACGTCTTATCCTCCCGTCATCAAAGGCGTAGACATACACATCACCCGCCCCCTTCTTTCCATCCTTGCTCTCCGGCAAGAAAGTTATGCGCATATGTTCAAGTGCGAAAGAGATCAAAAATCCCTCACTTGGATAAATATTATAATAATTTTGTAATGCAAATTCTGTTCCTTCTGTCAGAACAAGACGCATCGAAACACTGTTTGCACGCGGCTGGCGCAGATAAACTTCACACGCGCGCTGCACACCATTGTAGGTTAGCACCGTCTGTTCCTCCGTGCCACAAAAAGCAAAGGACTGAATAAATTCTTTTATTTCTGCATTATCGATCGCCGCATCCTCCACTTTTAGTCCGGAAACACCAAAAAATTCTTTTTCCAGTTCCACAATATATTTGCGTATCCCTTCCGGATGTTCCAGGGCAATTCCATTTTCCTCCGTCCCATATCGATTGAGCAACTCAAGTTCCACATTACAGAATTTACTTAAAATAGTGGTGATAGAAGAATATTTTAATGCTTCCCGAAAATTCCGAGAAATAATTTTCTCCGTAAAATATTCTTTTTTTGCCTGTTTAGGTGTATTTATTGTTTTCATGTTCTACCTCCTGTTATTTAAGTGAAATTATAGCACGGTTGGGAAGTTTTGTAAAGGTGGCGGAAAGAAAGCTTAACATAGGATAAATAATAAAAATGATTATTTATCGGTTTGCGATCCAGCGAATTCCCGCTGCCGTTTTCTTTGCAGTATCGCTGTAATGATTGCCCCGATTCAGGCAAAATATCGTGTCGATCCCTTTTTGGGTATAGAAATCACTGATTGCTTTTGTATACTCTCTCACCATTTTTAAATAGGGATTTCTTGTTTTACACTCCTTATTTCCAAGAGAAAAATATAAGCAATCCGGGGAAATTTTCATTTCATGAGAAAACACATATTCCTTAAAATTGGGAAACCAAAGAGAACCGGATATACTGGCAACTCTTGAAAAAATTTTGGTTCGATAAAGAGAATAGACGGCGAACAACCCGGAGAGGGAGTATCCCGCAAGACCTCGAAAAGAAATTGTTCCCCTAATTTTTTCCTCCACTCTCTGTACAATTTCTTCGGTAAATAACCGTAGGTAATTATCCGCACCACCAGTGCAAGCCGTACTGTTTTTTGAGATCGGTGCGGTTGCCCAGGGAGTCATATCCTGCTCCCATAAAAGTCCGGTAACTGTTACAAAAGTAAAATTTAAATCTCCACTTTCCCGCAATATTTGGTATACCTGTTCGCCCTCCGTTCCAAAAGTATTTAGATAGATAATGGGTCTATCGAAAACCGTACACGGGTAAACCGTGATCTCTTTATCCTCTATTTGAAACTGATATTTATTCTGACAATTTTCCTGCATTTTGTCCTCACTCTCCTATCTATCCTTTTCCCGCTGAACATCTTATATGCATTTCTATGTTTCCTTATTCTTCACAAACCTTTTTCTGGAGTCTACGAATATGTTTTTATCCAGTTACGACATTAAGAGGGACAGTAGCATTTGCAAATACAAACACCTTTATCATTTTAAATTATAGCACAGATCTTAAGAAATTGCGGAAAATTTGCAAAAACTATTGATTTTTTTCAATCCCACTATATTCCTAAAAAAACAATAGTATTCTTTTTAAGCCCGATTATATCAACTCTGCATTTTTAAATTATTATTCGTTTTCGGTATTTCTCAAACATTGTTCTACCTCCCATAGAATATTTTTATACATAAAGAAAAATTTCTCTATCCAGAAAGGACATAGAAGCTTTTGCTTCGTAACTATTTAGTTGTTCAATCAATTGGTCAGTGGTGGGAGTTATTCTTCTTCCCAACAATCATCAATCCAACTCCAAAATAAGCCCATTTCATCTACACAGTTTCCTCCATAAACTTTTACTAACTCTTTAAAAGCTGTTTTATTAAGTTCTAACATAAATGTACTACAAGTATCCATACCATTGAAGCTCACATATGGCTCGGTCAGATCCATTGTACACCACAGCCCAACAACTCCCGCCCAATTTCTTCAAGTCTCCATTCAATCTCGTCACAACACGTACAATGCACGCCATTGATCATAATGTCCATATCTGGTGCCTCCAGCATCACATTACCTTCTATAAGCGTCAACAGTAATGTAACTGCATTATCCCTTAATTCCATTGCGTTAACAATAGCTTCTTTTGTAAACTCATCATCCCTGAGGGGAATGCCAGTAAACGCGACATTTGTATCAAAGAGAAAGACTTTATCGGCTGGTAGATTCCTCTTTCATTGCCTCCTTAGCATTGTTAAGTAAATTTCCTGAAAATCAGGGAATTTAAGTATTGGATACATCTTCTTTACTTAACGCAAAATTTATAAACCTTTCATAGCAAAGCATAACCTAAAACTTAACTGCTTTCAACTATCTGGAATAATTTTTGTTAAAGGCTATTTCAGACACTACATCACTTCACTATATACACTCCTCAAGTTTAAGTTTGTTAGAACAGTTGCTGTTCCTGGAATAAACCGCTTATACCAGGAGGGAAACGTATACCATAATCAAGTATTGTCACTGTTACTTGCTACAGAAGCAATCGCAACCAAAGCAAAAGTATCTGCCTCATCTTGATTTCGCCCAGCAAGATATACTTTTACTGTATCTATACATTTATTTTCTGTTAAATTGTTAGCAGTTAGTAAAAGATCCAGATACTGCAATACATTTTCTGTTGCAGTAGCTGGATCTTTTACTAAACCATTTAACAAAGGAGCGATCTGAACTATAATTATATTTGCAAATTTCACAGATTCAGGTATAATTAAAATAGCATATAATACTTATTTGTTATCTTTAAAGCATCTTTTATAATTTATCTGTAAGTTACCATATCTGTAATAATTTTTCAACTTCTTCTTTTGTTATTGTTAAAGCATGATAACTATTTAATGTTTCAATTACCGTCCGCTCGTCTTTTAACAACCCAATAGAATAGCAGTTGCAATTATTTTTTGAAATAGTATTTCCTTTCCCTGCACATATAACTTTGAATTTAAATAACAATTAATGATAATTTTGTTTCCTGATTGGATAATCGTTATTTTATTCCCTGTGTTTATATATCCTTTTTCCAAACTAATTTAAGTTACATTTTCTTCAGATAGACTTATATTTTCTTCATTAATACAATCAATAATCACTTTCCTGTCTTCTAGTCCATATCCCATAAAGTAAACAGAAGCATCAATATACGCTTTATCTCCTTTGCCGACAAAGCTTTCTTTGCCAGAGCATCAACCCCTGTATAGCCCCGCTTAAATACTGTATTTTCAATGTTCTTTCACTTTGTTATTTCCCAAAATTGCATAATTTATTATAGATTTATACTTTGAACTCCTGCAAAAAAGAGTTTGAAAATCTTTGATTTTCAAACTCCCCATGTTTCGCTTATTGCAGTATCTCTACTACTACCTTTTTATCATCCTTCGCAGCAGCAGCCTTTACCACTGTCCGAATGGACTTGGCAATGCGCCCCTGTTTCCCGATCACCTTGCCCATATCTTCCTGCGCAACTTTTAATTCTACAACAAGAGCCTTATCCGTTTCTGTTTCTGTCACAACAACTTCTTCCGGATGATCAACAAGTGACATAGCGATAACCTGCACGAGTTCTTTCACTGCCTTTCACCTCCGAAATTACTTCACGATACCGACTTTCTTGAATAATCTGTTCACTGTCTCAGTCGGCTGTGCGCCGTTATTTAACCACTTTTTTGCCTCTTCCTCATTAACGGAAAAAGCCGTCGGCTCCTTTGTCGGATCATAAGTGCCGATTTCGGCGATAAACCTACCGTCGCGCGGCGACCTGGAATCTGCAACGATTACTCTATAGAAAGGGGCTTTCTTTTGTCCCATTCTCTTTAATCTGATCTTTACTGCCATCTATCTCACCTCCTTAAAAAATTTTTCTATTGGCACTGCACAAAGTCGTGAATACACAAAATTATGCAGGAATACCCTACAAACCAAATGGAAGTTTAAAGCCTCTTCGCTTTCCCTTGCCTCCGATCATTCCGGACATTTGCTTCATCATTTTGCGCGACTGTTCAAACTGTTTCATCACGCGGTTCACCTCGCTGATATCCACTCCCGCTCCGGCAGCGATGCGCTTTTTTCTCGGCAGATTGATAATATCGGGATTTGCGCGTTCCTTCTTTGTCATTGAGTAGATAATTGCTTCCATCTTCTTCATTGCAACTTCCCCCTCGCCGATCGTTTCATCGTCGATCTTCGCGCCGCCCATCATATTTCCAGGGAGCATTTTCATAATTTCCGCCATACCACCCATCTTTTTCATCTGCTGCATCTGATCAAGAAAATCATTAAAATCGAATTCCGCCTTGCGAATTTTTTTCTCTAATTCCTTTGCCTTTTCCTCGTCGTATTCTGCCTGTACCTTGTCAATCAGGGTCAGCACGTCGCCCATTCCAAGGATGCGGGAAGCCATACGATCAGGATAAAACTGTTCCACATCCGAGAGTTTTTCCCCCGTGCCAATATAGAGAATCGGCTTACCGGTCACCGCGCGGATAGAAAGTGCTGCGCCACCGCGCGTATCACTGTCAAGCTTGGTCAAAATCACACCGGTAATCTCAATCTTGGAATTAAAGGTTTCTGCTACATTGACGGCATCCTGCCCTGTCATCGCATCTACCACAAGAACTGTATGATCCACGCGCACGGACTCTTTGATCTCTATTAGTTCCTCCATCATGCCCTCGTCGATATGCAACCGCCCCGCCGTATCAATAATCACAAGATTTTGTCCATTTGCCTTAGCGTGTTCTAACGCTGCCTTTACAATATCGACCGGCTTATGATTTGTCCCCATCGAAAAGACAGGGACATCCTGTTTTTTCGCATTGATACTTAACTGTTCAATCGCTGCCGGACGATAGATATCACAGGCAACCAAAAGTGGCTTTCTTCCCTTTGACTTAAATTTTCCGGCAAGCTTTGCAATCATCGTGGTCTTGCCCGCGCCCTGCAATCCACACATCATAATAACCGTGATCTCATTCGCTGGCTTTAAAATAATCTCGGTGGTTTCATCTCCCATCAGGCGAATCATTTCCTCGTTTACAATCTTTATTACCATCTGCCCCGGTGTTAGACTGGATAAAACTTCCTCGCCGACGGCACGTTCCTGTACTGTGGAAACAAAGTTTTTGACCACTTTAAAATTGACATCCGCTTCCAAAAGTGCCATCTTAACTTCTTTTAACGCCGTTTTAACGTCCGCATCCGAAAGCTTTCCCTTGCCACGCAAGTTTTTAAATACATTTTGAAGTTTTTCCGACAAACTCTCAAACGCCATATAGCCTCTATTCTCCTCAGGATTTCCCCGCGGCATCTCCATTTATTTCAATATTTTTACAATTCCTGTAAAATATTCTCTGCATATGCTATGATCTCTTGCACTTTTTTTGCTTCTTTTTTACAGGAAATCTCTGAAAATTCAATCGTTTCAGCAATGTTACAGATCTGACCAATAATCCCTTTAATCCGACCGAATTTTTCTGCTAAGTGCAGTGCCTTTTCATATCCGCGCAATGCCTTTGTGCAACGCTTGATAATATCATGTACTCCCTGTCGGCTGATCCCGGTATTATCCGCGATCTCACTTAAAGACAGATCGTTTAAAATATAATCTTCAAAAATTCGTTTCTTATGGTCATTCAAAAGTTCCCCATAAAAATCATATAATATCGACAGTTCATAAATTTCCTGTAGTTTTTCTTTTCCATCCACAGAATATTCTGCCCCATCCTGTTCTTTTCCCATCCCCATAAAGCGCCACCTGTAAAGCTTTTTTCTTTACAGGTGGCAGTATAATAGATCTTATAAGGATTGTCAAGTATTTTTTTATTTTTTAACGAAAAATTTTTCAGCGTAAAAATTTTGTGGCATACCAAATGATTAGCGCACCACCCCGACTTTGCCAACGCCATAATAGAGAAGTGCTTGTACTGCATCCGGACAGATTTCCTCCCCGCTTACCACAATCGGAACGGCGGGCGGGCAATGGTAAGCAGCTGGCCCCATCACCCGACCAACTGCATCCTTTGTCGGAAGAATCTCATAGGAAGAAAAAACTGCCTCCCTTACACTAAGCATACGGCGTGGCGGCAAAAAAGTCGGGGGACGGCGGCAAATTGCTTCCCTCACCGACATTTTTTTTATAAGAAAACACAGGCGTTCAAAATCCTCCTCCCCATTTTCGGGCGTAAACATCAACACAACAAAATCCGGGTCGGCATATTCACACTCTATACCCTCCGCACGCAAATATGCGGCAAATTCTTCCCCATAATAGCCGGATTTTGCTGTGGCAATGGTCAATTTTAAGACCTCGTCCCCCTCTAGGAACCATCCGAGGGAACGCAATTCTTCACGCAATGCGTCCAGCCTTTTTACACATCGTTCTAAATGATATGGATATCCGTCCATCAGGTACCGATTTGCCAGATCAAGCGATTGTAAAATAAGATAAGAAGGGCTGGTTGAACCAAAGAGCGCGAGTGCTTGCCTTGCATATACTGCCATTTTGGAAACCGCCCCCGAAATATGCAAATATGCTCCCCCTGTCAAAACAGGCAGTGTTTTATGTGCAGAATCACAGCAGAGATCAGCACCCAGATCCAAAGGATGCAAGGGATTAGCTAAAAAATGCAGATATGCACCATGTGCATTATCCACCAAAAGCAGTGTACCATAACGATGTGTTACTTCTGCAAGCGAACGAATATCCAAAATTCCACCGAGATAGTCAGGGCTGGTCAGATAGACAGCCATTACAGAACCTGGGAAAGATGAGAGTATCCCGTCAAGCTTTTCCTTTGATATCATACAGCGGCAGAGCGTTAAATCCTCCCCTTGCCCTGTATCCTCCCTCTCGTCCCAAAGCCATACAATATCAAAGTCAAGCAGTGCCGCCGCCATCAAAAACGCTTTATGCGCATTCCGCGCCGCCACAACGATGGGGTGCGTTCTCGTCGGTAATTTCCCCCCATATTGCTCCTTAAAACGCATCAGTGCCAGAAAAAGCATTGCCCGAATGCACTGGGAAGAACCCTCTGTAGAATAAAAAGTTTGCGCGCTCCCAAACAGAGCAGAGGCATTCTTCTCGCTTCTCGCAATAATTCCCTCCGCCTCATACAGAGAATCCGCCCCAGCAATCTCCGTAATATCCAAAGCCTCCACGCCAAGGATATCCCTTCCCTTATGACCCGGCATATGCAGCCGCACTGCGCCGCTTTTATTATAGTTGCACACAAAATCGCAGATGGGCGTTTCACACACTAAATTCTGCTCCTCCCTCACTCCACTTCCTCCGCGCACGCCGCCTGTAACATAATCGCACATTCCATACGCTTGCGAAACAGTTTACAGCCGTACTCATAAATTCCACGCACAGAGCCAGATGCATGATAAGCATTTGCCGCACAACCTCCGGAACAATAAAGTTTAGCCCAACAATCTCTGCATTCAGGTCTTGCGTAAGCATTGCAGCCGCGAAATTCTTCCTGCGCCTTATGATTTGATACACCATTCCAGATATCCCCCAGCCGGTATTTTTCTTCCCCGACAAACTGATGACAGGGATAGAGATCCCCCCATGGCGTTACCGCCATATATTCCGTTCCCGACCCACATCCGGAAATTCTCTTATAAATACATGGTCCTTCGGTCAGATCGATCATATAGTGATAAAAAGTAAATTCTCTGCCCTCCTTTTTGCGGGCAAGCATCATTTCTGCCAAACGCTCGTATTCGCGCAGCACAATCGGCAGATCTTCCTCAGTCAGTGCAGCCGCATCCCCCGGTGCGCAAACTACCGGCTCCATGCTAAGCTCTGTAAATCCAAGATCCAACATCGCTTCAATATCCTTTGTGAAATCCGGATTGGCATGGGTAAATGTCCCGCGCATATAATAATTTTTCCCGCTGCGCGCGGCAACCAATTTCTGAAATTTCGGAACGATCGTTTCAAAACTGCCCCGCCCCGCATAATCGACACGCAGCCGATCGTGAATTTCCCTGCGCCCATCAAGACTTAATACCACGTTGCTCATCTCACGATTTGCAAATGCAATCACATCATCATCGATCAGGATCCCATTTGTAGTCAGTGTAAAACGAAAGTTTTTGTGGTGTTCCTTCTCAATACTGCGCGCGTACAAAACAAGCTGTTTTACTACTTCCCAGTTCATTAACGGCTCCCCGCCAAAAAAGTCCACCTCAAGGTTTGTGCGGTTTCCTGAATTTTCTACCAGAAAATCAAGTGCCCGCTTTCCCGTCTCAAAACTCATCAAAGCGCGCTCACCATGATATTTTCCCTGGCTCGCAAAACAATAGGCACAATTTAAATTACAAGAGTGCGCCACATGAAGACAGAGTGCCTTAATTACACTGTCGGAACGCTCCTTAAATTCATCGGCGAGTGGTTCGTAGGTATCCGGCGTAAACAGTTTTCCCTGCTCTTTTAATGCGCGCACATCCGCAATGCAAAGTTTAATCTCCTCCTCATTTATTCCTTCTCGATTACCATATTTTCCTAAAATAGCAACTATAATTTCTTCTTCTTTTTTCTCCGGATAAAGCGCGATAATATCGTAAGCAACCTCATCCACAATATGTACTGACCCAGAACAAGTATCCAAAACAATATGATAACCATTCAATATATACTGATGTACCATTTTTCCCCTCATTCCGCCGCTGCCGCGACAATTGATAAAAATAAATCGCAATCGAGCAGGAAAAAAATTTTTCCCTTACCCGTAGCGCGGGGCGCGTGTTGCGTCAGCAACTAATTTCTATGTGTGTTTATCCACATTCGCACCCCTGTGCATAGAAAAAGGGCTGCCGCAAATAAATTGTGACAGCCTCTCTGCGATATTTTACTGTTCGCTCTTCTTCTCACACTTCTGATTTGCAATTCCACAGCTGGTCTTGCATGCGGACTGGCAGGAAGTCTGGCACTCTCCACAGCCACCCTTCTTTGCAGTCTCGCAAAGATTTTTGGTCTTCAATGTCTGAATTCTCTTCATTGCACTCTCTCCAATTCTCAAATTTTTTCCCGGACAGCAAAAACTGTTCTCGGTTTAATTCGAAAAAAGTATAGCATAGCTAAAATGAAAAGTCAAGAATCGCATCTGCAAAAAATAATACAATGTAAAATATCACGCAAAATGGAAAGTAATTTCGAATTTTCAGATGCACATTAGCAGCAGGAAAATCCTTCCTGAGCCTCGCCGTTGATTACAGGATAAGCCATCCCTTCGGTCACGTTGATATAAACTTCGATACTCTTTAATGCGGACTCTTTGTTTCCGGCGGCAATCCATCTCTCTTTTGCCGTCTCCGCAACGTTCTTTGTCTCGATGTTCTTTCCCTCAAACTGAATGATCACTGCGGAATCCACAGTCTTTGCCGCACGGACAGAGGAAACCTTCTTTGTCTCCTCCACAATCTTCCCCGGCTTTTCTACTTTCTCCACGTTTTTCTTCACGGTTCTAGAAGCCCTCTTTCTCGTTACTTTCGGCACTTCTTCCTCCACGGCTGTCTGCTCTTCAACGACAACCTTCGCCGCGTTCTTCGGCGGTCTGCCCGGTCTGCGCTTTGGCTCCGCTGCAACTTCCTTTGTCTCAACCTTTGCAGCTTCCTGCTCCACTGCTGCATTTTCTACTTCTGCCGGAACTGGATTTCTTTTTCCTCTTGGCATAAATATATCTCCATTTCTGCGCTGCTTATTAATAATACGCTTTTGTGTAAGCAGCGCACAGGCACAAAACGTATTTTTAAATCTCCCTGTTCCTGTTCTGAAAATAATCACATCCAATTATTTGCGACTATGTATTTTCAGTTTTTTTGTAACAGGTTTAATGTTTACGCAAAAGATAATATTACAAATACAGAAAAAATGCAAGCAAAAAATATTTTATTTTTGCAGAATATCATAATTTTTTTTTAAATACCAAATTTTTTAGTGAATTTACATTATATTTTTATTAAAGTTTTTTTGGAAAAAATATAATCGTTCTTTTTTTTATGAAAGAACTTCCCGATATACGCGCAGAACATTTTTATAAAATATTCCCTCAATCTGCGCCCCGGAAAATCCCGCCCGAAAAAGTGCATCCTCAAGCATCGGCAAATATGATGCATCACAAAGTTCTGGGTTTGTCGTGATCCCATCAAAATCTGAACCAAGCCCTATACATTCCGTTCCGGCTACCTTCGCGATATATTCAATATGTGAAACAACTTGTGCGATACCCGCACACAATTCTTCTTCCTTTGCAGGTGTATGCAAAAAGGAAGGTTCAAAATTTATCCCGGTCACGCCGCCACACTCCGCAAGTTTTTTTAACATATCATCCGTTAAATTTCGGACATTTGCACAGATAGAACGCGCGTTCGAATGACTTGCCACAAAAGGTTTTTTTGTATATTTTACCACATTGTAAAATCCCGCATCCGATAAATGAGAAACATCCACAATTATGCCGAGCCTCTCCATCTCCTGCAAAAATTCCACCCCTGTTTTCGTGAGTCCCCGATCGGTATCAGGTATGCCGGACAAAGAATTTTCCCCAAGAGATTTTCTTTTATTAGGGTATCCTAATTCATTTGGATAATTCCAAGTCAGCGTAAGCATACGTACTCCAAGACGGTAAAAATCGCGCAGAAAGGCAGGATTTCCCTTGCACACTCCCCCTTCCTCGACGGTCAGCATCGCAGATATCTTCCCCGCCTTTTTGTTTCTTACTATCTCCTCGTAATTTTTTACCGGGGCGATTAAATCGCTGTTTTCCTCCATCTCCTCATAAAAAGTATCCACTAATTCCATACACCACTCGAACGGATTTTCGCGCTTTTTCAGATCGACAAACAGTGCAAAATTTTGAAGCAGGTAATCCCCCCTCCTCATTTTTTCCAGATCGATATGCAATTTATTTTTTCTTAGACAAGTCCCCTCCGGATATTCTTTTTTGCGATCATAGAGAATTTCGGATATGGTATCGCAATGCATATCCACCACTTTCATATAAATTTCCCCCTAATTCCTTTCCTATTATATGTATTCACATAATCCTAAATTTATTTCCGTAAATATAATATATTTTTCCGGTTAAAAAACTTACCTGTTTTAGTGAATCAAATAAATCCTCCATTTATTTTTGACTCTTTTTTCGCAAGAAGAGCACCACCTTTGAAGTGGGAAGAGCGCGTCACCTACACAGTTAAATCCACACACATGGCATCAAGATAAGAAATCAATTCTTCCCTTCTTACAAAAATCTGTCCACCCCGCACTCCGGCACTGACGGCAATCTGATCAAATAAGATTGCCGTCTCATCAAAATATGTTGGGAACTTTTTCTTCATTCCCACTGGAGAGCATCCTCCCCGAACATAGCCAGTCAGACTTAAAAGTTCTCTTACATGTACCAGCTCGATCCTTTTATCCCCGACGACCTGCGCCGCTTTTTTCAGATCTAGTTCTTCCGCCACAGGAATACAAAATACCAGATAACCCCGCTTTTCGCCATGCGCCACTAATGTTTTAAACACCTGTTCGACCGGAAGTCCCGTTTGCTCGGCTACATAAACCCCCGACAAATGATCCTCGTCCACTTTATATTCTCTAAGTTCATATTCAATTCCCGCCTGCGTTAAAAGCCGCATTGCGTTCGTCTTTACCATTTTCCAGCCCCCTCTCAAATCCCTCTTCATACAGCGGTCTGCGCACTTTTTTCCTTGTAATTTCTACAAGGTGCAGCGGTGTCATATCCACGAAAGTTGTCTTTATCGGATCGGCGGCCAAATATTCTTTTAGGGTCTGCAAAAGAATTTCATCCGAAGCTTTCTCCTCCATATCGATAAAATCGACCAGAATAATCCCTGAAAGATTTCTCAGCCGGATTTGATAGGCAATCTCCCTTGCCGCCTCCAAATTGATTTTTAAGAAATAGTCTTCCCCCCTGCCCTTGCCTTTTACCGCTTTTCCGGTATTCACATCGATCACTGTCAATGCCTCCGTTGGCTCAATTACCAAACTTGCACCGCTCTTTAACCAGACTTTTTTTTGCAGTGCCTCTCTTAATCGATGTTCAAAAGAATAGAGCGTTTTTAGCGGAAGTTCCTCCACATATAATTTAAGCTTGTCTAAATCTTTTGGATAAAATTCCAAAAGATATGATCGGATCTCCTCATAAAGTGTGGACTCATCCGTAAGAATCTCGTCAAGTTCCCCCCGATACTGATCGCGCAAACTGCAAAGATAAGCGGGCAGCGATTCTTCCAAAACCGAAAAGCGTGTGCGATGTACCCCATGCGCACAAATTTTTTCGTAGCGTTTCTTTAAAACGAAAATCTCTTCGGCAAGTTCCTTGTCCGAAACTTCCGCTGCATTTGTACGCACAATAAACCCGTAATCTTCCCCCGCATACTGCCCGAAAAATTCCCGTAAATACACGCGCCGATCAGAATCCAAAATTTTTGCAGAAATGCCGATACCCGGTTTTCCGTGGATTAGCACCGCATATTTTCCGGTTAAGTTAAGTGCGCAGGTCACCGAGGCCAGTTTTGATTTGATTGGTTCACGCATAACCTGAACCACCAATTCATCCCCCGCATGAATTTTCCCGTCTGCGTGTACGTTTGCTGTAATTGGTGGTATGGACTCATCAAGAGCCAAGTAACTCATTACCCCAGGGGTTAACTCTACAAAAGCCGCATTGATATTTGTCACAATATTTTTCACTTTTCCAATATAGATCCCACCAATACAGATCTTTGCGCGATTCCCTTCCTCCACTGCAATCTGCACTAAATGCCTGTTTTCGTAAAGAGCGGAAATAATTTTTCCCTGATACGGGGTAATTAAAAGTTTATCCCCCATAGGCTACTCCTCCACCCGGTGAAACTTCCATAGAGGCACTAGCTTTCTGCCCATCTCCCCGGTATTTAGACTTTCTTTGTCCTCTTGCATACAAAGATCGCCGTAGATCTCCATCCGGTGAAATTGCAGTCCTTCTTCTTTGTAGGGCAATCCATATGCCTTACAAAAACTTTCCATTACCAGTTCCGGTTTTAAATTATTTACACTGCCGCTGGAAAGTTTCAAAAAAACACGGAGTTTATTTTTGTATTCTTGTGCATGGGAAATTCCCTCCTCTGCGATTTTCTTTTTTTCTTCCTCCGTCAGATCCTGCGAAAACTCCCCGCTCAAAAGATCCTCCCTCTCAAATCCCCATGCAAAAATCATTGGTCGGATATCCACGATCTGCGCACTTTTTTTTGATTCTTTCTCCGCCATAATTTCTGACCGCTGCAAAAATTCTGTAAATTTTTCATGAAATCGCTGGAAATACTCTGCGTATTCTTTTCCGTCCACTTCCATATCCTTAATGGAAACCATATAGTCCGCACAGGCGGTTAATGCCATGATGGATTCCTTTTTTTGCCCCGGCTTCCAGTCGGAAAGCCCTGTTGCGGACTGCACATAAAATCCTTCCGTCAGCGCGGAATTTAAGCGGGTTGTTATCTCTTCTAACGGATATTCCTTTTTAAATTCCACATCCATATATTCCCCGTCACTTGTCTGTCCAAGACCGAGCGGTGCGGCAAAATATAAAAGTGGATGAGGGTTAAACCCTTCTGAATATGCTACAGTAAGACCTGAGCGGCGGATTGCCTTCTGAAAATACCGCACAAGATCCAGATGACCAATAAATTTAGTAAATCCATATTTTGAAAATTTCACGCGCACTATCATTTCTTTTCCTCCCGTTCCTCATAACAAACTCCACCGTGAAACACATTTGCTCCGCATCCCGCGCAAGCCTTTCTGCAATTTGGCGTTACCACCCCTTTCCTCCCCTTCTCATACTCGCGCCACAAAAATGATTTTGTAATCCCCGCATCAATAAAATCCCACGGGAAAATTTCCTTTTCTTTTCGCTCCCTTGTTGTATAAAAGAAAGGATCAACCCCATTTTTCTGAAAAATCTCCATCCACAGATCAAACTTGAAATAATCCGACCACGCATCATAAAAACAGCCTGCCCGGTACGCATCCAAAATAGATTTTGCCAATCTTCGATCGCCGCGCGCAAAGATTCCCTCCATCCATGTTGTATCTGCATCATGCCAATTATAGCGGATACTCCTTCCATTTCGAAGTTCCTTTAAGCGCGCACTCACAATATGCTGCTTCTGTGAGAATTCTGCCATGGAATTCATCGGAACCCACTGAAACGGGGTAAATGGTTTTGGCACAAAAAATGAAGTACTGATCACAATCTCTAGTTTCCCCCCGCGCACTTCTTTTGGAAGAGTATAATAGGATTCTGCGATTTTTTCTCCAAGATCCGCAATCGCCGCCACATCCTCCGCGGTTTCCCCCGGCAGTCCAAACATAAAATAGAGCTTTACTTTATTCCAGCCCGCTCGAAATGCGTCCGTTGCACCCTGCAAAATATTTTGCTCGCTAAGCCCTTTATTGATCACGTCCCGCATTCGCTGGGAACCCGCCTCCGGCGCGAAAGTCAAACTACTTTTGCGCACGTCCTGCACTTTGCTCATCACATCGAGCGCGAACGCATCAATGCGCAGGGAAGGCAGAGAAATATTCACTTTCTGTTCTTTAAATTCCTCGATCAAATAATATACCAGTTCCGGCAATTCCTTATAATCACTTGAACTAAGAGAACTCAATGTAATTTCATCCATCCCAGTATTTTCAATCATAAGTTTTGCCCTCTCCTTTAAAAATGCAAGATCTCTTTCGCGGATCGGGCGGTAGAGCATCCCCGCCTGACAGAACCGACAGCCACGAATACAGCCGCGCTGTATCTCCAAAACTACGCGGTCCTGCACCGTCTTAATAAAGGGAACAATCGGTTTTTCCGGATAAAATGTATCACTTAATTTCATTTCCACCTGTTTTCGAATCACAGGCTTTGCCCCCTTATGATTCGGCACAAAAGAAGCGATGGTGCCGTCCTCCTTGTAGGTCACATCGTAAAAGACAGGCACATACATCCCCTCGATCCCTGCCACCATCGCCAGATAATCAGTACGGCTTCCTCCATTTTTTTTGTTTTCCTTGTAGGCATCTAGCACCTGATCATAGACGGTTTCCCCCTCGCCGATATAGAAAAAATCAAAAAACTCTGCGATTGGTTCCGGATTATAAGCACAGGGTCCCCCACCGATCACAATCGGATCATTCTCGCCGCGATCCTTTGCCCACAGTGGAATCCCTGCCAGATCCAACACTTGCAAAATATTAGTATAGCACATTTCGTACTGAAGCGTAATTCCCAAAAAATCAAAGTCCCGGATCGGCTCCTGCGACTCTAAGGCAAACAAAGGGATCTGCTTTTCGCGCAGGATTTTATCCAGATCGACCCAGGGCGAGTAGACACGCTCGCACCAGGTATCCTCGCGCTTATTAAACATATCATACAAAATTTGAATTCCAAGATGGGACATCCCCACTTCGTACACATCCGGAAAACACATACAAAAGCGAATATCAATCGCCTTCTTATCTTTTATCACCGAGTTCACCTCTCCGCCAATATAGCGCGCAGGCTTTTCGATCTGCAGTAATATCTCATCGGACAACGCCAGCTTTCTCATTCTCTTTCTTCCTTTCCCAAATTGTATAATGGAGTATATTGTAAAATATATTCTACAATGTTTAAGACAAGATTGCAAGAAATTTTGAAAGGGGATGAATTTCATGGTAAAATATTACTAGATATAATAGTGATAATAGTAGCATGACAATACTGATTTATCTTTATTCGGAGACAATATGTTTGATGGAGATGGTAATGGAAAGATATCGTATATTGAGGAATATAGTAATATAAAGATAAGGTAATATAAGTACAAATTAAAAATCAGAATAAATGAAATAATTGTAACTGTTGTGAAGGAATATTTTTTAAAGTAAAATAAGTTTAGATATTGCAAAATAATGTTAAAGTCACTTTCCAGAAAACAAATAGGAGCCAAAATACTTTTTTGACTCCTACTTTGAAATAATTATTTAGATACTTGTCTAATATTTCAAGGCAATCACAGAATAAAGTTGATTACCAAGCAACTTAGCCCTTAGCTAAGTAATTCTATTATAAATCCAAGGAATTTTTTTCGCAATAGTTCTACATCTATAAATTAATAAAAGTGAAATAAAACGTACTGCCATTCTTTCCTGATAAAAATTTTATTTTCTATAGTGCCTTGAAAATTTCGTAAATACTCGCTGTATAGCCATCTATTCCTCTTAAAAAAGTGCCTCCACTGCCTTTTTTAAAAACCATGTTCCAATCCATACTTCTAACGCACTCTGAGCAAAACAAGCCACCATAATCCATACCACACGTTTTCCGGAAAGCTGCAGTAATTTTAATTTTTGAAGATTTAACACATTGTCCACATCATAAGTAAGCGTATGCCGCTCTTTCCATGCGTGCCACGCTATTGAAAAACAGAACCCCCATAGAGGTATGGCAACCAAAAATTGTGGAAAATAGTAGGAAAACACCACCCAGATCCCTTTTAACTGGTAGTCCGGAAAAAAACTTGTAAGCAAATATCCGAGCAAAAAACCCTGACGCAACAGCAAAAATGCTGTGTAGGGGAGATTTAACCAGGTCAGCGATAAGATAAAATATAAAAATACATTTTTAATTTTTTTGCCCACTGTATACAGGTAGAGATCGAATCCCGGTGTAACCTGCGCAATTCTTTTTAAATATGCCTCGTCCACCTGTATTTTTTCGCTTCCCAGCACGGCGTTAATCAATTTCAGACACAAAAAGCCCAGCAAAATTCCAAAAAGAAAAAGAACCGTGACTGCTGTCGCCAGTTCCTTTTCTTTTATTTGCAAACTCCGCTTCGCCATATGCACTCCCCCGTTTCGAATCTCGTACTACTTTTTCTTTTTTTCTGCCTGAATCATTGTATGTGGCGGGGAAGAAGTCTATGACTATTTTTCACGCATCTTTTTCGTATGGTAGGCAAGCAGTGCCGCAATCGTTTTCGCATCCTGAATTTTGCCCTGCAAAATCATATCGATCAGTTCTTCCAATGGATGCACTTCCACATTTAAGAATTCGTCCGGATCAAGATGTTGTTTTGCCGGGGTCAAATCTTCCGTGTAGTAAATACCAATTAGTTCATTGCAGAAGGCAACCGTTGTATAAAGATCAAAGAGATGTCCGACCGCCCCCGCCTTGTATCCGGTTTCCTCCTCCAATTCCCGCACTGCCGCAGTCTGTCTATCCTCGCCAGGATTTAATGCCCCCGCTGGAATTTCAAGCGTATAACGTTCCGGCGCATTGCGGTACTGGCGCACCATAATAATATCCCCGTTCTCCTTTACGGGAACAATGGCAGCAGCTCCCTTATGTTCAATAAAGTCCCAGATTTCTGTATTGCCGTCCGGCAACTGCATCGTATCGCTGTAAAATTTTACAATTTTTCCCTCAAACTCAAGCTTCCTGTCAATTCTTTTATGATCTGCCATATTAAAAAAATCCTCCTATTTTAAGTTCCGCATATGCCCTTCCTGTACCCAATAATCTAGGAAAGAATTTCCCGTTCGCAAGCTCCCAGAAAATCCTTTCCGGGTACTGTCCGGGCATATGCTGTTTTTTAAGTTCCGCATATGCCCTTCCTGTACCCAATAATCTAGGAAAGAATTTCCCGTTCGCAAGCTCCCAGAAAATCCTTTCCGGGTACTGTCCGGGCATATGCTGTTTTTTTAACTCCGCATATATCCTATTTTTGCATTTCCTCAGCTTTTTTGTAGCATGCGTCCGCCGCTTTTATCACGGCGTTGCGAAGTCCGTATTCTTCTAGGGCAGCAACTCCTGCAATCGTGGTGCCGCCCGGCGAGCAGACTGCATCCTTTAGCTTGCCCGGATGTTGTCCGGACTCAAGCAGCATTTTTGCGGAGCCAAGTACCGTCTGCCCGACAAGGCGGTATGCCATATCGCGCGGAATCCCATATTTTACGACTCCGTCCGCAAGTGCCTCCATAAACAGATAGACAAAGGCTGGCGAACTGCCGTTTGCACAGATTGCGGCATTTAAAAGTTTCTCTGGAATCTCCTCGATCCTGCCAACACTTAAAAACAGCTTGCGCACCACCTCTTTTTCTACCTCCGTAACCTCGTTTGAGTAGCTGATG
>CAJTLX010000008.1 GCA_910577165.1 uncultured Lachnospiraceae bacterium
GAAAGGCAAGATCTCTTCCAACAGAACTTTCTGGAGGAGAAAAGCAGCGTGTAGCAATTGCCAGAGCAATGATACGAACTCCTAAGCTTCTGCTTGCAGATGAACCAACGGGTTCTCTTGATGCGTACAATGCGGAGGCAGTATTTCAGATTTTAAAACAAATTGCAAAGAATGGAACATTGGTGCTTATGGTAACACATGACAGGGGACTTGCGGAAAGATGTGATAAATTATTGATATGGAATAAAAAGGAAGAAAGTATTTAGTATAAGGCTTAAAGAAAAGGATGGAAGAGAGTGAAAAAATATTTTGTAGAAATTATATTTTCTATGAAAAGAAATAATGGAATAATTTGGATTTTATTGGCACTTTGTAGTTTATGTTTTTTTGGGGAAAAAGTATTATACAGTTATATAAAAACTATGGAATTAACCGAGGATAAGGATAAAAAGACATATACAGAGCAATATATTTATCAAGTTACAGATAGATTTGATGATGAATTTACAAATTATGAAAGACCGGAGAATTATGAAAAACTGGCACAGTGGAATGAGGCATTACATCGGTCGGAAGTTTTAAATTTTGTCGAGATAAGTAGTCAGTATTTTGCCGAAATAAAAGAGGAAGAAAATACTTATTATGATACCCTTTATATTGGAAAGAATTATTTTGAGGAATTTGCAACTGAAATAGAAATTGGACGTTTATTTGAGGAGGAGGATTTTATTTGTAAAGAGGGCAAATGTATGCCTATTATTGTTGGAGCCTCCTATGCAGAAAAATTTAAACTTGGAGAAAAATTTTTGGCAAGTACTCCTTTTATGCAAACAGAAGTTTGTATGGTTGGTTTTTTGAAAGAAGGAGAGCTTTTATATCATCATGAAACAGTGAAAAAAGCAGATGATTATATACTTTTTCCAATGATTGATTTCCCTGATCGTGAAAATATTGAATTAACAAAAGGTAATTTGATGTATATGAAAAATTGTGGTATAGTGAAAACAGGAATGACAAGAAATGAAACGCAGGACTATTTTTATCGTTTAAGTGATAGTCTTGGTATGCCGGGAGTATTTATTATTATCAAAGCATCCAATGTCCGACTTTCTGGTATGGCAATTTCCATGGAAAAGATTATGCGGACAAGTCGCACAATGCTGATTGTACTCTGCATTATTACCGCACTGTTGTTGATCCTTTATATTAACCGCAAGATGAAGCGAAATTGGAATTATTATTCTATTCTTTATCTGCTTGGTTTTACGCACAGAGAAGTATTTGAAGTGTCAAATATTATAAAATAATTTACGCTTCTATAGGCGATAAGTAATTTATCTTATTTGAATCGAGGTGATATAAAAGTGAAACTGATCGTTCAATATTTCCGTGCTGCGGTAGGGCAATTTACCGGACTGTTTCTTATCTCCTTTTCTTTAAGTATTATGTTGACGGTGATGGATATTCTTCTTCCCTGGGGCTTGAGAAAATATTTGGATTGTCTGGCAAAAGAGAATCATTATGGGATTTTAGTGGCGGGAATTGTTTTTTTTGCAGGATATCTTCTGATAAAAATTTTTGTAAATGTCCGCTGGTACATATCTTTGGATCGCTTTGGCGGGAGATATATGACTTCCCTTTCTCTTTCGCTGGAAGAATCGATGGCAGGAACCTATTATTCCGAGATTGAAAAAATGCGCCCGGAAATTATTCGGAATATTCTTTTTACGGACGTGTTAAATGTGTTTCGTGTGATAGGACATCAAATTCCCAGTATGATTGGCACGATTGCAGTGATGGCGGCTTGTCTTATTGTTTCCTTTGCCTATAATATTCGGATGACCTTGTTTATTTTTTTGGCTGTTGCTGTTGGCTTTTTTGTTTCCTTATGCAGCAGAAGTATTTTGTCAAAATCGGCGGGAAAGACAAATGCAAAATTAAAAATACATGATGCCTGGTGTACACAGTTCGTTGAGATGCTGCCCTTTATCCAGAGCCATAATATTCTTGATTATTATCAGGAGCATACAAAAAATAATCTTGCGGAGTTTATGGATACAGCGGTTCTTGAGGATAGAAAAACATTGTTTTGGTCGGGAGTAACGGGAGGTTATCATTCATTTTTTTCTATTTGTCTTTCTGCACTTTTAGCTATTCCAGTGGCGGGAAATTCTGTGACCGATTTTGTGTTTTTTACCATGATTGCAAATTTGGTAATGCAGCAGGCAGAAACGGCGGAAACTATGTTTCAGCAAATGATAAAACTTCATATTAGCTTTATTCATGTGGACGAACTGTTAAATTTACCACAGAGAAATGGAACTTGCAAGATGGAAAAAATTGAAGAAATTGATTTTGATGCCGTGGATTTTTCTTATCCGGGAAAAGATCATGTATTGCGGGAAATTTCATGTCATTTAAAAAAGGGGGATATTGTTCGGCTTACTGGGACAAACGGGAGCGGAAAATCTACTTTTATCAAATTGTTGACTGGGTTGTATCCGCCCACGGAAGGAGAAATAAAATTAAATGGGAAGTCCATTAAACAGTACACAAAGGGAAGTTTAAATAAGCAAATTCTTTACATCAATCAGGATGAGAGATGCCTGAATGAAACATTCCAAAAATATCTTGAGGTGGTTACTTCAAAGAAATTGGAGGAACATGAATTTAAGGAAT
Source organism: uncultured Lachnospiraceae bacterium (assembly GCA_910577165.1). GTDB lineage: Bacteria > Bacillota > Clostridia > Lachnospirales > Lachnospiraceae > RGIG4057. Next base: position 2,680 of record CAJTLX010000008.1, read on the forward strand.
TGCTTAACCGGGTAAACCTTGAACATGGGCGTTTTATTGAGAGAAATGGGGATTCCCTGTCCGTCGGGCAGCGCAAAAAGCTTTTTATTCTAAAATTTATGCTAAGGCGGGAGGAGGCTTCGGTTATTATCTTAGATGAGCTGACCGCGGGATTGGATTTGCAGACAACCAAACAGATCTATGATTTTATTAACTATGTGGCAAGAGAAAAAAATAAGATAATTTTATTGGTAGATCATAATTTGGGGAGCGAAATTAATTTTACAAAAGAGTTTGTTTTTGAAGAGGGCAAAATTTTAGAACAGGAGTAGAAAGTGTTTTTAAGTAAGGGAGAACTAAAATGTTAAAGGAAACAATATTTTTGATTTTCTATCTGCCATTTATTTTTATATATGAAATAATAGATCGCAAAAAGAACAGAAAAAACAGTGAGATTAAAATTTTATTGCCCCGAATTATTTTTTATGTCTATCTCTTTTTCCTGGTCAAGGTGACAATCTTTCCGATTCCCTATCAGCAAGTGGAGTTGAAATATTTACGAGAAATTTTGGGGGATGGGTTGGAAAATAATTTTGTTCCGTTGAAAAGCATTTGGAATCTGCTAAGAAATAATGCGGGGTTTATGGTAAAACTGCGCCAGATTGGTGGAAATTTATGTCTGTTGGCACCACTTGCTTTTTATCTGCCATTTACAAAGAGGAGGTTTAGAAGAGCGGATAAAGTTTTTATTTTTTTGCTTGGAAGTTCCTGTGTAATTGAAGTGTTGCAATTTTTGATTGGAAGGATAATAGATTATAATTATCGGGTTGTTGATATCGACGATATTATCTTAAATATATGTGGCGGAATGGTGGGTTATCTAGTGTGGAGGATAGTCAGATCACGTTAGGTTTTTTGTAACATCTTCCCTCACCTAAAGAGGCGGGGGAATTCTTGCTACAAAAGGTTAAACTTACGCTTCAGATCTTGCAAATAATGTGGAACAATGCTATAATACTGGATGTAATAAGGGGCTGCTTTTTGATTATGTATAGCCTCTTTTGCATAAATAAAGAATAAGAAATGGGGAATTTGATATGAAGAACAGAGATCAGATACAGAGCGGTGCTGCCTTTGCAGCAAGGACTTATAAAGACTCAGGGAAAATGCTGCGTAGACAGCAGAAATTTTACCCTGTAGGTTAGCGTGGTCTGTAGGGAGAATTTGCAGACCACGGGAAAGAGGGAAAGATGAGTGGAAATCTTATTGAAGCAAATTCTCTTGTAAAAGAATACCAGGTAAAGAATACGGAAGAAGGAAATTTTTTCCAGAGAATATTAAAAGGTGTCGGCAGGCATTCTGTTCGGGCGTTAAATGGCATTTCGTTCTCGATTGTGGAGGGAGAATTTATTGGTCTGATTGGGAATAATGGAGCGGGAAAGTCCACATTGGTTAAATTGATGACGGGGGTTTTATATCCGACTGGTGGGACGCTGCGGGTGCTTGGGCGCGATCCCTTTGCGCAGAGAAATAAAAATAACTGGGAACTTGGCGTAGTTTTTGGACAGCGTTCCCAATTAAAATGGGATCTGTCAGCGATGGATTCCTTTCGGTTACTTAGGACAATTTATCAAATTGATTCTTCCTGTTATCGTAAAAATCTTGACCGGTTTATTGAACTTTTCGATATGGGGGAATTTATTGGACAGCCGGTGCGAACATTAAGTCTTGGTCAGAGAATGCGCTGTGAGATCGCGGCGACATTTTTGCATAATCCGCGCGTTGTTTTTCTGGATGAGCCGACAATTGGACTTGATGTTTTCAGCAAGGATGCGATCGCACAGTTTTTGAATGTGATGCGCGAGGAAGAAAAGGTTACGGTGATTTTGACCACGCATGATCTGGAAGAGATGCGAAGGATCTGTGACAGGGCCATTGTGCTTGATCGCGGGGAGATCTTGCTGGAACAAAAAATTGATGAGCTGCTAAAAAATTACAATCAGAAAAAGAAGATAATTTTTTCCGGGAAAAACGAGGAGTTTTGTTTTTCTATAAAATCCGATTTTAAGGTTACAAAAAAGCCTTATTATCTGGAAGTGGACAATGTACCCGGCGATGAACTTCCCGCAGTAATAAGGATGGTGGTATCGGAAAATAATGTGGCGGATATCAATATCGAGGAGGCAAGTTTTACCGATGTGATAAAGTCTCTCCTTAAAGAAGGGGGGAGATAGTATGTTGAGGAAAAATATCGAGTATTTCGCGCTTAACACCTGGCTGACTGTGCGCACGCGATCGACATATCATGCGGCTACAATATTGAAATTATGCGTAAATTTATTTGTTACTATATTGTATATTTATCTCTGGAAGGCAATATACAATGGAAGGGAAATAATCAATGATTTTACGCTGCCGGATATGCTTGCCTATGTATTTCTTTTGCGTGTTTTGCGAAATCTGTACCCTTATGAGGTGTCGCAGAGCTATGGGAATCTGATAAGGACCGGCTCTATTGCCACTATGCTGCTTCGGCCGGTGCGGATAGAATTACAGCTTCTCTCTGCGGCAGCGGGGAATGCGATCTATGATTTTTGCTTTTGCGGATTGCCGTCCCTTATGCTGTCTTGTTTTTTTGTAAAGGAACCATTAAATTTTGCTGCTTTTCCAATCGTGCTTTTCTGGATTTTTAGTTCCTGCGCATTTATTTTTTTGCTGGAACTAATAATTGGCACATTAAGTTTTTACACACAAAATCTATGGGGACTTGGCATATTTAAGGGGACAATGATTTCCTTTTTTTCGGGGGAACTGCTGCCGATTCATTTTTACCCGGCGCGTATACTAGCACTGTTTCAATGGCTGCCGTTTGCCTCCATGTACTATATTCCAGTGGCTCTTTTCTTGGAGAAAACCGTGGAGAAACTCGGAATATATTTTGTTATTTTGTGGGGAAGCAATCTCTTTCTCCTGCTTATCTACGCGCTGCTTGCAAGGAGGATGATTCACCATATTGCGGTACAGGGAGGATGAGCAGATGAAAAAATTTTTAGGAAAATTAAAATATTATGGGAAGCTGTGCCTTACTTTTTTCAAACTTAATTATAAAGAATTGGAGATTTCCAGCATGGATTTTCTGTTTGGGATTGTCGCCAAATTATTAAGCTATGTGGCGGAACTGCTCGCACTGTTCTTTATTTTTGAGTTGGTGCCGGAGATCAACGGCTGGGATAAATATCAGGTATTTTTTATTTTTGGTCTGAACCTGGTCAGTTTTTCGCTTTGGTCATGCTTTTTTATCAATACAATAACTCTGCCGTATTATATTGAGCGCGGTGAGTTTGACCGCTTTTTAGTAAGACCCGTATCGCCGCTTCTTCAGATTATGCTTGATGGTTTTGACGATGATTCGTGGGGAGAGTTGGCGACGGGACTTGTGGTATTAGGCTATGCGTGGGGTAAGCTTGGGCTTGGCGTTAAGGTTTTGCCGATTATTTTAATTGCTGCATTTTCCGGGTGTTTTATTTATGCGGGAATTTCCATCCTGCTTGGGACAGTTTCGTTTTTTACCGTGGCACAGGCGGATGTGGCGGATTTTACCATGCAGATAAAGGAGATTGCGAAATATCCAATAACAATTTACCCAAAAGTAATGCAATTTATTTTTACTTATATTTTTCCGATTGCATTCGTGGCATTTTTGCCGATGTGGATGATTATAGAACAAATAAATATATACTTTATTGTTATACTGCCCGTGGTTGCGGGGATATTTTTTTTAATTGCGAGAAGTATCTGGCTGCGGGGGGTAAGGCATTATGGAAGTACGGGGACATGATTTTAAATTCATATATCTGGCATTAAATAATTGCCAGATATATAGCCCTTCGGGGATGCGCACTCGCGCGAATTAGTAAATGTCGCAAGCGACCGTGCTCGGCGCAGATGGCAATAATTAATTGCCATCTATATATTCTAAATTTTTAGAAATAAGTAGTAAATTTGCAGGGTGAAAAACCAAGGTGAAAAATTTTTGACACTTTGGTTTTTCATTTTATGTGGATGGTAAGAGTGTACAGGTATAGAGAGTAAAGGCGATTTGGGATTGGTGGAAGAAAATTGATATGGAGGAGAAAAGGGCGATAGATGAAGATTTTATTGTTGGCGGTAAATGCAAAATATATCCATACTAATTTAGCTATTTATAGCCTGCGTCAGTACGCGCTCTGGGCGGCGGCAAAGAATGGCGATAATTTTTTCGGGGATGAAAATTATAGTAAGAAGCATATTTTTTTGCGCGAGTACACAATCAATCATATGTTAGATGAAATTTTGCGCGGAATTGATAAAGTGCATCCGCAGTTGCTTTGTATTTCCTGTTATCTGTGGAATATTCGCATCGTGGAAGAGATTGTGAACGACTATAAAAAAATAGATCCGAAGGTTCATATCTATCTTGGGGGACCGGAGGTTAGCTTTGATGCAGAGGAATGTCTTAGGCGAATGCCCGCCGTGGATGGTGTGATGGTGGGGGAGGGCGAGGCGACATTTTATGAGCTGGCGCGAAGTTATTTCCGGTATGAGGAAGCATCTGATGATGGGCGGGAGTCTTTGACTAAAGAGGCACAGGTACAAAAATTTGATAGCGGACAGGAAACTTTTTCCAAGGAGGCGCAAGCAAAAAAACTTGATGGCGAACAGGAAAATTTGATTAAAGATAAGAGAGAAAATATACCTCCAGATTGCGCAGAGATTCGCAGTCTGGTTTTTCGCGGGGAGGATGGAAGGATTTATGCCAACCCGCTGCGCGAGCCGCTAAATTTTTCCGAGTTGCCATTTGCCTATGCGGATATGGAAAATCTTGACCATTTTAAGCATAAGATTATTTATTATGAAACAAGCAGGGGCTGTCCGTTCTCCTGCTGTTATTGCCTGTCCTCAGTGGAGAAATCGCTGCGTCTGCGAAAGCTTTCCTTAGTGGAAGAGGAATTACAGTTTTTTTTAAATTGTCATGTCGCACAGGTGAAATTTGTCGATCGCACATTTAATTGCAATAAGGCTCATGCAATGCATATCTGGAATTTTTTATATGAGCATGACAATGGGGTGACAAATTTTCATTTTGAAATTGCGGCGGATCTTTTGGATGAGGAGCAGATCGCGCTGCTAAATAAGATGCGTCCGGGGCTTATGCAGCTTGAGATTGGTGTGCAGTCAACAAATCCCCGCACAATCGAGGCGATTCATCGGCGCATGGATCTTGAGAAAGTAAGGAAATATGTTGCACAGGTAAAAAAGGCGCGCAATATTCATCAGCATCTCGATCTGATTGCAGGGCTGCCCTATGAGGATTACACCTCGTTTGCAAAGTCCTTTGATGATGTGTACCGTATGGAACCGGATCAGTTACAGTTAGGATTTTTAAAGGTGTTAAAGGGTTCGGCAATGGCGGATATGGCAGAGGAACATCGGATTCTTTTTAAGACTCGGCCCCCCTATGAGGTACTTTCAACAAAATATTTATCCTACGCGGATCTCTTGCGGTTAAAAGATATTGAGGAGATGGTGGAAGTCCACTATAATAGCGGGCAGTTTTCCTGTACGCTTTCGTATCTTTTAGCATGGTTTGAGGGACCATTTAAGATGTTTGAAGAGCTGGCAGAATATTATCGGGAAGGGGGACTTTTTGAGTGCAGGCAAAGCAGAATGGAGCGATATGAAATTTTGTACCGCTTTGCCAAGGAAAAGGATAATGGGGAATTTACAGATACCCTTGCCTGTTTTGCGCAGTGTCTGCTCTATGATTTTTATTGTCGGGAAAAGCCGAAATCGCAGCCTGGTTTCGCCCGTGAGATGGATTGCGAGAAAAGACAGCGAAAAGAGGTTTTTGCAGAATTTGGGGTAGCAAGGGAAGAGTCCGGTCAATATTATGTGGCGTGTTTTAATTATGATATGGATGCGGCGAGGGAGGGGCGGACAATAAGGAAGAGGGGATATTTTCTCTTCGATTATACCTCTCGCGATCCGCTGTCCGGGGCTTGTGTTATCCATTATAAGGAAGAAAATACAAATGCGGCGCGCTGCTTGCTGCGCGGCAGGGATGGGAGGAATTAGGATGTTGACGGATTATCTCGCACTTGATTTAGAAACTACGGGGCTTAGCCCTGAGCGGGACAGAATTATTGAGATTGGCGCGGTAAAATATAAGAATGGTATGGAGACAGAACGGTTTTCGCGTTTTGTAAAAATTTACCAGTCACTCCCGGAAAAAATTATAGAATTGACAGGGATCACGGATAAAATGCTTTCTGGCGGGGACGAGGAAAAGATAGTACTCACCGAATTTTTGAAATTTGCTAAAGGAATGCCGGTGCTGCTCGGACATAATATTGGATTTGATTTTAGTTTTCTAAAAGTTGCGGCTGCGCGTTTTGGGATGGAATTTGAGCGGGAGGCACTCGATACACTGCTATTTGCCAAAAAACTTCATCCGGAACTTGCAAGCCGCACATTGTCGGCACTTTGCGCACATTATAAGATTGTGCAGGAAAGAGCGCATCGCGCCGTGGACGATGCCATCAGTGCGCACAGACTTTATCAGGCACTTGCGGCAACTTTCCCGGAATATGATTTTTTGCCGCAGCCGCTGTTTTATCAGCCTAAAAAGCAGGAGCCAATGACCTTGCGGCAAAAAAAGTATTTGAGTAATCTTTTGCATTATCACGGGCTGGAATACACGGAGGAAATGGATTCCCTAAATAAAAGTGATGCATCAAGAATGATTGATCGCCTTATTTTTACAAAAGGAAGATTGCAAACTTAAAAGTCCGGATCTAAATTTACTGTAAAACTTCTAAGAAAAGACTTGCCAGTTTTGCGGAAACAGTATAAAATAGGGGGCATATGTTATTTCAAAGTCAGCACAGATCATTGAGAAAATCGCACACATAGTCCCGGATGGTATCGGGCAGTTCTTCCGCCTTTTTTTGGAGGGAGGAAAGTGCGTCGCGGTTTTGCGTTTTGGCGTAAAGTGATCCGAGCAAACGGTAGGTGGAACCTACATCACTGCCCGTTTTGATGGCATATTCGAGTACCTCTATAGCTTTTTCTTCCTCACCCGCCTCATACAGGCGCGTGCCAAGTTCATAGAGCTTGCGGGAAAAAGAGGTAAATCGCGCGTCACATTCCGAGAGGAATGCAAAATTTGCTGCGCCGTAGGAAAGTTTTAGGTCGGTGTTTGATATTCCGGAGAGATTGAGTATCTGCGCGCCGTCAAGCGGGCGGAGTGCCTCAAGAATTGCGGCGATCTCGCCGTCCTCATCGGGGATATTGGAAATATCCGGGAGTTTTGAGAGATCGATAGTTTGATAGGGCAGTCCAGAAATATCTTTTTTTCTGGTGGTGTTGGCTTCAAGTTCCCGCTTAAAAAATTCCTGGAGCATTTCACTCTTACTTTTTACATTTTTTTTAGATTCATAGTGAATCAGGAAAAGTAAGATAAGGGTACATCCCAAAATTACTGGCATATTGGCACCTCATTTTTAATAATTATTTTTTATGGAGGAAAATTATGATGTTCAAGTCAAAAAAATCTCAGAAAACCGTTGCCGCTGTGATCGTTGTGATTCTTGTGGCCTCAATGTTAGTAGGTCTGGTTGCCGCGATTGTTTAACTTAACTTTTTTTCCCTGTATAGTTATTTTAAATATACATAAAATAAGTGCGAATGTCAATGCCGGATGTGCATTGGGAAAGGCACGGTATAGGAAAAATGAGAGATTACAGGGAAAAAAAGATCTGGCGGGGAAAGTTTTTCACCGCGTTTTTAGCTGTTACATTGATGCTTACCGCCTGCACAAGCAAGCAGGGCAGTACAGAAGATGAGTATGATCGAAAGGAAGAACAGAGAAAAAAGCTGAGCAGAGATTGGTTTGATGATTCACAGGCGGAGCTTGACACGCAGAAAAATACCCTGGTTCCGACACAGGATCTTGTCGGACAGCCTGCGATTGAGCGCGTCTTCACCCCGGAGGATTTTGTTGATGTGCCGGAGAATGAGCCTCCGCATATCACACAGATCCCGGAGAAAAAATTGTTTGTCGCAGAATTTACAACGTATTATAATAGTGAAAATATTTCCAGATCAGCAAATATTGCCAGGGCCGCAGAACTTTTGGACGGGCTTGTAATTGAACCGGGCGAGGTTTTTTCATGCAGTACGGCAATTGGACCAATCACTGAAGAAAACGGTTATTTTCCTGCGGGAACCTATGTGCAGGGAAAGGTGGAGGATGGGATCGGCGGCGGTGTCTGCCAGATTTCGACCACTCTCTACAATGCGGCACTGTATGCAAAGCTTACGATTGTGGAGCGCGCACCGCACTCAATGATTGTAAACTATGTAGATCCGGCGCGCGATGCGGCGATTGCCGGCAATTATAAGGATTTGAAACTGCGAAATGATTATGACTCTCCAGTGACAATTGCGGCACGGGCGGTGGACGGCGAGCTTACTATCTCGATTCATACCGCAGAGGAGGATATCGGGAACGAGATAGAACTAATTAGTATTGTGCTGGAAACTATCGAGCCGGGGGAGCAGGTGGTGACCGTCGATAAAAATCAGCCGGAGGATTATTATAAAGTGACACAGAAAGCTCACACAGGGTATGTGGCGGAGCTTTACCGCGTGATACGAAGAGACGGCGTGGAGCTTGTGCGTGAGAAGGTAAATACAAGCGAGTATGCGGCAACGCCGGAATATGTAACCGTGGGGAGTCCGGGCGGACAGTAAAGGATGGGAACCGTCCTGACACAAAATTTATCCGGGCGAAGGAGGAGAAAGAATGAAGAGCCGGATGACGGAGAAAATACATTTTTGGAAGGAAAAATATTTTTCGGAGCAAATGCCGATCAAACAGCGACTCTTTAATGTGATTACACTTGGTGGAATCCTTGCGGGAGGAGCCTCGACGCTGCTTGGAATTATCTTGGGTTTCAGTATTATTTCCGTTGTTGAGACGACAGTGGTCTTTTTGATTTTGCTCTATCTGTTTTATCGGGCAAACAAATATGGTAAATTTGATTCCGTGGCGATGATGATCTGTATTGGAATAAATTTGATTCTGTTCCCGTTAATTTATTTTTCAAATGGCGGAATGCATGGTGGTATGCCGCTCTGGTTTGTGCTGGGCGTGGTGTTTAATTTTATGCTGCTTGAGGGCAGACGCTTTTATCTTGTACTCTTTGGCGGATTTGCTGCGGTGATAGCCTGTGCGATCGGCTCGTATTATAATCCGGATTTTGTGATTCATATTGAGTCGGAATCGGGGCTGTATCTGGATATTTTGCAGAGTTTTTTGATTGTTTCTATAATTATTGGTGTGCTGATTCGTTTTCAGCTTGATGTCTACAAGAAGAAAAGTGAACAGCTTGAAGAGAAGACAAAGCAGCTTGAAGCACAGGCAAAAAAGCTTGAGGAACAGACGGTACAACTTGAGCGCGCAGTAAAGGAGGCGGAGGCGGCGAACCAGGCAAAGCGCGATTTTCTTGCAAATATGAGCCATGAGATCCGCACTCCGTTAAATGTTGTTCTTGGCATGAATGAGATGATCCGTAGGGAGAGCAGGGAAACTTCAGTGCAAAAATATGCGCATAAAATTGAAGCATCAGGCAATATTTTGCTCTCCCTGATCAATGATGTGCTGGATTTCTCGAAAATAGAGGCGGGAAATATGCAGCTTGTGCCAGTGCAGTATCAGATAAGTTCCGTAATCAGCGATATTGTGCTGCTGGTGACAGAGCGTATGCGCGGCAAGGATCTAAAATTAGATCTAAAGATCGATGAAATGTTGCCCTGTGTGCTTTACGGCGACGAGGTGCGCATGAAGCAGATTATGTTAAATGTGCTGAATAATGCGGTAAAATACACAGAAAAGGGGACGATTACCTTTACTGTTTCTGGAAAGAAAAAGGAAGAGGGATTTTTCCTGTATGTATCAGTGAAGGATACGGGCATTGGGATTCGCAGGGAGGATATGGATAAGCTTGCCCACGCGTTTCAGCGCGTGGATGAACAGCGCAATGTCAATATTGAGGGAACAGGGCTGGGGCTTAGTATTACGCAGAATTTCCTGATCATGATGGGAAGCGCGCTTGAAGTGGAGAGTGAGTACGGAAAGGGTTCCAATTTCTTCTTTACTGTGGAGCAGCCGATTATAGATGAGCGTCCGATCGGGAAGATCAATCCGTATGAACTGCATTCGGAGGAGGAAATGACCGTTACTTACACCGCGCCGGAAGCGGAGATTTTGGTAGTGGACGACAACCGGATGAATCTGGATGTATTTCGGGCTTTGTTAAAGAAAACCAGGGTGCGTGTGATGACGGCAAGCAGCGGGAAGGAATGTCTAAGGCTGGTAAAACGGCAGGAGTTTGATATTATTTTTCTTGATCATATGATGCCGGAAATGGACGGCGTGGAAACCTTAAAGCAGCTAAAGGCACTTTCGGATAATCTGTCAAAGGACGCACCAGTGATCGCGCTGACAGCAAATGCAGTGGCGGGGGCGAAGGAAGAGTACATAGCGCAGGGCTTTGTTGATTATTTGTCAAAGCCAGTACAGGGCAGCACATTGGAGAAGATGGTGCGCGATTATCTTCCGGAAAAATTAGTGCATATGGAGGAGAAAGAGAACGAAAAAGAAAAGCGAACACAGGAGAAGAGTGAGGGAAGGAAAACAGAGAAGAGCGCGGACGAAAACGTTTTTGAAGAGGAGGACAGCAATGCGAAAGAGAATGTGCAGGAATCAGAATCCAATAAGGAGATTGTGGAAGAGAAATTTCCGGGTGAGAAGCTTTTGGATGCCCACCATATTCAGGCGGAGCGCGCACTTCCCTATTTTGGGGATGATATAGAGATGTATCTGGAGATTCTGGAAGAATTTGGTGAGGGAATGCCGGAGCGCGCAGTAAAATTGGAGGCTTCTACGGCGGACTGTACTTCCTATGCGGTCTTAGTACACGCGCTGAAATCCAATGCAAAAAATATCGGAGCAGAGGCACTTGGCGCGATGGCATATGAGCATGAGAAGGCGGCGAAGAAGGGAGATCGCGACTATATTATGCGAAGTTTTGCGCAGATCAAGAGGGAGATGGAAATTGTAAATCGTGGAATTAAGAAGTTTTTCAGGGAATATGGCAAGAAGTAATATAAGTTTTCATTCGCACTTGACTTTTGCAGGGTGCTGTGATAGAATATAGAAAGTTTATTGAAAAGGCAAGGATGAGAAGGAGTAGCTGTTGCGGACGTTTTCAGAGAGGGGATGGCGGTGCAAATCCTTAATGGTGCAGCGGTGAAGCAGTCTCGGAGCTGCAGACCGAACCTGGGAAACTAAAAGTAGGCTCTGACGGAGGTCTTACCGTTAAAAGAGGCGTGGCATCGGAGCGATCCTGTGTCAACAGAGTGCAGAGTATTCTGAATTTAGGTGGTAACACGGACATGATGTTCGCCCTAAACTGGCCGTTCTGGTCAGCTTAGGGCGTTTTCCTTTTTTCTCTGTGTACGGACTGTGGGAAAAAAATTGGTTCGGCATAGCGAGTAAATGGAGGTGATTGGTTGAAAGCGGGGAAATTGCCGGGAGTGGTGGAGGAGCGTTCACTTCTTATGTATACGGAAGCGGGTAAAAAGACACAGATGCAGCAGATGGAACCTGCGCAGATTGCTTACAGCGCAGGAAATAATGGGCATCGGTGTGTACTGGTAACTGATCAAATGGGAATTTTTGGAAATTATCAGACAAAAGCATTTTGCGCAGGAGCGTTGTTTGACCGGGTATGTGCAAAACTGGCGGCATCCGGGGCATCCGGGGAGGTATTTTCTATAAGTTTATCCCTGCCGCCAAGCCTTGAGGAGGGGGAATTAAAGAAACTGGCACAGATGATCGCGCAGAGTGCGAAAGAACGCGGAATTACCGCATATAGTGTACAGGCGCAGGGACGTTATGAGTCTGTGGAGAAGGGAATTGTGCAGATGACAGTTACAGGTGCAGGAATTGCACCTGTCCCACCAAATTTAAGAGTCGTGCAGCCTGTGGGAAAATCCATTGTGATGGCGGGGTTTGCAGCACTTGAAGCAACAGCGATATTTTTGTCGGAGCGGCGGGAGTTTTTATTGCGCCGTCTTTCGGCGGGCTACCTTGCACAGGGATTAAAAAAAATGGGAAAAACCGATGTGCAGAAGGCGGCTCACATTGCGTTTCATGCGGGGGCATTGGTTAAGACTGCGGGGGAGGGAGGTGTGTTTGCGGCACTCTGGGAATTAGGAGAGTATCTTGACTGCGGCATGGATTTAAACCCCTACGATATTTTGTTGCATCAGGAAACAATTGAAGTGTGCGAACTTTTAGATATCAGCCCTTATATGCTCGCCTCCGGCGGCTGCCTATTCGCCGTGACAGAGGATGCGGACGCACTGCTTTTCGCATATGAGAAAGCAGGTATTCCCGCCGCGAAAATCGGGGTGTTAAAGGAGGGTCGCGACCGTGTACTGCACAATGGAGAAGAGGAGCGGTTCCTAGAGCCATTCCGGGCGGAGGAGATGTATCAGGTACTGGAAAGAGATTTGCGGAACTAAAAAAACAGCAGAATCCCCTTCCATGAAAAGGGCACTGCGTAGGGTTTTCTGCGGAACTAAAAAAACAGCAGAGACCCGAAGCAGTGCCAGAAGGGGATGATGAGCGCGAAGCGAACAGAATCCCCTTCCATGAAAAGGGCACTGCGTAGGGTTTTCTGCGGAACTAAAAAAACAGCAGAGACCCGAAGCAGTGCCAGAAGGGGATGATGAGCGCGAAGCGAACAGAATCCCCTTCCATGAAAAGGGCACTGCGTAGGGTTTTCTGCGGAACTATTAATAGGAGGACTTAGATTATGGAAGACAAGAACAAAGATCAATTAAAGGAAGCTATTCTTCGCGCGATCGACAAGAATGCGAAGCTTTCCACAAAGGATTTAGCCATTATGCTTGGCTATACGGAGGAGGAAGTGATCATATCCATCGCCGAGATGGAGGCGGATTCGGTTATCTGCGGCTATCCGACCTTAATTAACTGGGATAAGACAAGCCGTGAGCGCGTCACCGCACTGATTGAAGTTAAGGTAACGCCGCAGCGCGGGCAGGGGTTCGACAAGATCGCCGAGCGCATCTACCGCTTTGACGAGGTGGAGTCCGTTTATCTGATGTCGGGTGGCTTTGATTTGACCGTAATTATTGATGGCAAGAGTATGCGCGAGGTAGCAAATTTTGTTTCCAGCAAGCTTGCGCCGATGGAGGCAGTATTAAGTTGCGCAACGCATTTTGTATTGAAGAAGTATAAGGAGCATGGTATTCCGTTAGTAAGCGAAGTTGAAGATGAAAGGATGTTGATTACGCCGTGAGAAATCCATTAAATAAAACTGTGACAGAAATCAAGCCGTCCGGAATACGAAAATTTTTTGATATTGTAAGCGAGATGAAGGATGCGATCTCTTTGGGTGTCGGCGAGCCAGATTTTGATACGCCGTGGCATATTCGTGAGGAAGGAATCTATTCGCTGGAAAAAGGGCGTACATTCTACACTTCGAATGCCGGACTTGCAGAACTGAAAGAGGAGATCTGCCATTATTTAAAAAGGAGGTTTCATCTTGAGTACAATCCGGCGAAGGAAACACTTGTAACCATCGGCGGCAGCGAGGCGATAGATATCGGTCTGCGCGCCATGTTAGATCTGGGTGATGAGGTGTTGATCCCACAGCCAAGCTATGTTTCCTACCTGCCCTGTGTAATGCTTGCGGGCGGTGTGCCAGTTGTGATTGAGTTAAAAGCGGAAAATGAATTCCGCCTGACAAAGGAGGAAGTCCTTGACGCGGTTACAGAAAAAACAAAGGTGTTAATTATGCCATTTCCGAACAATCCGACCGGATCGATTATGACAAGGGAGGATCTGCAGGAGATTGTGGATGTGGTGATTGAGAAGGATCTCTTTGTGATTTCAGATGAGATTTATTCCGAGCTGACCTATGGCGGCAATCATGTTTCCATTGCAGAGTTTCCGGGGATGAAGGAACGAACCATTGTGATCAACGGCTTTTCAAAATCTTATGCGATGACAGGATGGCGGCTTGGCTATGCGGCGGGACCGGAGGAGATTATTGCACAGATGATAAAAATTCATCAGTTCGCCATTATGTGCGCGCCGACGACAAGTCAGTACGCCGCAGTGGAGGCCTTAAAGAATGGGGATGACGATGTTGCGATGATGCGCGAAGAGTACGATAAGCGCAGAAGATATGTGGTCAACGCGCTGCGTGAGATGGGGCTTGCCTGCTTTGAGCCAAGGGGCGCATTTTATGTATTTCCGGATATTCGTAATACTGGAATGACCTCCGACGAGTTTGCGAATCGTCTGCTTGCCGAGGAAAAGGTGGCAGTTGTTCCAGGAACGGCATTCGGAGATTGCGGCGAAGGTTTCCTTCGAATTTCCTATGCGTATTCAATCGAAAATCTGAAAATCGCACTGGGAAGAATAGAAAATTTTGTAAAAAGGCATAGAGGTGAAAGAGGCATAGGGGAAGCAAAAGGATGTTGAGTATGACTGCAAGGGTGAAAATGGAGCGGGCTAAAAGGGTTGGAATGGCTATTTGCTCCGTGCAAGTTTCATGAATTGCTTATAATTCAAAAAAAAATTATAAAAATATAAGAATCGGCTTGAAAAACGGTTCCTAGTTATGGTAGAATAGCCTAAGATGCAATTTGGCTAGAATATTGATATTACGGGAGGATAAAATATGGCGGCAGTAAACGCTGATTATATCAATCCATTTTTGCTTGCGTCAACTAAGGTGCTGAAGGATATGGTGATGTTGGACGCGAAGCTGGGGAAGCCTTATCTGAATAATAACTTGACTTTCAGTGCCGATTCTTTACTGATTATGTTAGGTGTTACGGGGGAGATGAAAGGTCAGGTCATCCTGTGTTTTCGCAATGATGTCGCACTTGATCTCGCATCTAAAATGTGTATGATGCCACTTACGGAGATGAGCGATCTGGCGCAGAGCGCGATCTGTGAGTTGTGCAACATGATTCTTGGAAATGCCGCGACGGTCTTTTCGACTAAGGGGATTACCATTGATATCACACCGCCGACCACCTGCCAGGGAGATGTTTCATTTTCGACAGATTATGCGGCGAATATCTGTGTTCCTATCATTTATGAGAACGATAAGACAATCGAAATCAACGTTTCAATTAAAGGATGATGCGGAGCATCATCCTTTTTTTCCGTGAAAAAAATTTTTGGTGAAAAGAATTTCTTACCGGTGAAAAGTGGAAAGGAAAAATGAAAATTTATGTTAAATATTGTTTTGCTTGAACCGGAAATTCCGGCAAATACCGGAAATATCGGGCGAACCTGTGTGGCGACGGGCAGCAGCTTACATTTGATCAAACCGTTGGGATTTGATATTTCAGAGAAGGCGGTGCGGCGTGCAGGGATGGATTACTGGTTTTCACTTGATCTGTATGTATATGAAAATTATGGGGATTTCCTGGCAAAGAATCCGGGGGCAAGGATTTATATGGCGACGACGAAAGCGCGAAAAGTGTATACGCAAGTTTCGTATGAATCCGACGCGTTTTTGATGTTCGGCAAGGAGAGTGCGGGAATTCCGGAGGAAATTTTAATGGAAAATCGGGAAAACTGTGTACGTATTCCAATGATGGGGGAGACGCGCTCCTTAAATTTGAGCAATTCAGTGGCAATTCTTGTGTACGAGGCACTCAGGCAGCAGGATTTTTCGCATATGAAACTTGCAGGACAGCTACATCGCCATGAATGGTAGAATATGGGAAGGAATGAAAATGAACGAAAAAGTTTTAAAAACTCTTGAATTTAATAAGATTATCGAGAAGCTTGCTGGTTTTGCAGGTTCCGCGATGGGCAGGGAGAAATGCGAGGCACTTGTGCCGGTATCCGACCGCGAACAGGTTGAAATCTTACAGCAGGAAACGGCGGACGCACTCTCAAGACTCTACAAAAAAGGGACGCTTTCCTTTTCCGGTTTGCCGGATATCGGCGCGTCCATTAAGCGTTTGGAGATCGGCTCAACCCTGGGCGCGGGCGAACTGATGAAATTAAGCTCCATGCTAACTGCAACCCTGCGTGTAAAAAATTATGGCGCGAACGGCGGGGATGAAGTGCAGGATTCATTAAGCGAGCGTTTTTCACTGCTTGAGCCGCTCTCCATTTTAAATAATGAGATTACGCGCTGCATTATCTCGGAGGAGGAGATTGCGGATGATGCAAGTCCGGGGCTAAAAAGTGTACGCAGACAGATCAAGGCGGCAAACGACAAGATTCACGAGCAGCTTGCCAAGCTGATTACCGATTCGGGCACAAAGCTGATGCTGCAGGACGCGATTGTCACAATGCGCAACGGGCGTTATTGTTTGCCGGTGAAGCAGGAGTACAAAAATTCTTTTGGCGGGATGCTGCACGATCAGTCGGCGACCGGATCGACCGCGTTTATCGAGCCGGCTTCAGTGGTAAAATTAAATAATGAGCTGGCGGAACTTGGGATTCGCGAACAGCAGGAGATCGAGAAGGTACTTGCAGCATTAAGTGAACAGGCAGCACAACACACCGAGGCTCTCGCCTTTAACCGGGTGACACTCGCGGAATTCGACTTTATTTTTGCGCGCGCGGTGTTGGCAAAGCAGATGAAGGCAATACAGCCGAAATTTAATGATCGCCGCTATATCAATATTAGAAAGGGTCGCCACCCGCTGATTGATCCGCACAGAGTAGTGCCGATTGATATCTATTTGGGCGATGAATTCAATCTGCTTGTGATCACCGGACCAAATACGGGCGGCAAGACCGTCTCCTTAAAAACGGTGGGCTTGTTTACTCTGATGGGGCAGGCGGGACTTCATATTCCCGCGATGGACGGATCGGAACTTGGGATTTTTAAGGAGGTCTATGCGGATATCGGCGATGAGCAGAGTATTGAGCAGAGCCTTAGTACATTCTCATCGCATATGACAAACACGGTGAAGATTTTGGAACAGGCGGACGAAGAGTCGTTAACTTTGTTTGACGAGTTGGGAGCGGGAACTGACCCGACGGAGGGCGCGGCACTTGCAATGTCGATCCTAACCTATCTGCACAATCTTGGTGCACGCACAATGGCGACAACACATTACAGCGAGTTAAAAATCTTCGCGCTCTCGACCGAGGGGGTATCCAATGCCTGCTGTGAGTTTGATGTGGAGACGCTTCGCCCGACCTACAGACTTTTAATCGGTATTCCAGGAAAGAGCAACGCGTTTGCCATCTCATCGAAACTTGGTCTGCCAGAATTTATTATCGAGCGGGCAAGAGAGTTTATTGGTACGAAGGACGAGAGCTTTGAGGATGTGATAAGCCGCCTGGAGGAGAGCCGGGTCGCAATGGAAAAAGAGCGGGCGGAAACAACGAAGCTGCACGCGGAGGCGGAGGAACTGCGAAAGAAATTTGCGGAGAAAAACACCCGCATTGACAATGCAAAAGACCGTATTCTGCGCGAGGCAAATGAGAAGGCACGCGATATTTTGCAGGAGGCGAAAGATTACGCGGATGAGGTTATCCGCAAGTACAATAAATGGGGTCAGACCGGTGCGGGCAAGGAGATGGAGCAAGAGCGCGACACGCTTAGGGAAAAACTTGGCGATAAGGATAACAGCTTGGCATTAAAGGCAAAGAAAGCGAAAAAGAAGGAGGCACCGGAGGATTTTAAAGTCGGTGATACGGTGTATGTACTTAGCCTCAATCTAAAAGGCACGGTAAGTACACTTCCAAATGCCAAGGGGGATCTCTATGTGCAAATGGGAATTTTGCGCTCTCTTGTCAATATCCGTGATCTTGAGCCAGCTGAGGCAGAGCCGGATGAGGAGGAGAAAAAGGCAAAGACTTCAAGTGGAAAAATCCGCATGAGTAAATCGCTAAATATTAGCACAGAGTTAAATATTATTGGCAAGCGCGTGGACGAGGCAATGCCTTTGGTGGACAAATATTTAGACGATGCCTACTTAGCGCATCTGCCGAAAGTGACCATTATCCACGGCAGGGGAACGGGAGCATTAAAAGAGGCGGTACACTCGCATTTAAAGCGCGCAAAATATGTGAAATCTTTCCGCATCGGCGAGTTTGGCGAGGGTGATCACGGAGTTACAATTGTGGAATTTAAGTAAAATTTTATAGGGAAGTAGGGAAGTCGTATGGCGGAAAAACAAAAAATTTTAATTGTGGACGATGATGAGAATATTGCAGAGCTGATTTCCCTGTATCTTGTAAAGGAATGCTTTGATACGAGGATAGTGCATGACGGGGAAATGGCGATATTGCAGTACAAAGATTATAAGCCGAATTTAATCCTGCTCGACTTGATGCTGCCGGGGATTGACGGGTATGAAGTATGCCGGGAAGTGCGCAGGGAATCGAAGGTGCCGATTATTATGCTCTCCGCCAAGGGGGAGGTTTTCGATAAGGTGCTGGGGCTTGAACTGGGTGCGGACGACTATATTATGAAGCCGTTTGACTCAAAAGAACTGGTGGCGCGGGTAAAGGCGGTGCTGCGCCGTTTTTTTGCAGAGGAAGAGAAAAAAGCGGCTCTTTCGGGGGAAAATTCCGGTGAGTTTGTCTCCTATCCGGATCTTATGATTAGTCAGACAAATTATGAGGTGACTTACCAGGGGCGGCGTGTAGAGATGCCGCCAAAGGAATTAGAATTGTTTTATTTTCTTGCATCACATCCGAATCAGGTGTTTACGCGCGAGCAACTTCTTGATCATATTTGGGGGTATGAGTATATTGGGGATACGCGCACGGTGGATGTGCATATCAAAAGGCTGCGCGAGAAGATTAAGAATCATGATCAGTGGGGATTGGCAACGGTCTGGGGGATCGGCTACAAATTTGAGGCGAAAACGAAGCTGGTAAGGTAAATTCAATGAAGCATAAAGCACTTTTAAAATTGGTTTTGTGCTATGTTGTGGCGGCACTTTCGATGTTTGTGATGCTCAATTATTTTGGTGCGAAACGTCTGAATGCGCAGTTTGAAAAGGAAAAGGCCGATCTTTTGACCGAGGAGGCGGGAATGATTGCGGAGGAGTATGTTACCCCATACTATCGTGACGCTACAAGACTGAGTGATATGTTAGTACAGCTGCGCAGTATCGACCGCTTCCTTGGAACGCGCATCTGGGTGGTCAATACAAACGGCACTGTCTTTGTTGATACTGGGGAGGGGAGTGCGGCGCGCGGCATCAATGTGGATAACTACAATCCGAAATTTCTTGACGAGATTGTGACGGTGAGTTATCGGACAGAAATTACATTTCCCGGCGTTATGTCCGATCCGATGTTGGCCGTGGCACAGCCTATTTATTTGAATTATTCGCTGCGCGCCTATGTCTGTATTTTTTTGCCGATGACTTCAGTAAAACAGTCGGTCACACAGTACCTTGATATTGTAAATATCTGCTATATTGCGTTTATGGTTGTGCTCCTTGTGATTTTTGCAGTGATCTACATAATTACGCTTGCACCGGTGCGGCGCATGACGAGGGTGACAGAGGAGTATGCAAGGGGACATTTTGATGTGCCAATGAAAATCCGATCGCATGACGAGTACAAAAATCTGGCGAACGCCATTAAATTTATGGCGGACGAATATAAGAATCTGGACGATTATCAGAAAAAATTTGTTGGAAATATTTCCCATGACTTTCGCTCCCCGCTAACCTCCATTAAGGGTTATGCAGAGGCGATGGCGGATGGCACCATCCCGCAGGAGATGCAGAAAAAATATCTTGATATTATTCTTTTTGAGACGGAGCGTCTGACAAAGCTGACAACCAGCCTGCTCACGTTAAACGGGTTTGAAAACAAGGGTGTGATTTTAGAGATTACCAGTTTTGATATCAACGAGGTCATTCACCGGACGGCACTAAGTTTTGAGGGAACCTGCACGAAAAAAAGGATTACACTGAATCTGGTTTTTGGCGATGAAGTGTTGTCTGTGGCGGCTGATATGGGAAAAATTCAGCAGGTACTCTACAATCTGATTGACAATGCAATTAAGTTCAGCAATGCGGATTCTTCTATTGATATTAAGACGGAGGAGAAGGGAAATAAAGTGTTTGTCGCGGTGAAGGATTACGGGATCGGAATTCCGAAAGATTCTATCAAGCGTATCTGGGAGAGGTTTTACAAGACAGATCTCTCGCGCGGCAAGGACAAAAAAGGTACGGGTTTAGGACTTTCAATCGCGAAGGAGATTATTTTGGCACACCGGGAGAACATCAATGTAATCAGTACGGAGGGAGTTGGGACGGAATTCATTTTTACATTGGCGAAAAGCTTATAAATTTGTTCATACTTCGTTCATAGGTGTATGGTAGAATGGAAGATAATATCAGTCGTTTTGTGGGGAACGGACGACTTTAGCATACAGTAGGACATGGCCCTGACGGCGGGTTTTAAATAAGTTTATTTACAGTCGTGGAGGAAGTCCGCATGGAGCAAAAAGATCAGGTAGAGAACAAGGAGTATCAGTTTATTCGGGAGAAAGTAGTGTCAAGGCGAAAGAGCAGAATCAAGAAGATGGTATGGTCATTTGGGTTTACCGTATTTTTGGCGGCGGTTTTCGGGATTGTGGCAAGAGCTGTGTTTTTGTGTGCGGATAAGCCGCTTAAACATCTGCTTGGGTTTGAAGGTGAATTAAGTCCCACTCCGACACCGCACGAGACACCGACAAAGGGAGTGACCCCTTCAGGTTCGACAGGAGAGCCAGAGCGGACAAATACCCCGAAGCCGCCTACACCGGGAGGAATTCTTACCCCGGAGGCAACAAGTACACCGGGAGGGACTCCAACGGGAGCTGAAAACCTGGAAACACCGACCGGAGTGGATCCATCAGGAGAGGGAGAGAGTGTGCCAACCGGGGTGAGTCCATCAGGAGAGGGAGAGAATGTGCCGACCGGGGCGAGTCCATCAGGAGAGGGAGAGAATGTGCCGACCGGGGCGAGTCCATCGGGGACGGGGGAGAATGTGCCGACCGGGGCGAGTCCATCGGGGACGGGGGAGAATGTACCAACCGGAATAGATCCGTCGGGAACTGGGAGTGGTACCATTACACCAACCCCGGAAATTTCCTTTGCAGAGCAATATGGAGAACTTTTTTCAGGGCTACAAAAAATTGCGCATGAGGTACAGCACTCTCTTGTGACTATTACTGTGTCGGTCAATGGGATTGACTGGCTGGATAATCCATATGAAACGGAGAGCCAGACCACGGGCGTTGTGATTGGACAGACTGCGGAAGAATTACTTCTCCTGGTTAATCTTGACCGCGTACAATCGGCAAGCCGTATCAGTCTGACCGTGGACAGAGAGGATTATGAAGCGCAACTTTTAAATTATGATAGGGATTACAATATCGCAGTGGTGCGCACAAACAAGGAGGAACTGCCGGAATCCTTTTTGTCCGGGGTAAAAGTTGCAGTTTTTGGCGAGTCGGCAACTCTCGCTGTCGGCACACCGATCTTAGCCCTTGGCAACCCAAATGGATATGTGGGTTCCATGGATTTTGGCGTGGTGACAAGCAGACAGAGTGTGTATTATATTACAGATAATAGTGTAGATCTGTTTAATACCAGCACAATAGACAGCGAGGATGGGGATGGTGTGATTGTGAATTTCTCCGGGGAGATTGTCGGGATTATCACGCGGACAATGAAGGCTGGGTTTGACGAATCAATATGTACGGCAGTTGGCATTACAAAATTAAAGCGGGTAATTGAGCGGCTTGCCGCGGGGCAAAAACAAGTATATTTTGGTGTTCGGGGGGATGATGTTCCGCGCGAGGCACTGAATGAAAAGGGCTTGAGCAGCGGCATCTATGTGATGGAAGTTGAGACGGATTCCCCGGCATTTAAGGCGGGGATTAAGACGGGCGATA
The DNA here is from genome assembly GCA_910577165.1 of uncultured Lachnospiraceae bacterium. GTDB lineage: Bacteria > Bacillota > Clostridia > Lachnospirales > Lachnospiraceae > RGIG4057. The sequence goes on from CAJTLX010000008.1 coordinate 24,693, forward strand.
TTATTACAAAGGTGGACAATAATTTTGTCTATACCTTCAGCGGTTTTAATTCGATATTAAATTTACGCGAGCCCGGTATGGCAATGAAAGTTACGCTGTGGAGAACGGTGCGGATGAAAGCGGAGGAAATTGAAGTGACCGTGAAATTAGGAGAACGAAACAAGGCAGATTGAGAAAGGATGTTTGGCGGAATGAGATATTTGGCAGAATTAAAAGAAGGCGAGATAGTAAAGGAAATTTATCTGTGCAAGAAATTGCAGGCATTGAAGACAAAGGCGGGCAAGAACTATTATTCATTGACTTTACAGGATAAGACTGGCGTATTTGACGCGAAGGTCTGGGAGCTTGGCGCGGGGATTGAGCATTTTGAAGTGATGGACTATATCTGTATTGACGGGCAGGTAACGAGTTTTCAGGGCGCGCTCCAATTAAATATCAAGCGTGTGCGCAAATGTCAGGAGGGCGAGTATGATCCGGCGGACTATATGCCGATGACGACGCGCAATATCGATGAGATGTACAGGGAGCTTTTAGCGTTGATTGCGATGGTAAAAGAACCGCATTTGCAGGAATTATTACAGAGTTTTTTTGTTAGGGATAAGGATTTTGTGGCGCGTTTTAAGCGGCATTCGGCGGCGAAGGCAGTGCATCATGGATTTATTGGCGGACTTTTGGAACATACGCTTGGCGTGGCAAAGCTCTGCGCGTTTTTTGCGGACACATATGAGATTTTGAATAAGGATTTGTTATTGACGGCAGCAGTCTTCCACGATATGGGAAAAATGGAGGAGATCTCACCATTCCCGGAGAATGATTACACGGACGATGGCAATCTTTTAGGTCATATCTATATTGGAGCGTCGCAGATAAGCGCGCGCTGCCGCACGATTGAAGGTTTTTCAAAGCGGTTAGAAGGAGAACTGATACACTGTATTTTGGCGCATCACGGGGAACTTGAATTCGGCTCGCCAAAGAAACCCGCGCTTGCGGAGGCACTCGCGCTCTATATCGCGGATAATGCGGATGCAAAGATGGAAACCTTAAAGGAAATATTTGCCGCGGCAGATTCAAAGCTTGAGTGGGTGGGATATCAGAGATTGCTTGAGTCGAATTTAAAGAGAACGCTGATGTAGATAGGAAATAAAAGAGTAGGTGAGATAATTTTATTTTAGTTAAAAAATACAGGAAAATATCTCAGCTAATAGAAAAATTTGTAAAATTAGCAAAGGAAAGATAAGAAAGAGAAAACGGGAAAGGGAAAGCGGATATGGTACAGGGGGCGGGCTGCGGCTTAAAAAAGAATGATTTGTTTGAACTGAAAATTGAGGCGTTGGGTAATGACGGCGAGGGGATCGGTCACTATCAGGGATTTACTTTTTTTGTGAAGGATGCAGTTCCGGGCGATCTTATCTGCGCACGCGCACTGAAATTTAAGAAAACCTACGGCTATGCGCGGGTCGAGGAAATTCTGACCACCTCCCCGGATCGTGTAATGCCGCGCTGCCCGGTGGCAAGGCAGTGCGGTGGCTGTCAGCTTCAGCATCTTTCCTACGAGTGTCAGCTCGCCTACAAGCAGGAGAAGATAAAAGATTGTCTGGAGCGTATCGGCGGGGTTGCAGAGCCATATTTAGAGCCAATAATTGGCATGGAAGAGCCATATTATTACCGAAATAAAGCACAGTTTCCAGTTGGAATGCGAAAGGACGGCAGTGCAGCGATAGGTTTTTATGCGGGACATTCGCACCATATTGTGGACACGGAAGAATGTTGTATTCAGGCACCGGTCAATGCCGCGCTGATGACAGCGGTGCGCGAATATTTAGAGGAGTGCAAAGTTTCGCCCTACCAGGAGGAAACACATACCGGACTGGTGCGCCATATTCTGACGCGCGTCGGGTTTGTGACAGGGGAGATTATGGTGTGCATGGTGATAAATGGGACGGGTTTGCCAAGAGCGGAGGTACTGAGAGAGAAACTTGAGTGGGCAGTGGAGAAATGGAACCGGAGAGAAAGTGCGGATAAAAGGGAAGTGGAATATAGGCTGGTAAGTTTATGTTTAAATATTAATACTGAACGGACAAATGTAATTCTTGGCAGCAGGATTATCCCACTTTACGGGGAGCCGTATATTACGGATTACATTGGGGCAGTGAAATATCGGATTTCGCCGCTGTCGTTTTATCAGGTTAATCCGGGGCAGACACGCCGCCTCTATGAACAGGCTATGCTCTATGCAGATTTGAAGGGGAACGAAATAGTCTGGGATCTGTACTGTGGAATTGGAACTATCTCGCTGTTTTTAGCACAGAAGGCGAAGAAGGTCTACGGTGTGGAGATTGTACCGCAGGCGATCGAGGATGCGCGAAAGAATGCCGAGATGAACAGGATCACGAACGCGGAGTTTTTTGTCGGGGCGGCGGAGGATGTGCTGCCACAGAAGTATAAAGAGAGCGGCGATAAGATGCGAGCCGATGTGATTGTGGTGGACCCGCCAAGAGCAGGATGCGCAAGAGGGCTGCTTGAGGTGATCGTGCGAATGCAGCCGGAACGGGTGGTTTATGTGTCGTGCGATCCGGCGACATTGGCAAGGGATGTGAAGTTTTTGGAGGAGAATGGGTTTCGGTTTGTAAAGGGGAGGGGTGTGGACCAGTTTGGGATGGGGGGACATGTCGAAGCGGTGTGTTTATTGTCCAAACTAAATATCAAGTAGTATATTGAGGTGGAGTTAGATATGGATAAGATGAATTTAATGACTGCAGAGAGTGAAGCTATCTAAGTCAAGGATTATGAGTTAGAGCATACGATATTGAAGATCAGTAACTTTTATATTGTATAAGTAAAATAGAAGCATGACATTTAAATAAGTTTTTGAATGAGTGGATCAATATGAAAGAACATTATAAGTATAATCAATACACAAAACAAAATGTAAGACATACAGCAATTTTTAGAGCAGTAGAGATTTTGACTTATAAAAGAGAGCAATCATGCTGTGTTGAGAGAAATTATGTGCGTAGGTTATATGATCATTTTACTTTATCAGAAGATGTCTGTCAGAATAAGATAGAGGCACAAAAAATTAATGTTTCGTATATAACAAATTGGGAGAAATTACATGACTCTTTTGTGAAAACAAAAAGACCAGAGGATTTAATGGTTTGTTTTTTAAGTGGTCCAGAGCCAGATAACGATTTTCAGGAATTGATTAATCTTGGTATACTTCCTCAAAATATTTGGGGTTTTGAGTCAAATAATCAGGAATATAAAAAGGCAATCGCAACTTATGCTCAAGGAAAATATCCACAACCAAGAATTTTAAAATAAAATATAGAAACATTTTTTCAACAGACTCCAAAAAAATTTGATATTATATACATAGATGCTTGTGGAAGTGTACCATCCACACAACATGCATTGAGATGTGTGTCAACAATATGTCAAAATCACCGCTTAAATTCGCCAGGAGTGATAATAACAAATTTTGCTATGCCAGATATTACGAAAGAATCCATAGCAGATTATTATGAGATAGTATCTCATTATTTATTTTTCAAGAAATATCCTCTATTACCAATTAAAATAGATGGAAATGGAATTAATAATCGGGAATATTATGAAGTATTAGAGGAAGTAAGTAAGAATTTTGAATTCTATTATGGTGAGTTTTTATCTGCAATATTGTGTGATATACCAGCAGTTATTATACCGTTACAAAGGATTGCACAAAATCCATATTTAAATCAATTATTTGACTTGACAGATATTGGTAGAAATGACGAGGAAATCATAAATATATCAAGTGGAAATTCTGTCGCCAAATATTTTTTTACTGCAAGGAAGTTGTTACAGTGTGGTTTTCTGGGAGAAAAAAGTCAATGCTTTTTAGGAGAGATTGGAAGCTATGAGGGTTTACTAAGGGGATTAAGAATAAGTGTTTTGTTGGGAAAAGGAAAAATTAAATTAAGGGAAGATGTGCAAAGGATAAAAGAATATTTTGAGTTAGATAAGAATTTATATCAATTTCCTGATAAGGCTCATAGTAATTTGTTTTTTGATATTGTTCTTAACCAATTGGCATATCCAATGCATAATAATATTTTATGTAACGAACGATTTCAATATATCGCAAAGACGAATTGTATGTTTACAGATGTTACGATATATGATAAATGTAGATATATTTACGAATGGTTACCAGGGCTTCATCAAATAGTATCTTCTTTTGAAAATACGTCTTGGCAGTATGTTTTTCCTTTTGCATTAGACGGACTGGTAAAAATGAGACAAAATTATAATAATGAATTTTTTTTCAGGGTGCTGTTGTTTCAAATACTGTAGAAAAGTTTTCAAGTAAAAAGTTACAGGATAGAGTAATAGTGGACTAATATTTATATTGAAATTAAGGGGAAAATTTATAATATCGAATATACAGTTAGACTATTCAGATATAATGGATATTTTTAAAGAAAAATTAAAAATAGATAATATAGTAAAAAAAGTATCATCTATCTTTCTGAACCAAAGGTATGAAGGAAAAATAAATTACAGACCGTACTTTCAAAGAAATTATGTTTGGGATGAGGAGAAAGCAACATATTTTATAGAGAGTATTTTGTTGGGAACGGAAATTCCTCCCCTTGTTTTATTTCAAACTAAAGATAAGAATGAGGTGATTGATGGAAGACAGCGATATGAAACTATAAAGCGTTTTTTGGAAGATAGACTTGTCTTAAAAGATAAAGGGTTACACAGTTTAAATGCGCTTGCTGGAAAAAGGTATAGTCAATTAAATTCAGATACAAGAGAATTATTTGAAGATACCAGAATTCGTATTTTACAATTTAATGTAGTTGATGAACCTAAACTAGATGAAGAAAAAATTAAAAAAGAGATATTTAGACGATATAATTCGGGGATTACTCTATTACAAAAATATGATATTGATAGGGCGGCTTATATTAATGATAAGTTATCGAATTTATTATATAATAAAATATATAATAATACCGAACTTTATGATTTTTATGTGAAATTATTCTTCCCAAAAGTAAGAAAAAGGCAAGTAAACGGGATAAGGTAAATATTATAATTTCACTGGTGAGAAACTTAATAACACTTCCCTTTATTCCTATATATAGTTATTCGAAAGGAAGTTCAAGATCTGATATCATTTGCAAATATTATTATTCCATATTAGAAAATAAAAGTGCAGAAGAGATATTGAATGAGTTTGATGTTGTTATTAGTTATTTATTGAAATTTAATTTTGTATGTAAAGAACGAAATAATTGTCTATATGATAATAAATTATTTTACGAAGTTCTTTATTGGACCATAGATATTGTATTACAGAATGGTGGACAAATCGAAGATAATAAAATTGAACAGGTTTTTGATTATATATCTAATGCAAGCAAAAATCCTGAATTGTGGGATAATATAATAAATAATCCATAAAGAAGTGTAGAATTAATTTTTGAGTTTACAGGTAGTCATTATTATTCGGCAATCAATAATAGGTATAAATTTATAGCTAATATATTTCAAGACATATTTAAAATTGATTATCAAAAATACATGAAGAATTCGGAAGATTTTTTTGAAATGATGGAATATATAAGTGAAAAAAATCAAATTGCACATTATAAAATTAATAAACCATTACCTGAAACTCTAACAATTGAGGATATTATTTCTGATATGAAAAAATCCAGATTTTTAATTAGACCAGATTACCAGAGATCAGAGGTGAAAAATTTGCAAAAGGCTTCCTATTTGATGGAAAGTATTTTATTGGGAATCAATATTCCTCCACTTTTTATTTATAAAAGGAAAGACAGGATAAAAGAGGTGGTAGACGGACAACAACGTTTACTTACAATTTTAGGTTTTTTGGGGAAGATCTCCCCTAATATTTGTTTTCACCGGACGAATGACCAGCTCATTCCCGCGCACCATGCACTCTGCCTCAAACCCTAACATAGCGAAAAATTTCTGGGGGATTGTGATCTGACGTTTCGCAGAGATGCTTACTTTTTTTATTTCCGCAGGGATACTATCTTTCATTATTATTGCTGGCATATTTATGTCCTCATCATTACATTTTAATTCAAGGAAATAATATTCTTGGTTTCTTGGTATCTAGGTTTATTAGATGCAATTTTTCTAAAAATGTCAAGATCCATTTATATTTTAAGGAATGTTAAAAATACGCATCCAGGATTTGGTTTTGCTCGGTTGATAGCGGTAAGATAATATAATGTATATTAAATTTGTCTTTTGTTATAGTGAAATTATAATGTATATTAAATTTATTCTTTATTATAATGAAATTTTGAATATTTATTTAAAAGATTTATTGAGAAAATTTTAGTTGCCATTTGGCTTTTCTAATGTTATACTTTAGATAAAAAGGCATGGAACAAGAAGATTACCATTTATTAGGATGTTTTAGAATGGCATCAAGATTGTTGTATTTAGCGGTTGCAGAAGAATTGATAAAAAAATTCGATAAAGGATATCAATCGATTTCGGTTAGGTTGTATATTACCTGACGCTTACCATCCAGTATTCTCTAAATCAGATAGCCATCTAAAAATATTTGTTTGCGGAAAAAGTAAAAAAATGTATGACCTAGACGGATATCTTTCGAAATTTGGCGATAAGATGGACGATGAATTATATTTAGGATATTATTTGCATTTGATTCAGGATTTAGTGTTTCGAGAAATAATATATGATAAGTACAAGTGGAATCCTTAAATTCCAGGGAATGTGGAGAGGCTTCATCATGATTATCATCTGATCAATGCATATGCGATAAAAAAGTATGGGTTAAAAAACAATATTAAATCAATTTACAAACTGAAATCCGAAAAAATTTATTCTATTTATCCTTTTGAGATAGAATCGTTTTTAAATGATATGGCACTGGATTATCGTGATGATTAGGAGGAGGAATCATTTTTCTTCACCGTGGAAATGGCGGATGAATTTGTAGCAACTGCGATAAAAAACTGTATGGAGGAATTAAAAGTACTTAAAGAGGGGAAACACTATGTGGATGCCTACAGGAGAGCCTGGAGGAATAAACCGTTTAGTTTACTGAAAACAACGCAGAATACAAGGGATCTGGGCGGTTATCGCACAAAATCCGGAGCATTGACCCGTGAGGGAAGAATGATTCGGAGTGATGTTCAGAATTATCCCAGTGAGGAAGATTATGATTATTTGAGAACACACGGGATTACAACGATTATTGATCTGCGGGGTGCCAAGGACGTTGCAAAGAAACCAAGTGGATTTGCAGAAAAGGGAGGTTTTACTTATTATAATTTTCCGATAGATGAGGGAAGCGGAGTACCTGAATCAGTGAGCGAAGTTCCGCGAAGTTATATGGCTATTGCGTCAGCAAAAGCCATTTCAGAAGTATTTCGATGTATTGCAGATACTAAAACAGGTGTGATGTTTAACTGTACTGCGGGAAAGGACAGAACGGGCGTAGTTGCGGCAATCTTACTGCTTCATGCAGGAGTATGTGATAAAGAGATTATAGATAATTATGTTCTCACAAGAAAGTATGGAAAAGAACGTCTGGAATTGGTACATAAGAATTTTCCTGAGATTGATATGAATATTGTGATACCTTGTGAAATGTTTATGGAGGAATTTTTAAATTTATTTAGAAAAAAGTATGGTGATACGGACAAGTATTTTAGAAAAATTGGACTTTGTGATGAAGACATTCAGAAAATTAAATATAAGCTTGTGTGAGTATTGAACGGATATAAGCGGTGAAAGGAAATTGATCAATAATGGAAATATTAAGAATTGACACATACGCGGATAAGCGTTTTTCTCAGAAAGTCCTGTATCAACATGGATGTTTTCTCGTGGGAGGAATGCCCTATGAAGTGGAGATATTTTCTGATTTTGAGGCGGTGGTTCGTGGAGAAAATAAAAGTATATATCCGCAGATAATTGAAGAATTTAGATTCTACACCCCACATATCACAATGTTTTATAATGAGTGCGGGAAGCTTATCAAAGAATATCCTGCGGCTTCAGTATTTAATCTTTCACTTGAACAAATTCAGCCGTCTCAATTTTATGTGGATAGGGAGAAAATTGAAGCGATTCGCAATTTTATTGGCAAACCGAAGGATATTATTATCCAGGTAATGCCGTATAATGAACGCTATATCTCTCTGGATGGCCATACACGCCTTTATTATGCTGTACTAAATGGATGGGATGCCATTCGGGCGGTAGAGAGTACGGTGGATATGGATATTTTGGGGTTTGTTGAGGAGGCACAAAGGCGAGAAATTTATTCCCCGAAGGATATGGAACTGGTGAATCATAATGAATATGAGGAAAAATGGAATCGTTTTTGCGATGAGTATTTTAGAGGGTGATTTTTATACAAACTTGAATTTTAAGGGGGATATCACAGTAGAAAATAGAAAACAAATTTATAATTTTGTAATTAAATGGCGCGATAAGTTTCGTGATCAGAATATTAACTATATAGAACTTGTTGATCACTGGATGGCTGATGATTGTGCCGCCCTGGGGTTTGAGATGGACTGTGGTCACGCCTTTTTTGAAAAATACGGACGGGCAGCAAATAACTTTGAGGCACTGAAAAAAATTATTGATGAGGTAACCGATATTCCCTTACTTGGGTCTGCAATCTATTCTCGGTAGAGGTATTTTAATCATTGGGCATATAGTGGTGAAGAAATTTTGGAGTCACAGAACCGAGAATAGTTTATTCTGATATTTAGCCGATTAGCACTACTTTCCGAGGAAAATCCATTTCTTTTTCAAGGAATGCTAAAAAAGTTACGTATTGTATCCAATAATATCCGTTATGGTCCTATGCCGGAGCGAGATGATGAGGAGGAACAACACCTTACCATTAACGATAAAGGTCGTGTATGGTTTGCAGGTTATCATTTTGGAAATGCAGGGGAGCAATATAAGAAGGCAAGAACGAAGAATTTTAAGATAGAAAAAACATCGGCGGAAAAATTGCTAGATGCTTTTGCCACTTATTTTGGAAATGAATATATGGAAGCTTTTGCTACAGATATTGGCAGTTGGGTTATGGAATTGACTAATACAGAAAAGATTACCTATAAATTTTATGGTTCGCTTTGTGCTAATTTTGATCATAAATGTACAGATTTATCTGATCTTGTGCATAATACGGTTGGGATGAATGATCTGTATGTCTTTGATGGAAACAATAAACCCGATGTAATAAACAGAATTACATTAGAGTATCATAGAGTAACAAAAAGCGGGCCAAAGGAAATGACAAAGAGTGAGATTTGGAAATATACAACAGGAGATTATACAGAACATCTAGTTATCGATAGAGCAACAGAAACCCTTGAACATATTTTAAACATTGGAGAAAGTTATAAAGTTTCTCATAAGTATGAAATTGCGGGTGGAATTAAAAACTTGCTTGAAAGTTTTGATGCAAATATTTTGTTTTCACATATTAAGGGCAATCCCAAAGAGGTGATTGATACTCCAGATGAAACAAAAGATTATAAAATTACTATCGATTACGAAAAAAATCCGCAGTGTATCCTTTAGGGAAGTTACGATAAAAATGGTCTGCCAAAGGATTTTGCGGATTTTGCAAAAACAGTATTTGATTTTGTTCGTTCTTATGGTATGGGAGAAATTCTTGATCCATCGGTTTACGGTAAGGTGAAACGCCGTAAATCAGAATATATCTTTTGCAGCGTTATTTTTGATAAAGGATGCAAGAGTTATTATTATCTAACGGATGATGACAGTATTGAAATTGGGGATTTTGTTCTTGTTCCCGCAGGGAAAGATAATCATACAGCGGTTGTAGAGGTAGTGAACATTGAATATTTTAGTGAGAAAAATGTGCCATTGTCAGTTGAAAAAACAAAGCGAATAATTTGTAAGTGTAAGGATAAGGATTCTGGCTTACCAGACAAATAATTATGAATTAATATACTATTATCTATAAAAATTCTTTCTAGATACAAAAAGAACGGTGTTAAGCAAAATTTAATTGAATTGTAAATGTGCTTGTGATAGAATAGAATTAGATAATTCAATAAACAGGAAGTTGAAAGGGGGAATGGCAAGGTGAAGTTAAGTGCAATTCATCATGTCGCAATTATTGTATCTGATATTCAAGCAGCAAAAGATTTCTATGTTTATAAACTTGGCTTTGAAATTATCAGGGAAAATTATCGGACTCAGAGGAAAGATTGGAAACTGGATTTGAAAATTGGAGAAGGATCGGATACTATTGAATTAGAAATTTTTGCAGAGTCAAATCCGCTCAAACGTGTCAATCGACCAGAAGCTTGCGGTTTACGTCATTTGGCATTCCATGTAGATAATATTGAAACAGTTGTTTCTGAATTGGAAAAGCAAGGGATTAAATGTGAACCTATTCGGTATGATGATTATACGAATAAAAAAATGACGTTTTTCTTTGATCCGGATGGGCTTCCATTGGAATTACATGAATAAAACAAATCCCCATTTATTTGAAATTTTTTAAATTTCAATATTTAAACATTTAAAAATATTGAAACAGTGTGAATTTGCATGATTGGAGATGGGAAATTAAGGGAAAAATAAAGAAAGTATCTTAAAAATTAATTATTGGAAGAGGGATTATAATGAAGACTTTGATCTATAATGGTTCGCCGAGAAAAGAAGGTGATACATCCAAACTTATAAAATTACTGAAAGAATTACAGGGGAGTATAAGATTGTAGCTGCTTATCGATGCAATATTTCGCCCTGTCTTGATTGCAGATACTGCTGGGAAAATAGCGGATGTGTGATAAATGATGAAATGCAGGAAGTATATCAATACATACAGGAATGTGATAATATTTTGATTGCCTCACCGATTTATTTTTCATAGTTGACCGGAAAATTATTGGATGTGGGAAGCAGACTTCAAACATATTTTTGCGCCAGATTTTTTAGAAAAGAGGAACCTATTGTAAAGGCAAAAAAAGGTGCAGTTGTATTAGTCGGGGGAGGCGATGGTCATATAGATACCGCTTACAGTACGGCTTGTACTCTTTTACACCATATGAATTGTTATAATATTCATGAAGTGGTATATAGCCATAATACTAATAAAAGAGCTGCAATTGATGATGAAAATGCCCTTTTGGGACTGAACAGTATTTTAGATTTTTTTTGTAACTAATATCAAAAAGAGAAAAATTTAGGATTAATGATCGTTCTGGAGGAGGAAATTGAATGGACTCGAAGATAGTGGGAAACAGGATAAAAGAGGTAAGAGAAAAGCGGAATCTTACACAAGAAGAATTGGCAGATAAAGTAGATCTAAGTCCAACACATATTAGCGTGATAGAAAGAGGTCTGAAAGTTCCGAAATTAGATAATTTTGTGGCAATAGCAAATGCCTTAGATGTCTCTGCGGATGAATTATTGTTTGACGTAGTGGATTGTTTTGTTTTAGGAACAACGAATCAATTATCAGAAATAATAGGTAAACTTTCAGTAAAAGAGCAGAGAAAGATTATAGGTTTAGTAAGATATCTTGTTGAAGAATAAGGGCTGGAATTTAAAGGGCAGCGGAAAGCCTGCCATTGTTTTGAAGATAATATGTTGCACTTGAAATGTATTTAAGAAAGGCGGAAAAGTATATGAGAAATGAAAAAAAATTAGCGGAAATCCATAGAGCATATGAGCAGTGCAAGGAAGTTTTTTCACCTAGTGTTGGGATAATTGATGTGGCAGTGGAGATTACGGATGAGGATGAATATGAATTTTATAAATTGGCTCATGAATTTTTTTTCCAGAAGAAACAAAAGGAATTGATTGAGAAAGGTGTGTATTGATGGAAAGCGTTTATACTTTGATTGCAGGGGTAAATGGGGCGGGGAAATCAACACTTTATAACTTGGGAAATTTATTGCCTGCAAACCAGGAAAGAGTAAATTCTGATGAAATTCTAAAAGAAAATAAAGGAAATTGGAAAGATCTTAATGATCAAATGGAAGCCATGAGGGAAGCAGTAAAAAGGATAAGAACTTATTTGAAGAATGGAGTTTCATTTAATCAGGAAACAACACTTGTCGGCAATAGTATTATATCAAATATCAAGAAAGCAAAGGAACGGGGATTTAAAGTACAAATATATTATGTAGGACTAGAAAGTGCGGACTTAGCAGTACAAAGAGTTGAAAATAGGGTTCGGGTTGGAGGACATGGAATTAAAGAAGAAGAGATAAGAAAACGCTATAAAAAATCATTGGAAAATTTATTGGTTTCTATTGATTTATGTGATGTAATATATGTATATGACAATACGGTGGGATTTAGACAAGTTGCAGTATTTGAATGTGGAAAATTGAAAGGAAATAAAATAGATAAATGCAAATGGTTAGAAAATGTGTTTAATAATTCATTTGTTTAAATTTAAAGAAATTCAGGAAAAAGGGATTTAAAATAACAAAAACACAAGAAAAATAGTAAAGAAGCTATCACCTACTCTTCCTTTGTAAGTATCGTTACAAAATATATCCATTACCTACATTTTTAAAAAATTCTATTTTCAGAGGCAATTGATAAAAAAACTATCCATTACCATTTGGATTACAAGCACAGTTCTTATTCTCGCCTACTTTCTTATTGCTGCTTCGTATTCCAATGGTTTTGAAACCTTTAAAAAGGAGAATGGTATTGTATCGTTTTTTGTAGGCATTGTCGGTTTCTTCGCCATTATAATTGAAACGGCCGTGATTCAGCAGAAGTGCGTTGATTCCGCCAAGAAAACGAATTCGGAAAAGACAGCGTCCGTTTATGATATAAAGTTTCAAAAGAAATGGATGGATAGTTGTGATGAAGCCGAGAAGATTATGATAGGTAAGTGTGCGTTTAGGGCTTTTACTGTCACAAACACCGTTTGCTTGATTTTGTCACTCATATCAGGCAGTATCCAAGAAAGACAAATGGCAGGAAAAAAGGCATCGTATTGGATTAAGCATTAACCTGACGGGGCATATGAATCGCCGAGTATGGTAGAGATTATATACTTTCTAATAGGACAAATAATGCAATATTTTTTGAATACAGAAGTGAATAGTGAAAGAAAAATATCGTGTAGAGGGGACTTATAAGCATAAATGGCGGGAAATTTGTCACGCAGATGTATTTTTTTGTTTTAACTGCTTGATTAATCTCCGGGAAATGATTATAATAATCAATAGATTGTATGGAAAATCAATTGACCTGGGGAAATTGCGTGCAAAAAACATTTATTAAATATACATCGATTATTATGATGGTGGAGATTTAGGATAGAAAGAGGAGGGGAATGCCGTGCATTTTACCTATTGCCCGCATTGCGGGAGGAAATTGGTGCAAAAAGAGATTGGGGATGAGGGGCGGATTCCCTATTGTGAGGGCTGTAAGATACCGCTCTGGGATATGTTTACAACTTCGGTGATCTGTGCTGTGGTAAATGAGGAAGACGAAGTGGCATTGCTGCGCCAAACTTATGTTTCCGCAACAAAATATGTGTGTATTGCCGGAATTATGAAGTTGGGTGAGAGTGCGGAGGATACTGTGGCAAGAGAGGTAAAGGAAGAGATTGGGATTGATATTACCTCCCTGAAATATCTGCGCAGTTACGCTTATGAAAAGAAGGAAATGCTGATGTTGGGATTTTATGCGACGGCAAAAAAGAAGGAGTTTACTTTGTCGGGTGAGGTGGATGCGGCGGCGTGGGTGCCGCTTTTAGAGGCACCCGCGAAATTGCGGGAGGGAAGTATTGCGTGGCAGTTGGTGAGCGGGGTAATTGCGGGGAGGAGGAAATAATTATGGATCAAAATGAAGAATTTATTCGTAACCTGAAAATTGAGGATGTTCCGTGGAGCAGAATTGTAACAGCCTATGGAATGGCGACCGAGCTGCCGGGGTATCTGAAAACACTGGAGGAACGCTCAAAATTAAGCCATGTAAAAGAAGCATTTGGAGAAATTACAAACAATATTGAACATCAAGGCACGTTATGGTATTCCACCGCGTTTGGATTGATTTTTCTCGTGCGCATTTATCATGATGTAGAGGCTCAGAAAGAAAGTAATAAGATCGCCGCCTGGCTTACCGAAGAACTCGAAGATTTTTTCGCACTGATTATTGATTGCTATCATGAGATCCTCGATTGTTATAATGATGTGGAGAGCGTGAAAAATGAATCGCTACCGCTGTTTTCCGATATGTTAAAGGAAGAATATCTCTGGCCGGAGGGAATGAGTGAGGAGGAGGAGGAAGCCCGATGGGAGGAAGGATTTCCAGATGATTTAGCAGCAAGTTTTTATTATTATTCCTATCAGGTGGTCAAAGAATTTGATAAATAAAAAATTTGAATCAGTGGGGAAGAGTCATCTTCCCCACTCGCCGCTTTTGTGGCATTTTACTGGATATCCGTCATCAGTTCAAGCACAGTATCGTAGCCCTTCTCCACCGCAACCTGAACACAGCTTTCGCCTTTGTTGTTTGTGTGATTGTAGTCCGCCCCCTTCTTGATCAAAAAGCGTGCGACTTCCTGATTGCCGTATTTTAGTGCGTAATACAGAGCGGTACTGCCTGTGTTGTCGGACATATTGATATCCGCGCCCGCGCGCACAAGTTCCTTTATAATATCTTTAAAGCACATATTTTTTGTGTTTAGAATCAGAGCTGTGTTGCCAACATTGTCCGTGGCGTTTATATCCACACCCTTCTCAAGGAAGATAGGGAGAAGTTCGTTCGCCGTGTTGATATCCATTGACATTAAGAGCATCAGCGGGGTTTTGCCGTCATTTCTCGCGCCGTCTAAGGTTTTGAGTTCTCCTAGTACCCCTGCTCTCTGTTTGGAAGTGAGATCACCGCCAAATTTCTTTTTCATTACGGCATGATGTGCCGGAAGTTCACCATTGATATTTTGCAGGGAACTGTCACCCCCATGTGCTTCTAAGAATTTGACAATCTCGCCGTGACCGTAAATGCACGCAATATGTAGTAGGGTATTGCCGGATTCGGCGGGCTGATCCTGTGTAATATTCGGGTCAACACCTTTTTCCAGCATGATTTTTAACATCTCAAGATGCCCGTTGCGCGCTGCCCAGTGTGCTGCGCTGACCCCTGTGTTGTCAAGCTGCTCCATGGACTCTTTGGAGAAGAATGGTGCGGCTGTCTCTGCGTAGTCGTCCTTTTTGCCGGAAAACATCATCTGCCTTGGCGCGCAGGAAGCGACAAAATTTGCGGGGGTTCTGCCCTGGATAATCGCCTCGTTCATATCCACGCCAAGTTCAATAAATTTTTTGATTACTTTAACGCCGAAATTGCCGGAGAGACATTTGTCACGAAGACAAAATACACTGCCGCGGCTGTGGATCGGCATGGTAAAATCGATACCCGCCTCATGACACAGATCAAGTACCTGACATTTATCGTCGTTTGTCAGGGCATTGTGCATAATGCCTTCAAGACTTTCCATATCATCATCATCGTCCGGATCGATCCTTGCGATCAGCTTTTTTGCGAGGTAGAGTGCGATGCTGATTTTATCCTTCTCGTCGTCTGAGAAACTTGCGAACGCATTGCTGGTGATACGGCTTAAATTCGCCATATTCATGCGGTTTGCCTCGCACTCCTCATTCGCACCGGCATCCTTTAGTGCCATACAGAGGCCCTCGCTGTAAATTTTTGTCGCTGCCTGCATTGGAGTTTCGCCCGCTGCATTTGCAGTGTTTATCATGCTGTCATATTTTGCAAGAAGCAGTGCCGCAGTTAAATGGTGGTTGTGGATGGCAACCAAAAGCAGGGTATTGCCCTCCTCATCGACGTAGTCCGTCTGCGCACCCTTTTTTAGAAGAGTTTCGGTCAGTGCCCAGGAGAGATTAGTATTTTCACCCTGTAAAATGGAAACTAAAGGGGTGAAACCGTTCGCATCCTTTGCATTGATCCCATCGCTCAACAAATCGGCGATGGCTCCGCGCTGATCCATGCTGTAACGCAAACATTCGAAACCGTTTTGGAAATTTTCAAGGCGCGGGCGGGCGAGACAGTGCCATGCATTCTGACCCGCCGCATTGCAGAGGGTGGTATCTGCGCCGTGGTCAATCAGAAGTTTTGTCATATTAAAATTCCCCCGGCAGCAGGAGAGCATAAGTGGAGTGAGTCCCTTGCCCCTGCCGTCGGTTATGTTTACGTCCATGCCAAGAGATTCGTCGTCCAAAATTGTTTTTACTGCATCGAAGAAATTATGCCATACTAGCAGGTGGAATAAAGTCAGTCCATAGTTGTCCGAGGTATCAGTAAGTGCCGACTTATCGCAGTTTGCAATGCATTCCTGCACTTCCTTAATCTCCTCCTGAGTAAAGAGATTGTACCGATACATATTTTCATTGAACTCGCATATCCACCATGGGATGTATTTGCTGCGGTTGCTCGTGAGTGAGCTTCCCAATATCTTGCTTAATTCTTTGATCTCCATGAAATTTCCCCCTAATTTTCTGCACCTGCCATCAAAAGTTTTTCTACAATATCATTGTAGCCCGACTCCGTTGCATAGTAGAGTGCGGTGTGTTCTGAAAGATCGGCGTAAGTAACATCCGCGCCGCCTGCAATCAGTGTTTCTACAATATAATTGCTGCCGTGTTTTGCCGCAATAATCAATGCGGTCTCGCCATTCTCGTCCCGCTCGTTGACATTTGCGCCGTGTGTAAGAAGCTGCTTTACCAGGCGTTCGTTTCCGTTTCCCGCTGCGACGTGTAAGGGGGAGTAGCCATTGTTGCCGCTGATATTGGTATTCGCACCCGCCTCTAGGAGAAGCTCCGCAATCAGAAGATTGTCCTGTGCGGCGGCGACATACAGAGGCGTTTGCTTTCTGTCATTGCGCGCGTTAATATCCAGGTCACCCTTTGCCAGCATCGCCTTTACGACTTCCCCCTGTTCATTGTAACATGCCTGGTGAAGGGGGGTGTTCCCGTAGGCATCCGCGTTTCCCACATTTTCTCTGGACATACTCTCGATCAGTTGTACAAGGCCAAGGGCGTTCGCGTAGTCGAGTGCGGTATGATTTTGATTGTCCATAATCGAGAGATCCGCGCCGAGTTCGATGAGGTATCTTGCCGCCTCCGCTTTCCTTGCCTCCACCGCGTAGATCAGTGCTGTCCGTCCGGCGCGATCGGTGGCGTTAATATCCGCGCCCGAATCAAGTAAGAGCTTGATCACTTCCTTGTTGCCGGAGTTTACCGCCATATGTAATGGCGTGACGCTCTCGTTCGAGATTAGGTTTACATCCGCTTCCTTTTCAAGCAAGAGTTTTACAATGTCGCGGTAGCCCTTTTTGCAGGCGTAATGCAGCGGGGAAAATCCCATTTCATCCACTGCGTTGACATTGATCGCATCCTTTTTTAAAAAGGACATGACCACTCCTTTTTGTCCGTTCTGACATGCTTTCAGTAAGAGTTTTTCCATTTTTTCCCTCCGTGCTGCGCTTTTAGAATGTCTGCGGGAGATCCGCGTGGGTTCTGGCGCAGTTCAGAACCCGAATCTGTGTTCGAACTGCTCTTTATTATATACCGTTTTTTTCCTGTTGTCGAGAGGATTTTTTAATTTTTGGCAATATTTACGCCAGATTTATGTTTTAGAATATTTTTTCTTTTTAGCGGTATTCGGCGGCAAGTTTTGCGAACAGGTCCATCGCCCTTACAATACGGTTTGTCGGTACGCAGTACGAGATACGGACATGACCCGGACAGCCAAAATCATCTCCCGGGACAAAGAGCAGATCATATTTTTTTGCGCGCTCACAAAATTGAACTGCATCCGCCTCTAGGGAGCGCGGGAAAATATAGAACGCGCCCTGCGGTTTTACACAGGAGAAGCCGAGATCGGTAAGTCCCTCATACAAAAGATTTCGATTTTTTTCGTAAATGGTAAGATCTGCGGTTTGTCCGGCGCATTTTGCCGCGACGCGCTGAAAGAGACTTGGCGCGTTGACATAGCCTAGTGAGCGTCCCGCGCCACAGATGGCAGCGTAAGCTGTTTTTGCGTCCGAGAGTTCATCTGGCACAAGCACATAGCCGATGCGCTCACCCGGAAGGGAGAGGGATTTGCTGTAAGAGTAGCAGATGATCGTGTTGGTATAATATTTTGTAATAAAGGGCAGAGTGATGTCATCATAAACTAATTCGCGGTACGGCTCGTCCGAGATCAGGAAAATCGGGTGACCGAACATGGCACTTTTTTTGGTCAGAAGCGAGGCGAGTTTCTGAATGGTTTCCTCCGAATAGACTGTGCCTGATGGATTGTTTGGGGAATTGATCACCACTGCCTTTGTGTGCGGGGTGATGGCGGTATAGAGTTTGTCGAAATTGATTTGGAAAGCAGTGGTATCCGCCTCTACAATCACGCATTTCGCGTCCGCTCCCCGCTCGATAAAGCACTGATATTCCGGGAAAAACGGTGCGATTACAATAAATTCGTCGCCTGGTTCGGCAAGTGCTTTAAAACAGGAGCAAAGTGCTGCTGCCGCACCCACGGTCAGGTAGAAATTGTCGGCGTGAAAGTGGGTCTTAAAGCGGCGGTTTAAATCCTCCGCTAGGGTGGCACGCACTTTAGCGTCCCCCTGAGCACTTGTGTAGCCATGGGCAGCGACAGAACCTTCTGTGTCAAGTATATCGATCACTGCATCGCGCACGGATTCCGGTGCGGGAACGCTCGGGTTGCCAATACTGAAATCATAGACATTTTCCGCGCCAATCTGCGCGATACGCTGCTTTCCATACTCGAAAATTTCGCGGATAGTGGAACGCTTTTGTCCTAGTTCAACCATAGATTGTGAAAACATATTTTTTTACCTCTCTTGAAAAATTCATTTTTTACCGGGGATACCGATTCAAATCATATGGGGTAATCATAGCATAAAATTCCTAAAGCGTCAACTCTGTCAAAATTCGAAAGGAATTCTTAAACTTTACTGAAAAATGTAGGTAATTCAAGCTTTTTTCATAAAACTGTGGTATGATGTTTATATAAGGCGAAATTTTATTAACCTAAAA
Source organism: uncultured Lachnospiraceae bacterium (assembly GCA_910577165.1). Lineage (GTDB taxonomy): Bacteria > Bacillota > Clostridia > Lachnospirales > Lachnospiraceae > RGIG4057. The sequence goes on from CAJTLX010000008.1 coordinate 43,799, forward strand.
GTGTAAGATTTTATTTTAAAAGTTCAGTGCCGGAGTGCTGAACTGCGCGAAAATGGGGTCACGAAGTGACATCTTTCGCATTTGATATGATTTTTACACGGGCGATAATTAATAATTTTTAAGAAAGTTAAGGTGGTACAAAATGGAGTTGCCAATGTCATTTAATGAAGAGGAGTTGTGGGGGCGCACACTGCTTTTGTATAACGCGGCACTGCTTGAGATTGGGACAAAGCTTGAGATACTTAACAATGAGTTTAAACAGGCGCATCAGTATAATCCGATCGAGCATATTACTTCGCGCATCAAATCGTCGCAGAGTATTGCCAAGAAGATGCGGCACAATGGAAGGGAACTGACTGTGGAAAATATCGTGAAATACATAAACGATATTGCGGGGATTCGTATTATTTGTTCATTTACAAGTGATATTTATCGGATTGCTGACCTGATTGCCAAGCAGAGCGATATCACGGTGCTGAAGGTGAAAGATTATATTGTGAATCCTAAGCCAAATGGATATACTTCATACCATATGATTGTGTCCGTGCCGATATTTCTCTCCAATGAAGTGATTGATACCAAGGTGGAGATTCAGATCCGGACGATCGCAATGGATTTTTGGGCGAGTTTAGAGCATAAGATCTATTATAAGTTTGAGGGGCACGCACCGGATCATATTACGCGTGAATTGAAAGAATGTGCGGATCTGGTTTCCTTCCTCGATCGCAAAATGGTGGCGATCAACGAGGAAGTGCAGAATTATAGGGCACCGGAGCAGGAGGAAGGGCGCGAAGTTTATCTGACAAACTTAATTAAAGAGCGGATGAAGGATGCCTACGGCACAGTGATCGATGAGAAGAGTGCGATTGAGGAGGTCAAGGAGAGTGAATATCCGCTTTCATATAAAGAAGAGTCCACACAAAAAATAAATGAAGAAACACATAGCATATCGGGGGAAGAGGAAAACTGGCGTCCGGTCGAAGAAGACGGAATGCTCAAAGTGATCACGGAGCAAGTCATCAAGGAAAAGGAGCGAACGCCAGGATTTTTAAGCAGATTTTCTTTTAGGAAAGCTTAATATTTTTTAACAGTTCTGCGAGGCCGGTGGTCGCTTCCCCGCCGGAGGAAAATTCCCTTGGACCCGTCGGCGTTTCCACCGCCTCGTCTTTTGCACTTAGATTCTTCATGCTCAGACTGATTTTACCATCTTTCACATCGCGGACTCTCACCTTGACTTCATCGCCAACCTTGAGTACCTCGCCCGGTGTTTTGATGCGCTTATCGCTGATCTGGGAGATGTGTACCAGACCGGACAGACCATCCCCAAGATCCACAAAAGCACCAAACGGCATAATCTTTTCAACTTTGCCGGAGAGGATACTTCCTATGGCAAGTTGTGACGCACGGTTATTTTTTTCCGCGACGGTCTGTGCGAGAAGGAGATCTTTGGCGGAGAGTACCAGCTTTTTCTTTTCTTTATCCACGGTGATTACCTGTACAACAAGTTCTTTTCCAACGAAAGTGGAGAGATCCTCAACATAGGTAAGCGCGAGTTTGGACGCTGGAATAAATGCGCGGATGCCCTGCAGATAAGTGACAACGCCAGCATTTACCACCTGTGCAACTTTTACGGTTACCGGGGTATGCTCCTCCATCATCTTCTTTAAGGTATCCCATGCTAAGATATCGTCCGCCTGCCTGCGTGAGAGTAAGATATTGCCCTCGCGGTTTTCCTTTAAGACGATAGCGGAGATCTCCTCTCCGATCTGGATGTCCGCCTTAATGGAGAAGCGCGGATCGTTGCTTAATTCCTCCAGCTTGATAATCCCCTCAGTATAGCTGTTTAGATCAACCGTTACTTCCGTGTCAGAAATGCCGATCACAGTTCCCGTCACAATATCTCCGGGTTTAAGTTTGCGGAAGGAGTGGTCGATCTGTGACTCAAATTCTGCCATGGATGGAATCTTTTCCTCCTTTGTGGCAGTTTCCACCTGCGGTGCATCAGTGGTCTGTTTTAATTCTTCATTTTCCATATGATTACTTCCTTTCCGGCGGGTTTCTTTATGTTCCCGCCATTTTAAAGCATAGTATAATCGATTTTTATGCGTACTGCAAGCGGAAATTTTATGCGGGGGAGTCCTGGGAGGGAAAATAGCGGAAAAAAATTTGAAAAAGTCCTTGTGATGTAGGAAAAAAAAGGGTATACTAAAAGATAATATGTGATGAGGGATACGAGGAGGATAAATATGGACTTAGTTTTACCAAAGGGGTATGACCCTAAGCTTAGTGTACGGCAGACGCAGGAGGCAATCAAGTATATCCGTGATACGTTTCAGAAGGAGTTCGGGAAGGAACTGAATCTTGAGCGTATCTCTGCGCCGCTCTTTGTAGAAAAAAATTCAGGGCTTAACGACGACTTAAACGGGGTGGAGCGAAAGGTTAGCTTTGACCTGGCCGGAGTTCCGGGCGAGGATGTGGAAGTTGTGCAGTCGCTTGCAAAATGGAAGCGCATGGCATTAAAACGCTATGGGTTTTTGCCGGGCGAGGGACTTTATACCAATATGAATGCGATCCGGCGCGATGAGGAATTGGATAATCTTCATTCCTGTTATGTGGATCAGTGGGATTGGGAGAAAGTGATTACAAGGAAGGAGCGCACAGTCGAAACCTTGCAGTCTGTGGTGCGTCAAATCTTTAAGGTAATTAAACATATGGAACATGAAGTCTGGTATAAATATCCGCAGGCAGTAAAACATCTGCCGGATGATATTTATTTTATCAGTTCGGAGGAACTGCTTGAAAAATATCCGGATAAGACACCGAAGGAGCGCGAAAATGCGATAACAAGGGAGCATGGCTGCGTTTTTGTGATGAAGATCGGCGATAAACTTTCCGATGGACAGCCGCATGATGGACGCGCGCCGGACTACGATGACTGGGCGTTGAATGGGGATATTCTGTTTTGGTACGAACTGCTTGGCTGCGCACTTGAGATTTCAAGTATGGGAATTCGCGTTGATGAGGCTTCACTTGCCTCGCAGTTAAAAAAAGCGGGCTGTGAGGAGCGCGAAAATCTGCCGTACCACCAGATGCTTCTTGCGGGGGAACTTCCCCTAACCATCGGCGGCGGGATCGGTCAGTCGCGCCTGTGTATGCTTTTGCTCGACCGCGCCCATGTCGGGGAGGTACAGGCAAGCATCTGGCCGGAACAGATGCGCCAGATCTGCAGGGAGCATGAGATTATTCTTCTGTAGTACAGTATAGATAAGATGGGGGATGGCAGAGCGGGGAGATTATATCAGATGTGGGGGTGACTCTCCCTTAGCGGATTGCAGAGGCGTACATAAGAATAATGGCAAGAAGAAAATAAATGCATCGGCAGGAAAGGAGAAGATAAAAATGGGGGAAAAGAAAAGTGAAGAGATAAAAGCAAATTGTTATTCTAATCGAGAATTATCCTGGCTAAAATTTAATGGTCGTGTCCTTGAGGAGGCGGCGGATGAATCCGTGCCTTTAGCGGAGCGGCTGACCTTCGCGTCGATTTTTCAGAGCAATCTGGATGAATTTTTTATGGTGCGCGTCGGCTCACTGCATGACCAGATGTTATATTCGCCAGATTTATGTGAGAACAAGACAAAACTTACACCGCAACAGCAAATTACAGCAATTTTGGAGGAGAGCAGGGAACTTTGCAGGGAAAAAGACAGGATCTACTTTGAGCTGATGGATCAGATACAACAAAAGGGCGGCGTGGAGCTGATCAATTTCGCAAAGCTTTCCGAGGAGGATGCTGCGTATCTGGAAGTTTATTTTAATACGGAGATCCGCCCGTTAATCTCGCCGCAAGTCGTGGGGAAACGCCAGCCATTTCCCTTTTTAAAGAATAAGGAAATCTATGCGGTCGTGGCACTCGAAGCAAAAAACAGCGACAAAATCGGGATTGTGCCGTGCAATAATGGGTTGTTTGAACGTTTGATTCAGCTAAAGACTGATCCGAACCGCTTTATGCTTGTGGAGGAGTTAATTTTGCATTTCGCGCCGGAGATTTTTGATCATTACAAGATCAAGTCCAAATCGCTGCTGCGCGTAGTGCGCAATGCCGATCTGGAGATCGAGGAGGAGAGCGTATTTGAAGAGCTTCCCGCAGAGCAGGGGATCGATTACCGCGAGGCGATGGTGGAACTTTTAAAACGCCGCAAAAAACTCTGTGCGGTGCGGGCGGAATTAAGCCGCACACTCGATGCAGAGATCGTAGAGAAATTATGTGAGCATCTTGATCTGACAAAAGAACAGATTTTTTATATTGAATCGCCGCTCGATCTCTCCTTTGTCTTCCAGCTTCAGGATTCCTTAAAGGGAAAGCCGGAATTCTTTTATGAGAAGCGCGTGCCGCAAAGAAGCGCGATGGTTCGGGAGGATCTGCCGATGATGGAGCAGATTGCAAAGAGGGATATTCTTTTGTCCTATCCTTATGAGAGTATTCAGCCGTTTTTGCGGCTGCTCGACGAGGCGGCATCCGACCCGGAGGTGGTCTCGATGAAGATGACGCTCTATCGGGTGGCAAAATACAGCAAGGTGATTGACGCGCTGATCAAGGCGGCGGAAAACGGCAAGGAAGTTGTGGTCTTAGTTGAGCTGCGCGCGCGTTTCGACGAGGAAAATAATATCGGCTGGTCAAGGCGATTGGAGGAGGCGGGATGCCGCATTATCTACGGGTTGGACGGGTATAAAGTGCATTCAAAACTCTGCCTTATCACGCGCAAGACAAAGAAGAAAATACAGTATATCACCCAGATTGGAACGGGAAATTATAATGAGAAGACCGCGATGCTCTACACGGATTATTCTTTGATGACCGCATCGATGGAGGTTGGGTTAGAGGCGTTGATGGTGTTTAACGCGCTCTCAATGGGGCAGTTTTGTGAGCCGGTGACAAAGCATTTGTTAGTTGCGCCGAACGGGCTGCGACCGGGAATTTTAGAGTGTATGGACGAGGAGATCGCGATCGCCAAAAAAGGCGGGCGCGGCTATATCGGGGTAAAATTAAATTCGCTGACGGATAAGGTGCTGATTGAAAAGCTGATTGAGGCATCCCAGGCGGGGGTGAAGGTTGAGCTGGTCATTCGCGGTATCTGCTGTCTGAATCCGGGGATTAAGGGTTTTACAGATAATATTACTGTGGTCAGCATTGTGGGAAGATTTTTGGAACACGCGAGAATTTATATTTTTGGAACGGGGGCACGCAGAATTCTCTATATTTCCTCCGCGGATTTTATGACGCGCAATACTGTGCGTCGGGTCGAGGTAGCTGTGCGTGTGGAATCGGATCCGCTTGCCAACCGGATTGCCCAGATGTTTAAGACAATGCTCTCCGATAATGTCAAGGGCAGACTGATGAAATCTGACGGTACTTATGTGCATAGAAAAGTGTGCAAAAAAGAGATCAATTCTCAGGAAGTATTTTATCAGAAGGCCTATGAGCAGGCGGAGAAGGCATTGAAGGAAAAAGAGGCGAGGGAAGCAAAAGAGGCGAGAAAGGCGGAGGAAGAGAAAAAGAAGGAACTGGAAAAATATGAAAAAGAAGAGAAGCATAGGGGAACGAAAAAGAAAGAGATAAAGAAGGAAGAGAAAAATACCGAAAAAGAGGAGAGTGTGGTAACAGAGGAAATTGCGCAGGAGAAGGTGGAGAGGGAGAGTGAAAAGCCTGTGGAAAAAACCTCCCTAAAGACAGTTAAGCGTAAAAAGTCCGAGGAAAAAGTCTCTCCAAAGACAGTTAATGCGGTTAAGCGCGAAAAAACAGAAAAGAAAGAAAAAAATCCAGAAACTGCGGTGCCAAGGCGCAGGGCTTCCACACCTCGCAAAACCTCAAAGAAAGCCGGGGCGGAAAATTTAGAAAAATCCGGCGGGGAAAACAAATAAAAAATAAGGCGGATACGCTTATTTTCAGGCAGGTTTCCGTGCGGAGCGTCACGGGATGGTCTGTGCGCAAAAAAAACTGATTATTTATCGGGCAATAAACTTTGCGCAGCGGGAAATTGGAGTTTCCCTACAATAATGAAAACGCTCCGGAATGGAGGATAAAATGAGAAAAATTGGTATGTTGACAAGCGGCGGTGACTGCCAGGCACTCAATGCGACAATGCGCGGCGTGGCGAAGGGATTGTTTAGCAGCGGTGAAAAAATTGAGATCTTCGGTTTTATTGAGGGGTATCGCGGGCTGATGCAGGGCAATTACCGGAAAATGTCGGAGAAGGATTTCTCCGGTATCTTAACGCGCGGCGGCACTATTCTTGGTACATCGCGCCAGCCGTTCAAACAGATGCGTGTGGTGGAAGATGGTTTTGACAAGGTGAAAGCCATGAAGGAAACCTACCGGAAGCTGGATCTTGACTGCCTGGTGGTGCTTGGCGGCAACGGTTCACAAAAGAGTGCGAATATGCTTTACGAGGAAGGGCTGAATGTGATCGGTCTGCCAAAGACAATCGACAATGATATTTGGGGAACGGATGTGACTTTTGGTTTCCAGAGTGCGGTGGAGATCGCGACAGAGGCCATCGACAATATTCATACGACGGCGGAGTCCCACGGACGCGTGTTTATCCTGGAGCTGATGGGGCATAAAGTTGGCTGGGTAACGCTGCACGCGGGGATTGCGGGCGGTGCGGATGTTATTTTGATCCCGGAGATCCCTTACGATATCAAGGTGATCTGCAAGGCACTGCGCGACCGTGAGAAAGCGGGCAAGAGCTTCTCGATCATCGCGGTAGCGGAGGGTGCGATCTCAAAGGAGACAGCGGCACTCTCAAAGAAGGAGCGCAAGGAGAAGATTGCAAGTTCCAAATATCCGTCAGCTGCCTATGAGATTGCGGCAAAAATTACAGAAAAGACAGGGCAGGAAGTGCGTGTTACCGTGCCGGGACATACGCAGCGCGGCGGCAGCCCATGCCCGTATGACCGTGTTCTTTCCAGCCGCTTAGGTGCGATGGGCGCGAAGCTTATCTTAAATGAGGATTACGGCAAGCTGGTGGTAATGCGCAATGATGATGTTACCGCAATTCCGCTTGCAGAAAGCGCGGGAAAATTGAAATACGTGGATCCGAAGGACGATATTATTGACAGTGCAAGAATGTTGGGGATTTCGTTTGGGGATAAATAGGCAAATAGTTTAGAGGGTTAATTAATCTAATAAGCAGACTGCCCGCTAGTTTTTTGCGGCGGGCAGTCTGCTAGTTTTCTCATATACATATAAATTTTTTTGCTTCCCCACCCGGTTTACCGCGCCGACAAAATATAATATATTCAGTGATACATTGGCGAGGGGCTGATTGATCTGCGCCGCCGTTTTAAAATCTTTCGATGTAAACTGCTCTGGAAGATTATCCGGGATAAGATGTGAGTAATCTTGGATATTATTTAATGTAATTTCCCCATATAAAGCGAGGGGAATCGAGTCAATTTTACTTGCCCCCTTATGTTTGTCCTTACTCCAGCCGTCAAGGAAGCGGTATTCTTCCACATCAAGCAGAGTAATATGAATATGTAGATTCTTGTCGGTCAGATAGGGTTTAATCCGGTAAAGTTCTGGAAAAACGGCATAGGGACTGCCGTGTTTTGGGGATTTGCGCGGTGCAGTTATCTCTCCGGTCAGCGGATCAATGTAGCGCAGGTATTTTGTATGCGCGACGGGATAGACAATATTTACGTCGCACAGCGGCAAAAATGCATTCAGTTTACGGCGCAGGGTATTGAAATTGCGGGTCTGGATCTCAAAAATTTCCCTTCCCGTATAGGCATCTGCCACAAATCCTGCAAGCTTTTTCTCGTGGTGTGTAATATCCGGCGCGTAATAATTTTTTAGAACAGCGTGGATGGTTTTCTCCGCGAGCGTGCCAATTCCAGCGCGTTCTATATTTTCGTGAAGAATGCGGCGGCGGGCCTCTTCAAAACATAGATTTTCCATAGTAAATCTCCGTAGATAGTAAAATAATAAAATATGGTATAATTATAATACCATTTTAAAGGATTGTAAAGGTAAAGCAGGAAAAGAGAGAAAAATTACTTCAGCGATAAATAAAACGATATTGATCATGCAGAGGAGATAAATTTGAATGAAATTTGTAAAAAATATTGTCTTCAGTGTGCAGGAAATAGCGAGAGCTTCGAGGGGAGCTTTGTTTTTCCTGATATTTTTATCGATGTTCAATGCATTTTTTTCAATCTGTGATGTTGTTTATCTGAAAGTTCTGATCGATTATGCTCTTTTGGAAAATTTTTACTTTCCCTTGCTGCTCTCTGGGTTGTGCATCTATCTCGTGCTGGTTTTTCTCTCAAAGGTAGTGACGGGACTATTTGCCGCACTCTTTACAAATGCCCTGGAGGGAAAGGTGATGGCGCGCTCAAATGGCATACTGTACAAAAAAATTCTCTCGATTGGCGCAGCACATTATAATGATACAGAATTTTATAATCAGCTCTCATTGGCGATGAGAGAGAATGGTATTCGGTATTTTCAGCTTGTAATGCAGATCTTTTCTTTTTTGCAGAGTGCCATTGTGGGATTTACTGTGTTTAGCATTTACGGCGATCTGGTGATCTTACTTGCCTGCGCGCTTTCCACACTTAATTATATGCTGTATTTTTTCTGGGCGAATAAAAAGAATTATCAGTTTACAAAGCAGGAAGAACCATATGAGAGATTGGTGGATTATTTTAATCATATTTTTTACCGCAGAGAGTATGCGGAGGAACTTCGCAGCAGCAGAGGGATACAATCGCTTTTACTAAAAAAATATGATGGGGAAACCGAAAAGGATATTGAGAGAACTAATAAATATTTACATATATTTGTAACCAGAAGTAATCTTATGCTCTGCCTGGATGGTTTGATTTTGTGGGCGGTTGCCGTCTATGTTTCCGCACAGATATTGAATCTTAAAATTTCTACTGGGGAATTCTTGGTGATGATCAATATTGTTTCGTCGATCTCCGGGCAGCTGATCGAAATTTTTAAAGTGCTGCCGGATATTGCCACATCGGTTCGCTATGTGGGGGATATCCGGGGAATTCTTGACTATCCAAAAGATTTCGGGGGAGAAATGATTTGTGAGGATTTTGAGCGTCTGGAATTTCGCCATGTCACCTTCGCTTATCCATCCTCCGCCTTTGCAATTCGCGATATAAATTTTGTGATTGGAAAAAATGAGATTGTTGCTCTGGTAGGCAAAAACGGTTCCGGGAAATCGACATTGGTGGATCTTTTTACTGGGCTTATCCGTCCGGAGAACGGCGAGATTTTATTTAATGACAGGGCATATCAGGAGTATGATATCCGGAGTATCAGAAAACTTTTTGGAACAGTATTTCAGGATTTTCAAATTTATGAGGCTTCGGTTGCGGAAAATATTTTGATGCGGGAAGTGGAGTCAAAAGAGGATCGCGTCCTGGTGGAGGAGGCACTGCGCTATGCGGGACTATATGAGAAAATTACCGCAATGGAAAAAGGGATGGACAGTGTAATTTGCGGTGGGGAATTCTCCGGCGGGGAATGCCAGAGGCTTGCAATTGCCAGAGCATATGCAAAGAAAGCACCAGTGCTTGTCTTTGATGAGCCGACAGGAAATTTGGATATCTATGCGTCACGGGCATTTTATCATGCGATGTTTGGGATGAGAGAAAAGGGAAAGACCATTTTATTTATCACACATAAACTTTATTATGCGTCGCAGGCGGACAAAATTTTTTATCTGGAGGACGGTACAATTATGGAGAGTGGAAGTCACAGAGAATTATTAGATCGGAGAGGGAGATATGCTGCGCTGTATGCCATGCAGAAAAGGGAGCTATTTGCGAAGGAGGCTTTGGAAGACGATGGGTTAGTACCGACTAACGGAGGAGAAGAATGAAGGCAGCGGGGGAAATAAAAGAAAAATTTTTGCTTCAGCTGCGGATGACAAAGCATCTGCACAGAGCAGCACCGTATTATCTGCCGATCAATCTGTTAAATGCGGCGGTTGGTGCAGTTTGGTATATCTTACAAATTTTATTTTATCAGAGGCTGATTGATTTTATTCTCTATACCTCGCCGCCGTTTTCTGTTGCCGCACTGTATTTCTCTTGTTATTATATTGCTTATCTGGCGTTTCGCTTATTTGATCAGTGGGTTTCCCTTCGTTTTAACCGGCGGGAAAAAGAGAAGACGCGCTGTTATTATAAAAAGATGGTGTATACAGAAAGCGCGAAAAAGAAGCTGGAAAATTATAATTCCGAGGAATATCTAAATTTATTGTACAATGCGATCGAACACGGCGGCGAATCCTTACTTCTCTTTGCCGATCGCCTTTCCATTTTGTTAAATTCTCTGATCTGCTTTATTGCAGTAATTATTATTTTCGGGCGGCTACACCAGATTTTTATTATTGGGGCAGTATGTTCCGCGCTAAAAAACTGTATTTTAAATAGTAAAAAGGAGAAGATTGATTACCGGATGTACCGGGAGAAATTGCCGTTTGATCGCTGTGATACTTATGTCCATGATCTGTTTTACCGCCAGTCCTATGTGCGTGAGCTTCGGATTTTTCCGATCGGCAACCATTTTATCCGGAAATATCAGGGGATGAAAAGGCTGTGCTTTCGGGCAATAAAGAAAGATTTAGTTAGGGGGCAGCTGCTTAATCTGGCAAGGGAAGGGATCGATTTATTACTGAAAGGAATTTATATTGTCGTTCTGGTGTATTTATTAATCAACCACAGAGTAACCGTGGGAGAATTTTATACAGTTCTTTCACAGTCAGCGACTTTTGCAATCTATATTGAGCGGCTTTTTATGTTTTTGCCGGCGGTCTGCATTGACGCAAACTACAGTGCGGATATTTTTGCAGTACTCTGCGGTGAAAATCATGATTTTCCGGCGGTTGGCGGTGAAGATTCGAGAGCCTGTGTAATATGTAGAGATCTGTGTTTTTCCTACGATGGGCAAAGGGAAGTGCTAAGCCAGATCAATATTTGTCTGCCCCTTGACAAAAAGATTGCTATTGTGGGGGAGAATGGTTCCGGTAAAAGTACATTTATTAAAATTTTAACTGGATTGTACACACCGACAAGGGGGAGTATAGTATATTCTTACCCGGGATTTATCGGAAATGTGGAGGAATTATTTGGAAATTTATTACAGCAGTACCAGCTTTTTCCGCTTTCCATAAAAGAGAATATTCTCCCGTCCGCTAAGGAAAATAAAGAGGGGGAAGTGGAAGCCGCACTGCGCTTTGCAGGGATTTTTAAAAAAATAGGAGAACTTCCGGACGGGATGGATACAGTATTTACTGGGGAGTTCGAAAAGGAAGGTGTTCGTCTGTCCGGCGGGGAGCAGCAGAAAATAGCACTTGCAAGAGCATATGCAAAAAAAGCACCGGTACTTGTCCTGGATGAGCCGTCCGCAAACCTTGATGTAAAGGCAAAGGGGCAGTTAATTGAAAAGATCAATGTCCTGGCAGAGGAGCGTGCCATATTTTTGGTGACACATGATCTGCGATACACCAAACAGGCTGATTTGGTGATCTTTTTTGAGGCGGGGCGCGTAGTGGAGTTTGGTTCGCCTAAAGAATTGTGTAGAAGAGGCGGAAAGTATGCAAGAATGCTTGCAGAGCAGGAAGCAGAGCAAATATAGTTTAGAAATAAGGAGTTTTTTTGCGATTTCCCCCTTGCATTTTGCCGCGTACTGTGCTAAAATCTCAAGCTGGATTCTGAGAAATTTTATAAAAATTTTACGGTTTCATCTAAGGAGGCGGCTATGGAGGCGTATAATGTTTTTAAGGATCTTGCCATTATCATTCTGGCGGCAAAAATATTCGGCATCCTTGCAAGGAAATGTAAGGCACCGCAGGTTGTGGGCGAGATCATTGCCGGTCTGATTATCGGACCGAGCATATTGGGCTGGGTTGACCAGACAAATTTTCTTGTCCAGACGGCGGAGATTGGAGTGATTCTCCTAATGTTCTCCGCAGGGCTTGAGACGGATATCAAGGAACTTTTGCGTACGGGACCGATCGCTCTCTTGATTGCGTGCGCGGGCGTGTTTGTCCCCCTTGTCTGCGGAACTTTACTCTATATGGTATTTTACGGTGCAGCCAGCTGGGGCAGTGAAGAATTTTACAAGGCGGTCTTTATCGGCACGATTCTGACAGCGACATCGGTCAGCATTACTGTCGAATCGCTGCGGGAGATGGGGAGACTAAAGGGAAGGGTCGGCACAACGATTTTAAGTGCGGCGATTATCGATGATGTAATTGGAATTATTGTCTTAACTGTTGTGGTCGGCTTTAAGAGTCCGGACTCCAATCCGGGGAAAGTCATGCTCAATACAGTACTTTTCTTTGTATTGGCAGTGCTGGCTGGTTTTCTGTTTTATTTTCTGTTCCGAAAATTTGATGCGCGCTATCCGCATACAAGGCGTATTCCGATTCTTGGACTGGCTTTTTGTTTTGCAATGTCCTACATAGCTGAGCGGTATTTTGGCATTGCGGATATTACGGGGGCATATGTGGCAGGGATCGTGCTTTGCAGTCTGCGTGATTCAAGTTATATTGCACAGAAGATGGATATTAATTCATATATGCTCTTTGGACCGGTCTTTTTTGCAAGTATCGGGTTAAAGACAAACATCGACAATCTTGACGGTTCCATCCTGCTCTTTGCGGTGGCATTTGTCGCTGTGGGGCTGATTGCAAAGATTATCGGGTGTGGTCTGGTGGCAAGAATCTGCAAATTTAAGGGAAAGGATGCCCTAAAAATTGGTGTCGGGATGATGACCCGCGGCGAAGTGGCATTGATTGTCGCCCAGAAAGGGCTTTCGGTCGGTCTGATGACCCCAGTCTATTTTACTGCCGTGATTTTGTTGATTATTGTATCTTCGGTACTCACTCCGATTGTACTAAAGTTTTTGTATGCGGGGGAGCCGTTGGAGGAAACCGCCACAGCAAAATAAAATACGGGACAAAATATAGAAAAATAAGAGGAATAAAGGCGTGTTTTGCGATGGATTCGCGGAACACGCCTCTATTTTTATGGAAGAAAATGGAAAATCACAAAAAATATATTTAAAATTTTCGGAGAACATGGTATAATATTCGCGAAGGCAAAGCAAGTAAAACGAAAAACAAAGCGCGGAAACACGTTTTTGGTTTCCGGCACTTTGTTTTTCGGATTGCGCTGCGAGTAACGCGAGCCAAGAAAATCGGAGATTTTCTTGGCTTTGCCGTAATCTTTGCAAAACAGACCCTATTACAAAAATTAAGGAAAGAGGAAGATTATGAGTGAGCATATCTGTGAATTTCGGGAATATATTAGAAAGGCCATAACTCCGTACCATTCGGTGGCAGCAGGAATTTCTCTGCTGAAGCAGTCCGGATTTGAGGAGCTTGTAATGACGGCACCTTTTTCACTGCGTGCGGGAGGAAAATATTTTGTCAAGCCTTATGATACGATGTTGTTTGCCTTTACTGTAGGGGAGGGGGAGATGGGGGCGCAGGCATTTCATATTGCGGCGGCACATACCGATTACCCATGCCTGCATTTAAAGCCGACTGCCGAACTTGCGGCAAATGGTTATCTGCGTTTAAATACCGAGATCTACGGCAGTCCAATCTTAAATACATGGCTTGATCGCCCGCTGTCTCTGGCAGGGCGCGTGGCACTGCGCAGTGAAAATATCTACGAGCCAGAATTAAGATTTTATGATGCGGGCAGACCGCTTGTTACCATCCCAAACCTTGCCATACATATGAACCGCAAGGTCAACGAGGGAGTTGAATTAAAAAAACAGACCGATCTTTTGCCGCTGTTTGGCTTGCACGCCGGGGAGGGGCAGGAAGCAGAATATCTTCTCGCATTTCTTGCCGGGGAACTGCAATGCAAAAAAGAAGATATCTTAGATTTTGATCTCTATATCTACAATGCGGAGGAGGGTGTGCGTCTTGGCGCGAATCAGGAATTTTTCTCCGCACCACGCCTTGATAATCAGACTTCTTGCTACGCACTTTTGCGTGCGATTGCGGATGGCGGGCGCGAGGACGGGATCAATGTGATTGCATTGTATGACAATGAGGAGATTGGCAGCCACACAAAACAGGGTGCGGATTCGATGTTGCTTATGCTTTTACTGGAAAAAATTTACTCTTCGCTCGGCATGGACAAGGCAAATTTAAATGAAGCGATTCTGCGCAGCTTTTTATTTTCCGTGGATGTGGCACATGCACTACATCCAAATCACCCGGAAAAATATGATCCGGTGAACCATCCTCGCATGAATGATGGCGTTGTATTTAAAATCAGCGTTAACCAGCGGTATACTTACGATGGACAGGCAGTGGCAATTGCACAGCAGATCTGTGAAAAGGCGGGAGCAAAGTTTAAGAAATTCGTCAATCATGCCGATATGCCAGGGGGAGGGACAATAGGTCCGATTATTTCTTCCTGGCTGCCAATGAAGACGGTGGATATCGGTGTGCCGATTCTTGCCATGCATTCGGCAAGAGAACTGATGGGGATCGAGGATGAGGAAGCGATAATACGGATGATGACAGAGTTTTTCTCTTAGGGAGAGCCTATATATTTTGAAAGATATTTGGAAAGAATTAAGATAAATTTATAAAGGCAGGATGATAAACCACTGGCTTCCGGCGTTTTTGCGGCAGGGCGGGAAGCATCCTACATCTGATATATCGGAGATACTGGATAAAAACAATAAAATAAAGAAATGAGGTAAAAATTTATGTCAAATTGGAAGGAAAATTGCGCATGGTATGAGAGTGCGGTATTTTATCATATTTATCCGCTTGGAATGTGCGGCGTGGAAAAGCATCGGGAGGAGTATCAGGAAAATGGCGGACCAAGGCAGCATTTTGCGCAGATGGAGCAGTTGATTCCACATATGAAACGACTTGGCGTTACGGCACTCTACATTGGACCTTGCTTTGAGTCGGAGGGGCACGGCTATGAGACGATTGATTATTATAAGGTGGATGCGCGCTTAGGGGATAATGTGGGGTTCCGCCATTTTGTAGATGCCTGTCATGCGGCGGAAATCCGCGTGGTTGTTGACGGGGTATTCAATCATTCCGGGCGGCGTTTCTTCGCATTTGAGGAACTGAGAAAGCATCGCGAGGGCAGTCCATACCGCGACTGGTACTGCAATGTGAATTTTGGTGGAAACAATGAATTTAATGACTGTTTTTCCTACGAGGCATGGCATGGCTACAATATTCTGCCGCGCCTAAATCTCTGGAACCGGGCAGTGCGCGATTATCTGCTTGACGTGATCCGTTTTTGGGTAAAGGAATTTGATATTGATGGAATTCGCTTAGACTGTGCGGATGTGCTGAATTTTGATTTTATGAAGGAGATGCGCCAGCTGGCAAATACGATAAAGCCGCAGTTCTGGCTGATGGGCGAGGTGATCCATGGGGATTATTCGCGCTGGGTCAACCGTGATATATTGCATTCTGTGACCAATTATGAACTGCATAAGGGGCTTTACTCCGGGCATAACGACCACAATTATTTTGAGATCGCACATTCCATTCGCAGATTGTTTGGCGATGGCGGATTGGTGCGCGAGGGCAAACTCTATACCTTTGTGGAAAACCATGATGTCAATCGCCTGATTAACAAGGTGAAAGATCCGGCACATATGAAAAATATCTATCTGATTGCGTATACCCTGCCGGGAATTCCATCCATCTATTATGGAGGGGAATTCCGTCTTAGTGGTGTGCAGGCAAACGGCTCAGACGATGCAATTCGTCCGGCACTCTCCCTCTCGGATTATGCAGTACTCTCGGAGAAGGAAAGTGATTTTGTCGAGTTTCTCGCAATGCTTGGCCGCGCGAAGGACGAACTGGCGGCACTCTCGATCGGAAAATATGAGGAGCGTCTTTTGACCAACCGACAATTTGCGTATGCGCGCGTCTGGAATGAACAGACGGTGCTTGTGGCGGCAAATAACGACGAGAACCCGGCAGATATAGAGATCCGCGCACAGGGTGGGGAATATGTGGATTATATGACCGGGAAAAAATATCCGTGTGAAAATGGAAAGGTGTCGGTAAAACTTGCAGCGCACAGCGGAATCCTCCTTGTTGCGGGCGGATGGGAGTTTAAGGGAGAAGAAGAAAATGGAGCGAAAGAGGAAGAAAAAGTACCGGAAAATAAAAGAAATGATAGTGGAGAAGAAAAAGTGCCAGAAAATGAAAACACGAATGCAGGATCGGAATGCGATAAGGCAAGCAAAGAAAGTGATGGGCAGGAAAGTGGCAGGGTGGAACTGGAAAATAATGGAAAAACAGCCGAAGAAAGCCCAAAAACTGAGGCGGGGGAAGTTGTGGATAATCTGTGCGGTCATCGCTTTTGTGGAGTTTTAATTAAGGAAAGCATAAATACCGAGGATATTTTGGACGAGATAGAGGTCTACAATATGCGGCTTTTAAAGCAGGCTGACAGGAGACCGAGATATCAAACAGCACTGTATTTTACTGCGGACGGCGAAGATTTCCCACAAAAACTCTCCCGCGTAATGATCGCAGATCCCGATCGCGGGGGCAACTGGTTTGCAGATTTTAAGGGAGGCGATGTAAAATATATTGTCCTTCGCGGTCGGGTGCTTTCCTACCGGATTGGGGATGAAGCGGCAAAGGCAGCAGTGCGCGAGGAGTGCAGAAAGCGCGGAGTGAACGATAAAGAAATGAACTGGGAAGAGTGAGCATCCCGCAGTATGGCGGGTATCCCATAATTTTTTCCAGGCAGAAAACGCAGGAAAAAATAATGTGGCATAATGGATATATTTTCTGCGGGAAGGAGATTTAGAATGTTTGGTGTGGTTAGTCTGGAGGAAATTTCAGGGAGCAGCTTTTTTGAAGTTCTGCAGAATCTAATTTTAAACTATATTCCGGACGGGGCGAACTTGCTTGAAACCCTTGAACAGTCCATGGGATTGTTCCTGCTAGTCGGTCTTGTATTTGGCATTTTTCAATGCTTTTTGGGGTATGCCGCGCGCAGAGTGTGGACAGCACTTCTTTTGCTCGCACTCTGCGGCTATGGCGGAGCGTTGGCGGCGGAACATTTTCTGCTGCCGATGGAGGGATTTGTGGCAGTTACGGCCATTGTGGCAAGTATCGGCGGTCTGGCGGGGTATTTTTTTCCGGGAATTGGAGGTTTCCTGCGCCCGCTCTTTGCCATTTTTATTTCTGCATTTGCGATATTCACTGCCAATGGACTGCGATCTCTCGGTATTATTGTGGGACTTTCGGCGGGACTGATTGTTGGAATTGCGGTTGCCGTGTTCCCTCGAATGGGGCTGATGCTCTACACTGCACTGTTTGGCGGGTTGCTTGCTGGCATATGCGTTGTGGAAGCCTTTAGTGTGCCGGGGGAATACGCAACGTTTGTGATTGGCGGGATGTTTGCCGTTGCAGGTTTTAGCACACAGCTTTTTGCAAGTGGAAAACTAAGTGGGGAAGCGGAGAAGGCGGACAGTGCGAAGGAGGCGGCAAAACGGTTGAAGGTGGCGACGCAGATGGATACAGCGGCGCAGTTTGCGGCTGCGGATGAGGAGAAGAATGGAAAAGACTTAAATATCTCCGATTCCGGGGAAGGAGCCGCGCAAGGTGAGGAAAAGGAGATGGAAGATTTTTCCAAACCGAAAGAGGAAGAAGAAACGCCGGAAAAGGAGGGAGAGACGATGGAGCAAGTTCAGCCTATTTTTGATGCACCGGCGGGAAACTGCCCTTCCTGCGGCGCGCTATACAGTGCCAGAGCAAAATATTGTATGCAGTGTGGGCAGAAATTGTAATAGGATAAACCATTTAAGGCGGGAAAAAATTCCCGTCTTTTTTTTGATTTGGCACTTGACTCTCCATTTAACTGTAATGTTATGATGATACTAGAAGGTAATATATCCCGATTACCAGAAAGGAGGAAAAATGTATAAGATCGGTGAACTTTCAAAGCTAAGCAAAATTCCTGTAAAAACATTGAGGTATTATGACCGCGAGGGGATTTTGCACCCGGATTATATTGATCCGTCAACGAATTACCGCTATTACAACGCGATAAGATTATCGGACTGTTACCGGATTGTAGCACTCAAGGAACTTGGGTTTCGACTCTCCGAGATCCAAAAGAGGAAAAGGTCCGTGCGGATCAGCCGGGAATATGGCGTTGGGTAACTGGATATGTTATCTGCACTCCGAGATCCACAGCCAGCCATTATATCATCCGCAAATATGATGGTGTGGATTATCTGTTTATCCAGTGGAAGAGCGGGGATTACAGTTTCGGAAAATCCGAGCCAAGCTGGTATGTTTTTAAGAGAAAATAGTGTTTAAATTCAGCAGTTATGGAAAACTTCAAAAAACTCTTGCATTCAATTTCCAGATATGGTATAAATAAAGAAAATTACTTGTATACAAGCAAAAAAAGGAGGATATTGCAATGAGAAAAAGATGGTTTTCTATGCTGCTGATGGTATTTCTTTTGGTTTCTGTTCTGCCCGTTATGGGGACGGATGCGAAAGAGGCACTCGCCTGCACGGAGTATTCTGGAAAAAATGGGAACAAACAAAATTACACCAGATGGGCGGATACAATAAAATCCTATCTGACTCTAACTGAGGATGGATCTCTGATGCGTTTTCAATATGCGGATGGCAATGATGGATATCTGGTGGAGTATTATGATGCCTCCTACCAGCTGCTTCGCATAGAAAAGATCTCCCCGGAACTTCCGATATTTGGCGGATTTTATGCGGGGGAGGACAATTACTTTATTTTGACCGGGCAGGAAAATAAAAAGGAATCCGCATCCGTGGAATGCTATCGAATCACAAAATATGATAAGGATTGGAACCGGCTTGGATCGGCAGGACTCTACGACTGCAACACCACCGTGCCGTTTGATGCGGGTTCTGCGAGAATGACGGAGGCGGGCGATTATCTGTTTGTTCGCACCTGCCATGAGATGTATACTTCTTCGGATGGATTAAATCATCAGGCGAACGTGACCATACAGCTAAATAAAGATACAATGCAGATCACAGATTCCTTCACCAAGGTGATGAATACTTCTTACGGTTATGTCAGCCATTCTTTTAATCAGTTTATCAAGGAGGAGGAGGGTCAGATTGTCACGGTGGATCACGGTGATGCCTATCCGCGCTCTGTTGTCCTTATCCGCTATCCGTATGTCTTAAATGGAAGCTTTTCCGGCGGCGGATGTGAAGTGGTGAATATGCTGGAAATTCCGGGAGCGATAGGGGCTAATGATACCGGGGTATCCATCGGCGGCTTTGAAATTTCGGATACCGCATGGCTTGTTGCCGGAAACAAGATTGATTTTAACCGTTCGGATAACACGCGAAATATTTTTATCTCCGCAGTATCCAAAGCAAACGGTGCAACTACAGTAAAACAGGTGACAAATTATGACACAAAGGATAAAAATGTGTCCACCCCGCATCTTGTAAAGACGGGAGCAGATGAATTTGTACTGTTATGGAGTCTTGGGGATTCCGTATTTTATACCAAGATCGACGGGGAGGGCAATCCGGAAGGAAAGATCTATAAGCTTACCGGAGAACTTTCCGATTGTGTTCCGTTAGTCTATAATGGAAAACTTGTGTGGTATACCTGGACCAACAGTGAAGTAAATTTCTATGAGATCGATTTGTCGGATATTGCCAAAAACAAAAAGACTTCGGTGAATAATGGACATGATTGGGAATGTAAGAAGGTAAAGAATCATATCGCTTCCCTGCAATGTTTTAAATGCGGAAAAAAGAAGACTGTTGATACTCCGGCTTCCCTAAAAGTTTACTGGAAAAAGCAGGATAGTATGGACGGACATTATTGGTCAGCAGTTGCGAATCCGTTTCAGGTAGGGGATTACATAAATTACTGGGTTATACAGGAGAGTAAGGAGGGAACCTCAACCAGGGAAGAGTGCAGGGATGTTTTAATGGAATGTTCCGATCCGGATGCGATGAAAATAGAGGAGGATACAAATGCTTATACGGAGGGAATGGGAATAATTCGCTTTCAAAAGCCGGGGCAGTATGTATTGACCGTCCGTCATCTTTATGATGATTCCCTGACAAAGACTTATACCTTTGTGGTAAAGGGCGAGCCGGAGGTGATAGAGCTAAATAAAAGCAGTATCACATTAAATCCGGGAAAGTCCCATACGCTTAAAGTAAGTCCGACTGCGGAGGCAGCAGGAATTACTTATCTGTGGACAAGCAGTGATGAAAAAATAGCGACGGTGGAAAATGGAAAGGTAAAAGCCGTTGCTGTGGGAAAGGCAAAGATTACCGTAAAAACCACAAGCGGCAAAAAGGCAGTCTGCACAGTGACGGTCAAAAAACTGCCGGAAAAAGTCACATTATCAAAGACAAGCATTACATTGAAACAAGGAAAAACCTATAAATTAAAGACAAATTTTGAGCCAACAGATGCTTATGCAACCTGTACTTGGACAAGCAGCAATGAGAAGGTGGCGACCGTAAAAAGCGGCAAGGTAACCGCAGTTGCCGCGGGAAAGGCAAAGATTACCGTAAAAACGTCAAATGGAAAAACTGCGGTTTGTACGGTGGTCGTAAAATAAATAGCAGTAGGTAAAAATAATAAGCGGTTTTATATAGGGCTGTTGCACGGAGAAGAAACAGTACAATATAATGGTTTATCCGTTGTATATTGTATGTATTTTCTTTGTGTGACAGCCCTATAGGAAAAACAATAATGCGCTTCCCGGAAAGAGAGGAAAAAGAAATGGCGGAAATAAATTTTGTTTTGGCAAGGACGAAGGAAGATTTGGCAGTGGTGGAGGAGATCTATCAGGAGGCTTTTCCGGAAGTTGAGCGAAAACCTTTTTCAATGCTTGTAGATGCGCAGGAAAAGGGAAGCGTGGAGATTCTAAAAATACAGGAGGATAAAGCGGAGACTATTGGAGAGATTATCTTTGCCAGATATGGGGATGTGGTACTTTTAGATTATTTTGCCATTGCCCGTGCATTTCGCGGGCAGGGTATTGGCGCGCAGGTTTTAGAAAAATTGCAGAAGCGATGTGAGGGAGAACGCCTGATATTGGAAATTGAGAGTACAAAGGTGGAGGCGGATAATTTAGAGCAGCGTCTCTTGCGCAAAGCTTTCTATGAACGCTGTGGGATGCACACCTTAGATTATTCGGTGATGGTGATGGGAGTTGAGATGGAGATATTGACTTTTGGCTGCACGGTTGGATTTGAAGAATACCATGCCGTGTGCGAACAGGTGTTCGGAGAAGAAATTGGGGCGCAGATACAGAGGGTAAGTTAAGGGGGAATAAAGGGATTTTGAGTATGCCCCTTTCACACTGTTGATTGGTACGCGCAGAAGCGCGTAGAAAGGTAGAATATGTATCCATTTATTTCGTTTATATTGGGTTGCTGGATGGTGCAGGATTTTAAGCGAATTTCCTATTCTTCGCGCCTGCGCTATCTGTATCTGGTGCTGTGTATGCTCGTTCAGCCACTAATTTTTGTCTATCTTTTTTTGACAAAGAAAGCGAGAGCAGCAGTGGATAAGCATATGTTTTTCAATGTATGGACAGTACCAATGCTGCTTTTATGTATTGTTTTGTGGAAATATCTTGCCGATAGTTATGCTGTTTTTCCAATTTTGCAAAATCCCTACCAAAAGATTAGCGTAAATCAGCAAGCGGTATCGGAAGCAAAAGAATTTCTGCGAAAGTTAGGGCTTAGTGATTACTATTATGATGAGGCCGCCTTCAGAGAACCAAACGCGTTGTTTCTAAAGGATTGTTTAAGGGAGTCGGGGAATTTAAAGGCCAGAGGAGAAGTGGAAGAATATGAGATGAAGTTTAGTGCGGGAGATTTTCCAGGATATCAAGTGTCGAACTGGATATTTGGCAATCGGGATAAAATTGTGGATCCGGGAGGAGCAGATTATTATACCATAGTAAGTTGTATTGACTGGGAGGAGGATGCCGTTTTTCAGGAGGCGGATCTCTGCACTATCTTTCCGGAGAATTGTATTCAGGCATTTAACCCGGAACATGATACCTTAAATTATTTTTATCTCTGGGTGGAGGATAATTCCAATTTTTACGGGGACAAAATTTCTTTTAGATACTGGGATATTCCAGAATCATTTCATTTTTATGGGAAGAGTCCGTGGAAGAAATATACATATCATGCCTGTTGTGTGTATTATATCCGGGCAGAAAAAATGCCGGAATATATTACGCTGAATCTAAGACAGGAAAAAAGCGGAATATTCGGGAAGGATGAGAGTATACTGGCAAGAAAATATATTATTCATCCTCTTTCGGGCTATCCATGGGAGATCGGTACGAGAAACCGAAATTATATAAAACCGGAGATTGTGGTCTCGTTTTCGGAGGGAGAACCATCTAGTACCGGAGGGGAATTGACGGTGACAAATAAAAGTGAACTGTCATTTGAAACATATGGAAAATACAGACTCCAGGTACAGATGGATGGAACCTGGTATGAGATTGAGGTGGGAGGGACAAAATCCGTCTTTGAAAAAAAGGATCTGAGCAGTGGGGGGTCATTTACGGAAACCGTGGATTGGAGCGCGGAATATGGGGAGCTTCCGGCGGGAAAATACCGGATTGTACTGGAAGGCAGCCTCTATAATGACAAACATCGGTTTGAGGGAATAGGTCATGAGGAATTGGTATATAGCGGGGGCGAGTTTGAAATTAAATAATCAGATCTGTATCATATCAATAAATGGCATAAAATTTTTCTTGACAAAGAGATCAATCGCGATGATTATTGTTGGTATACCATATACGATAACGGAAGTTATGTAATTTGACGCATCAAAATATATTGACGGCGGAAGTTACTTCCCTAACCATAGAACTTTGCACAAAAAAATTTTTGAGTGATTAAAGCAGGGGGGAGATGGTTAAAATCTCCCCCGTTAAATCCCTATCCACTTAATTTTTTACTGCGGCAAAACCCTTTTCCAGATCTGCAATAATATCATCGATATGTTCCGTTCCGATCGACAGCCGGATAGTATTTGGATGAATATCCTGCTCAGCAAGTTCTTCCTCAGTCAACTGGGAGTGTGTGGTGGTCGCCGGGTGGATCACAAGGCTTTTAGAGTCCGCAACGTTGGCAAGCAGGGAGAAAATTTCTAAGTGATCAATAAACTGGTGTGCCTCTGCCTGACCGCCCTTAATATCAAAAGTAAAAATTGAGCCGCCACCGTTTGGAAAATATTTTTTATACAGAGCATGATCCGGATGCTCTGGCAGGGATGGATGATTGACGCGCTCCACAAGCGGATGTTTTGAGAGAAATTCCACAACCTTTTTTGTGTTTTCCGCGTGGCGGTCTAAGCGCAGCGAGAGAGTTTCCACGCCTTGAAGTAGCAAAAATGCATTGAATGGGGAAATTGTAGCTCCCGTATCGCGCAGCAGGATTGCGCGAATGTAGGTGACAAAGGCAGCAGGTCCCGCTGCGTCGGCGAAAGATACACCGTGATAACTTGGATTTGGGGCGGCGATCGCAGGATAATTGCCGCTTGCTTTCCAGTCAAATTTACCGGAATCTACAATAATTCCGCCAAGCGTTGTGCCATGTCCGCCAATAAATTTTGTTGCAGAGTGTATCACGATATCCGCGCCGTGTTCAATTGGACGGAGCAGATACGGTGTACCGAAAGTGTTATCAATCACAAGTGGGAGTCCATGCTTATGCGCAATCTCTGCGATCGCATCAATATCTGGAATATCACTGTTTGGATTGCCAAGGGTTTCAAGGTAAATTGCACGCGTATTTTCTTTGATGGCATTTTCTAATTCTGTTAGGTTATGTGCATCCACAAAGGTGGTAGTAATACCGTAATGCGGCAGAGTATGGGCAAAAAGATTGTAGCTGCCTCCATAGATGGTTTTCTGGGAGACAATATGTCCGCCGTCTGCGGCGAGAGCCTCCATTGTATATGTAACTGCTGCCGCACCCGAAGCAAGCGCAAGTGCCGCTGTACCGCCCTCAAGCGCGGCAATTCTCTTTTCAAAAACGTCCTGCGTGGAATTGGTCAGACGACCGTAAATATTGCCCGCGTCCGCAAGTCCAAAGCGCGCTGCAGCGTGCGCAGAATTTTTAAATACATAGGAAGTGGTCTGGTAGATTGGCACCGCTCTCGCATCGGTGGTCGGGTCAGGCTGCTCCTGACCAACATGAAGCTGAAGTGTTTCGAATTTGTACTTGCCCATAGTGGTTCTCCTTATTTTTAGTTTTGATTTTTAATTTTGATTTTTAGTTTCGCAGAATCCCTGCACAGTGTACTGTTCCGAGTTCTGCTGATTGAATGTTGTTATCATACACCTATTTACCTATTTTGTCAATAGGTAAATAGGTAAAATTATAAAATTTACTTGGATAAAATTTTTTTCTCTTGACAAAGATACCGATGGTATGATAATATATACATACTAGCGGTATGTAAGGAGTTGATTTTCATATGGCAAGAAATAAACATCCGGAGGAAACCATCAATTTAATTCTTGATGTTGCCAGTCGCCTATTTATGGAAAAGGGCTATGAGCATACATCCATTCAGGATATTATTGATAATTTAGGCGGGCTGAGCAAGGGCGCGATCTACCATCATTTTAAGTCCAAGGAAGATATCTTAGTGGCAGTTACTGATCAAATGACGGAGGAATCAAACCGTATGCTGGCTGTAATTCGCGACCGCCCTGATCTAAGTGGGAGGGATAAATTAAAAAGCATTTTTAAAGAGTCCATCCTTCGTCCGGTTCAGGATGAAATTTTTACCGCTGCCCCGAACCTGGGCGATAATCCGAAATTGCTCTTTAGTATTTTTAGCGAAACAATAAGGGAGGCAGCACCGGATTATATTCTGCCGATTATCCGACAGGGTATTGCTGATGGTACAATTATAACCGATTATCCGGAGCAGTTGGCGGAACTGATTATATTAGTTGCAAATATTTGGACGAACCCGATGATTTTTGATAACACGCCAGAAGAGTCCTATGCAAAATTTATGATATTTCGCCAGATGATGCAGGGCTTTGGACTGGATATTGTGGACGATGAGATGTTAGAACGGCTGCAGGAATTGTCTGCCATTTATCAGAAAAATAAATAGAAAAAAGGGATGCTGCAAGGCGAGTTAGTTATCTGCCTGAAAAAGTGGATTTTGGGAAAATTTAGATTTCTTTGCAGCGTCCATTTTTTAAATACCAATACATACCGTTATGCGGTATGATAAATTCAATAGGGAGGATAAAAATGGAACAAAAATTATTTTCAAAGGATTTTACTCTGGTGGTGATTGGGCAGATTATTTCTCTGTTTGGCAATGCGACCATCCGTTTTGCACTGCCGCTGTATCTGTTAAATCAGACGGGATCTTCCGCACTTTTCGGGACGGTTACGGCCTGTGCTTTTCTTCCTGCCATCCTGCTTACGCCTGTTGGCGGTATTATTGCGGACAGAGTAAATAAGAGAAATATTATGGTGATACTGGATTTTTTTACCGCGGCAGTTATCACTCTGTTTTCTCTGTGGATGGAGGGTGGGAACCTTGTTTTTTTCGTTGTGGTCACAATGATGCTTTTGTACGGGATTGCAGGCGCGTACCAGCCTTCCGTGCAGGCGAGTATCCCCGCGCTGGTAAGTCAGAATCAGATTATGGCGGCAAATTCGGTAGTCAATATTATCAGTTCGTTTGCCTCTCTGCTCGGACCTGTCCTTGGCGGGGTTTTGTACAGTAATTATGGGTTAAAGCCAGTTTTGTGGGTCTGTATCCTCTGTTTTGTCCTGTCCGCAGTGATGGAATTATTTATCAGGATACCATTTCAGAAACAGAAATTTGACCGCAGTATATGGAAAATAATCACAAAGGATTTTGCGGAAAGTATAGCGTTTATCCGCAGAGAAAAACCCGCGATTGCAAAGGCCATGTTTGCGGTATGCGGAATCAATCTCTTTCTCTCCGCGATGATTATTGTCGGTATACCATATATGATAACAGAAGTTATGCAATTTGACGCATCAAAATATGATTCAAATTTTGTCAATAAGCTTTGTGGCTATGCGCAGGGAGCGTTGGCGGCGGGGGGATTGGCTGGAGGCATTGTTGCAGGGGTCTTCGCAAAAAAATTGAAAATACAAAAAACTGGAAATCTGGTTATTCTCTGCGCTGCCTGTGTGTTTCCAATGGGATTTACACAGATGTTTTTTTCATCCGGTATGGCAAATTATCTGGTGATGACGGTTTGCTGTTTTGTTATTATGGTTTTTTCCACTATTTTTACAGTACAGATGATGTCCTTTGTACAGGCGGAAACGCCGCCGAATTTAATCGGGAAAGTGATCGCTGTGATCATTATGTTTTGTACATGCGCGCAGCCGCTTGGCAACGCGCTATATGGCGTTTTATTTGAAATTTGTAAGGGTTTTGAATATGCCGTAATATTGTTTGCGGGGGTTACTTCCCTGACTATAGCGGTCTGCACGAAAAAGATTTTTGAACATTTTGATTTGTCTGTCAATGTTCACATACACCACATATAGCGCAATCCGGGAACTGGCTATGATCATACTCAATATTGTTTTTATCATAATAATCCTTTACTGCTGCCTTGATTGCCTCTTCCGCTAGGACAGAACAATGCAGTTTATGAGCGGGCAGACCATCAAGTGCTTCTGTCACGGCCTTATTGGTTAACTGAAGCACCTGGGCAAGGGGTTTGCCCTTAATCATCTCGGTTGCCATTGAACTGGAGGCGATTGCAGAGCCACAGCCGAAAGTTTCAAATTTTACATCGGACACAATATTATTCTCAATTTTCAAATAAATTTTCATAATGTCGCCGCATTTTCCGTTGCCGACTTCACCGATGCCGTCGGCATCCGCAATTGAGCCAATATTCCGCGGATGCCGAAAATGATCCATTACTTTTTCACTGTATAATGACATGGGGTTCTCCTATTTTTAGTTTTGATTTTTAGTTCCGCAAAATCTCTGCACAGTGCCTTTTCCAAGAAAGAATTTCTATTCGCTCTGCTCTTAGAAATCCTTTCTGGCACTGTTTTGGTTTTTGCTGATTTTTAGCCCCGCAGGGGTTCTTAAAGGATAAAGGCTCGTTTGCCATTTTGTTTATCCTTCCACAGCGGTGAGATATTTCGTAAATACTCCACAACTTCTGGTACAGCTTTTAAGATTTGTTCCACATCCTCCTTTGTGTTTTCGGCATCAAGCGATAAGCGGAGGGAGCCATGAGCTATTTCGTGCGGTCGGCCGATAGCAAGTAATACATGGCTTGGGTCAAGGGAACCGGATGTGCAGGCAGAACCCGAAGAAGCGCAGATCCCCTTGTCATCTAACAGAAGAAGCAAACTTTCCCCTTCAATTCCCTCAAAGCAAAAACTTACATTTCCCGGCAAACGGTGCTGCACGCTGCCGTTGAGTGCGGCGTGGGGGATTTTAGATAGTCCCTCAATCAATTGTGTGCGCAGTGCTAAAAGTTTTTTTGTGTGTTCTTCCATATGGCGGCAGGAGTCTTCTAAGGCGATGGTCATACCTATAATAGCAGGTACATTTTCGGTTCCGCTCCGCTTGCCACGCTCCTGCGCACCTCCTTCGATAAGGTTTGTTAAAAAAATTCCGCGCCTGGCATAAAGTGCGCCTATGCCTTTTGGACCGTGGAATTTGTGGGCGGAAAGGGAGAGAAGATCAATGTTTTGTTTTTGTACGTCAATTGGGAGATGTCCCACCGCCTGCACGGCATCCGTATGGAAAGGAATTTTCTTTTCCCGGCAGATAGCACCGATTTTTTCAATTGGGAGGATGGAACCAATCTCATTGTTGGCATACATAATGCTGACAAGACAAGTGTCCTCCCGAATAGCCTGCGAGATCTGTTCAGGATCGATCATTCCATTTTCATGAACGGGCAGCAGTTCAATTTCGAACCCTTCTTTTTCCAGCTTTTTTAAAGGATGAAGAACTGCATGATGTTCAAATGCAGAAGAAACAATATGTTTTTTCCCGTTCCGCTCCCCGTTTTTCGCGGCAGAGATAATGGCCTGATTGTCCGATTCGCTGCCTCCGGAAGTAAAGTAAATTTCATCTGGCATTGCTCCGATACAGGCGGCTACACGCTCTCTTGCCGCATTGACTGCCTCGGCGGTCTTTTGTCCGAAGTGATAAAGACTGGATGGATTTCCCCAGTTTTCTTCCATGCAGGAAAGCATTGACTGAATGACTGTGTGACTTAATTTTGTTGTTGCTGCATTATCAGCGTAAATCATAGTTTGTGAGTCCTATCCTTCCTTTAAGATATAGGAAACAAATAAAATCCAAGTATTTTGTTTATCTCCTGCGCTATGCACACTATAAATTATAGAAAGCTTGCGAATTCTTAATCGTTATTATCATACACCTATTTACCTATTTTGTCAATAGGTAAATAGGTAAAATTTAAAACTACTTGATTATCTCTCTAACCTTGTATTATAATAGGTTTATTTAGGACGGAGGAGGTTATGATAATGATTTCAACAAAGGGGAGATATGCTCTGCGTGTGATGGCGGACCTTGCGCAGCAGGATATGGATAGTTTTATACCGTTGGAGGAAATTGCAGCCAGACAGGGGATCTCAAAAAAATATCTGGAGATTATTTTAAAAACTCTGGTGACAAATAAGTTTTTGCAGGGGATGCGCGGCAAGGGGGGAGGGTATCGCCTTACGCGCATCCCGGAAGAATACACGGTTGGGGAGATTCTAGAACTGGTGGAGGGGACACTTGCAAGTGTGGCATGTCTTCGCGCCGATGCAGAACCCTGTGAGCGCAGGGAAAAATGCATTACCCTCCCGATGTGGGTGCGGTTTGATCGGATGGTGCATGATTTTTTTTACGGGATCACACTTGCGGATCTGATAGAGAATCGATGGGAGGAGAAAGATTCCTAAGTCCTTTCTTTTTTCCAGGGTCTGTTTTTTGCAAGCCATCCTCTTTCTGCCCAGTATTTTCCATCGAGATATTCCGGATCAGCTTTATGTAGTGATTGCTGTATTATACGGCAGGAAAGGAATTTAATTTTTGTAATTGCCTTTATTTTTGCCGGGGTTTTGTAGTCGATGGCGGAAAGTTTTTCTGACAGGTGCTTTATTTTTTTCTCAAGGTTTACCCGTTTTTTTTCGGTGAGATTTTCCCATAGCATATTGTTGATCAGTCTGCCAGTAAAGATCTCAATTTCAGAAATACCCCACCAGGAAAGGCTGTGTTTTATGTCCCTTGCACTTGATCTCGCTCCCGTGCCAAGGCATTGTGTAATAATCACTGCACGTTTTGTAAATAATTCGGGAGCGGGGCGGTGCGGCATCCATAAATAGGCAAGGTGGTCAAGCAATGATTTCATCGCACCTGTCGCGTGCATTACATAGGTGGGGGAGGTCATCACAATCAGATCTGCCCCAAGCAGAGATGCCGCAATTTTTTGTATAAACGCGGCATCCCTGCACGTATTGGTACCCCTCAATATGCAGTTTGCGCATCCCATGCAAAATGCAGGGCAATCTTTTGGCAGATAATATTCTGTGATTTCTGCATTTGTCCGGAAATTTTCCAAAAAAATTTCCTTCAGGCGATAAGTTACACCATGTTTTTCTGTTCCGTTTATCACTGTAATTTTCATTGATCATACCTCCAAGATATCATGCAATACTTTTGAGTGAAACGCCCTGCGCTGCTCTTCTTCCATTAGATCAACTCCGTGAAGATTAAGAATCATTTTATGGTGTAAAAATGATTGCTGCATAATCGTGATTAAAAGAAATGTTTTGTATTGCAGCGTTTCTGTATCCCAATCCGGACGACAGGCGGATAACAGCGGCAGATAAGCAAGGTAAGTTCTGTGTGTATTGTCATCTTCCCTTGGATCACGCATATCCCCAAGGATGGATATTTTTGATATGGTATAATGTTCGAACAAAAAAGTAAGCGTCAGATTCCCAAGGTAATCTAATTTGTTAAATGGGGTAAGCTCTTTTGTTTTTTCCTGAATCGAGTGGAATTTGTCAACGATTCCGTTGATAACACGCTCGATACAGAGTTCAATCAATTTTTCTTTATTGCCAAAATGATAATTGATAAGTCCTAATCCTACAGCTGACTTTTTGCAGATCTCGCGCACTGTAATATTATTTAAATGTTCGCCCTTTTCGGCAATAAGTTCCATTGTGGCTTGAATAATGGTTTCTTTGCTGTCCATAGCATTCCTCCTTGAACATTGTTCAGTTTTTATTATATTGAACGATGTTCAAAAAGTCAATAAATAAGAAATAAATTTTGTTTATTCTTGACAAATCGCATAACCGGTGTTATGCTATCATAAAATTGCGGAAGGAAACTTTCGCAGGGAATATAATAAAGGCAGAGAAAGAAAGAGTACGAAGTGAAAGCTTTTACAGAGAATTCCGCAGATGGTTATGCCGTCTTGCTGAGAGCGGAAGAAGGGGAAATTTCGGAAAATGGTTCTGGAGCTGCGCCGCCGAAGATTATTCTTTTTGAATAGGTTTAGGCCGCGACGGATGCGCCCGTTAGCGCGATATGCTGTAAGTCATTATGATGACAGCAGCAGATGAGGCGTATTTTGTGAGAAATGCGCGAAATAAAGTGGCACCACGGGGGATTACTCCTGTCTTTATCGGGAAAGATAGAGGCAGGAGTTTTTTTATGCGCACGTATGCGGAGAAGAATTATGCAGCGAAAGCTGCCCGCATCCGGCGCGCGAATAGGGGAAAACTTCCCTACTCGATTTCTTAAAGTCCCAACTAAAAGTCAAAAGGGGGAAAATTATGGAAAACAAAAAACCTTACTACATCACAACGGCGATCGCCTACACTTCCGGGAAACCTCATATTGGCAACACCTACGAAGCAGTACTGGCGGACAGCATTGCGCGCTACAAGCGTCTGGAGGGGTATGATGTTTACTTCCAGACCGGCACGGATGAACATGGTCAGAAAATCGAGCAGAAGGCGGCGGAACAAAAGATCACACCAAAAGAATTTGTGGATGGTGTTGCAGGAGAAATCCGCAGAATTTGGGATCTGATGAATACTTCCTACGATAAATTTATCCGAACAACGGATACAGATCACGAGAAAAAAGTGCAGAAAATCTTTAAAAAACTCTACGATAAGGGGGATATTTACAAAGGTTCCTATGAGGGGCTGTACTGTACGCCATGTGAGTCCTTCTGGACGGAATCACAGCTTGTGGACGGCAAATGTCCGGACTGCGGCAGGGAGGTAAAACCGGCGAAGGAGGAGGCTTATTTCTTCCGTATGAGCAAGTATGCCGATCGCCTGATCGAGCATATTAACACGCACCCGGAATTTATTCAGCCAGTATCAAGAAAGAACGAGATGATGAACAATTTCCTTCTTCCGGGACTACAGGATCTCTGTGTGTCGCGCACCTCGTTTAAATGGGGAATTCCGGTAAATTTTGATAATAAGCATGTGATCTATGTATGGATTGACGCGCTCTCCAATTATATTACGGGAATTGGCTATGATCCGGATGAACCATCCTCAGAGCAATTTAAAAAATTCTGGCCTGCCGACTTACACTTGATTGGCAAGGATATTTTGCGCTTCCACACCATCTACTGGCCGATTATGTTGATGGCACTTGGTGTACCGCTGCCAAAGCAGATTTTTGGGCATCCGTGGCTGCTTCGCACGGACGAGAGCGGCAAGAGCGTAAAGATGAGCAAATCGCGCGGTAATGTCCTGTATGCGGATGATCTGGTGGGATTGTTTGGCGTGGACGCAGTGCGTTATTTTGTCTTGCATGAAATGCCATTTGACAATGATGGCGCAGTGAGCTGGGAGTTGATGGCGGAGCGCATCAATTCAGATCTGGCCAATACTTTGGGGAATTTGGTGAACCGCACAATCTCCATGTCAAACAAATATTTTGATGGCACAGTGGAGGATGCGGGCGCAGCAGAGGAAGTGGATGCGGATTTAAAAGCCATTGCGACAGGCACGGCAGCGCGTGTGGCGGACAAGATGAGGGAACTGCGCGTGGCGGACGCAATCACAGAGATTTTTGTTCTGTTTAAACGCTGTAATAAATATATTGATGAAACCATGCCGTGGGCACTCGCAAAAGATGAGGAAAAACAGGCACGCCTAAAGACCGTGCTTTACCATCTGGTGGAAAGTATCGCCATCGGTGCCTCGTTACTTGAGCCGTTTATGCCGGAAACTACGGAGAAAATTTTGTTACAGTTAAATGCAGAAAAGAGAAGTTTTGAGGAATGCAAAAAATTTGGCGGTTATCTTTCTGGAACGAAGGTAACAAAAACACCGGAAATTTTATTTGCGCGTCTTGAGATGAAGGAAGTGCAGGAGAAAGCGAGTCGGGTTGCCGAGGCACAAAAAGCGGAAGCGGCGGCGGAAGAGACAGGAAGCGCGGCAAAAGATGGAGATTCGATAAATTCTAAAAACTGCGAAGCAGGACAGACCGAGGTAAAAGCTACAGATACGCAGTCCGTTATTGATATTGAGCCAAAGCCGGAGATCACCTACGATGATTTTGCGAAACTTCAATTTCAGGTAGGTGAGATTATCGCGTGTGAGGAAGTGAAGAAATCAAAGAAACTTCTCTGCTCTCAGGTAAAAATTGGAAGCCAGGTAAAACAGATTGTTTCCGGGATCAAAGCACATTATTCTGCGCAGGAGATGGTCGGAAAGAAAGTGATGGTATTAGTAAATCTAAAACCTGCAACCCTAGCGGGAGTGGTTTCCGAGGGGATGCTTTTATGTGCGGAAGATGAGAATGGGGAGCTTTCCCTTATGGTGCCGGAAAAGAAAATGCCATCTGGCGCGGAAATCTGTTAGAATATATCTGGTAAATTAAAGAAATCGAGTAGAGGAAAGTTTTTCTCCGCTACTCGTCACGCATAAAAGAGTATTTTGGAGGGGTGCAATGAGTACAAAACTTTGGTACACCACGCCAGCTTCCGATTGGAATGAGGCATTGCCCATTGGCAATGGTCGACTTGGCGCGATGATTTTTGGCGGGGTTTATGAGGAGCATTTGCAGGTCAATGAAGATAGTGTCTGGTATGGCGGTCCGATGGACCGCAATAATCCGGACGCGCTAAAAAATTTGCCGAAAATTCAGGAATATATTATAAACGGGCAGATTCCGCAGGCGGAGGAATTGATGGTCAATGCCCTTTCCGGCACACCGCAGAGCCAGCGTCCTTATCAGACGCTCGGCGATATTCATTTGTATTTTTCGGGATTTGGTGGCGAAATGACGGACTACAAAAGAGAACTTGAACTGGCGGATGCCATACATACGGTAAGTTTTAGCATCAATGGCTATCAGCATCGGCGCGAGATTTTTGCAACCGCAGCGGACGATGTAATTGTGATGCATTTTGAGACACAAGATCCGGTTGGGATGAATTTAAACACATTGATGACAAGACAGAAATTCTATGACTATACTGGAAAATACGCGGATGATACCATTATGCTTGGCGCGAAATTAGGCGGGGACGGGCTTGATTTAAATATGATGTTGCGCGGCCGCATTGTGGCGGCAAACAGTAATTCCCATATTGAGGGAATGGGAGAGCGATTAATTATTCATGGAGCAAAGGAAATTACATTGCTGTTTTGCGCAGGGACAACTTTTCGATTCGAGAATTTAAAAGAGAGTATATGGAAAAAATTAGAAGATGCGATACAGTATTCTTTTGTACAATTAAAGGAGCGTCATATCGCGGATTACAAAGTGCTCTTTGACCGTGTAAAACTTGATTTGTGTGCGGATTTGGCATTCGATGCGATTCCTACAAATAAGCGGCTTAAAGAGATTAGGTCGGAGGATCGCGGACTTACGGAATTGTATTTTAATTTCGGGCGTTATCTTTTAATTTCATGTAGCCGTCCGGGAACGTTGCCAGCGACTTTGCAGGGGCTTTGGAATAAGGATATGCTTCCGCCGTGGGATTGTAAATATACCATCAATATCAATACGGAAATGAATTATTGGATCGCGGAGAACGGCAATCTTTCTGAGTGTCATCTGCCGTTATTTGACCATCTGAAACGAATGCTTCCGAACGGGCAGGAGACGGCGCGAAAAATGTATGGGTGTCGCGGGTTTGTGGCGCATCACAATACCGATCTCTGGGGCGATACCGCAGTGCAGGATCTGTGGGTGCCAGGTTCATATTGGGTGATGGGCGTAGCATGGCTGTGTACACATCTCTGGACACATTATGAATACACAAAAGATGAGGAATTTCTGCGCGAATACTATCCGATAATGCGGGAGGCGGCATTATTTTTCCTTGATTTTATGATAGAACATGAGGGATATTTAAAGACCTGTCCTTCCGTTTCCCCGGAGAATACCTATATTTTGCCGAGCGGCGTGCGCGGTGCAAATGGCATGGGGGTAACGATGGACAATCAGATTCTGCGCGATCTCTTTACGCAATGTATTGAGACGGCAAAGATCCTTGAGATCGAGGATGAGTTGACCGCGCAGTTTGAATCGGCGAGAAGTAGATTAGTACCAACGCAGATTGGAAGCAGGGGACAGATTCTTGAGTGGGATAAGGAGTACGAGGAGGCGGAGCCGGGACATCGGCATATTTCGCATCTGTATGGGCTGCACCCGTCCAATCAGATCACGATGGATGGAACACCAGAGCTTGCAGAGGCGGCGCGTGTAACATTAGAGGGGAGGCTCTCGCACGGCGGCGGGCATACCGGATGGAGCCGCGCATGGATTATCAATCATTATGCGAAGCTCTGGGATGGGGAAAAGGCATATGAAAATCTGCTCGCGCTCTATCAGTATTCCACTCTGCCGAATCTTTTTGACAATCACCCGCCGTTCCAGATTGACGGAAATTTTGGCGGGGCAGCAGGAATTGCCGAGATGTTAATGCAGAGTACAAGTGAGCGCGTGGTATTATTGCCAGCCCTTCCAAAGGAATTTGCCTCCGGCAGAGTAAATGGACTCTGTGTGCGCGGCGGTGCAGAGGTTGATCTAGTCTGGGAGAACGGCGAGTTAAAAGAATTTACCGTGCGTGCAAAAGTGGATTTTGACGCGAAGTTTGTATATCTTGGGAAAGAAATAGAAATTCATCTTCCAGCGGGTGGGATAAAGATGGTGCGGGCAGAATGGGGGAAATAATGAAAAAAGAATTTATTACAAGGGAGAATAAAAATGTCAGGACGCTTGGCAGAATTTTATATCATGATGGGATTTGTTATCTTGGATACTCCGCCTCAGAAGTTGGGTTTTACTATGGTGGGGAGCGGATTGTGGCGGATATTGTGACGGACGACTGGCGAAAAGAAGAGGGAAGAGAAGGCTGGGCGGGGGTATTTGTCGGGGACGATGAGGAACCGTTTTGCCGCTTTCCGCTAAAAGAAGAGGAAAAAGAATATGAATTATTTGACCGCGCGGCATATGCGGCAGCGAAAGGGGTGGGAGTGGATGCTTTGCCCGATGAACTTGTGATTCATATTGTAAAATATTCCGAGGTAGCATTTGGCGCGATGGGCATTCGCTATCTGCTTATCGATGAGGGGACGGAACTTCGCCCATTGCTGGAGAAAAAACGAAAATTGGAAATTATTGGGGATTCCATTACTTGTGGCTACGGGATCGAGGGAGTTTGCGACGTGGATGTATTTAATACCCCACAGGAAAACCCATTTAAAAATTACGCGCTGCGCACGGCAAGGGCACTTGATGCGGATTACCAGCTTGTTTCCTGGAGCGGTATCGGCTTGATTTCGGATTGGATTCCGCCGGAGCGCGAAGAGCCGGATGAAACAATCCTAATTCCGCAGCTTTACCCGTACACCGCCTACACAGTAAGTAAAAGATTGGGGATTGCACCGGAAATATGGGAGCCTTCCCGCTTTCTGCCCGATCTTGTCGTGATTCATCTTGGTACAAATGATGATAGTTATACAAGGCAGAATCCGGAGCGCGAGGCGATTTTTGAGGAAGCTTATCAAAAACTTTACAGAAGCGTGCGGGAAAATTACGGCGATGTTGAGATTGTCTGCTGCTTGGGAATTATGGCGCGCACTCTCTGTCCGGTTATTGCGCATATGGTGGAAAAACTGCGCGAGGCGGGCGATACGCATATTCATTATCTGGAATTTGAAGCCCAGAAAGAGGAGGACGGCATTGCGTCCGACTGGCATCCAAGTGAAATTACCCATAAAAAAGCAGCCCGGAAACTCACAGAGTTTTGCCGAAAGCTGCTTGAAAAATAATTAATGCGAACATTTTTCCGCATCGATTGCAATGACCAGCATAAGCGCGCAGAGCGCGTCCGCGGGGCTTGCGATATCGATAATATAGGTGTCTGAGAAATGTAATAGTTCCTTGCGGACCGTAGCGACTAACTGACCATTTCGATCAAAGACCCTATAGTCCCACTCAAAGAGATCTCCCTCGATATACCAGCCATTGACATCGATATGAAATTTTGGGCGAAAGAAAGAGAATTCTTTTTGAATTTTTCCAATATACTGATTTCCACCCGCACTTGCAAGGTAAAGTTCAAACTGGGGAAGGAAGGTCAGCACTTTCTCCTGAACGGTAGCGAGATACTGCTCGGAGGCATCGTAGATATTTAGACGATGCCCCCAGCTTAACTGCCCTTTTACAATAAATATGGTGTCCCCATTTTCATCGTAAATATCATAGCTGTCAAACCAGGAAAAAACGCGCTGTTTGAATAAAAGTCTCATAAAATTCCTCCTGAAAAGACGGGAAAAGTGGTAGTATAATTAGTTTTAAAATTCTCTTCCCATATGTTTTGCCAGATTTTTTCTGCCTGGTCCGCGGTCTTTGCCGGTCCAAAGTAAAATGTTCCGCTATGTTCGCCAGGAAGATATGTACAGATACAAATATAATCAGAATCATTTTTGTAAAGATTTTTTCCGGCATGGTAAACGGTAAGGAAATCTCCATCAAACCACCATTTTTGGGTATTCGATGCCACCGCGAAATTGAAATCGGGGTTGGGATCAAATTTTTTTAAAAACTTGTCAAGAAATGTGTAATTATAATTCATACTAACATAATCATATACTTTATCCCCCACAGTAACCGTCCCCTGTAGTTCTGTCGGGGAGAAAAGATGACGCTGCCAGACAAAATCAAAAATAACGTTGATTTCTTCACCGTCCTGAGAGCATAGAGTGGTAGTAGTATACTGCGTAACAGGGGCGGAATACCATTTTGCAGCAAGTACTCCAAGCACAATACCCACGAAAAAAAGGGTGAGGATAATTTTTCGGATTCGTTTTTTTCTCATGATTGCCTCCCTCTATTTGTTCTTAAAATCTGTAATAATTTAAAAATCTATAATAGTTTCATTAACATAGCTTCTTACAAAATATTATATCACCGCCGATAATCGGAGTCAATATTGAGTTTATTGTGAATAAATTTATGTTGCCGGAAAAATAATTTGGATCAATTTTTTATTCCTTCAAATATAACTGAAGCCTACGATCTATTTCCTTTGCATATTCCTCCAATGACTGGTTACTTTTCAGCACCTCCACATAATCTTTTTGGTATACATCCTCATCAATCGCAAAAAACACTTCTCCATTTTCGAATAATTTATGGGTTTGCTCTTCACGAGAACCGGCTTCTGTCTTGTAATCTTTAAAAATCAAAAGTTCATCTTGTTTCATCAAATGAATCTATGCAGTTTCCTTCCCCATCAAAACAACTAAGCTGATATCCGGATGGACTTACAGTAACAGCGAAAACGGTATCATCTTCTAAAGCGGTAACAGCTCGAATTGTTCCTTCCGTTTTATACTCCGTTGTGACATCCTGCAATGGAACACCGGGTTCCACTTTTTCTTTCCCACAAGCCGCAAAAAATATAGTTATAGAAAATATAAGTAAATGGAAATATTTTATTTTTTTCATCTATTATCCCCCTTAATAATACTTTATATCTTTCTTTAAAAAAAGGAAGATTAAAATAAGGAAAGAAAAGGTTTGCTAATTAAATTTGGATTTCATAAAGTGTCTCCTTTATTTGTTATAAAAACCTCTCTGTACATATTATATTATTTTTTGATAATATTTGCAACAATTATTTTTTAATAATTGCACTTTTTTTGAAAATGAATATGGAAAATGAATTTACACTGTTTTTTCATAGATAAGATATTTTATGGGGGTAAAAAGTTTCAAAAGTAGTGAATTGGTGTTAGAATTATAAAAAATTAAAAATGAACTTATCGCCAATAATAATTGTAAATTTTCAGTTTTAGAAAAATTATGAAAGAATAAATATTTTTTCTTGAACTATAATTTATTGGCTTCGGCAGTCAAATAAATCTTCCAGTGCCGAAGCCAATTCTTAAAATACACTTGCTTATCAATCGCAAAAAACACTTCTCCATTTTCGAATAATTTTCGGTAAGATCTAGCACTATTTTGTTAAATTCTAAGCAAATCTTGCTATTAACGCTTTTAATACTTATTCATTTAAATACATATTCATCTTCCGTTCCATCTCATTTATCGTATCCTCGTAAGATTTCCCCTCCCTAAGATAGGCATTCACAACTCACTGACATAAATTATATCTACTTGTACAGTATTTTGAATTACTATGTACCATAGAACAAGTTCTGGTATCTGTGCCAAGATAAGCAGCACACCCCTTACAATACAATTGATGAGTTCCATACACAATAGTAATTCCTTTATCGTACTTACA
>CAJTLX010000009.1 GCA_910577165.1 uncultured Lachnospiraceae bacterium
CATTCCTGGTACTCGAATCACAAGCAGCCAGTGGCATATACCAATTACCGGATTTTTGTGGCGGAGGTCGCGTCCACCTGCAATGAGGCACTTTTGATGCACTATCTTTTGGAGCGGACAACGGATAAGAAGGAGCGTGCATATTTAATTAACCACGCACTGGAAGAGTTTAAGAGTACACTTTATCGTCAGGCGATGTTTGCAGAGTTTGAGATGATGATCAATGAGATGGCTGAGCGCGGTGAAGTACTTACCGCGGAAGTATTAAGCAAGGCCTATCACGATCTTGTCGCTCTATATTTCGGGAAGGATATGGTGCTTGACCCGCAGATCGATCTGGAATGGTCGCGCATTCCGCATTTTTATTACAATTTCTATGTGTATCAGTATGCGACGGGATATTCGGCGGCAACCGCACTCTCAGCAAAGATTTTAGCTGAAGGGGAGAGTGCGGTCAAGGATTATATTAAATTTTTAAGTGGCGGCTGTTCTACAGACCCAATTTCTCTCTTAAAGATCGCCGGGGTGGATATGAGTACGGCAGAGCCAATAGAGCAGGCACTAAAAGTATTTGAGGGGTATCTGGACGAGATGGAAAAGCTGGCGGAGTAATCGAGTTATTTTGCTGCTTTTACTGTTACCACACATTTTTTCTTTATCCCACTGGTGCTTTTTACCGTGATGGTTGCCCGACCTGGCGCGAGTGCGGTCAGTTTCCCGGAGGCGTTCACCTTGCAGACTGTGGCTTTTGAGGTGCTGTATTTGACCTTTTCCGTTGTGTTAAGGGGGGTTAATGTCGGAGTTAAAACAAAGGATTCCCCGACCGTAAGGGTCTTTTTCGATGTGTTTAATGTTAGGGAATCGGCAGGAACCGTGCGGACGTTTATCGTCTGCACGGTTTTGTTTCCCCGGTAATCCGCCGCGTAGATGGTATAAACACCCATCTCACCGACGGGGAAACTGCAAGTTCCGTCTTTAAGTGTAAGTGTTGTACCGCGAAGTCCAGAGCGGAAATAGTCAGCATCCTGTTCTCCGATCGCATATTTTACTGTTTTGACTCCACTCTGTGCATCAGTGATGTCAACGGTGATCGCAAAATTCTTTTGATCGTAGGAGATATCATAGGAGGAGGTAATTTTTGGCGCGGTTACATCGTCGGCAAGATGATAGATAATCGCGCGCTCGTTACCCGCATAGTCGCTGACGTAGAAGGTATAGTCCCCCGCCTTGGCGAGCGAGATGGTATCCCCTGGGGAAACATAGGTGTCCGTAGTGCCGCGCCGAAAAGAGCTTAACTCCCTTATACCGTAGGCATAGCAGATAGTGCGGATACCCGATCCGCCAAGATCCGAGGCAAAAACGGTGAGAGTCAGGCGGTTTTCAGCAAAGCCTGTTTCGAAGGAGAGTATGGGTGCGGTGTAGTCATATTTGAGCGAGTGAACGGCAAGGAGTGCCGCGCTTGCATCCGGAATTCCGGCGTGTTTTACTTTGCCGTTTAGAGAGGCAATGGGCTTTAGGGTCTCCGTAATAATCTCTTTGATATTTGCGGGGTAGAGATTGTCCGCGAACGAGTAGAGCAGCGCAGCAACACCCGCCGCGTGCGGTGCCGCCATGGAGGAGCCGGAGAGCGAGACGTATCCGCCGACGCAGGTGCTGTAAATATGAATTCCCGGCGCGGCGAAATCGACAGTGGAAGTCCCGTAGTTGGATTTTTTTGACAAATTTCCGCTCGCGTCAAGAAATGTGACTGAGATCACGTTGTCAAGTTCGTAGTTTGCCGGGTAGACTGGCGCGCTGTTGTTGTTTGTGCCGGAATTTCCTGCGGCGCAGAAAAAGAGCATATCGGACTGGCGAATAGCCTCCTCAAGTGCAGTGTTCGCTTTTTCCGTGCCCCAGCTGATATTGCAGATATCCGCGTTCATTGCAGTTGCATAGCGGATGGCGCGCACGGCATTTGCAATAGTTCCGGAACCCTTTGCACCGCCGTGGATTTTCAGTGGCATAATTTTAATGTTGGCGCAGGAGGCAACCCCAGCAATACCTATGCCATTATCCTTTACTGCGGCGATAATGCCCGCAACATGGGTTCCATGATCGTCATTGTCGGATGCTAAGGTATGTACGCCATCCGCGTCGTAGTGGCAGACAGTATTGTCCCCATTGTAGAAATCCCAGCCCGTGATATCGTCAATAAATCCGTTGTTGTCATTGTCAATGCCGTCACCAGGAATTTCTCCCGGATTTACCCAGATATTGGAAGAAAGATCGGGGTGATTGATATCTATCCCGGTATCAATCACAGCGACGACGACTTCGCGGTCGGAAAAGATGCAGTCGGAGTAGATGCTCCAGGCTTCAGGGACATTCATATCAATATCTTGGGTACTTAAAACGGTTGAGGTATTCATATCGGCAATATAGCTGTAAGAGCCGATGTTATTAAGTCCCCACTGCGCATCGGAGTACGCGTCATTAGAGATGGCAAAAGTTTCGAAGGGTGCGTCATAGTCTGCGGCAGCGATCGCGGGATCGCTTTGCAGGCGGGCGAGGTAATCCGCGGCACTCGATTCTTTTAGACGGATAAGTGCTGCGCCATTTTCATGCCAGAGGATGGAATCTTTGGGGAGGGTTTGCAGCACTTTAGTCTGCGCACTTTCGTCAGCATCCGACGCGAAGAGGAGGATGAGATCGGTTTTTGCGTTTTGCGCACCAGCGCAAATAAGCGATGGCAGCAGAAAAACTGCTGCCATCAAAAAGAGATTTTTGAGAGAATTTTTTTTCATAAATTACCGCCTTTCAAAAACAGGCAATCGCTAACAGTAGGAATTGAACATCATACCGCTGTAGATTGAGGTCAGATAAGGGTTTGTAAACCCTGCTCTCTTTGTGTTTGGGTAGGTGATAACTACCTTATCCACATAGTCCATCGGGTTTAGGGAAATATCGGACATTTTGTGAGAGAGCTTTGCAAACAGACCGTCCGGCTCCTCAAAAAGCGTCTTTAAATGCTGCATCGTCTCCGGTTTTTTCATCGTTTCGGAATCAATGTAGAGTGTGAAATCTTCATTTCGTTTTATCCCGCAGCGGCCAAGTTCATCAAGATCGGTCGAGAGGATGTGGGTCAGATCATTTTGCAGGCGTGCGGAGCGGCGATTTCCCGTCAGTCCCGTGCGCGTAAGCGTAAGCAGCGCGTTGTAACTTTTTAGGAAGTCGGCAAGTTCCCCGATAGCCTGTTCTCCCGCCGTTTCCGGACTGATGGTGACTTCCTCTTTTTTTGCCGCCTTTTTTAAGGACAAGGAAATATTGCTGTGGTTTAATACAAAAGTATTCCGCATACTGCTTTTTTCCTCGTCGTTGATTAAAAATTTTGCATTTGACGGTCTCTGCGAGATCTCGTCAAGACCAAAATAACTGACTAGACCTACTGGCGAACTGCCTTCTCCTACGGAGTCCTCAATGGAGAACGCTTCAGCCTCCCCCGGCAAAAGACCGGTATCTTCCGACGAGAGGATAAGGCGCGAGGTGTGATCCGCGTCCTCCTCCACTTTTGCAAGAATATGGATATCAGAGCGGTTGATAAAATTTGCAAGCTTGTGCATTAGATCGCGGTTGGTGGAAACCATGCTGACATTGTAGGAGAATTCATAGCTGTCCGCGCCCGTCTGGATACGGAAACGGTAAGGTGCGGGAGCTGGACCTTCCGCGTCGGAAGGAATCTTTTGCCCCGTATTGATCTGCGGTTTTGCGAGTGCCTTGACGCGGACGGAAAATGGCTCAAAGTAGGATGTATGCTCCCCGTCAAGGAATGCGGCAGATACGATTTCCGGGTCAGAGGAGTGTGCAGAATTGATAATCGTCGGGTGCTCAAAAGCCTTTCCAAGCTCCGTTAAGGTGTCTGCAAGTGCAAGGGACGCATCCTTTAGGGAGA
This sequence comes from uncultured Lachnospiraceae bacterium, assembly GCA_910577165.1. Taxonomy (GTDB): domain Bacteria; phylum Bacillota; class Clostridia; order Lachnospirales; family Lachnospiraceae; genus RGIG4057. The sequence continues at coordinate 3,929 of CAJTLX010000009.1, forward strand.
GCGTGAAAAGCTGCTTTTCTCTGGAAAGGTCAATTTTATAGTAAGCGGAATGGCGGTTCATACTCTGAATTCGCCCATATACCGCTTTCAACTCGTTCGGCTTATGTACAGAACGTGTGCGCGCCGAAAAATTCGACGAATATTCGGTTAAAAAATGATTATACGCCTGAATCATGGCTGCCTCCTGTTTTCTCATAAAATGGCATAATTATCTAATAATATAATTTTATCATAGCATAAAAATGGAATAATGTAAAGTGGGTTTTTTCTGGAATTTTTTTACAAATTCCTTTAGATTTCACTGGAAAATTCCTGCGTGAAACAGCTTGATTTTGTGTGGAAATTACGTTATACTTGAGAGTGGAAAATTACAGGGAATGCAGTGCGGGGGGCGGCGCACCGGGAGCCTGAAAAGTCGGGGAGTGTGACGGTTGAAGGAGAAGATCGAGCAGCTAGCGAAAGAAAAATTTGAATATCAGATGCCGGGATTATGTGCCACGCCGGAGAAGCTTGAGATAAAAATACAGGCGCAGGAAACGTACAGGGGCAATATACGCCTTACAAACCGCGCAGATCGCAGAATGAAGGGCGTAGTGTTTACGGACAATCTTTTGTTGACTTTAGAAAGGGAGCAATTTGTCGGGGAGGAAGCGAATATCCCCTTTGTTTTTTGTGCGAAGCATCTGAAAGCGGGGGAGCATTTTTCGGGAAAGATTGTGTTTGTGACAGATGCGGGCGAGGAAGTAGTGCCTTATGAAGTGCAGATAACTCCCCCGGTTCTTAAAACGGCAGAGGAGAGTATCAGGGATCTCTTTCAGTTTGCAAGTCTGGCAAAAACAGATTGGGCGGCGGCGGAAGCATTATTTTTTTCGGAGGAATTTGCGGACGCACTCTTTTATCACGATACCCGCTACAAAGTTTTGTATAAGGTACTGGCGGCGACGGGCAAAAAGGGACAGGCGATGGAAGAATTTCTGGTCGCGACGGGCAAAAAAACTGCCATCGATCTGTATTTTGAGAAGACTGAACTGCTTTATCAGGCGGGCGATTATGATTTTAAGGATAGCCTTATTTTACATAAAAATGGCTGGGGATATGTGGAGGGAGAGATCTCTTGTGATTCCCCGCTAATAAAGTTTGAGAGAGATCATTTTTGCGAGAGTGATTTTGTGAACGGAATGCTTTCCCTTGAATTTGTTGTGGCGGCAGCGAAGGCTGCGCCGGGAAAACATAGCGCGCTGATTCGCATTTTGACGGGAAAACAGAAAAGAAATATACGTCTGACCTGTGTGGTGGAGCATAAGAGAGGGGAGCAACACCGACAGCGGCAGAGCGCGAAAAAGGCTCTGTGCTCGCTTTTGCGCATCTATCTTCCCCTTCACTGTCTGGGCGGAAATTTAAGGCATACAGAGCAGCTAAAGGAGCAGCTTATCTTACTTTCCAGTATCCCTAAGGCGGAGCGTGCGGTAAAGCTTATGCAGATCTATTTTTGGCAGCTTACGGGAAAGGATGGTGCGGCGAGGGAGGCAATCTCGCTTTTAAAGGCGGAGGAATTTTTAGACGAAGATCGTCTTTTGGGTTTTTGGTATTATCTTTTGGCGATGCAGAAGGCAAGCTCACCGGATAAGGAACTGCTCTCAAAGGAGGATGCGGCGGGCAATATCCGCGATCTTTGCAGGAAACATCCGGGGGATGCGGCACTATTTTTTCTTTTGCTTCCGCTTGATATGAAGTATCGAGACAGAAGCGCGCGTTTTGAGGCAATCAGGGAATTTTGTATTGAATATGGGTTTTCTGCACTGCTGCTTGCGGAGGCGGCTCACCTTTTACACGAGGATCTTTTGCTTTTGCGCGAACTTGGAGAATTTGAGCTGCATATCTTAAAGACCATGCTTTCTAGCAATTGTGCAAACGGGGAACTAATACGCAGAATGACGTATTTGGCTGCGAGGGAAAAAGAGATTTATCCACTGCTGTACCAGGTGCTTAGAAAAGCTTGTAAAAATAAAAAGGATGATGAGTTGCTCTCGGTGCTCTGCACCCTTTTTATCCACAGCGGGAGGGGAGAAGAGTGCCATTACCCATGGATTGAGCGCGCGGTGGAACACCAGTTGAAATTGACAGGACTTGAGGAATATTATATGAAGTGCCGCGGTGAGCAGGAGTTAAGTTCTATTCCTTCCAGTATTTTCCAGTACTTTTCACATGGCTGCAAACTGGAAAATCGAAAAAAGGCGCAGCTCTATGCCAATCTGATTCAGAACCGTAAGGAGCATTCACAGATTTATCCGAAATATCGGCGCAGTATAGAGGCATTTGCGGCAGAGCAGATAAAATGTGGAGCCATAAGCCCTTCGCTGGCGGTGATCTACAATGAGGTTTACCACAAGCAGATGGAGGGAGAATCACTTTTAGCACTGCCGAAAGTGGCATTTGCACATCGGGTTTCCAGCGAGTTTATGCGTGTGCTGGTCTATCATCCGGGACAGCAAGAAGCAATTTGTGTACCAATCGTACATGGGGAAGCTCAGATTCCCATTGCGACTTCGGACGCGGAGATTTTTCTGGAAGATGAATGGGGCAGACTTTACCCGGCAACAAATTTAAAGGGGGAAAAAGAGGGCGGCAGGAAGGCGGAGATCACCCCTCTTACCAGTCTGGGAAAACATCTTTGGGAGTGCTATGAAAATGGAGCTGTGGATCTTTTACTTTTGCTGCATTTAAAAGAGGAAGAGCGAAAATATCTAAAATATGGCAGTCAGCCGCAGGAGCTGAGCAGGCTTTTAGCGGAAAATGAAAAGGTGACACAGGAATATCGTCAGGACTGCATCCATTTTTTGATGGAGTACTACTACGAAAATTACGAGGGCAATCTGTTTGAATATTATTTGAAACGGGTAAATTTAGAAAATTTTTCCAAAAAAGAGCGCGTAAGGGTGATTCATTTTTTTATTCAGCGGGGATTGGATGAGAACGCGGTGCAGGCATTAAAAATTTTTGGTATGGAGGAGATTGAAGTAAAGCGTTTAAGTAAATTGGCCCTGCGCTATCTTGAGGCGATGGAGGAGGAAAAAGCGGACAGATTTTTGCTCTGTCTTACCTATTATATTTTTGAGTGCGGGCGTTGTGAGAGAGAACTTTTGGCTTATCTGTGCAGGTTTTACCACGGTGCGACGGAGGCGATGTACGCGATCTGGAAGAGCGCGCGGACACAGGAGCTTGACACGGAATACCTGGAGGAGAGCCTCCTTGGTCAGATGTTGTTTGCGCAGAGTCAGGTCGGCAATGCGCAAGGGGTATTTTTAAGTTATTACCGCTATGGTACAAATCGAAAATTGATCCGTGCCTTTCTCAATTTTTATGCGTACCGTTTTCTGTTAAATGACCGTATGATCTCGGAGGAGTTATTTGAGCTGATGGAGCGCGAAGTTTCCCTTGAGAACAATGAGATCTGTACGCTCGCACTGTTAAAACACTATGCGCAGGAGGAAACCTTTACGCAGCGGCAGAAAGATTTTTTGGAACATGAACTTTCCTGGGTGTTAAAGAGGGGGATTCTGCTTCCATTTTTCAAAAAATTCCAGGATTTTGCAAAGCTTCCGGAGGAATTGTACGACAAAATTTTTGTGGAATACCATGCAGATCCGGCACATCGCGTCCGGCTGCATTACCGAATTGGGGATGCAGGGCAGTTTTCCGAATGTGAAATGAAAAATATTTGTCATGGAATTTTTACGGCGGGGTTTGTCCTGTTTCGCGAGGAGAGTATGCAGTACTATATTACGGAGGAATTCGACGGGCAGACACTGATTACACAGAGCGTGGAGGCAATGTCCGCAGACGAGGTGGCACACGACGGAAAGAACCGGTACGATATTTTGAATCTGATTCTTACCGCGTATGCGATGAAGGATGATGCAACGGTGGTAAAGCTTCTTGAAAATTATATTCGGACAGAGTACGAGGCGGAGCATTTATTCCATATAATCTAGGTTCTGGGACATTTTGTGGGAGAGGAGATTGTATTTTTGGATACATTTTGTTATGGGCTGGATTTGAGCTGGGACACAGCACTGCTCAGCCGCTACAATATAAGGACAAGGGAGCCGGAGCCGGTATGTTTTGGAAAGGATAATCAGGAGTTGGCGATGCCCGTCCTTCTTGGACGAAGGGAAAACGGGGCATGGCTTTATGGAAATGAGGCTATGCACGCCATCGCACGGGGAGAGGCAGAGGAGGCTTCTTCCCTGTTAAAAAACTTGCTCAGCCATACGGACACAACACTTTCTGGTCAGGTGTACCATGCGGAATTTCTGATGGAGGAATATCTGAGGCATCTGCTTATGTTAATGCGGCAGTCTGGTGGGAATCGGATCTCTATGCTGGCGTTGACCTTAGCGGAGGGGGCAGCCAGAGCGGAAAATCTATTAGAGAAGATCTTAGTGCATTTGGGGTTGTCAAAAGAACAGCTTTTGTTCTTATCGCACACAGAATGTTTTATGCGTTATATTGTCAATATGAAGCCCGATCTCTGGCTGAATGACGCGGCACTTTTTGTATGTGATGATATACATTTTTATTATGAACACATCTATTTTGCGAGAAAGCGGCAGACACAGTCCGTTTTATCAGAGCGAAAGGATCTTACTGAGGAATATTATGGGAGCGGGATTGATAACGAGGAGGCGGAGCGCAAATCCTATTGGTTTTACAATATGGCACTTGCACAGTTAAGCAGCCAGTCCATCACCTCGGTTTTTGTGACTGGCACTGGTTTTTCCGATGGCTGGGCGATGGAGGCAATGAAAAAACTCTGCGATGGATGGAGAGTTTTTTACGGTCAAAATTTGTTTGCAAGGGGAGCCTGTTACGCTGCATTTATGCAGCGTAGCGCACAGGAATATCTTTTCCTGGGAGAGAATATGACGCGCGAGGATATTATGTTGAAGGCTTATCACGATGCAAGAGAACAATATTTTGTCCTCTCGGAGGCGGGGAGCGATTACCGCAGGGTAAAGCGGAATCTGCGCTTTATTTTGGACGATACGAATGAGGTGGAATTTTTAGTTGATCATGTGATGCGCAGGGAGCCGCTGCACGAGGTGATGATCCTCGACCATTTAATGCAGCGGGAGAATAAGACTTTGCGCCTGGAACTCTCTCTTTTTTATGTCGATCGCGATACTCCAGTAATTCAGCTTAGGGATATCGGTTTTGGCAGGGAGAGGACAACACACCGGATCTGGGAGCAGTTACTGTAAAAGGTAGATATTGATGAGATGATGAAAGGCGGAACGGACATGGGAAAAATTATACTTTGCGTGGGGGAGGAAGCAAAAAATCCCTTTGTTTTTCAAGCGACGGGTGATCGTGTTTCAAGCATTGAGGAACTTTGTCATGTCCTGTATCAAAATGCGTTTGAGGTTCAGGAGGAACTTTATACTGATGAATTCACGCGCTTTGTCGGGGAGGAGTTAGGGCTTACCTCGCGGGCGGAATATCTGAGGCATTTGATCGATGCGCACGCGGGAGCAAAGGATGTGATGGTGGCGTGTTTTTGTAGTGCAGACTACTATGATGCGCAGGAGATCAATGCATTTTTGCAGGAATACGACGCATTTTATGAGAAGAGTCCCCTTGAGCGCGAGAAATGGAAGGCAGACAGGCTCTGGCAGGGGGGCAGGGAACATGAGGCAAAGAAACTTTATCAAAAGATTTTGCTCTCCGAAAATTTGTCGGAATTATCCGATACAGTTTATGGGGATCTGCTACATAATATCGGAGTCACGAAGATGCGATCCGGCAATATCAGTCAGGCCGTGGAATATTTTCGTGACGCTTATGACCACAACAGTGCGGACGAAACATTGAAACAGTATTTTATCGCTTTAACTCTGTCCGGAAACAAGGAGAGGATGGAGCAGGAGTTAAAGGTGCTTGCGCCGCGCAGCGAGGTGACGATGCAGGTGGCGCAGGAGGTCTATATCGCGCGCAACGCGGCAGAACAAAGCGGGGAATATCAGGAACTTGAAAAATTGAAGAAGCTGCATGAGGACGGGAAAGTTGCGGAATATTACCAGTGTGCGGACGCACTCTTAGAGCGTCTAAAAGAAAAATACCGCAAGGCAGCACAGTAAAATCAGTATATGCCCGGACAGTATCCCGGAATAAATTTGCGGGAGCAAAGCGAACAAAAATTTATTCCCTTATGGTGGGTACTGGGAGGGTATATACGGGACTAAAAATAGGAGCATTATAATGGGATTATTTAGGAGGAAGAAAAGAGAAGGTGAACAGACCCTTGATGCGGGGGAGGCATTGCGCCAGTTAAAGCGCAGCAAAAAGGGATTAAGCCGGGAAGAAACAGCGCAGATTATAGGCGTGGTTTGTGAGCAGGTAGAAGAATTAAAAAGACAGATTGCCGTTTCACAGAAAGAATATGAAGCTGTGACCTCCTATTTGACGGATATGCAAAAGATCGATCGCATGGCGGAGGAGAACCGGCAGGCGGTAAATGATGCGGCGCGCAATATTCTAAATCTGACAAAGGAACGCGTGAAATATCAGAATAGTACTGAACGCCTTCCCATTGAACAATACCGCGCGATGGAACGCTATGAAAAAGAGATCCCAGGCGAGTTAAAAAATATCTATGAGCAGGAGCAGTACCGCGAGATGATCTATTCCGATCTGCGCCAGTTAGAAGGGGAGCGCGGGGTGATCGAGTACGAGAGAGAATCCGCGCAGGACAAAAAGATTTTTTTGAAAAATCTAGCGGTCTTTGGCGGTTTTTTGGTGGTGCTTTTGTTTGCGACGCTGTTAGTGATCAATCTAATAACAAAGACAGATATGTTTTTGCCGATGCTTTTAGTGCTGGCACTTGCGGCGGGGATTACCGCCTATATCGCGGTGGTGGAAGGACAGATCAAAAAGACGCTCAGGGAGTCGGATTACAAGCTTAACCGGGTGATTCAGCTGACAAATAAAGTAAAAATAAAACTGGTCAACTGTGCAAATGCATTAGATTATAGTTATGAGAAATACAGGGTGCAAAGTTACCGGGAATTTGCGGTGATCTGGGAAAAATATGTGCGGACGAAGGATGAGGAGAGACGTTACCGCAAAAGTACCGAATTACTTGAACATTACAATCGAACCCTGATGGATGAACTTTTTAATGCGGAGGTAAGGGATGTGGAGATCTGGCTTTATCAGGCGGAGGCACTGCTTGACGAGAAGGAGATGGTGGAGGTGCGCCACCATTTAAATATCCGCAGGCAAAAGATCAGGGAGCGGCTGGAATTTAATCATAGTCAGCTTGCCCTGTGTGAGGAGGAGCTTTCCCAGATTGCGAAGGGAAATAGTGCATATGCGGATCTGGTCGAGGAGATTGCGGGCAAGCATGGGATTTCGTGGTGAAGAATGATTGTTTTTTGTAATAGGAGGGAAAATATGGGAACTTATTTAAATCCAAGAAATTTATGTGTATAAAATAAATATGATTGCGCGGACAAATGGATATTTGGATACGGAGCAAAAATTTATTTGTGTCAGCAGATCAAGGCATTTTGGAAAATCCATGGCATTAAAAATGCTGTCCGCCTATTACAGTTGTGGCTGTGACTCAAAGGAATTGTTTGAAGATCTGAAAATAGCCTCTGATCCAATGTTTGAAAAATATTTAAACGAATATGATGTGATTTTTCTGGATATGCAGCAATTTCTAATCAGTTCGAAAAGGCAGGAATCGGAAGAACTGCAAAAGCAATATCTTGATTTTTTGCGGAATCTCTGGAAGGGCAGGGATTATGTCGCGCTTGTCTATATGACGGGGATTTTGCCGGTAAAAAATAGGGGGTTCATTCTGCATTAAATATGTTTACGGAATACTCGATGACCGATCAGGATGTTTTTGGGGAATATACGGGGTTTACCGAGGGGAAAGTAAAAGAATTATGTACGCGGTTTGATATGGACTTTGCAAAGACAAACCATTAGTATGATGGGTACCATTTTATAAAATTTTGTCATGTCTATAATCCGAAATCCGTTGTGGAATCCATGCGCCGCCGGAAATTTTCAAATTATTAGACATCAACTGAGACTGATAAAGCGTTAAAAATATATATGGATTTTGATGGTCTGCGCACGGATATAATATGCAAAAACAGCGGATACGGCGATCGAACAAATTAAGGATCAAAATTATGTGCAAGTGGTAGAGGAATATTCTGGAAGAATTTCGTTTGTCGGGATCAATTATGATAAAACGGATAAAAAACATGGCTGTAAGATTGAGACGGTGGTACGGTGAGGTTTGATAAGGAAACCACAGGCGGCAAGGCCGATAAGTAAAAGTAATTTGCGGCGATAAAATTTCCTCTTGACAATTTACAAAAGATTGCTTAATATAATACCATATTCAGAGATGAAAAATGTAGCGCGAGAGAGGAGTACATCATAAACGCTGGCAGAGAGGACGGCACTTGGCTGAAAGGCTGTCTCAGAAAGAGTGGTGGAAGGTAGCTTTCAAACAGAGCATCTGAACAAGAGTAGGGTGCTACGGGGAGTCCCGTTACAGGCGAATGCTTTTCGGTGATTGTCAAATTGTAAAAATCTGGAAAGAACCAGAAGTGTGTAAGAGGCGGCATTTTGCTGTGAATTAAGGTGGTACCACGATCCTTCGTCCTTATGTGACGGGGGATTTTTTTTATGCGCAGGGGCGCGAATGGAAGATAATTGCTAACACAATACGCGCCCCGCGTAGCGAGATTATGTGCTTTGCACATAAGGGAAAGACTTCCCTATGTGATATTTAAAAAATTAGAGAAAGGACAGGTATCGATATGCAGAGAGAACTTGCAAAAACTTATGATCCAAAGGATATCGAAGAGCGTTTGTACAAAAAATGGGAGAAGAAAAAATATTTTCATGCGGAGCCGGATGAGACAAGGGAACCGTTTACGATTGTGATCCCGCCGCCAAATATTACGGGACAACTCCATATGGGACACGCGCTCGACAATACAATGCAGGATATCCTAGTTCGCTTTAAGCGGATGCAGGGCTACAATACGCTCTGGCAGCCGGGAACGGACCATGCGAGCATTGCGACCGAGGTCAAGATTATTGAGCAGCTAAAAAAAGAGGGCATTGACAAAAAGGATCTTGGGCGCGAGGGATTTTTAAAGCGCGCCTGGGAGTGGAGAGCGGAGTATGGCGGACGCATTGTCGAGCAGCTTAAAAAAATGGGTTCCTCCTGTGATTGGGACAGAGAACGTTTTACCATGGATGAGGGCTGCTCGGAGGCAGTTGAGGAAGTATTCTGCAAAATGCATGATAAGGGGCTTATCTACAAGGGTTCCCGCATTATCAACTGGTGTCCGGTATGCAAGACTTCCATCTCGGACGCGGAGGTGGAGTACGAGGAGCAAAATGGACATTTCTGGCATATTAAATATCCGGTGGTTGGGACGGAAGAATTTCTTGAATTTGCGACAACCCGCCCGGAAACCATGCTTGGCGATACGGCGGTCGCGGTTCACCCGGAGGATGAACGCTATGCGCATCTGGTGGGAAAGATGGTGAAGGTTCCGTTTGTTGACCGTGAGATCCCGATTATTGCTGATTCCTATGTGGAGAAAGATTTTGGGACGGGTGTGGTAAAGATTACGCCCGGACATGACCCGAACGATTTTGAAGTCGGTAAACGTCATCATTTGCCGGAGATCAATATCATGAATGATGATGCGACGATCAACGCAAATGGCGGAAAATTTGAGGGTTTGGATCGCTATGAGGCGCGCAAACAGATTGTTGCAGAACTTGACGCGATGGGGCTCTTGGTGCGCATTGAGGATTACAGTCACAATGTCGGCACACATGATCGCTGTGGGACAACAGTGGAACCGCTAATTAAGCCGCAGTGGTTTGTAAAGATGGATGAGTTGATAAAGCCTGCGGTGGAGGCAGTAAAGAAAAGGGAAGTGGAACTGATTCCGGAGAGAATGGAAAAAATTTACTATAACTGGACGGACAATATCAAGGATTGGTGTATTTCCAGACAACTCTGGTGGGGACATCGAATTCCTGCCTACTACTGTGATAACTGCGGGGAGATTGTTGTGGCAAAGGCGGCGAATGCGCCTAAAATCTGCCCGAAATGTGGCAGCGCGCATATCAGACAGGATGAGGATACACTTGATACCTGGTTTTCCTCCGCGCTCTGGCCGTTCTCAACTCTTGGCTGGCCGGAGAAAACAAAGGATCTGGAATATTTTTATCCGACAAGTGTTCTTGTCACCGGATATGATATTATTTTCTTCTGGGTGATCCGCATGATTTTTTCGGGTTATGAGCATATGGGCAAAAAACCGTTTCGGACCGTGCTCTTTCACGGGCTTGTGAGAGATTCATTAGGGCGAAAGATGAGTAAATCGTTAGGCAACGGGATTGATCCGTTAGAGGTAATTGACAAGTACGGCGCGGACGCGCTGCGCTTTACGTTGATTACCGGAAATGCGCCGGGCAATGATATGCGCTTTTACTGGGAGAGAGTGGAGGCGAGCCGCAATTTTGCAAACAAGGTCTGGAATGCGTCGCGCTTTATTATGATGAATATGGCGCAGATGGAAGAGCGGGGGCTTAACCCGCGCGTTTTAGAGGTGGAGGAAGGGACATTAAAGCAGGAGGATCGCTGGATTCTCTCTAAGGCAAACGCGCTGGTGCGGGATGTAACTGATAATTTGGAGCGTTTTGAGATGGGCATTGCGGCGGATAAGATCTACGATTTTATCTGGGAGGAGTTCTGCGACTGGTATATTGAGATGGTAAAGCCGCGCCTGTACGGGGAGGATGTGGCGACAAAGACGGCGGCAATCTGGACACTGCGCGAGGTACTGACGATAGCACTAAAACTTTTGCACCCGTATATGCCGTTTGTGACAGAGGAAATTTTCTGCACATTAAAGGAGGCGGAGGGTGTTCTTTCGCAGAATGAGTCCATTATGATTTCCGAATGGCCAAAGTATCGGCAGGAAAGATATTTTGCCGGGGAGGAAGAAGCTGTGGAGCAGATGAAAGAGGCGATCAAGGCTATCCGCAATGTGCGCACGGAAATGAATGTGCCACCCGCGCGCAAGGCGACGGTCTATATTGTTTCGGAGAGCAGGAAGGTGCGCGATATTTTTGCGGCGGGCAGGGTATTTTTCGCGCCGCTTGCCTATGCGAGTGAGGTAAAGATTAGAGAGGATAAAACGGGGATTGATGCGGACGCAGTCTCGGCGGTGATTCCTCAGGCAACGATCTATATGCCATTTTCCGATCTGGTGGATATCGCGAGGGAAGTAGAGCGGTTAAATAAGGAGAAACTGCGTCTGGAGGCAGAGATCGCGCGTGCGGACAAGATGCTTTCAAATCCAAATTTTGTAAATAAGGCTCCGGAGAAAAAGCTTGCCGAGGAGAAAGAAAAGCGGAAAAAGTACAGTGATATGCTTGTGCAGGTACAGGAGCGGCTGTCTCATTTTACAAAGACCACAATTTAGATAGATGGTGATTGATTATCACCATCTGCGCCAAGCACGGTTGTTTGCGACATTTACCGATTCGTGCGAGTGCGCATCCCCTGAGGGCTATATATCTGGCAATTATTTAATGCCAGATATATAGATATTTTTTCTGAAAAATTATTAAATTCTCTGCAAAAAAAATATCTTTTGGCAAAGATTCTTAAAAATAAAAAAATATTAAATAAACAGTGGAAATTTAGATGAAATTGTAGTAGAATAAAACTATAGCAAACGACAAAAATATTTGTCGTTTGTTATAAACCCTCCGGGGATGCGCACGGATTTGCATAGAAAATATGCCGCTTTGTGGTGTAAGTCCGGCATAGGAAACGAATCAAAATGCAAGTATTTTGTTCATTTCCTATAACAATATACTTTGCTATAAGGGAAAGGCGGGGGATGTCTATGGGTAATTTAGAAATGCTGGAGTGGTTGGAAAAGGGTTCCAAGGTATTGATTAGTGAAGACTGGATGTCGGCAGAACTGTACTTGTGCCCGCCGCCAGAACATACGAACTACGATATGGACACGGTTCTGCAATTGCTTGCGAAGAACGGGATTCGAAAGGGTGTCCGTGAAGAGAGAATCAAAAAGATGCTCACCGATAAAATTTATTTTGCAAAGATAGCCATTGCATTTGGTCAGCCCGCCAAGGAGGGGCAGGAGGGACATTACGAGTTCCTTTTTGATGCGGAGACGAATAGAAAGCCGAAGGTTTTGCCGGACGGATCAGTGGATTATCGGATGATGACGACGATCCCGACAGTTAAGGAGGGAGCGATCATTGCGCGCTACACGCCGGCAGCACCAGGAAAGCCCGGCTGGGATTTAGCGGGGCGGGAACTGCCCGCAAGGGACGGCAGGGAATTGCCGGAGATCAAGGGCAAGGGATTTTGTACTTCGGAAGACAAACGCACCTATATGGCGACGATAAGCGGCCGGATTGAGATGGAGAATGGTCGGATCAATATAAAAAATTTCCTTGAGATCAAGGAGGATGTTGATGTGCTGACCGGCGATATTGAGTTTGACGGGGATGTTTTGATACACGGCAATGTGACAAGTGGAAGAAAGATTCGCGCGGGCGGGACGCTCACAGTGCAGGGTGCCGTCGAGGGGTGCGAACTTTACGCCGGGAAGGATATCGTGCTTACCTGCGGGATGCAGGGCGGGGGCAAAGGACTTGTCTCCTGTAAGGGTTCGGTTTCTGGAAAATTTTTTGAGCAGACAAAGATTATGGCCGGAAAGAATGTCAATGCGAACTCCGTACTCAGCTGTATTGTGGAGGCGGGGGAGGATGTTGTCGTGGCGGGGCGGCATGGTGTGATTCTTGGCGGTACAGTCTATGCGGGGCGCGCACTTGAAGTCACGACGGTGGGCAATGTCGCGGAGGTACAGTCCGAGCTGATTGCGGGCAAGAGCGACGAACTTGAAAAGAATTTACAAAAATTAGAAGTTGAGTACAAATCACTTGCAGAGCAGCTGGAAAAGACAACAAAAGTACTCTCTCTCCTACAGGTTCCAAAAGATCCAAAATTGGAGCCACGCGCCTCACAGGAGAGAAGAATGCAGGTGACACGCTTTAAGATTTCGCTTGACAGCCAGATAAACGAAAATCTGCAAAAGCGTCAGAAGCTGCTTGAGAAGATTGAACTTGCGCAGGACGCAAAGATTGTTGTGCGCCAATGTGCTTATCCTGGGACGCGCGTGCGCATGAATGGTGTGCAGTATCAGTTTAAAGAGACATTAAACGGCGTGACGCTCAAAAAGAAGGATAATGAGATCCGTCTCTATTCCAACTAGGACTATAGATCTGGCATTAAATAATTGCCAGATCTATAGCCCTCCGGGGATGCGCACTCGCACGAACCGGTAAATGTCGCAAGTGACCGTGTTCGGCGCAGATGGCAATAATTAATTGCCATCTATATAATCTTGTTTTTAAATCGCAGTTTTAAAGAGGCAGAAGTGCAGTTTTTCAGGAAATCGGTCGGGAAATACGAGATTTGCCCGACCGATTTTTGCGCAGAGTATTGATTTTTTTCTCAAGAATCGTTATAGTTATAGAATGTATTGACAATGGATCAAATAAACAGGAAAGGAATGGCGGATATGATAAATTTTGAAAAGGAACTGGCGACATATCAGCCGAGTTTGGAAGTGGACGAGGCAGAGGAGGCGATCTATAATAATGACCTGACCGATCTTTCTGATATTTTAGACAGGATTTTAAGGGACAAAAAGAACCAGAGGGCGGATTAAAGGAGAGATGAGGAAAGAACATGATATGTCCACGTTGCGGCAATAAGATCCGGGGGGCGATTACATATTGTGATTCCTGCGGAGCGGAGCTGACAGTATACAAAAAGATAATGCAGTCTTCCAATTTATATTACAATCGGGGGCTTTCCCGTGCAAATGTGCGGGATTTAAGCGGAGCCATCCAGATGTTAAAGAAAAGTCTTGAGATAAACAAGCGCAATACCATGGCGCGAAATCTGTTAGGGTTGGTATATTTTGAGTTGGGAGAGACGGTGGCGGCACTTGGAGAATGGGTGGTCAGCAAACATTTTCAGCCGGAAAATAACCGCGCAGATTATTATATAGAGCAAATTCAGAGCAGTCCGGCAAAATTTGACGCGGTGAATCAGGCCATCAAGAAATACAATATTGCATTGGACGCTGCGAGACAGGGCGGGGATGATATGGCAATCTTACAGTTAAAGAAAGTGATAAGCCTGCATCCGAACTTTATTCGGGCAAGGCAGCTTCTGGCACTTTTGTACATTCACACCGGGCAGAAAGAACGCGCGAGAAAACAGCTGAATTACGCGGCGCAAATTGATGTGGCAAACACGACAACGCTGCGCTATCTAAAGGAAATTACTCCGACTGCACAGGGACAGAAGGAGTCAGAGTCCGCAGGCGAGAATGAACTGGCGATCGATGAGATGAAGGGGGGTGTGCGCCTTTCTACCGCTGGTAATTACAGCGAGGACAAGCCAAATGTTATGGCTTGGGTTATGCTGGTCGTTGGAACGCTGGTGGGCATTTTGGTAACGTTCATTTTGATTGTGCCAACCGCAAGAAAAAATATCCGTGCTGAGTTTGAAAAGGATCAGCTTGATTACAGCAGTGAACTGCGGATCAAGGAAGCGACTCTCACTTCGCTGGAAAAGGAGGCACAGCTGTGGAAGACAAAGTACGAGGAAGTGCAGAGAGAACTTTCCGAGATTGTTGTGCCGGAGTATGATAGACAGATGTATGATGATCTGTTTTCGGTATTGCAGGAGTATATCGCAATCGAGGGGGAAAATGAAAATTCTTCCAGGATCTTGGATCTTGCTGGCAGGCTTGCTGAACTTGATACTGCCCGGATGGAAAATGAGGATGCCAAGGCACTGACTGAGAAGATGAAGACAGAGATCTTTGCGCGCGCGGCATCTCCGGCCTACACGAAAGGACGCGAAGCACATGATAACGGGGCGTATGCGGAGGCGGCGGCATATCTTAAAGCCGCCTGTGATTATGGGTTTATCAATGATTCCTGTTATTACTATCTTGGAAAATCTTACCAGTTAATGGATGCGAACGAGCAGGCGGCAGAATATTACCGAAAATTGCTTGCGGAGTTTCCTTCCTCCTCCCTTGCCCGCTATGCAAGGACAAGGCTTGGAGAGATGGGGATGGAAGAATAAAAAATAAGGTACCAGGGAAAAGAGGACAGCGAAAAGCTAGCCTCTTTTCTTTTCGCTCGACATAAAAGGACATAAAATCAGCAGAAAGGAGAATTTGTTATGGAGCGACAGCAATATGAGGTGGGAGCGGAGTATGAGCGGTGCGGCAATGTGCTGGTGATCACGCCCGTTGAGGAGCTGGATCACTGCTGCGCAGTGCGTGTGCGCGAGGAGGCGGATTATTGGATTGAGAAGAGTGGTGCGCTGCATCTTCTCTTTGATTTTTCTAAGATTCGCTTTATGGACAGTTCCGGGATTGGCGTGGTGATGGGGCGATACAAGCGGGTGATCTTTCAGGGGGGAAACATTGCCTGCTGTGGGATCAGTGTGGAGATTGACCGGATTCTTACTTTGTCCGGACTCTATCGGATTATGCCGCGTTTTGAGAGCAGGGAGGAAGCGGTTAAGGCGTTGGGCGGAAAAAGAGGGAGCGGAGAGATCAGAGATTAAGAACAGCCCGGTGCGATGCGGCGGGAGGAAGGGAGAAAAAGGAGGGTAATAACAATGGAACAGATTCAGGGCGTGATCAGTATTGCAGGAAAGCGGAAGGCACTCCCACAAAAAGAGTGCAGTAAGGAAATTAAGGCAGGGATGGAGCGGGAAGGAAAGCACGGTTATTATAATGAAAAAATGCAAGATGGTGTATGTGTAGAATTTTCTGCTCAGTCAAAGAATGAGAGTTTTGCGCGCATGGTTGCAGCTGCGTATGTCGCACAGTTAAACCCTACATTGGAGGAACTGTCAGATATTAAGACGGCAGTTTCGGAGGCAGTGACTAACGCGATTATTCACGGGTACGGAGAGGAAAGCGGGATGATTTGTATGCGTCTTGCCATTCAAAACGAGGAGGTCTGTATTGAGGTGGAGGATTGGGGAGCTGGGATAATAGATGTGGTGGCTGCCATGGAGCCGATGTACACGACCAGACCGGATATGGAGCGCTCCGGCATGGGTTTTGCTTTTATGGAGGCATTTATGGATGAACTCTTTGTGTGTTCACAAAAAAATTGCGGCACACTGGTGAGAATGAAGAAGAAAATCAGCAGAGGGGTGGCAGATGGCGGTGGATCAGAGTTTGTTGCTGGCGCGGTGTAAGCAGGGGGATAAGGCGGCAAGAGAGCAGATGATTACGGAAAATATCGGGCTGGTCTGGAGTATTGTGCGCAGGTTTCTAGGCCGCGGTTATGAGGCGGACGATCTTTTTCAGATTGGCAGCATCGGACTGATGAAGGCGATCGATAAATTTGATCTGAATTTTGACGTGCAGTTTTCTACTTATGCGGTGCCGATGATCACCGGAGAGATACGGCGTTTTTTGCGGGATGACGGGCTGGTAAAAGTTTCCCGCACAATGAAGGAAAACGCCTGGAAGATTCGTCAGGCGTGTGAAGTTTTGGAGCGAAGGCTTGGCAGGGAGGCGACTTTGGATGAGATCGCCGCCGCAACAGAACTAAAGCGAGAGGATATTGTTATGGCGATGGAGGCTGGGGCGGAGGTAGATTCTATCTATCGCACAGTCTACCAGGGGGATGGCAGCGAAATCTATATGGTGGATCAGATTGTCCAGGGGGCGGGCGGCAGCACGGGCAGACTTTCCGGCATGGGGGAGAGAAGCGACGTGGAAAAAGAAAAGCTCCTTGACCATATGTTGCTTTCTGAATTACTAAAGAGTTTGCCGGATTCCGAGCAGCGACTGTTAAGAATGCGCTATTTTGAGGAGCGCACACAAAACGAGGTCGCAGCAGAGCTTGGAATCAGTCAGGTACAGGTATCAAGGCTTGAGAAAAAGATATTGTTAAAACTGCGCGCACAATGCGAGAGAAATTAGTGGGACAGGGGGGTTATTGAATCCAGAATGTCCCGGACATTAAGAGAAATCCTGGCAAATTTGGGCGCATTAATTGCCAAAAGCCAATGCCCCGCAGTCCGTACTCCGTTACTAGCGCGAATTTTGCCTGGTAGCTGCGCACATCCTCGAACCAGACTTCATGGGAGATGCCGTCTTTTTGATAGGTGTACCAGGGACTCTTTGCCGTTTCGTCAAATTGGATGGCAACACCGTTTTCTACGGCGCGTTCCCTGGCGGTTAGGTTGCCGATCGAGGTGGCACGGGTCGTGCCGGAAACATAGGGAAGCGGCCAGTCGTAGCCATAGTTTGGCACGCCAAGGTCAATTTTTTCCGCCGGGATCCGGGTCAGCGCATATTCGACGACCTGACGAACTTTGTCGATCGGAGCTACAGCCATTGGTACACTGTAAGTATAGCCCCACTCATAGGTCATAAGCAACACAGAATTTGCCGCCTCTCCAAGTAGTGCATAATCTTTTCCCTCATACAAAAGCCCTTTCTGGTTATCGGAAGTTTTCGGCGCGAGTGCGACAGAAACTGGAAAGCCAAGTGCGTTGATGGAGCGGCGCACAGCAGCTACAAATTCAGCAAAAGCAACGCGGTCAGTCGGCAGGATATATTCAAAGTCAATATCGACCCCCTCAAAGCCGCGGGAAGTAATTTGAACACCGAGTTCTTCAATTAGGCGGGCAATCGCTTCTGGATTGTGTACAAGGACAGTGATCAGATTATTATTGAATGTCCCGGAAGCATCGATCGGGGTAAGGGTAAGCACCGGGCGTGAATTGTAGCTTTTGGCAAGATTGATAAGGAAAGTATCATCAATTTTGGGCGGGATCAGCCCTCCCTCCGTGGTAAAGCCGTAGGAAAAAATGGAGAGCGCGCTCATATATGGCAGTGATTGACGCAGAGTATCCTGATTGATATGTGGGTAGGCATAGCCGTTAGTAGTGATAACCTGCCGGTTTTCGTCCCCGTCGTAGGAGATTAACAGAGCTTCCCCAACAGTTAGGCGATACGGGTAGGTGAGCTGGTTGTTAAAAAGAATGGAGGAGAGCGGTACACCGGTGTTGGCGGCGATAGAAGCGGCGGTATCCCCCTGTTTCACAACATAAATTTCCATAGAATCCCCCTTTTTATTTAAAGAATTCCTGCTCAAAAAAAGAAACGTTTTTTGAGACAGAAGAATGGTTGGTAGATTATATGGAAAAAAATGGGAAAATATGATTATGGGGCAGAAGAGCGATCTATTGCGCTAAATATTAGAAAATTCCAGCTAGATAATCGGAATGGCGAACCTGATAGGAAAAAATATTGAGAAAGGGTAGGAGGTATGGTATACTGGAAACAGTAGATCCATTGCCTCCTTTTTTAACCTAAAAACGAGGCAGCCCTAATAATAGGTCACAGGAGGAATAAACATGAATAGGACAGGATTTTACGTTGTTTTGCTGGCGGGACTGATCACAGCCATCAGTTTTTATGGCTGTGGTGACAGCGCGCAGCCACAAGAACAGTTACAGCCGCAGGAGGAGGTTAAGCGAAGTGAAACCATTTCACTTACCCTGTGGGGAGCGGAGGAGGATGCAGAATTATTAGAGGAATTGATCGCAGGATTTAAGACACAGTACAATTCGCAGACCTTTAATATCACTGTGGAATATCAGAGTGAAGCGAACTGTAAGGATGCACTGTTTGGAAAACTTATTGACGGGTACGGACCGGATGTGTTTGCATTTGCGGATGATCAGCTCCGTGTTATGGTAGCGGCGGGGATGTTAGCTCCTGTAAAAGATGCGGACACAGTGCGAAAGAATAATGTCGAAGCTGCCTGTGAAGCCGCTTCGGTAAACGGTGTGCTGTACGCCTATCCGATGACGGCGGACAATGGATATTTTCTGTATTACAACAAGGCATATCTCAGCGATGAGGATATAAAATCCATGGACAGTCTTTTGCGCAAAGCCAAAGCAAAGGGCAAAAAATTTGTGATGGATTGGAGTTCTGGCTGGTATTTGTATAGTTTTTTTGGTGGGACGGGGCTTAGTGTCGGCTTAAGTGAGGATGGGGTATCCAACCAATGCGATTGGAATGCAACGGATACAGAGATTACCGGTATGGATGTTGCAAAGGGAATGCTTGCAATCGCGAGCAGCGGGGCATTGGATCCTTCCGGACAGTTTGTGGACAGGATCAAGGATGACACAGCGATCGCGGGGGTTTCCGGTGTCTGGGATTCCGTTGTGATCGCCGAGACCTGGGGAGAAAATTATGGCGCAGCAAAACTTCCAACCTATACTTGTGGGGGAAGTCAGGTGCAGATGGCCTCTTTTGCCGGCTATAAAATGGTGGGAGTTAACGCCTATTCAAAACAGGCAGAATGGGCGCAGAAACTGGCGGATTTTATGACAAACGAGGAGAGTCAGACGCTGCGTTTTGTGCGCAGAGGGCAGGGACCATCCAATATCTTGGCTTCCTCAAGCGATGAGATTGCCGCTTCGCCTGCCATCAAAGCGATTCTTTCCCAGTCAGAGTTTTCAAGCCTTCAATCCATTGGCGGGAATTACTGGGAACCTACGCAGAAATTTGGGGAACTTATGGCTGCTAAGAATCCGGAAAACCGCAATCTCCAGGATATTTTAGATGAGATGGTAAAGGGGATCACTTCGCTTTACTGATACCGGAAACAGCGGGGAATTTAAAATGAGGAGGAAGAGGAATGGCAAAAAGACAGAGCAGCATTAAGATAATGATCGTAGTCCCGATGTTGATTCTTGGAATTGTATCCGTGATCTCAAATATTATGGAGATTCGTAATATAAAAAATGTAAATGCAAATGCATCGAATATTGTGGATCATTATATGGCGGGGACAGATAAACTCTCGGAAATTCAAAAGTCAGTGCAAAATATACATAAGATGGCACTGACCCATATCTTGGCAATGGATTTTGATACAATGATCAATGTGGTGGAAGGGATTAAGGAGCGGGAAGCAGATCTTGATGAGAAACTGGCAGAGTTTGAGACCTTCAGCGGACAATCGATGAATGAATTAATGGAGACTTACGCTCAGTTTAAACAGACTATTCTTTACTTAGTAGCGATGAGTGCTGACCGGAAAACAACGGAAGCCTATGTGGTTGCCAATGGAGATTTGGAAAAATATGGGAGTTCAATCTTAAATATACTACAGCAGATGATGGATAAGCTTACAGAGCAGTCCGCGCAGGCACGCATAAAACTTGGAGAGGTGTATCAGACTTCGCTCGCCGAAAATATTGGCACGATCATTGTCAGTGTTCTCGCGCTGACCGTTGCGATCGCAATTGTTTTTGTGCGCGTGGTAAAGCCGATCTCTTTAGCAAAGAGGGAATTGGAGGAAATCACATCGGGCATTGGGCATAGCCAGGGTGATTTGACACGCCGATTAACTCTTCGGTATAATGATGAGATCGCCGCACTTGGGGGTGGGGTTAATACTTTTATCGAAAAACTCCAGCAGATATTAAAAACGATCTCCGGGAATTCGGAGCGCATGGAATCTGTTGTGCGTGAGGTACTTTTAAGTGTAAATACCTCAAAGGACAGTGCCTCCGATCTCTCGGCAGTTACAGAGCATCTGTCCGCGACCATGCAGGATGTTTCAAACTCGACAGGTACAATCAATCAAAACACTTCTGTGATTCAGGAGAATGTGAATCGTATTGCGGACAAATCGGGGGAGATGAACAACTATGCGAAGAAGATGCGCCAGGATGCCGGGGCGATCGCGCAGGATGCCAGGAATAGCATGGAGGAGGCTGATCGGAGAGTACAGGAGATCGGAGGGGTGCTAAACCAGGCGATAGAGGACTCAAAGAGTGTTGATCAGGTCAACAGTTTAACCAACGATATTTTAAATATTTCTTCACAGACGAATCTATTAGCTCTAAACGCTTCCATTGAGGCGGCAAGAGCAGGTGATGCCGGGAGGGGATTTGCCGTGGTTGCTGAGGAGATTAGACAGCTTGCGGACTCAAGCCGTGAGACAGCGAGCCATATCCAGCAGATTAACAGTATTGTGATAAATGCTGTGCATAATCTTGCGGACAGTGCTTCCGGAATGATCGGCTATGTAAATGAGACAGTGCTTACAGAATTTGGGAAATTCGTGGATGGGGGAAAACGCTATGAGGAAGCGGCAATCCATATCGAGAGTACGACGGACGAATTTTTTGAGAAGACGGACAAATTGAGAAATGAGATGGAACAGATTGCAGACTCTATCCGCAAGATTACACTTGCGATCGACGGAGGGGTTAAAGGAGTTTCCGGTGCGGCAGAAAGTACACAGAATCTGGCGGGGGATGTGGAGCGCATCAGCTTGCGCATGGATGAGAACCGCGCGATTGCGGAGGATTTAAAGAAGGAAACCGCAGTTTTTGCGCGCTTGTAGACCATACAATTAAATGGAAAAATACAAAAAAGGAAGGGGTATCCCACCTTCCTTTTTGTATATACGGATGCGAATGCACAGAAAAAATATGTTAGCCGAAACTGACGAGTACCCAGCACGGCGAGATCACTTTCCGGATCGCCCCCTCAATTAAAGATTTAGATTTGCCTTCTGTCCCTTTATTCCGCGCTTACGGTTCTTAACTTTCTTTGCGGAATAAAATTTTCCATCATATTCAAAAGTTTCTGTGATCGGTGAGACGGCGGCGGCACAGACGACAACATCTGTCTTTTCAAGGAGGATTCCCTTAACTCCACGCCCGTTCTTTTTTAATTCTGGCACCTCGGAAAGTTCGAAGCCCAGTGAAAATCCATCTCTGGTAAGCAGGATAATTTTGGTGGTATTTTCCAGAATCTGGGCGGCGGAAAGCGGCGCGATGCAGACGAGCGCGTCCCCCTCCTCAAGTTTTGTCGAGGCGATCACGGAGCGGTTTGTCTCAAATTCAATTCCGGATACCAGTTTGATATATCCATGTTTGCTGACAAAAAGAAGCTGTGACTCAAAAAGTTCTTCAAAGGAAAGATAGGTTAGTATGGTTTCTTTATCTAATTTGCAGAGATTGTGTACGAGCGTCCCCTTGTCGCGGATACGGCAGCGGGGGATGGCGGAAGCCTTGATCTGGTGCATATTCCCCTCGCTGGTAAACAGGCAGAGTTTGTCATTGTTTTTCATCCGGATAATATGCACATACTCTCTTAGATTTTCCTCCGTCGTGCGCGAGTAGGTAGCAGTATCAACACATTTTGTATAGCCAAATTTATCAATCAGCACATAGATATCTTCGATGCGGACTTCCTCCACATAATTTGCGGTTTCCGCGTGGGTGATTTTGGTAAGCCTCTCGCGGTTAAACTGCTTTTTGTAGTTTTTCAGATTATTTTTTATCACCCGGTAGAGCGATTTCTTGTTTCCAAGAATATCCCCATACTCCTCAATCTGTTTTGCGAGTTCGCTATTTTCCTCATGTAGCTTTAAGAGTTCAAGTCCAATCAGCTTGGAAAGCTGCATCGCGAGGATAGCTTCGGCCTGACGTTCAGTAAAATCAAGGGAGGAGGCGGTCTTTTCTGAGGTCTTACTCTTAAAATGAATTCCCTCGGTCTTTCCCTGCACAAGGCAGGTCTTTGCCTGAGCAATGGAGGTGGAACCGCGCAGGATCTCAATGATCAGATCGATTAAGTCGACCGCGCGGATCAGTCCGTTTACAATCTCCTGCCGTTTGACTGCCCGATCGAGCAGATGCTCATACTGGCGGGTGTAGAGCTGTTCCTGGAACAGGACAAACTCCTCAATCAGGGTCTTTAAATTGAAGAGAACAGGCTGATTGTCCTTGATGGCAAGCATATTGACCCCGTAGGTATCCTCCATTGGACTTTTTTTGTACAGACCGTTTAAAAGGTTTTCAATATCGCGATCTTTTTTTACTTCGACGACAATGCGCACATCCGCGGAGGACTCATCCCGCACATCGTAGATCTCGTCAAAGACCTTGTCCTTCATTAAGGAAACTAAGTTCTCCACCAGTTTCATCTTATTTCCTGCCGAGGGAAAGGGGATCTGCGTGATCACAATGTTTTTGCGCCCGCCGTCGGAAGGCTCGATCTCGATTGCGGAGCGAATTTTGATCTTGCCCTCCCCAGTCTCGTAAATATTTAGAAGGTCATTGCCATTTACCACCGTGCCGCCCGTTGGAAAATCCGGTCCCGGCACATAGTTCATCAGCTCGGAAACGGTGATCTCCGGCTTGTCCATATAGGCGATAACAGCGTTGATCACCTCGGAGGGGTTGTGTGGTGGCATATTGGTTGCCATCCCGACAGCAATGCCCGTTGTGCCATTGATCAGGAGATTTGGCAGCATTGCGGGAAGAACTTTTGGCTCTTTTTCACTATTGTCAAAATTTGGCATAAATTCGACCAGGTTCTGATCGAGATGGTCAAGCAGTGCCATCGCGCCCTCAGACAGACGCGCCTCCGTGTAGCGCATCGCGGCAGGAGGATCGCCGTCGAGCGAGCCAAAATTGCCATGCCCATCCACCAGTGGGATCTGCATCGAAAATTCTTCCGACATATGTACCAGAGCATCATAGATGGAAGAATCGCCGTGCGGGTGGTATTTACCCATGGTATCACCGACGATGCGGGCACTTTTTCTGTGCGGTTTTTTCGGGTCAAGTCCAAGTTCGGTCATTGAGTAGAGGATGCGCCGTTGCACCGGCTTTAAGCCATCCCTCACATCCGGCAGTGCGCGGTCGATAATTACACTCATCGCATAGTTGCGATAGGAGGTCTTCATCTCTTCCGAAAAATCAAGCTGTATAATATTGTCCGTCTTCATAGATAAAATCCTTTCTTACTAAATCCTCTTAAAAAATATCCAGCGGATCAGAAATCCAGTTTCGCATATTTTGCTTCCTCAACAATAAATGCGCGCCTTGGCGGCACATTACTGCCCATAAGCAAGGATGTGACCTCGTCCGCCTCCACAGTATCCGAGAGTGAGACCTGTGCGAGTATTCTGGTATCCGGGTTTAGCGTCGTCTCCCAGAGCTGGCTTGCGTCCATCTCGCCAAGCCCTTTGTAACGCTGCAGGGCAAGGATTTTCTTCCCGCTTTTGCGGAATTTTTCCAATTCAAAATCATCAAAAAGATACTGGGATTTTTTCTTCTTTCTGCCCTTCTCGTTTCCCTCGTACTCTACTTTGTAGAGCGGCGGCATTCCCCGGTATACTTTGCCGTTGGTAATTAACTCCGGCATAAAGCGATAGAAAAAGGTTAAAAGCAATGTACTGATATGCGCGCCGTCCACATCGGCATCGGTCAGAATAATAATTTTGTTATAACGTAATTTCGTAATATCAAAATCATCTCCAATCCCACAGCCAAATGAGGCGATCATGGTCTTTATTTCATTGTTGACTAAAATCTTGTCGAGTGTCGCTTTCTCGACATTTAGGATCTTGCCGCGCAGCGGAAGCACAGCCTGGGTCTTTCTATTTCGCGCAGTCTTTACCGTGCCGCCCGCGGAGTCGCCCTCGACAATGTAGACCTCACATTCCTCCGGCTTTTTTGAGGAGCAGGAGGCGAGTTTGCTCTTGGTATCCACGTCGTTTAACTGTTTTAATACTGCACTGCGCGCCTTGTCCCCGGCTTTTCTGGCACTGTATGAGCGCATGGAATTGTCGAGAATGGTCTTTAGGACTTCAATGTTTTTGTCCAGGTAGCGCGCCACCTGCGTTGAAAATACATCGTCCACAGCGGTTTTTGCATCGGTATTGCCAAGCTTTGTTTTGGTCTGTCCCTCAAACTGCGGGTCGGGATGCTTGATGGAGAGGATGGCTACAATTCCATTGCGGATATCGCGCCCGTCTAAGTTCTCATCCTTTTCTTTTAAGTAGCCAAGCTCCCTTGCATACTGGTTCATCACGCGCGTGAGTGCCGTCTTAAAGCCTGTTACCAGCGTGCCGCCGTCCACCACATTGATGCGGTTGCAGTAGGAATTGATCTGCTCAGTGAAATTGTCGGTGTACTGAAAGGCAATCTCCACTTCGATCTCCCCGCTTGTCCCTTCAATATAGATAGGTTCCGGGTGCAGTGTATTTGCCTCGCGGTTTAGATAGGAAACAAAACTTTTGATCCCCTGAGCCTCCTCATAAGTCTTTGTGGTACCGGTATATTCATTGACAAAGGTAAGTTTCAGCCCCTTATTTAGGTAAGCAACTTCCTTTAGACGCTTGCAGATAGTCTCCTCCTTGAATTCCACGGTCTCAAAAATTGTATTGTCGGGGTAGAAAGTGACGCGTGTGCCCGTATCGGATTTGTTGCATTTGCCGACAACGGGCAGCAGTCCATCCACTAACTCCGTGATCGGATGTCCGCCGTCTTTGTACTCATCCCGGTAGATTTTGCCGTCGCGTTTGATCTCGACGATCATATGGGAGGAGAGAGCGTTGACCACCGAGGCTCCCACCCCGTGCAGACCACCGGATACTTTGTAGACCGCGCCCCCAAATTTTCCGCCTGCATGTAAAATAGTGTAGACTACGCGCGCTGTCGGGATATGTTTGGTCGGATGGATGTCGGTCGGAACTCCCCTGCCATGGTCGGTGATGGTAATCCCACCATCCTTTTTCATCACAATATCGATCTGCTTGCAGTAACCTGCCAAGTGCTCGTCGATTCCGTTATCTAAAATTTCCCAAATCAGATGGTGAAGTCCTCTTGTACCAGTGCTTCCAATATACATCCCAGGACGCTTGCGCACCGCTTCAAGCCCTTCCAAAACTACAATCTGACTGCCGTTATACTGTTCCATTAAGATTCCTCACTTTTCAATAGTTTATCCGGTAGTAGTATAGCACAACCTCTTAGCATTTCGCAATCACTAAACAAAAAAATCGAAAATTTGTTCGTTTATTCAGAAAAATCTTGCTTGTGAAATAAAAGTAGAGTATAATGAACAAAACTATGGTTACATAATAAAAGAAAAAATCGATGGAATTTTAACAGTGTGGCAGGGAGTGGAAACAATAAAAGCAGGAGGGAAGGTTGTGCCAGATATAAAAATAAGTATTGTAATACCGGTGTATAATGTGGAAAATTATCTGAGCGAATGCCTTGAAAGCGTACTTGGACAGACACTTGAAGGGATTGAAGTCATTGCAGTAAATGATGGAAGTACAGATAAATCGATGCAGATTTTGCAAGAATATGAGAAAAATTACCGGGAGATTTTGCATGTATATCATATTGAAAATCAGGGCGTAAGTTATGCGAGAAATTTTGGAGTCTCAAAGGCTATCGGGGAATATATTCTTTTTGTGGACAGCGATGATTTTATTGAGCCGGATATGTGTGAACTCTTATATGAAAAGGCAGTGGAGGGAGATGACGATGTTGTCCTGTGCCGGTATTTTGATGTGAGGGAGAGACCGCTGACCAAAAAATTAGTGCGCACAAGGAGCAAGGTCTATACGGTAAATTATGAAACCGATTTCAATTTGTATGAAAATAAATTTGAACTGGTGCATATCTCCCCGTTCCCCTGGGACAAGCTCTACCGCAGGGAACTGATTGCAAAGCATCCTTTTCCGCAGGGGCTGCGCTTTGAGGATCTGGCGATCATGTACCCGGTGATGTGCGATGCGAAACGCATCGGTGTTTTGCAGAACCGCCTCTACAATTACCGCAGGGCTTCGACGACAAGTTTTTTAAATTCACTGAGTGAAAAGACGCTGGATATTATTCCGGCACTTACCATGATGGTGGACAGCTTAAAAGCGAACGGGCATTTTACGGAGTTTTACGAGGAGATTGAATATATCTGCGTGCGCCATCTCCTGCTGCGCCTTAACCTGATTTTTGACAGTGAGAGAAAACAATCTTTTGAGAATCGGGGGATGATCGATCTAAAACGGCGGCTTGTGGTTGCGATAATGGATTATCTTGAGAAGAATTTTTCCGGCTGGCAGCAAAACCGCTATTTAAAATATACTGCCTCCGCCGCGAGCAAGCGGATGTTGCCGCTCTACAAAAGTAAGCGCAAGATGCTGCGCCGACTTTCAATACGCGAAAAAACTCCTCTGGTTCTTCTGAAGGTGAATCTTAAAGCAAGGCATTTTTTTACCAAACTGAAGAGGAAATGCAAAAATTTTTTCAAGCGCAAAAACAAGCTGCGCTATTTAAAGGAGAAGAGCAGTTTCTTAAAACTCTTTTCTCTCCCGCGCGATGTGGAGTACACAAAATACTATTTAAAATTTCCAGTTTCCGAGAATCAGGTGCTTTTTGAGTCGAAGCACGGGGATGATGTGGCGGGAAATATTTTCTATATGCTTCTTGCGATGCGGGAGGAAAAATTCCGCTCCCTGGAAGTCTATTTAACGATAAAAGAGGAGTTGGTGGAGGGCTGGAAGGAGCGGTTTTCGCGGTATGGCATTGATTTTGTTAAATTCCTGCCTTACAATTCCACCGCGTATTTAAAGATGCTTGCGACGGCAAAATACCTGATTACGGATACCAGTTTCGCAAGTTACTATATCAAGCGGAAAGAGCAGGTGTATTTGAACACCTGGCACGGCACGCCGCTAAAGGCAATGGGGCGCATCGTGCCCCAGCGTGAGTACGCCCTGGGCAATGTACAGCGCAATTTTATGATCGCCGATTATCTTCTCTACCAAAACGAGTTTTCCAGGGATGTTTTTCTTGACGATTATATGATCCGCGAACTTTTCCAGGGTGAGATTCTGCTCTCCGGCTACCCGCGAAATTCAGCCTTTTTTGGCGAGGAGCGAAGGGATATAATCCGCGACGAGCTGGGGCTTTCCGATCTGCAGGTAATGGCATATATGCCGACCTGGAGAGGGTTGCTCAGCAAAAAGGAAAATAAAAAACAGATTGAGGAGATCGGAAATTATCTCTATGATATTGACGGAGTATTAAATGAGGGACAGATCCTTTTTGTAAAACTGCACCCGTATGTTAAGGAGGGGCTAAACTATGAGGATTTCGAGCATATTCGACCGTTCCCGGAAGAGTACGAGACCTATGATTTTTTAAATGCCACCGACCTTTTGATCACGGATTATTCCAGCATTATGTTCGACTATGCAGTCTCCGGCAAAAAGATTATTCTCTTTACGTACGACCGCGAAGAGTATTTAAGCGATCGGGGAATGTATATTGATCTGGACACCATCGAGTTCCCGCAGGCGGACACAGTGGAGGAGCTGATAGAGAAGATCAATGATAAAACACCGGTCTCCTACGAAAATTTTCGAAAAACTTACTGTCCATATGACCGTGAGGATACAGCGAAATCCGTCTGTGAATTTCTCTTTCTTGGCGAAAAGCCGAATTTTTCAGTGGAGAAGCTTCCTGGTAACGGCAAGAAAAATGTGCTGATTATGATCAATACGCTGACCAAGGGACCGGGCACAACAAAGATGATTGAACGTCTGAATGAACTTGACCGGGAGCATTACAATTATTTTTATTGTATGAAATCGCAGAATGTAAAGGGAGCCAGCCGCAAGCTTGCACTGTTTGAGAGGGAGATTGGGTATCTTCCGCTGATGTTTGATGTAAACTATACAATAAAAAGCCGGATCGCCTGTATTTTTGCGTTCCGCTTCCAGATTTACGGGAGGAGAACCGACCAGCAGATCAATCATTTAGCGCAGATTGAGAAGGAGAAGTATTTTGGAAATATCCGTATTGATTATCTGGTCAATATGAGCAGCCGCGATCGCCTGATACATCATATTTGTGGGTGTTTTGCTGTGCCGAAAATATATAATTTCCTCTCTTACCGGGATATTCTGTATCAGCAGAGGCGGGAATATCGAAAAGGTGTGAGATATGTAATAGAACATTTAGCACTTTATAATTATGTAGTGGGAAACAGTGAGATTGAAAAGATTTCCTGCAAGGCATTTGATGAGGAAAAAACTAAGCGCATGATCACGGAGTCGGAGGTTCTTGAGATTGACCGGATTCTTGACAGAATCCGTGAGGGAGGGAAGAGTGTATGAAGACAGGAGTTATCACATTTCACAGCGCGCATAATTATGGTGCGACTTTGCAGGCATGGGCACTGCAAAAAGCGTTGCAAAAGCTGGGGACACAGCCCTGTATTGTAAATTATCACCCGCAGGTGATTGATCGACTCTACATCGTCCCACCTCTTGACACGGCAAGAAAATGTCTGCAGTATCTGACGAGGAGAGGGGTGCGGCAAAGGCGAAAGAAGCTTAAAATAAAATATGAAAAATATTCGGAGTTTCTGCGCGGACATTTTAAGTTTGTGGGGGATTATACGACTTACGATGAACTTGAAAAAAATCCACCGGGACTTGACTGCTATATTGCGGGAAGTGATCAGGTCTGGAATACCGATCATACAGGAGGGTATGATCCGGCCTATCTTTTGGAATTTGCCGAGAAGGGCAGCAAGCGGATCTCCTATGCCGCCAGCATCGGCAGGGAGCGTTTTCCGGCACAGTACCGCAGTTCTTTTGCAAAGGCTCTGGAGAAATTTGATGCGATCTCGGTAAGGGAGGAGTCCGCCTCCGGAGCGATTGCTGAGGTAACAGGAAAAATGCCCGCCGTGGTCATTGATCCGACGCTTCTTCTTTCTAAGGAGGAGTACGATGAGATCAAGGTGCCGTCTAAGCGGACGGAGCGATATATCCTTGTCTATATGATGGAGACAAACCGCAAGTTAATTCAGCTTGCGGACAGTATTTCGCTTGCGACTGGTCTGCCCGTAATTCAGAGAAAGCCGGGAAAAATTTTTAAAAATGAGCTGGACTCATTTTATACGCATACGCCGGGGGAGTTTTTGGGCGAGGTGGAAAAAGCGGAGTATGTGATTACCAATTCCTTCCACGGAACAGTTTTTTCTGCAGTCTACGAGCGTCCCTTTATCTCAATGCTGCATTCCCAGACCGGGAGCCGCACAGTCGATCTGCTAAGGGTATTGGAACTTGAAGATCATATTTTGTATCGGGCACGCGATTTTTCACAGATGGAGCAGTTTAAAATCAAGAATCCAAAAGAACTTAGGGGGCGCATTGAAAAACTGCGCCTGGAATCGGTAGATTTCCTTGCAAAGGCACTGATGAAAGAGGAAGGTTAGTGGTGGAGAAGAAAAAAAAGATTACGGCGGTTATCCCGTGCTACAATGAGGAGGCTGTTATCGAATTATTTTATAAAGAAATTTGCCGCGCCGCAGGATGTCTTGCGGCGCGGGCGGATTTCGAGTTTATGTTTGTCAATGACGGGTCGTCAGATAGGACGCTCGAAAAGATGAAGGCATTGCGAAAAAAGGATAAGCGGGTCTGCTTTCTCTCCTTCTCGCGCAATTTCGGCAAGGAAGCGGCGATGTACGCGGGGCTTGAACACTCAACGGGCGACTATGTAGCGGTGATCGATGCGGATTTGCAGCACCCTCCGGCATTGCTTATCCCAATGTTTGACGCAGTTACCATGGAGGGGTATGACAGTGCTGCTGCAAGGAGGATCACACGCACGGGGGAGCCAAAGCTGCGCTCTTTTATCTCAAAGGGATTTTACCGCGTATTTGCAAAACTTAGTCAGATTGAGGTGGTGGAGGGTGAGGTGGACTATCGCCTGATGAGTCGTGCGATGGTGAATGCCGTGCTTCAGATGAGCGAGCGCAACCGGTTTACCAAGGGAATTTTTAGCTGGGTAGGTTTTCAGACCAAGTGGATTCCCTATGAAAATGTGGAGCGTGCGGCAGGCAAAACAAAATGGTCATTCTGGAAACTGGTAAAATATTCCATGGAAGGAATTATCGGCTATTCCACAATGCCACTTGCCTTAGTTTCGCTGATTGGAGTGCTTTTTTGTATCTGTGCGTTTATTGCGATTATCTATATTGTGATCAAGACAATTTTGTGGGGAGATCCCATTGGCGGCTGGCCGTCGCTCGCTTGTATGATCTTGGGAGTCAGCGGCATTCAGCTTTTTAGTATGGGTATACTTGGACAATATTTGGGGAAGACTTACCTGGAAGTGAAAAACCGTCCCATCTATGTCGCCTCCCTGGTGGAGACAAACGAGGCGGAAGAGGCGGCGGACGGGGAAACAGAGTCACAGAAAGAGAAGCAGGGTTTATAGGTATCCCTTGAACAACCTAAATACATTATACAGGGAGAAACATCGTGAAAAAAGTAATTACATACGGCACATTTGATTTGCTTCACGCGGGGCATATCAATATTTTGCGCCGTGCAAGAGAACTGGGGGATTACCTGATTGTCGTGCTTTCGACGGATGAATTCAACGCGGTAAAAAACAAGAAGGCATACTACAGCTATGAGGATCGCAAGCTGATTCTCTCTGCGATCCGCTATGTGGACGAGGTGATTCCGGAGTATAACTGGGAGCAGAAAATTGACGATGTAGTTCGCAATCAGGTCGATGTCTTTGTGATGGGCGATGACTGGAAAGGAAAATTTGACTTTTTAAAAGACTACTGTGAGGTGGTTTATCTGCCGCGCACCGAGGGGATCTCCACCACAAAGATCAAGGAGGATCTGTACCGGAAGGATATGGCAAAAAAGAAAGATAAAGGGGAGAAGGCTTGAGGGCGGACAGGCAGGGCGAAAAGAAAAGCCCTCTGTGCCATATCAAGCGTCTTTCAAAAAATATGGTACTTTTTGGCTATCGCCTTCTAGCCCATCTTATTCCGGTTCAAAGAAAGACGGTGGTCTTTATGAGCAGCCTTGGGCGCAGCTACACCGGAAACCCGCGCGCGATCTGTGAGGAGATGGCAGGGGAAGGACTTCTAAAACGTTTTCGTTGTTACTATATTCTGGATGATCCAAAGCGTTATCTAGGGGAACTGCCAAAGGGCGTGCGCCCCTTAAAAAATGCAAGACTCCGCTACTATATTGTGATGGCGGTGGCAGGAATATGGGTTTCGGATACGAGATTCCAAAACTATATAATTAAGCGGAAGGAAACCATCTATATCCAGACCTGGCATGGAACGCCGCTAAAAAGGCTGGGACTCGATTTGAAAGAATTGCATATGGCGGGAGGGGAAAGTCTTTTAACCTACAAAGAGGAATTTAAGAAAAATGCAGCGACCTGGGATTATCTGATCTCGCAGAATCCATTTTCCAGCAAGGTATTCCGGCACGCCTTTGATTTTCATAAGACCATCCTAGAGATTGGTTATCCGCGCAATGATATTTTAGTAAGGTCAGTAAGAGAAATGGAAATTCCTTCCGATTTTTCCGAGAAAGAACTTAAAGAGAAACTTCGGATTCCTGAGGGAAAAAAGGTGATGCTCTACGCGCCGACCTGGAGGGATGATCGGTTTTACAACAAGAGGGATTACCGATTTGTAACTGATCTGGATTTTTTTAAAATGCAGAAAGAATTTGGGGATTCCTATGTTCTTGTGGTGAAATTTCACTATATGGTGCGGGAGAAAAACGCGCTTCCCTGCCCGGATTTTGTCCGCACAGTGGGGGAGGAAATTGAGATCAGCAAACTTTATCTGCTTGCTGACCTTTTAATTACGGATTATTCATCGGTGATGTTTGATTATAGTATCCTTGGGCGACCAATGTATTTTTATGCCTATGATCTGGAGAATTATAAGGATGTACTAAGAGGATTTTATTTTGATTTTGAGGCGGAGGCTCCGGGACCGGTGGTCACAACAACATCCGCGCTGATCGCGGCGATAAAAAGGGAATTTTCCCAGGAGGAAAAAGCGCGCTGCGAGCAGTTTGTAAAGAAATATAACCCATTTGATGATGGAGATGCATCAAAAAAAGTGGTGGAGATCATAAAGAGAAGAGGAGTAAAAAAAGAAGATGAGTGAAAAGAGACCTTTTGTGACAAAAAAACAGGTGGAAAAAATTGTAAAAACATATCCAACGCCCTTTCATCTCTATGATGAGAGAGCGATCAGAGAAAATGTAAGGCGCGTAAAAAAAGCCTTTTCCTGGAACCATGGGTACAGGGAGTACTTCGCGGTAAAAGCAACGCCAAACCCGTATATTCTCTCCATTTTAAGGGAGGAGGGATGCGGTGCGGACTGCGCCTCCCTAACGGAACTTATGCTTTCTGAGGCGGCGGGGATCACCGGAGAAAATATTATGTTTTCCTCAAACGATACGCCGCGGGGAGAATTTACAAAGGCAAATGAACTTCACGCGTATATCAATCTTGACGATTATACCATGATTGATTTTCTAAAGGAGGAGTGCGGGATCCCAAAGACAATCTGCTGCCGCTACAATCCGGGAGGCGTATATACCGTGAGCAATGGGATTATGGACAATCCGGGGGATGCAAAGTACGGGATGACAAAGCCCCAGATTTTTGACGCTTACAAAAAATTGCAAAAACTAGGCGCGGAGGAATTTGGTCTGCACTCCTTCCTTGTCAGCAATACAGTGACAAACGATTATTATCCGGCACTGGCAAGAACGCTTTTTACGCTGGCGGTCGAGTTAAAACAGGAAACCGGAGCAAAAATTAAGTTTGTCAATCTTTCGGGTGGTGTCGGTGTGGCGTACCGCCCGGAACAAAAGGAGAATGATATCGAGGCGATCGGCGAGGGTGTGCGCAGAGCCTACGAGGAAATTTTGGTTCCGGCGGGTATGGGGGATGTCGCGATCTTTACGGAACTTGGGCGTTTTATGCTCGCGCCGTATGGACATCTGATCACGCGCGCCATCCACGAGAAACATATCTACAAGGAATATATCGGCGTGGATGCCTGCGCGGTGAATCTGATGCGCCCGGCGATGTATAACGCGTACCATCATATCACGGTGCTTGGAAAGGAGAATGCCCTCTGCGATCATAAGTATGATATTGTCGGCTCGCTCTGTGAGAACAATGATAAATTTGCCGTAGATCGGGAACTCCCAGAAATTTCTATTGGGGATTATCTAGCGATTCACGATACTGGTGCGCATGGATTTTCGATGGGGTACAATTATAATGGCAAACTGCGCTCGGCGGAGCTTCTGCTCTGTGAGGACGGCTCGATAAAGCAGATTCGGCGCGCGGAAACACCAAAAGATTATTTTGCGACTTTTGATTTTTCTGATCGCTTCAAGTTTTCAGAATAAGATATTCTGTTTTTCAAAACAGAATATCCTGTCGAAAAATTTATGGGTCAGGCACTTGAAAGCAGGCGTGTAAAAGACTATAATAAAGATAGAAGATAACTTATAAAAATGCTCTAGCAAAGGCCGGATGGTGGTAAAAAGGGGGGTTTGCGATGAAATATAAAATTCTGATCTCTGGGAAGAACAATACGATCATCGACGATTTCTTTTCCCAGACAAGCGATGAGTTTGAGGCTGTGACAACTTCGACCCGCTATGACGATATCGTAAGGCATCTGACCTTTTATAAGCCAGATGTTTTTATCTACTGCATTGCCGGTGAGTCGCGGAATGATATTAACCAGTTAGCCAATGCCAGATACTGGATGATGGAGATGCGCATTCCGGTTGTCTTGCTCGGCGCGAAGGAGGAGTGTGACGAGGTGGAAAAGATCGCGGTAAATGTTTCAAATATGACATTGTATCGCCCGATCTCCATGCCCGTGATTATCGGAAGAATCAAAAAACTTTTGGAGGGACGGCAGGCGGTCAAAGAAGAGCTTGGATGGGAGCCGCCAAAGCCAAAGAAAGAGCCTTTCTCGGAAAGTTTGTCCGCTACGGAGCCAATAGGTGCTTCCGGCTTTTCCCCGACAGTGGCAGCGGAGATTGAGGCACTTAAGGGAAAGTATTCCACGCGCAAACATGTGTTAGTTGTGGACGATAATACAATGATGCTGAAACTGATCAAGGAACATCTGCACGAAGTGTATGATGTGGCGACGGCGGTCAGCGGGAAAATTGCATTAAAGTTTCTTGAGCGCAAAAAAACGGATCTGATTCTCCTCGACTATGAAATGCCCGAAGAGAACGGTCCGGCAGTTCTAGCGCAACTTCGCGCGAACGAGGAGACAAAAGATATTCCGGTTGTCTTTCTCACCGGCGTTACGGAGACGAAGAAGATTCAGGAGGCACTGATACTCAAACCGCAGAGTTATCTGTTAAAACCAGTAAATCGTGACAAGCTTTTGAGTACAATAAAAAAGCTGATTGGATAATGATAAGGGGATTGCGTTATGGATAGTCTGAATTATGAATTGCAGCTCACCGATTTGATTGACATTGATACGCTGCAAAAGATACAGAATGTTTATTCGGATTTGAGTAATATTGCGGTTCTCACAACGGATGCGAACGGCGTGGCGGTCACCGAAGGATCTAATTTTTCGGATTTTTGTATAAAATATACAAGAAGTTCAAAGATCGGCTGTACACGCTGTGAACAGTGCGATAAAAACGGGACGTTTTTGGCACTTCAGCAGGGCAAATCCGTAGTGTATACCTGCCATGCGGGACTGGTGGATTTCGCAGCACCGATCATGGTCAACGGCAGACAGGTTGGATGCTTTATTGGTGGACAGGTACTTATAGAACATGTAGATCCGGAAAAGATAAAGCGGATCGCCGACGAGATTGGGGTCGATCCGGATGAGTACCTTGCCGCCGCAAAAAAGGTGCGGGTGGTGGAGAGAGAGACGGTGGAAAAAACAGCGAAATCCATCTTTACCATTGCAGATATCCTCTCGAATATGGCGTATCACCGCTATCTGATACATAAGGACAATGTGGAGCTTGAGCGGTCAGAAACGATGAAATCGGATTTTCTTGCCAATATGAGCCATGAGATCCGCACGCCGATGAACGCGGTGATCGGTATGGCAGAGATGGCACTTCGCGAGGAATTGCCGACGGCGGCAAAGGATTATATCAACCAGATTAAGGAGGCGGGCAAATCCCTGCTTACCATTATCAATGATATTTTGGACTTCTCAAAGATCGAGTCCGGAAAAATGGATATCAACGAGGTGGATTATGAGCCAATGTCCATGGTGTACGATGTTGCCAATATTATTATGACAAGACTAAAAGACAAGGATGTGGAACTGGTATTGGATGTCGCGCCAACGCTTCCCAACAAGCTTTTTGGCGACAATATCCGCATCAAGCAGGTGCTGTTAAACTTAACAAACAATGCAGCGAAATTTACCTCTCACGGCAGGATTATTGTGAAGGTGGAATACCAGAATTTGGATTCCGGGGAGATCGCGCTAAATGTATCGGTGGAGGATACCGGGATTGGAATTAAAAAACAGGATCTTGGGAAATTATTCCAGTCCTTTCAGCAGCTTGACAGCAAGAGAAACCGCAATATCGAGGGGACAGGACTGGGGCTTGCCATCTCGCAGAGACTGCTCAATCTGATGGATGGAAAAATCTGGATGGAGAGCGAATATGAAAAGGGAAGCAAATTTTCCTTCTCCCTCCCGCAAAAGATCGTGGACAAAACGCCGAGCATTAGCATTAAGGAAGTGGAGCCCTGCCTGGTGGTGGGACTGATCTCCAACCCTTATGTCAGGGATAGTCTGAGCAGTGATGTCGCAAAGCTTGGTGTCAATTATCGGGGACTGTCCGGTCCAAAGGAATTGGACGCGCTTCCGGATAATAAAAAGATTTTCCTCTTTGTGGAACATCCGCTCTTTTCTGATCGCGTGGAGGTATATGTCCGTTATCATCCCCAGGTTACGACGGTGCTTTTGATTGATTTTTACGATCATGCGCACTACAATATACCGAACTTGCTTATATTGCGCAAACCTCTCTTTGCCCTGAATATCGCAATGATTTTAAACGGCGAGGAAATGCATTTTGACGGGGATGCGGACAAAAAAGAATTTGATTTTATCGCGCCGGATGCCCATGTCCTGATTGTGGATGACAATACGGTTAATTTGACTGTGGCGGAAGGTTTGCTTGAGCCGTTAAAGATGCAGATTGAGACTGTGACAAGCGGCAAAGCCGCCATTGATAAGATTATGGAATTCCACTACGATATTGTTTTTATGGATCATATGATGCCGGAATTAGACGGGGTAGAAACAACACATATTATCAGGCGGTTCCACCCGGAGTACGACGATGTGCCGATCATCGCGCTGACTGCCAACGCGGTGGAAGGCACAAAGGAGATGTTTTGCCGCGAGGGAATGAATGATTTTGTCGCCAAGCCTATAGAAATGAGGATGCTTGCCGCCAAAGTAAAGCAGTGGCTTCCGATCGAGAAGATACAAAAAGTCTACAATGTGCAGGGAAATGACCAGCACACAAAAAAATCAGATCCGATTGTTGTCGGCGATCTGGATGTGTCATATGCCCTGGGAATTCTTTCCAGTGAAACGCTTTTCTGGAAGGTATTAAAAGTCTTCTATCGGGGGATCGATAAAAAAGCAAAGTTGATCAAGGCACTTGAGATAGAAAAGGACTGGACAAATTATACGATCGAAGTTCACGCGCTAAAAAATGCCGCCAGACAGATTGGGGCGATACAGCTCTCGGAGATGGCGGCGGCATTAGAGAAGGCGGGAAACGCGAGGGATACGGGTGTTCTCCATGCGCACACGGACGAGATGATCGCGTTATATAATAGTTACCTGGCGATGCTAAAGCCCTTTTGCGCAGAGGAGGAAAAGGAGGAAGGACAGAAACAAAATATCCCGCCGCAACAGCTTTCAGAATGTTTCCAGAGGCTTTCTGAGGCGGTGGATAATCTTGATATGGACGAGATGGAAGCCGTGATAGAAAAGATGAAGGAATACCATTACGAGGGTGAACAGCAGGAGATTTTCGGGCGGTTAAAAGAAGCGGTGGAGGAGGTCGACGTGGAAGCCTGTGTGGAGTTGATGCAGAAGTGGCCGAGATAACGAAATGGAAAGATGGCTTGCAGAGAAGAAAACTTTGCAGGCCATTTCTTAAAAAGAAGAAAAAAATCGGTGGCAGTGCTAAAGTTATCTCAAAAACAGCCGATAAATAATACAGAACAAAAAGAGAAACACAGCGAGAATCCATATATAAAAATAGGTGGTGATATTATGCGAATTGATGCGTTTAACCGTGTGAGTAAACTCTATCAGGCAAACAGCACAAAAAAAACGGTAAATACTGGAAAGAGAGGCGAGAAGGACCGCGTTGAAATTTCCCGGTTAGGGCAGGACTTTCAGGTGGCCAGAGCCGCTGTCTCTAAAGTGCCGGATATCCGCGAAGACAAGGTGGCTGCAATTCGGGAAAGTATGGCGGCAGGGACATATTCGATGGATATGGATGCGCTGGCAGATAAGCTTTTGGCAGGCTATACCTTTTAGGATGGGAGGGTGAGCATTGGCAAGCTTAATAGAAGAACTGATCACGGTGCTTAAAGCGGAGGAGGTCGTTTATGCGGAACTTCTCCCAGTAGTAGAACAAAAAACACAGATAATAGTTCGTAATGACCTCACCGCTCTCCAGAAGATCACGCAGCTTGAACAGATGGCTGTTGAAAAAGTGAACGCTCTGGAGCATAAAAGAGATGAGGTCATTGTAAATATGGGGGTCGTGTTAAACAGAGATCCGAGGTCGCTGACCTTAAAAAAGCTTATTCTGCTATTAGAAAAGCAGCCAAAAGAGCAGAGGGAATTATCCCTGCTGCATGATTCCCTCAGCACGATTCTAAAAAATTTATCGGATGCGAATCTTCGCAATCAGTCATTGATAGAACAATCCCTAGAGATGATAGAATTCAATATGAATTTGATTCAGAGCACAAGGATGTCACCGGGGAGCGGAAGTTACACAAAAAACGCATATGAGAGTGATGCGTCTGTCTGGCAGACAGGGATGTTTGATGCCAGACAATAAAAAGAACCGGAGGATATTTTATGGGCTTGATGAGTGATTTGTACATTGGCAAGTCGGGGCTTAGTATGAGTCAGTATTCGATCAATACAACCTCACATAATCTTTCCAATGTGGATACAAAAGGATACACAAGACAGCAGATGATTTTGGGTACGACACAGTACGTCACTGTCGGAAACAATGTAATTTCAAAAATGCAGACAGGGCTTGGAGTAAATGCGGAGGAAGTAAAACAGAGCAGAAATGTATTTTTAGATAAAGCGTACCGGCGTGAGATTGGGAGGGAGAGCTTTTACAGTTCGCAGTTTGAAACGGTTTCCGAGATGGAAAATATTTACGGTGAGCTTCAGGGCGTTGCATTCCAGAACTCCATCAACGATCTCTGGGTGGCATTGCAGGAGGTGGCAAAGGAGCCGGACAGCATTGTTACCAGGGCTTCTTTGGTGGAGTGCGCGGTTTCTTTTACGGAGCGTGCAGAAAATATCTACAAGCAGATCGCGCAGTACCAGGTGGATCTGAATGAGGATATTGAGGCAAAAGTGGATCGCATCAATGAGATCGGCGAGGAGATCACAGCGTTAAACCGTCAGATCTGCAAGTATGAGGGCGCGAAGATTGAGAATGCAAACGATTTGAGAGATAAGCGCAATGCCTTGCTTGACGAGCTTGGACAGTATATTAGCATCTCGTACCGCGAGGAGGATGATGGACAGATTTGTGTGATGGCGGAGGCGGTACCTTTTGTGATTGATCACACAATGTTTCCGATGTCCACGATGACACAGGTGGATTTGCTGACCAGGGATCTCACAAAGAAGTACGGCGGCGATGACGACGCGAAGGAGCAGGCAAAGAAAGAAGCGCAGCGACTCTGTGGAAATTCGCAGATGTTAGTGCCGATCTGGCCGGTATATGGCGACCGTGAGGTATTTAATTTTGATCTGGTGCCGACGACAAAGGCAAATACGGATGTGGGCGGTTTAAAGGGGTTGATTTTGGCGCGGGGGACAAAAATTGGAAATTATACGGATATCCCCCCGCGCCCGACCGAGGAGGAGTACACTGACGAGGATGGTGTGCTTGACGAGGAAGCCTACGCGGACGCGATGTTAAAATTTGAGCAGGAGTCTGAGATTTATAATCAGTCGATCGAGCCTTCCGCAATTATGGCGGTACAGGCGCAGTTTGACCAGTTAGTACATGGAGTTGTAAAGACCATCAATGATATTCTCTGTCCAAACAAGGTGTATATTCCAGATCAGGATATTGTCTATACGGATGAGGAGGGAAATGAAATTGTCTATGAGGCGGGCGAGCCGATCCATATCCTTGATATGGAGAATGCGCCGCTTGGCATGGACGCGAGTGAAGCACCGGGGACGGAGCTTTTTTCAAGGAAGTCAGTGCAGCGTTACAACAAAGTGACGGTGGACGGCGAGGAGATCTGGATCTACAATGAGGAGGATCGGAGTGACAATTATTCACTCTATACTCTGGGAGAGATTGAGATAAATCAGGAAGTTTTGGAGGACAAATCAAAGCTCCCGTTCAGCCAGAACAAAGGCACAGGTGATTTTGATATCAATACGGCGGAGAAGCTGATCGAGGCATGGGGATCGAAATTTTCTACGCTCTCGCCAAACACACTGACGCGCTACTCCTTTACCGAGTATTATACGGCGTTTATTGGGGAGATTGCGAACAGGGGGGATACTTTGGATACGATTGCAAAAAATCAGGAGGCAATGGTGCAGGATATCGACAACAAGCGCCTCTCCATCAGCGGTGTCTCCTCGGACGAGGAGCTGACCAACCTGATTAAATTCCAGCACGCCTACAATGCAGCGGCGCGCTACATCAATGTTGTGGACGAGATGCTCGAGCATATCGTTACCCGCTTATAAAGGAGGAAAAACTATGCCGAGTACATTTTTTGGATTATCCATTGCAAAATCCGGTCTTTATGCCTCGATGGGGGGCATCAATACCACGGCGCATAATATTTCACACACAAACACGGAAGGGTACTGCCGTCAGGTGATGGGGCAGACAGCGAGCAGCGCGCTGAAGGTGAATGCCACTTACGGTATGGCGGGCAGCGGTGTGGATATCACGGGGGTAAGTCAAATGCGGGATATTTACTACGATCTGAAATTCCGCAGCAACAGCACGATGGCGGGCGAGTATGTGTCAAAACAGCATTATATGTCGGAGATTGAGAGTTATTTTAATGAGATTAATCTCGAGGGGTTTACCACCAGCTTTAACTCGATGTTTGACACACTTCAGGAACTTTCAAAAAATCCTTCTGATCTCTCGTGCCGCACCCAGGTGACCAACTACGGGCAGAGCCTCGCCGAATATTTTAATTCGATGGCGACCAGTTTGAAGGCGATCCAGGAGGAAGCAAATTTCGAGATCAAGAATCAGGCAGATCGCGTTACTGCACTTGGACAGCAAATTGCAGTATTAACTAAACAGATAAATACTATAGAATCAAACGGCGGGACGGCCAATGATCTGCGGGATGAGAGAAATCTGCGCGTGGATGAACTTTCGACCATCTGCAATATCACCGTATCCGAGAATATTGTGGGGGAAGATGTCGGCGTTACCAGCTATCAGGTAAAGATTGACGGCTACACTTTAGTGGATACCTACGAGTACAATAAATTGATTGCTGTGCCGCAGAAACACCAGGTAAATCAGATGGATGCGGACGGAATGTATAAACTGATGTGGAGTACAGGACAGGAATTTAACAGCGCGAGTGCCAAGCTTGGCGGTACACTCTCCTCGCTCTTTCAGGTGCGGGACGGCAACAACGGTGAGGCATTTAAGGGCAAGGCAGATGTGGCGGAGGGTGACACTACCATTACTGTTACGATGGCAAGCATCAATGATGCAGCAAAATTAACCATCGCACCGCAGGGCGTGATCACGGTGGGGCATCGTGAGTACGAGTATACGGGGTTTGTTGTGCGGGAGGATGAGGATGGCAATTATGAGTATGAGTTTACCCTCTCGGAGGATACCCCCATCACAAAGAGTGTGGACG
Organism: uncultured Lachnospiraceae bacterium; assembly: GCA_910577165.1. Taxonomy (GTDB): domain Bacteria; phylum Bacillota; class Clostridia; order Lachnospirales; family Lachnospiraceae; genus RGIG4057. Next base: position 45,957 of record CAJTLX010000009.1, read on the forward strand.
AGGCAGGTGTGATTATCGGGCGTGACGTTCACTATAAAGGGATTCCTTACTATATGTCCCAGCTAAATGAATGGGTGCGCACATTTGCCAAGGAGTTCAATGATGTTCATACTTCGGGAGAGGATCTAAAGGGCAGAAAGGGACTTGATTTCTTTAATGGATCCGATCAGGTTACAGGGATGGACTATGTCTTTGGACAGTCCGAGGAAGATGAGGAGGAGGGGATTATCCTGCGCTCGACAGCGCAAGAGCTTGAGGATGAACTTTCTGTCAATTATGGAAATTATTACCTGTTGACCGCAGCGAATTTCAAGGTGACAAGCGAGGTCTATGCTGATCCGTACAAGGTGGCGGCAGCCTCCTCGATCACGGACGGTGTGGAGAATTCCGATGTGGCAAAGAAATTGATCGCGCTGAAACTGGACTCCGATATGTTCCGCCAGGGAACACCGGGCGGATTTTTCCAGACATTTGTAGCAGAGATCGGGATTGACTCGGCAAAGGCGCAGCAGTTTGCAAAAAATCAGGAAAATATCTGCGCCAGCATCACAAACCAGCGTCTTTCGGTCAGCGGTGTCGATACGGAGGAAGAGGCGATGAATCTTATCCGCTACAGGATGGCTTACAATCTCTCGGCACAGGCGGTGACGGTAATGAATCAGATCTATGATAAATTAATTAATTATATGGGAGCATAGGAGGCAAAATAATGAGAATCACAAACCGAATGATGACAAATAATATGCTCTACAATATCAATGGGAACAAGAATTCCCTTGCGGTTTTAGAGCAGCAGTACGCGACGGGCATGAAGATACAAAAACCGTCCGAAGATCCGATTGTTGCGGTGCGCGCCCTGAAACTGCGCACAAATTTGTCGGAACTTACACAGTATCACAAAAAGAATATTCCGGATGCGAAGGCGTGGATGGATGTGACGGAGAGTGCCCTGGTTGTGGTCAATGATATTCTGACGCAGGTGCATACCTACTGTGTGCAGGGTGCGACTGGCACGATCAAGGAAGGTGACCGCGACGATATTATCAAGACACTCACCCAGTTAAAGAATCAGGTTTACCAGGAAGGGGATACCAACTATGCGGGAAGATATGTGTTTACAGGTTACAAGACGGACACAAGCCTGATTTTTGACGAGGCGCAGGAACATGAGAAATATCTGATTACCGAAAACTTTACACCAGTTAATATTGATACAATTAAAAAGACCTTGAATGATTGTGACATGGAACTCTACGATCCCGATGATCCGGAATCGGTGGAATTTACAGATAAGCCAAATATGCATACCGCATACCGTATCCGTCTTGCCTATGACAAGGTGGACTCGCCGGAGGAGGATGGGAATATTGTGATTCGCACAGCACAGCTTGATGAGAACGGCGAGGTGGAGCGCGATCCGGATACCGGTGAGATTATTTATGAGGAGAGTTCTGAGGCGATCGAGAGTATGCTCTCCACCGATCCGAATGCCTACCAGGTAGAGGAGGGTATCCGCTATCTTACAGATACTGGGGAACTGATTCTTTCGCCGGAAGTCTATGAGGAATGGAGACATCTTGGCGCGATCCAGATCGATTACGAAAAGTCAGAATTTGCGAAAAATGATCTTCGTCCGGAACATTATTTTAACTGTACGGTAACGGATCTGACGGACGAGGAGAAAGAGCCGATTGTCTATACAAAGGAAGATCAGCAGATTGGCTATGAGATCAATTTTAAACAGCACCTCACCATCAATACGCAGGGAGCTGATGCGATTCAGCACGATGTTGGGCGTACGATCGACGAGATGGTTAACGCGGTCAATGAGGTGATGGCAGCGCAGGCAAAGCTTGACGAACTTGATCAGATGATAAAGGACGACAACACCACACCGGAGCAGAAAAAGAAATTGGAGGAGATGCGGGAGTTAGTCAATACGGAGTATGTGTTGAAGACAGAGGCATTGCAGAGCGCGTTTTCTAATGCCTTGACAAAGATCGAAAAGCAGCAGGATGTAGTTAATGTTGCTGTGTCCGATCTGGGTGCGCGCTATGTGCGTCTGGAACTAACAGAGAGCAGGCTTGGCAGCGAGAAAACGGATTTTGAGGAGCTGCTTTCCTCAAACGAGGATGTCGATATGGTGGATACGATTATCAAGTACCGTTCCATGCAGGCGATCTACAACGCGTCACTCTCCGCTGCGGCACAGTCCGTACAGACGACGCTGCTTGACTTTTTATAAAATGGAGGGGCTATGAGCATAAGGGTAAGCACGAAACATTTTGGGGAAATTGACCTTGATACGGAAAAGGTGCTGAGATTCGAAAACGGTATTATGGGCTTTGAAGACTGCAAGAGGTTTGCGATCCTCTACAATAACGAATCCGGAACACGCCCTGTGATCTCCTGGCTGCAAAGCTTGGATGAGCCGGGGTTGGCACTGCCGGTGATCAATCCGATCTTAGTTAGGGAGGACTACCATCTGATTGTGGAGGATGAATTACTTAGTGGGATCGGGGAGCTTAACGAGGAGAATCAAGTGATCTTTGTGACACTTACGGTGCCGAAGGATCTGACGAAGATGACGGCAAACCTAAAGGCACCGATTGTGATCAACGCAGATACGAGAAAGGGCTGTCAGGTCATTGTAGAGAATTCGGAATATAAGGTAAAATATCCAGTCTATGAGTGCTTTGCCAGGGCAAGGCAGGAAAAGGGGGGGGAACTATGTTAGCCCTTTCGAGAAAGATAAACGAATCCATTATGCTCGGAAATGATATTGAGGTGACGGTTCTTGAAATTAAGGGGGATCAGGTAAAGATCGGTGTGAAAGCACCGAAAAGTGTTCCGATCTATCGCAGGGAGCTGTATCTGCAGATACGTCAGTCCAACAAGGAGGCGGCGGGCGGGCAGTTATCCGCGCAGGCACTTGAACAATTGATGTAGTGCAATTAGAAAAAATAAAAAAAAGACTAAATAACTTGAGAAAAACAGCCGATAAATAATTAGAAATCAGGATTAAGTTGAAATAAAAGAAAATCACAGGGAGGTGCATGCAATTATGGCGATTTCAACAATAAGTTCCGTTGTTGCCTTTGAGACAGCAAAGCAGCCTGTAGAAAGAGCAACGAAAGCGGCAGAACCAGTTAATACGGTGGATAAGGTGCCAGTGGCGGAGGTAGCACAAAAAGTTCCAGTGGTAAGTGCGGGTGAGTCCGGAAATGGTTCTCCTGATCAGGGACGGGATGCGGAGAAGAATGTAAACCGGGTAAAAGATGCGGTAAATCAGGCGAACAACAAACTGAAACTCAAGCAAAAACATATGAGTACGAAATGTGAGTTTTCGTATCATGAGCCAACCGGGAGGATCTCCATCAAAGTGATGGATAAGGAAACGGACGAGGTGATCCGCGAGATTCCTCCGGAGGAGACGCTTGAGATGGTGGAGAAGATGTGGGAGCTTGCGGGTCTTATTGTAGATGAGCATCGATAGGGTGCGGGAAAGTTTAGTTACAGGAAAGGGGGATGGGTATGCCGATTAGAATGTCAGGCTTGGTATCCGGTATGGATACGGAGAGCATCATTAAGGAATTGATGAATGCGCAGAGTCAGAAAAAGGTAAAGATTGAAAATAAGATTACAAAACATGAGTGGAAGACGGAAAAGTGGAAGGATCTGAATAAGAAACTCTATGATTTCTATAAGGGTTCTCTCTCCAAAGCAAGATTGGAGGGAAGTTTTCAGACAAGGAAGGTTTCTTCTGCGGATGAGACAAAGGTAAAGGCGAGTGCATCGGGCAGTATTGCCGCCTACGGCACACATAAAGTGCGCGTGGAACAGCTTGCAAGCGCGCAATTTGTAACGGGCAGTCAACTTGGAGAAATGAAGGATGCCTCCGGAAAGAAGGTTACGGTTTCTGGTGCGACAAAGCTCTCTCAGCTTGGGATCAGTGTAAGTGAGGGTGAGGAGTCCACAATCACCATCGCCTCTGGCGACAAGAAGATAAATCTCGATGTGACAGCGGATACGACAGTCAATGATTTTTTGACCGCCTGCAGGGATGCGGGGCTTACGGCAAACTATGATACCTCGCAGAAGCGCTTTTTCTTAACGGCGGAGGAGAGCGGACTCGATCATGCATTTAGCATTACCTCCACGACCAAGGGGGGTGCTGCGGGCGATGCGTTAAAGAAATTGGGTCTTGCGCAGGTGGAGTATACCAAGAAGGATGACGGCACGATAGAGTATAAATATGATAAGACAAATGAGGATTTTTCGGTAAAGGAAGCCTCAAACAGCATTGTTTATTTAAATGGTGCAAAATTAGTCAATAACAGCAATGAAATCTCAGCGAACGGTCTGAATTTAGAGTTAAATGCAGTGACGGGCAATGATGAGATCTCGATCAATGTCACAAAAGATACGCAGGGTGTATACGATATGGTCAAAGGCTTTATCAAGGACTATAACGAGCTGTTAAAAGAATTGAATGATGCGTACTATGCGGATTCTGCCTACGGCTATGAACCGCTTACCAGCGAACAGCGCGAGGCAATGAATGACGAGGACATTGAGAAATGGGAAAACAAGATCAAGGATTCCCTGCTTCGCCGTGACGGCACCGTAAATTCGCTGATCAGCTCGATGAAGATGACGATGACTGCTTCCGTGGACTATAATGGAAAGAAGTATTCGCTCTCCTCCCTCGGCATTATGACAACGGACTACAAGGAAAAGGGACAACTCCATATCAATGGGGACGCGGATGACGGCGCGACGATGGGTAAGGACAACGATCTGATGAAGGCGATCGAGGAAGATCCGGATATGGTGATGACCGTGGTCACGACATTGGCGGGCAAACTTTACTCGACCTTCGGCGAGAAGATGTCAACAACGACAAACAGCAGCGCGCTCACCTTCTATGAAGATAAGAAGATGAAGACGGATCTCGACAAATATAAGAAAGAATTAAGTACGATGGAAGATAAGCTCTCCGCGATGGAAGATCGCTATTATAAGCAATTTACCGCGATGGAGAAAGCACTTTCCCAGCTCAATTCACAGTCGAGTTCGCTCACCTCCCTTTTTGGCGGCGGATCAATGTAAATAGAAACGAGGTTAGATGATTTATATTTTGTTTTGGCTCCCTTTTTAAGGCAGACGCAGGTAGCATCAGATTTTAAAGAAAGTATTCCCGACAGCATATGCGAACGGGATAGAGGGTGTGGTGTTACATCCAGTCAGAGTAAATGCGGCTTTTTTATGCGCAGTGGAAAACTTTTCCTCTGCTCGATTAGAATGCATTGACTGATAAACTAAATTTATTAAAATTAATCCTGTCTTATCATGATTTTAATAAATTTAATAACATAACAGAGTGATAACAAGGACAAGGAGGTTACGTTATGGCACCAAATACCAATATTGCGGCGGCTTACCAGGGAATTAAGGTGAATACTGCTTCACCGGCGGAATTGACGCTGATGCTGTATGAGGGAGCAATTAAATTCTGTAACAAGGCAATCTATGCGATCGAGGATAAAAATATTAGCAAGGCAAATGAAAACCTGTTAAAAGCACAGAAAATTATTATGGAATTTCGCGGGACATTGGATTTTAAGTATCCGGTAGCAAAAGATTTTGAGCTGATCTATGATTATATTTATCGTAGACTGGTGGAAGCGAACATTAAGAAGGACAAGGAAATTGTTGAGGACGCACTAAAATATATTCGTGATATGCGCGATACATGGAAAGAGGTTATGCGCACCAACAAAATGTATGTGAAATAAATGTGAACAAACAGAAAAAGGCTTTTATTAAAAGCCTTTTTCTGCTATAATAGGATATAGCGTATGGTGGGATAAAATTGCAGGACGCTTTGGCACAGTGTGCTTTAGCGGCAGAATGGGGGAAAGGATGGAAGCAGGCGATCCAATTATGACACAGCTTGAGATACTGGAGAAATGTCTCGTGTGTAAGGGGGAACTCTTGGAAAAAATTTATGAAGAAACCGAAGAACAGGAAGCCATCCTGGACACGAATCCCTTTTCGGAGGAGGCTTTCGGGCGAACTTTGGAGAGGAAGGAAGAATATATTGAAAAGCTTACACAGTACGATAAAGGATTTGAACAGATTTTTGCGAAAATAAAGGGGGATGTGATTGCACACAAAGAGTGCTACCGGGCGCGGATTGAGAGTATGCAGCATCTGATTGGCAAGGTGACACAAAAGGCAGTTCGCATTCAGTCGCTGGAGCAGAAAAACAGGGTGAAGTTAGAAATTTATTTTAATAGTCGCCGACAGCAGATCAAAAATTTTAATATCAGTAATCGCACAGTATCCAATTATTATAAATCAATGTCATCCGGAGGGAAGGCGGATGCATATTTTATGGATAAGAAACAGTAAGAAAATGAAAACGATGAGAGGAGTGAGAAAAATGAAACGTTATAAGCGAACAATATATGCTCTTTTTGCAGCTGCATTTGTGTTTGCGGGAGGAGCCAAAGTATGGGATATGGCAGGTGAGGAGGTCTTTGCACAGGAGGGGGGACTTGCAGGGGAAGCACCCGAACATACTCTCCCCGCGGCTAAACCTGTGCCAGCTCCGTCCATGGTAACCAGGCAGGGGGGGGAGGATATATCCCGGACAGTAACTTCACCTGCGGATGCTAAGGCAGATACGACTCCAGGCAGGACAACTGCCAATACTACATTGTCCCAGGAAATTACGGATACTCTGTCGCTGAGTACAGCTGCGAATACTATCACACCGACTCCGACCCCGATGATCCTTGTGTCAAATGGTGCCCCGCTTATCCAGGTGGATTATGCGAATTATGCGGCGTGGCTGACTGTGGGACCGAATGATAAATACATTATTTTTGAAGTAATGAAGGCAAAGAAAGCCAAGGATGGCTCCCTTACCTATACACCGGGGAACCAGTATATGTATGATCTGACCGAGTTGGCTTCCCAGGTTTTGCAAAAGACGATCCGGATTGATCTTTCCTTCTTAAAAGCTACAAATACACAGTATATTCAGATTCACGGCGACGCAAACCCGTTGAATGTTTCGGGGGTGATTCCGATTGCCGCGCAGCCAAAAAAACCGAGTATCAAGTACGTGGGGGGAACGTTTACCGCAAAGATTGATAAGCAGCAAGTGACATTAAACCCGATTCAGCTTGATGCCTACGAGTATAAGACCTTATACGGCTCCAAGTGGGAGAGTCTGCGCAATTACAATGGAATGACCTCATCGATTGCGGGGACGACACTCTTAATTAGAGAGAAGGCAACTGCCACTTCTCCGGCTGGTGTGGAAGCAAAATTAAAGATTCCGGCAGCGGCAAAGGCACCAAAAGTGACGATCGATTATGTGAAGGGAACCATCAATATTCCCAAAAGCGTAGAATTCAAGATCTCATTCAAAGGAAAAGAAGGCAACTGGGCAGTGTACCGAAATGATAAGGGCGCGGAAGCCGCATCAAAATTGTCCCCGACCGAGGTTTTAGGGCATTTTATTCCCTACATTGGCGGACCGCTGACCGCAGAGGATAAGACAGCGGCACTTGAGGTAGATGGTTTTTCAATTATTGCCCGCACAAAGAAAGTGGAAAAAAATGGGGTGGTGACTAAGGCCGCTTCCCAGCCGGCTTTTTTGACCATTCCGGCAACCACAAAAGTAATAAAGGCAGAAAAAGAAGACAAAATTTTAGGTTCCGTGCCCACCGTTTATTTAACTTACAAAAATGTTGAAAACGGAGTGGAGTTAACCGCAGTGGGCGGAAGTTTTGACTATTCCATCGATAATGGGAAAAGCTGGAAAGTTGTAAAACCGGATGCGAAGAAACCGACGGTTGCAACGCCGAAAAAGGATGTGAATGCGGTGTTGGTGCGTGAATCCGGCACAAAGGCTGTCACATCAAAGGATGGAAAAGTAACCCTCGCAAGACTTCCTTCCTCCAATTCGATCTCCACTTCCTGGGCACCGCCGCTTGAGATCGATGTGGCGGGACAGGGGCTTGGCACAGATGCAATGTATATCAGGGAGACCGAAAAGGCGGAGCTAAATTTTGGTGTTTCACAGGGAAAACATCAGGTTACGGATGCTTCAATAAAACATACCACCACGCTTCCTGCATCGGCGAATCTAATAGTTGCAAACGGTGCAATCACCTTTGTGGCACCTGCATACAATGAGACGGGAACAAATAATTATGTAATTGAAATTACGGCGGAAAAGGCAAACTATACGCCCGCAGTATTAAAAATAAATGTTACAGTAACACGATAAGCCGCAAAATGAGAATTGCTGCAAAAGGAAATCCTTTGCAGCAGTTCTTTTTTTGTATATTTTTTTTATTTTCCGAAAAACTAAGCGCAGGACAAATAAAATGCGTATGAGCCGTATGGCAAAAGGAGAAGGAAAATGAAAAAAGCAGTGTGGTTTACTGGAATTTTTGTAATTGTATCCGTATTGATTATTGGCTGTTATCTGCTCTTTTTTCGGGAGAAAAACAGTGAGATGCCGGAGGGAACCTTTGTGAGGACGGAAGGGATGTGGAGAGAATGGCAGCGGAGCGCGTGATCTATATCAAGGCGGAACAGGCAACCGTTGTGACGAACGCAAAAGTCTATCTGGAAGATGTGGTGACAATGACCGGAATGGACAAAAAGAAGATTCATGAACTTGGGCGTGAGATACTCTTTGCAATCCCGGATAAACAGACAAAGCAGAAATATATTTTTTCCGTATTAAAAGTGATTGAACTGATCCAGAAAAAATACCCGGAGATCGTAGTGTTCAATGCGGGGGAAACGGATTTTATTGTGGAGTACCAACCACCCGGAAAAAAACAAAAATGGCTGGGATATGTCAAAATTATTTTTGTCTGTTTTGCGGTGGCAATCGGTTCTGCCTTTACGATTATGACCTTTAATCAGGATGCAAGTGTGGCGGATATTTTTTCTAAGATATACCGTATTTTTACAGGTGAGGAAGCGGGGGAGCCAGGACTTTTGGAACTTGGCTATTGTATTGGACTTCCTTCGGGTATTATTATTTTTTTCAATCATTTTTCCCATCTGAAAATGAGTTCGGATCCAACACCACTTGCGGTGCAGCTGCGCCTCTATGAGAAGGATGTCAACGATGCCATTATAAAGACGGCGGAGAGGGAGGAGAAAACGATCGATGTTTAGGGAATGGTGCGTGCAGGCAGCACTTTTAGTAACTGGTATTTGCAGCGGTGCCCTTGTGGCAGCGGGAATGTTTGCATTCGTCACCATGATCGGAGTGGTAACCCGTATGGCGGCATATACAAAAAGTATTCGCCATGTTCTCCTGTACGAGGATTTGGTCGTGCTTGGCGCGGCAGTGGGAAATGTACTATTCTTGTATGAGCCGACATTTTCTCTGCCGGATAGAGGGGCGATTCTCCGGCTGATCCTTGGATTTTTTGCCGGGATCAATGTCGGATGCCTTTCCATCGCCCTGGCAGAGCTGCTCAATGTGGTGCCGATCTTTGCAAGGCGAATTAAATTAAATCGTGGGCTGACAGCATTTGTATTAACATTCGCGCTTGGTAAATTTGTCGGAGCAGTAATTGACTTATTTCTTAATTAGGTGGGAGAAAAGCCACACATAGGGAACAGGAAAAACAGCAGATCAAGCGGTGATGGTAAAATAAAAGCCGCACGTACAGGAAAGATAGGAGGAAGACTATGGCAGATCCAGAACAGAAAGCGAAGGAGTTACAACAGAAGATGAAGCCGGAGGACAGGGCATTGGCAAAGGAGGCACTTAAAGAAACTGATCCGAAAGTGCGGGACAAAATTTATAATCAGTATGTAAAAAAGGCCACACCCAAACGGAGTATGCTTGGAAACATCGCAAAAGCCTATCTGGTTGGCGGTCTGATCTGTGTGCTTGGGCAGGGGCTTTCAAATCTTTATCAGTCCTTTGGGTTGGAAAAGGAAGTGGCCGCATCCTACACGACATTAAGTCTAATCTTTTTGTCGGTATTGACCACAGGACTTAACTGGTATCAGCGGCTTGCCTGCTTTGCGGGGGCGGGCAGTGTGGTGCCAATCACAGGTTTTGCCAATTCTGTGGCAGCACCTGCAATTGAGTTTAAACAGGAGGGATGGGTATTTGGCGTTGGATGTAAAATATTTACAATTGCGGGTCCTGTCATTCTCTACGGAATTATTTGCAGCTGGCTTCTGGGGCTGATCTACTGGATTGGCGGTCAGCTCAATATTTTTTAAGGGGGAGGAGAGTTCGAAAATGAGTGAAGAAAATGCGGGCAAGATTCAAAACAAAAATGTGCAGCAGTGGCAGGGCGTACCCCTGGATGCCGCACTGACCAAAAATATGGAGCGTTTCGATGAGATCTTGCAGGTAAAGAAAAATTTTGATATTTTAAAGCGTGTATTTTTGATTGGGAAAAAGGAAGCCTGCTTTTATTTTATTGATGGATTCCATAAGGATATGACAATGCAAAAACTCCTTCAGTATTTTGGGGGAATCACAGAGCAGGATACGCCGCAGACCATGGAGGAACTTTTACAAAAATATATGCCTTACGGGGAACTAGAGAAGGTAAAAGATGTGGATACACTGCTCGGCGCGATTCTCTCAGGAAAACCAGCACTCTTTATCGATGGGTTTTCGGAGGCACTTACCATTGATTTTCGTGATTACCCGGCAAGAGGAGTAACTGAGCCGGACAAGGACAAGGCTATGCGCGGCTCAAAGGATGGTTTTGTGGAAACTTTAGCGTTTAATACTGCACTGATTCGCCGCCGTATCCGCACGCCACAATTTACTATTGAAATGATGTCCGCGGGCAAGAGTTCGCGCACCGATATTGCGGTCTGTTATATGGAAGATCGCGTGGATAAAAAATTTCTGCAAGTGGTAACCGATCGGATCAAAAGTATCTCGGTGGACGCGCTGACGATGAATCAACAGAGTCTTGCGGAGAGTATGTTCCACACAAAATGGTTTGACCCCTTCCCGAAATTTAAGTACACTGAGCGTCCGGACAGTGCCGCCGCCTGTATTTTGGAGGGCAGTATTGTGCTGTTAGTGGATAATTCTCCGTCGGCAATGGTACTCCCGGCAAGTATTTTCGATATTGTCGAGGAGGCAGACGACTATTATTTCCCTCCGGTCACAGGAACTTATCTGCGCTTATCGCGTATTATTATTGATTTTTTGGCGATTATTCTGACTCCTCTGTTTTTGCTTTTAACCGAATATCCGGAGTATGTGCCAAAGGGATTTGAGTTTATTGCGATCAAGGAAACCATGAATATTCCGCTGATCTGGCAATTTTTAATTCTGGAATTTACCATTGATGGTCTGCGGCTCGCCTCAATCAATACGCCAAATATGTTGAGTACGCCACTCAGTGTGGTGTCCGGTCTTGTGATTGGAGAGTTTACTGTCAGCTCCGGTTGGTTTAATGCGGAGGCGATGATGTATATGGCATTTGTGGCGATCGCAAACTACACACAGGTCAACTTTGAACTTGGATATGCACTGAAATTTATGCGGATTATCACATTGCTTCTTACTGCCTGGTTCGGGATCTGGGGCTTTGCGGGAGGGCTTTTGTTCGCGTTAATCTGCATTTGCTTTAACAAGACAATCGCCGGAAAGAGCTATATTTATCCGCTGATCCCATTTAGCTTTCGCGAGCTTTCGCGCCGGGTTTTCCGCGTTTCGCTCCCGGCAAGTGAGAAGAGGAGGAAAAACTAGAGCGGAGAGGAGTTTTTTCTGTGCTATTCTCTCTTTACCTTTCTGGCAAATTGTGGTATACTTTTCAAATAAGAGCGGAAAGGGGGAGTTTTATGGCAAATTTAATACCAACACCGCACAATGCGGCCGGGGAGGGTGAGATTGCAAAGACTGTGCTGATGCCAGGAGATCCGCTGCGCGCAAAATATATTGCGGAACATTATCTTACGGATATTGTCTGCTTTAACGAGGTGCGCAATATGTTGGGATTTACGGGAAATTATCACGGGAAGCGACTTTCCGTGATGGGCGGGGGGATGGGGATGCCCTCGATGGGAATTTACAGCTATGAACTCTACCATTTTTACGGGGTAGAAAATATTGTCCGCATCGGCTCAGCAGGAGGATTTTCTGACTCGGTGAATGTGCGGGATATCGTGGTTGGTCTATCGACATCGACTAACTCGAATTATGCCGCGCAGTACAAGCTGCCCGGAACGATCGCACCGACGGCGGATTTCTCGTTGGTGGAGTGTGCAGTGGCGGCTGCGAGAAAGAAAAATATCCCGGTGAAAGTCGGAAATATCCTCTCTTCAGATACTTTCTATTCGGCGGACAATACGGCAAATGATCTCTGGAAGGCGATGGGGGTTCTCTGCGTGGAGATGGAGGCAGCAGCTTTGTACTTAAATGCGGCGTATGCGAAAAAGAAGGCACTCTGTCTGCTCACGATCTCGGATCATCTCTACACTGGCGAGGCACTTTCTGCCGCGGAGCGTCAGACTTCTTTTCACGAGATGATGGAGATCGCGTTAGAGGTGGCAGAACGTCAGTAATTTTTGTTAAGGAGGATTTTTATGGGGGAAGAAACAACAAAAAATGTTCCAGTATGTCAGAAAAAAGGAGAGTTGGCACCGTTTGCCGGGGCACTGCCCCCGTCGCGGGACACGATAAGCGATCTGCTTTGCCGGGAGTTAATTGCCGCCGCAGAGAAGGCGATGAGCCGCGCCTACGCGCCGTACTCCAATTTTTTTGTGGGTGCCGCACTGCTCGCCACAGGAAAGAAGGTATTTACCGGCTGCAATATTGAGAATGCGGCTTTTACGCCGGGGATCTGTGCGGAGCGCGCTGCATTCGCCAAGGCGGTAAGTGAGGGAGAGAGAGAGTTTACCGCGATCGCCGTTATCGGCGGAAAGAATGGGATCCCCAAGGATTATACTGCGCCGTGCGGTGTGTGCCGCCAGGTGATGGCAGAGTTTTGTGACCCACAAAAATTTTATATTATTCTGGCACGCTCGCAGGATGATTATTGGCTCTATCGTCTGGACGAGTTGTTTCCGATGGGATTTTCGCCGAAAAATTTATCTTAGTGCAGAATGAGAAAGGACGAAATTTTTTATGAGCAAATCCATTTTCACAATGAGCGCGGCGCAGCGTTTAAAGGCGCAGGAAAAGCAGTCGAGAAGATTTGACCGCGCGGTGAACAAAAAATTTAAGCAGATGAAGAAGGCATGGAAGAAAAAAATAGCGGGCAAGGTAGTAAAGGGAGTTGCATTTGTGGCGACTGCTGCCGTAGCGGGCGCGGTTGTCGGCAAGGTAAAAGAGGTGGTAAAGACAAAGAGCGGGGACGAACTGCGCGAGATGGCGACAAAGATCAAGATAAAATTTGAGGAGAAAAGGGCAGCGAAGAAATCTGCGGCGGCAGACGCAGTAAAAACGGGAGCGGATCTTGGAGCGGGCGTGGCAAATATGGATGGAGTGACCGCGGCAGCAGCGGCGAATGAAGCAGGAGAGAAAATGTCGGGAACCGTTAATGTGGGGACAGATATGGATGGTGTAGTAGCGGCGGGGGAGGAAATACATGAGTCCGTAGTAGCGGCAAATACTGAGGAAGAGATTCAAGCGAAAGCGTCAGATTCGGCGGATAGCGCGGCAGAGTAATCAAGATGAAGAATTGGAAGAAGATATGCCGGGGAAAAATAGGAAAATGGTGCTTGGGAATACTTCTGTTTTCTATTTTTGCAGGTTTTTTAGATCTTGGGGAGGGAAGGGAGTTTATAGCGGCAGACCCGGAAAAAGAGATGTTTTTTACTCTGGCTAAGGAGGAGGAAGACTATCTAAATGGTCTGCGCGCTACTCCGCTCTCCCTTGGCATTTGTGAAGAAAAGATGTGGGCGGAGGGCGAGTCAGGATATGGTCTGGTCGCTCCTCTTTTGGATGTGTTGCGCTATGAGTTCGGGTTAGAGATTGAGATTGTGCGGGGGACGTGGAAAAAAAATACCGCGGCATTATCGGCGGGAAAACTGGATTTCTTATTCGGGGTTCCCGCCGTTTTGCCGGAGGAAAACTTGTATTTTAGTGAATGGCTGTATAAAAATCCCCATGTGTTAATTGGTTATACAGGGGAAGAGGAAAAAGAAAATGAGCCAGAAGAAAATTTAAGTGAGAAACAAAATACGGCAAAGACCATTGTTGCCTATGTCACAAAGAATCCTGCGTCCGAGATGATCTTGCCGCATCTTTCTAGTTTTTTGGATGAGGATACAGAGTTTTTCCCCTGCAAAAATGAGAGTGCGGTTTTTCGCGCGTTAAAAAATGGCAGTGTGGATTTTGGTCTTGTATCGGAGGACGCTTTGTTTTCTCGCTATCCGGCAGAGGATTTTTCTTTAATTTCCAAAATTTACCAATACAGCAGTACCGCCACACTCGGCACAGCACAGGAAAAATATTGCTCTCTGCTTGAGATTTTGGATCGCTATCTTGATACGCAGGAGGGCGAGGGCTTGCGCGAGGCGATCGGTGCGCAACAGCAAAATATAAGGTGGGCGACGCTTAGAAAAAAGGAAGAAAAAATAATAAAGGAACTGCAAGGGCGCAGTGAATCTCTTTTTTATGCGAAAGAGGGATTGGATACAGTGCCTTTTTTCTGGCAGGGGGATTTTGGTGAAATGGGGATATTGCCAGAATTTCTTGCTTTTGTAAAGGAAAGTGCAGGGCTTATCTTGAAAAGAGATTCCCGCAAGGGGGAAAACGCATTGCAGGCATTGGAGGATGGGGAAATACTCTTTGTTGCAGGGGTGCAGCTTTCTAGCGATCAGGATAAAGACTTTGTTCCCTGTCAAAAACAGCGGATTGTGCCAGTGATCCCGGTGGAGAAAACAGATTCGGAGGGAAGAAAACAGCAGGAGGAAATTGCGCGCCGCTACTGGGGCGCAGTTTCGGAACTGATGCCCCTTTTTAATGACACAGCCTTTGATGGGCATACAGTGGAATTTTCGGATGAGGAAGCTCTCTATCAGGCGATAGAAGAGGGAGAAATTGGTGGTATGCTGATTGCCAAAGAAAGTTTTGATGCAATGCTTTTATCGGAGGAATGCGCCTATACCATGGTTGAGGAAATTGCATTCCCGGTAAAGAGCGGGCTGAAATTTGCTGAGAGCGATCCGGGTGCGGAATTATTTTCGCGGCTATGGCAGTTCTACGAGTGCTTTTTGCTTGATATGGGAAAAATTGGAACCCCATATCAAATAGCATTGATTGAGATGGGAGAGAGAGAAACAAGGCTTCTTTTTGCCCTTAAAATTGCGATCGCGGTCGCGGTTGTCTTTATGCTTTCCTTTCTTTTCGCTCTGCGCGCGGGGAAAAAACGAAAGAAGAAATAAAACCTAAAGAAAACTTTAGGTTTTCATAAGAACCCTCTTTAGATATGTGATTTATACTCTGGAAATAGAAACAGAGATAAATCGCATATGGAGGGAAAATCATGTTTCAATTTTTTTTAGAATTTATCAAGCACCCAAAGAAGATCGGTGCGGTAGCACCAAGCGGGAAGGCACTGGCAAAAAAATGATGAAGCCAATTCAATTTGAACACGCCCATTGTATTGTGGAATATGGTTCGGGGATGGGGTCTTTTACGAGGGAATTGATCAAAAGAAAAAATCCCGATACAAAACTTTTTTTGATCGAGAACAATTCAGTTTTTTATCGCAGGCTAAAAAGAGAATTTGGTGAAAAAGAGGGAGTTTTTCTTATTTTTGACAGCGCGGAAAAAATCAATACATACCTGAAAAAATATGGTGTGGACACTGCGGATTATATTGTTTCCGGATTGCCATTTACCTCCCTGCCCGCAGGCGTGTCAAAAAATATTATGGAAGCCACGCAGAGGGCGATAGGCAGGAGGGGAAAATTTATTACTTTTCAGTACAGTATGGCAAAACGGAAATTTTTTTCAAGATATTTTGTAATTGTGGGGCGGCTGTTAGAATTTAAAAATCTCCCGCCTGCCTATGTTCTTGTAATGAGGAATTAAGGGAGCTTTGCGGGAGGAGAAAAGAGATTGGAATATGAAAATAATGAATATATTTTAATTGTTGATGATGATAAAGATATCCGCAATTTGCTTGGAATTTATCTGGAAAATGAGGGATACAAATATATTAAATGTGACAGTGCGCAGCGCGCGCTTGAAGTGTTAGAGGAATACCGGATTGCATTGATTCTGCTTGATATTATGATGCCGGGGATGGATGGATGGGATATCCGCGTGCTTAAAAATTCGGCAGAGTGCTAAAATGCCAATTATTTTTATGTCCGCAAAAGCGGAGGATATGGATATTGTACAGGGGCTGACCGCGGGCGGCGACGATTATATTGTTAAGCCATTTCAGCCCATCCAGCTGCTTTCCAGAGTAAAAGCACAGCTTCGCCGCTATCGGCAGTACAATGATAACAATGATTCTGGAAAAAATTTACATTACAGAGAACTTAGCATGGACACGCAGAGTCGCCAGGTATGGGTGAATGGCAGGGAGATTCGCCTTACAATGAAAGAATATGAAATTTTACAGTTATTGCTGCTTAATAAAGGAATGGTGCTTTCCATCCCACAGATTTATGAGCGGGTATGGAGGGAGGAATTTTTGCATTCGGAAAATACTGTGATGATGCATATTGCAAATTTGCGAAACAAGATAAAAGAGGCAACGGAAGGGGAGGAATATGTTCAGACTGTGTGGGGAAGAGGATATAAACTATAGGAGGAAGAATTCTTTTAATCTTGTTTGCGGCTGTGTTGTCGGATTATTGGCGAGTGCATTTTTGCGAAGTGAAAAAATCTTTGTGGTAAATTTTTTACTTCGCGGAAGAAGAGAGAATTTGATTCTTCCGGTTAAGATTTTTTTTAACCTCGGAATGATCGGAGCTTTTTTTTGTATCCTGTGGTATTTTCTGAAAATGAAAAATCGAAAGATTACCACATATCATCTATGGAGCATTTTGATTTCCGCAACAGTTTTAGTGGGGTCACTCTTACTAGTTGTTATGGCTTTAAGGAAATGGATTTTAGAAAGAGTGATCTCCGGTTTTTGGGACACTCTTCCAAGACTTTTTATTATAACAAATTTGCCATATCTTCTCTTGTTATATATGGCAGCAGTGTTTTCTGGCGTTTTTTCCTGCTTAACCAGAGGCAGAGTAAAATATATTCAGTATATTTCAACTGAGATTAAGGGAATGGAAAGTGATGGTGTGGGGCGGCAATTAGAAATAATTGGAAATGACGAGATCGCCGATCTGTGCAGGAGTATCAATCAAATGTCACAGAAACTTTTTGAGAAAGAACAGTCAGAAAAGGAAATGGAAAGGCGCAAAGATGAGCTGATCACCAATGTATCCCATGATCTGCGCAGTCCGTTGACCTCAATTATCGGATATGTGCAGCTTTTAAAAAAGGATCCCACTGATACAGAGAAATTTCGTGAATATATTGAAGTAGTTGATCTGCGGCTGCAGGGCTTAAATAAGATGGTAAATGAGTTGTTTGAATTGACCAAATTGAATGGAACAGATATCGCGATGAATTTTGAGCGGGTGGATATCGTGGCCTTATTAGAACATCTGGCATGGGAAAATAAGATTTTGCTTCAGGAGAGGGGAATTTCTCTTGTAACAGAAATTGAGGACACTCCCTTTGAAATGGAGGTGGATGTGGGAAAAATGGTGCGCGCCCTTCAAAATCTTTTCGACAATGCAAGAAAATATGCGAAGGAAAATTCGAATGTAATATTATGTGCTGCTTACAAAAAAGATGTGTTTGAAATTCAGATGGAAAATAAGATGGCTAACGCAGAAGACTTGCAGGAGGAAAAATTGTTTGAGCGATTTTATAAAGGGGATTTCTCCCGCAGCGATATGGGAAGTTCAGGGCTTGGATTAGCCATTATAAAGCGGATTATTGAATTGCATGAAGGGGAGATCCATGCGAGGGTGGAGGGGGAATGGATGAAATTTTGTATAAAGTTTAATAAAGGGAAATTTTGAAGTACGTTTTGAGGAAGTGAATGCCTTACAGAAAGCATATAAAATGAAAACAATCACAAAAGATACTTTAATAGTAGGAAGTGAAGGTGAATTCAAACAGATTTTAGTTCAAGAGGATGATGGTGTCGCTGGCTGACAATTTTTTTGAAAAATAAAGAAAAAAATGGTTGACAAACGGACAGGCTACTGATATAATACATCTCGTGGTCACGCAGAAGAGGGAATTATCCTTTGAAAATGCGTGTATATGGGATCTTAGCTCAGCTGGGAGAGCATCTGCCCTACAAGCAGAGGGTCATAGGTTCGAACCCTATAGGTCCCATTTTTACAGCTTATAGCTGTAATGTGGCGAAGTAGCTCAGTTGGCTAGAGCACACGGTTCATACCCGTGGTGTCGGGAGTTCGAGTCTCCCCTTCGCTACTTTTGGAGAGATAAGGTGACTTATCTCTTTTTTTTGCGCAGGGATGCGAATAGAAATCCCTACTTGAGCGTATTTAAGATACGCGGATAGGGAATGATATTTTAAGAGCGGAAAGAACAGGAGGAACAGCATGAGGATTGGAACCGGTTACGATGTGCACCGCCTGGCAGAGGGCAGGGAACTGGTGCTTGGCGGGGTGAAAATTGCCTATGAGAAGGGACTGCTTGGACATTCTGATGCGGATGTGTTAGTACACGCAGTGATGGACGCGCTGCTTGGTGCAGCAGCACTTGGGGATATTGGGAGACATTTTCCGGATGGTGACGAGCGTTACCGGGATATCAGCAGCCTTAAACTGTTGGAAAAGGTAAGGGAGATGTTGGTGCAGGAACACTATGTTGTCGGCAATATTGATGCGACAATTATTGCACAGCGTCCAAAATTGGCAGAGTATCTTCCGACGATGGAGGAAAATATTGCCTCGGTGCTAGGAATTGAAAAGAATCAGGTCAATCTCAAAGCGACAACCGAGGAGGGACTTGGATTTACTGGTGCAGGAGAGGGAATTGCGGCGCAGGCAGTCGCGCTTTTGGTCTCTGCGGCGGATTATGCGGACAGCGGTAATGCGGGGTTAGTGTACGCCTATGATGAGAACGGGGAAGAAAGAAGCTGCCAGGGCGGAAAATGCGGATATTGCAGCAAATTATTGGGCGAGTGCAACGAGCCAAAACAATAATTGTGCGAGTAAAATTTTTGGAGTGAATTATGGGGGAAGAGAATCAGATAATTACTGATATGGTGCGCGCAGCATACAATCTGCCAGAACAGGATATCAAAACCTATTCGCCGCTCGCGCTTGCCTATATCGGGGATGCCATCTATGATCTGGTGATCCGGACAATGCTTATTATGCGGGGAAACAGCCAAGTAAATAAACTGCACAAAAGAGCAAGCAATTTTGTAAAGGCAGCGGCGCAAAAGCAGATTATGGAAGTGTTAGAGCCTCTGCTGACCCCACAGGAACACAGCTATTACAAGCGCGGGCGCAATGCAAAATCATTTACGACTGCCAAGAATGCTTCCATTGTAGAGTATCGTGTGGCAACCGGTTTTGAGGCATTGTTAGGCTTCTTATATCTGACCGGGCAGATGGATCGGCTGATGGAATTGGTAAAAATTGGAACAAACGCTTTAACGCAGATAGAAACTGTGCAGACAAAATCCGGAGAGCAGAAAAAAGTCTCCGGGAAAAAGGATATGGAAGAAGGGGGAGCGACAAATGAGGTATGAGGAACTGACCATTGAGGGAAGAAATGCGGTGCTAGAAGCATTTCGTGCAGGTAAGACCATCGATCGGCTGTTTGTGTTAGATGGCTGTCAGGATGGACCTGTGCGCAGCATTGTGCGGGAAGCAAAAAAGGGGAACACCATTGTATCCTTTGTGCCAAAAGAACGCTTAGATCAGATGTCGGAGACCAAAAAGCATCAGGGCGTGATTGCGTTTGCCGCCGCCTATGAGTACGCGCAGGTGGAGGATATTTTAAGTGCGGCGAAAGAAAAGGGCGAGCCGCCATTTATCTTTTTGCTTGACGGGATCGAAGATCCGCATAATCTGGGGGCGATTATCCGCACAGCGAACCAGGCGGGGGCGCACGGGATTATTATTCCAAAGCGGCGTGCGGCGGGGCTGACGGCGACAGCAGCAAAAACCAGTGCGGGGGCGATTAATTATACGCCGGTTGCGAAGGTGACGAACCTGGTACAGACAATGGAGGAACTTAAACAGGAAGGTCTCTGGTTTGTCTGTGCGGATATGGGGGGCGAGCTGATGTATCGCCAGAATCTGACCGGGGCTATCGGACTTGTGATCGGCAGTGAGGGCGAGGGCGTAAGCCGCCTGGTCAAAGAAAAATGTGATTTTATCACAAAGATTCCGATGTTCGGGCAGATTGATTCTCTGAATGCGTCCGTGGCAGCGGGAATTTTAGCATATGAGATTGTGCGCCAGAGAAGATTTGCAAAGTAGCAGAGGGACTGGTATCGGGGAGGTTGCATGGAATACTGGGAATATGAAGCGTTGAGTGATGAGCAGCTCCTAGAGCGAAATGCGGCGGGGGATGTGTATGCGACGGAGCTTTTGATCACCCGCTATAAAAATCTGGTTCGGAAAAATGCGCACGCGCTCTATCTGATTGGGGGCGATCGTGAAGACTTGATTCAGGAGGGCATGATTGGGCTGTACAAGGCTATCCGGGACTATGATAAGGAAAGAGCAGCGGGGTTTGCAACTTTTGCGAATCTCTGTATTTCCAGACAGATGTATACCGCAATCAAAGCCTCCAACACACAAAAAAACAAGCCGCTCAATGACTATCTTTCCTTTGATGCGCCGCTGCCTGAGGCGGATGCGGTCTCAGAATTGGGTGCGGATCTTCTGCCGTTGCGCTGGTATCTGCAAAATGCGGCGGGCAACCCGGAGGAGATGGTAATTGACCGCGAGAGCGAGCAGCAGATGGAGGAGTACTTAAAAAGCCGGCTGAGTGATTTTGAGATGAAAGTATTGAAGGTATATATGGAGGAGGAAAATTATGCGCGTGTCGCGAAGCGTCTGGACAAGAGTTTAAAGACGGTAGATAATGCGCTGCAGCGAATCAGAAAAAAACTGGCACTCCCGATTTGTGGGTAAGTGCCTATTTTTCTTTCCTTGACTTTATTTACTGAAAGATATATAATAAAAAAGGAATTATCCGATAAAAGGCAGAAAACTTACCTAGTAAAAAGGGGGAGAAATTATGGGAAAAAGGAAAATTTGGAAAACTATGGTAAATATTGGAGGTTTTTGCGCACTGTTTTTTGCGGCGTGCGGCAGTCCGGAACAAAGCGAAGAGGGCGTGACAATCACACCGACAAATGCGGTTGATTTACCTGCTGCCCCCACAAAAGCAACCGAAATTACACCAACAAATATGCCAGCAGGCACACCAACGGATATACCAACAAGTATGCCGACAATTACACGGGGGATCACATTGTACCCGGATTTTTCTGATCTAAATCCGGATGATCCCAAAGATAAGACGGAGGAAGACGCTTTGACTTTTCCGACGGTCGCGCCGCTTGACGCGGATCAGATTTTGCCGATCGCCAATACAATGACGCGGGAAGATTTTCCGCTAATTGATGGTTCGACGGCGACAATACCGCTTTCGGAAGCGGTTTATTGTCTGGCAACCGGGGAGGATGATGAGGCAGCAAAAAAAGTAATCCACCATACAAAGACCACCAATTCCTACAATCGCCTCTACAATGGCGAGGCGAATCTTTTGATTGTCTATGAACCGGCAGATTCCATTATCAAACGTATGCAGGAGGAACCGTTACTGATCAAGCCCATCGGTCTTGACGCGCTGGTCTTTATGGCAAATGCAAAAAATCCAGTAGAATCATTAAGCGGGGAGCAATTAGTGGAGATTTATTCCGGTGGGATATCAAACTGGGACAAGGTGGGCGGAAAAGATCAGGAGCTTTTGGCATTCCAACGCCCGGAAGGTTCCGGCAGCCAGACATTGATGCAAAAATTAGTTATGGGTGATGTTGCCATGGCAGAGGGCGATAATGTATACCGATATGGCACAATGGCAGAAATTTTGGAGGGGATGTTAAATTATACGGGGGATGACAATACTCTGGGGTATTCCGTCTACTACTATGCAAGCCAGATGTACCATCTTCCGGATCTAAAATTTATGGGAGTTGATGGGGTGATTCCCTCGACACAGACCATCTATGATGGCAGCTACCCTTATACCAATGCATTTTATGCGGTGATTCGTCCGGATGAGCCGACGGACTCCAACGCGCATCGTATTTTTGACTGGCTGACCGGGAAGGAAGGGCAGAGCATGGTGCTAGATTTAGGTTATGTGCCAGTGATTATGCCGGAGGGAGCAAAGATCTCAGAAGGGGGAGTTTCTGTGGGCAGCGCGGAGGAATTTGATATTGTTCCGGGGGATGTTTTATCAAAGAAAAACTTGGAAAAAGGGCAGTATTTTATTTTTTTTCAAAAACAGAATGTATCCTGGGAATATGATTATGGCAAGGTGACAATCTATGATCACAACTGGGAGAAATGCGCGACATTTTACAATGCGGAAACCTATGAAAGAGGAGTGTTTGACGGCAGGTATTTATCTATTGGACAGTACAGAAAGAGTCCAGAAGGAAAGGAAGGATTTGAAAACCGAATCTACGATCTGAAAGAGGGGTGCTTCCTTTCAAACAAATGGCTTGAAGATGCGTGGCTGCTTGATCCGGTGCGCGGGTATTTTTATAAATGTCCGACAGACGAGGAAAGAAGAACTTATTATTTGGAGCAGGGGGGAAAATTTGACGAGTGGGGCAGGATCTATAATGTCAAGGGTGAACTTTTGCTTGATCATGTGCCGATGTACGAGGGAGGGATGTTATTACATAAGGAGGGGGATGTTTACCGCTACCGATGGCAGACTGCAATACAGAATGAAGAGGGGAATTGGGAATCCTTCTATATTCAGATGTTTTACGATCTGGATTTGCATTTAAAACTGGGAATTTATGAGGATGAAAAGATACTTCCGAGGGAAAAAGATCGGGTAACTGGCGCGGTTTACGCACTGGAAAAAGAATGTCTTTTTTCCGCGGACGGCGAGATCTTGTTAAGCCCGGAAAAATTCTTAGAACGCTTCGGGGACGGGAAGGATAAGGAGTGCAGTATAATCGATTACGGGGAGGAGATGGAAGAATTTAATTATCCGAAAGAAAGCAAACTATATGCGGTTCGCTATAAGGATAAATCCTATTATGTGGATCGGACACTTCAATTTTGCTGGATCGAGGGCGAGGAAAAGGGAGAATGTCTAGCGGATAACAAAAAAAATCTGCCTTATTATTTTGTGGCAGAAAATACTGGAGAGGACGGGAAAAACCGATACTTTTGTGCGGATGGCAGTCCTCTTTTAATGGGGGATGGCAATGCGCCGGATCAGGTGTTAGGATACGGCGATAGTTATGCGATGGTGCGGATTACCAGGGAGGCCGTTACCGTTGAGGAGTATCTGCCAAAAGAGAGTTCATTTGAAGCATATACCTATCCTGCCCCTAATAATCCGGAAGACAAATATTCCTATCATCTCTATTATTTTGGCGCGCATTGTTTTGCGGCGGTGGATTCGTACAGAGAAGCAGAAAACTATAGGGATGAACTGTGCTTCTTTGTTGGGAGTAAGGAAACCGATTTTTTCCGCGCAAGATGGATTTCTTTCGATGAGGAATACCATCCAAGGAACAGTCAAAGCAAGATGTTGTATTTTACGATCGACAATAACGAGACCATCACGGTGGAAACGGAGGGGAGTAAATACGGGGACGAAGATTTTGTAACAGCGGAGCAGAATCTGCGCCAGTATCTGCTGATCAAGGACGGGAAGGTAAATTTTGTTACCGAGATGGGAGATTTAAGTTTGATGGCAGACAGATATGTACAGATAAGAGTAGGAAACTATGATACAGTATATGATATGGATGGAAATATACTGATAAGAGCAATAAACAGAATTTTGGAGAATGATTGATGACCGGGAATATTCCGGAAATAAAAAAGGAGGAAGCGAATTGGGAAGGCGCGCAATGTCGGGAATTTTTTTTCTCTTTGGTCTTTTGCTTGCAAGTCTTAGCTTTTTGGGGGGATACTATGCGGTGCAGAATTATTTTGCTGAATCCGCGGAAGTTTCCCGCTTTGTCAGCGAGTACCGGAGTGGGGAGCATAAGATAAATGTGCAGGGTGACGGTTTTGAAAATTTGGAGGAAGTCAGGGTTAAACTGGAGGCAAAGGCGGCTCCTGCGGCGGTGCGCCTCGATATTTTCTGTGTGCTGGAGGAAAAATTAGAGGCGGTGATCAGTGTGTTGGATACGCGTGAGGGGACATGGAAACTTTTTACTTTTCCGGCGGATACACGCGTGGAACTTGGTGAGACACGCTACCGCAGACTGACCGCGCAGTTTCCGGCACTGCCACAGATGTTTGAGATCGGGATTCTAACGGAGTATACGGGAAGGGAACAGGCGGGCGCAGTACTCTCAGCGGTTTTTGAGGATATGCTTTTTTGTCGTTTCCAGACGATAACTTGCTGCACAAAAGAAGAATTATCCGTCTGGTGTGTTAAGGAGGGGGAGGAATATACCCCGACAAAAAGATTACTGGAATTTTTTGTAAAATCCCCGACAGAGAAAAATATCTGGCAGCAGATAAGTGAGGGGGAGGATGCATCGCTCTATTATTATCTTGAGGCACTCGCCCTGCTTTCGGAAAAGAATATTACGGCACAACTGATTGCTGGAGAAAGGCTAAGTGACGGCTATCGGCTCAATGAGAATCTTGCGAGGCGGCAGCTGGCGGGCAGTGAGATCGCGCGATAACGGACACAGGAAGGGATAAAAATGAAAAGTAAAAATTTAGGGCAGATATTTGCCTTTGCTGTGATTTTGGCATTGGTTGCAAGTCTATGTTACCGCGCAGGGCGCGCGGATGGAGCTTCGGGCGGCGGTGTGCCAGGCTCGGCGGGAGATCCGCTGATCACGAGATCTTATCTGGAAGAGCGTCTTTCTCAGATACAGAAAGGGGAGGCGGCCTCGTTCCAGAAAGTGACACTGATAAAGGGCGAGGAACTTGCCCTTTATGCGGGCAGCGAGATGATGCTCTACAGTGGCAATGCGGCGGTAAGGGGAGCGGACGGGCTTGTCAATCTGACCACGGGAGAACTGTTCAAAAAGGGAAATTCAACGGTTCGTTACCATCTTTATTTTGCCCCCGTGGATGGCAGCGGGATAAAAGCGGACAGCAATGTAACCGTGTATGTCCGAGGAAATTACTGGAAAGATTAAAAAATATAAAGATATAAAAGTGAGGTATTTTATGCTTGCAGATTGGGAAAATCACAAAATCAGGAACTGGATCGCGCTGATACTCGGCGTGTTTTTGATTGCGATATCGGTCAACTGGGTCTATGACCCAGCAGGTATGGTAACGGGGGGCGTGACAGGGCTTGGAATTTCCATCAAGTACCTGTCCGGCAAATTTCTTCCGGCGGAAATACCGGTATGGCTGACAAATCTTGCGTTTAATCTTCCGCTTTTAATTTTGGCGTGGAAATTACTTGGACGAGAATTTATTGTGCGGACATTAGTGGCGACAGGACTGCTCTCATTTTTTATTTATTTGATCCCCTATCTGCCGGTATTTGAAGGAGATCCTCTTCTGGCCTGCGTCTTTGGCGGGGTGATTGCCGGGGCGGGAATGGGGCTGGTACTTGCCACCATGTCCACTACGGGGGGAACTGATGTTTTGTGTATGTTATTGCATATTAAGTTAAAGCATATTTCCGTTCCCCGTCTGCTTAATTTTGTGGATGGGCTTGTGGTGGTGACCGGCGTGTTTGTCTTTGGCATAAATAAGGCACTCTATGCGATTATTTCCGTTTATATTGTATCAAAAGTTTCGGACGGGATTATGGACGGCATGAAATTTGCGAAGATGGCATACATTATTTCAGAGCATTATGAAGAGATTGCAGGGCGCATTTTAAGTGAACTTGACCGCGGTGTAACTGGCTTAAACGCCACAGGAATGTACTCGAACCAGGATAAAAAAGTGCTTTTTTGTGTCGTGTCAAAAAAGGAGATGGTAAAGGTTTTGGAGATTGCACATCGGCTCGATCCGCAGGTCTTTGTGATTGTGAGCGATGTCCGTGAAGTGATGGGCGAGGGCTTCATTGAATACAAACAATAATTTTGGTAAAAATGACGAAAAAATAACAAATTATGGAAAATGAGGGCTTTATATATACAAATTAAACAAAATGTCAAAACGTTATTTGTGTAATTGCTCTATGGTTTTTTTGTTTTTTTTGTTGTAGAATATAAATAGACGGTTAAGTCAGGCATCCAGCATGAAATAACTCAGTTGAATCACTAAAAATGAGGAGGAACAGAAATGGCAAGTCTATCATTAAAAAATATTAACAAAACGTATCCGAATGGATTCGTTGCTGTTAAAAAATTCAACCTTGAGGTACAGGATAAGGAATTTATCATTTTCGTAGGGCCGTCCGGTTGCGGAAAGTCCACCACACTTCGTATGATCGCGGGTCTTGAGGAGATCACAGGCGGCGAGCTTTGGATTGGCGACAAGATCATGAATGATGTTGAGCCGAAAGACAGAGATATCGCGATGGTATTCCAGAACTACGCTCTGTATCCGCATATGTCCGTATATGACAATATGGCATTTGGTCTTAAATTAAGAAAAACTCCGAAGGATCAGATTGACAAGCTGGTACATGAGGCAGCGAAGATCCTCGATATCGAACATCTCTTAGATCGCAAGCCGAAGGCTCTTTCCGGTGGTCAGAGACAGCGTGTTGCCATGGGGCGCGCGATTGTCCGCAATCCGAAAGTCTTTTTGATGGATGAGCCGCTCTCCAACCTTGATGCAAAACTTCGTGTTCAGATGAGAATTGAGATCTCCAAGCTTCATCAGAGACTGGAGACCACGATCATCTACGTAACACATGACCAGACTGAGGCGATGACACTGGGTACCAGAATCGTTGTTATGAAGGATGGCGTTATCATGCAGGTGGATACTCCGCAGAATCTCTACGACAGACCGGATAATCTCTTTGTCGCAGGTTTCATGGGCTCCCCGCAGATGAATTTCATCGACAGCAAAGTGACAAAGAAGGGTAATGATGTTTTACTTACATTCGGTTCCCACTCTATTCGTGTTCCGGACGAGAAGGCGAAGAAGTTAGTGGATTCCGGCTATATGGATAAGACGGTTGTGCTTGGTATCCGTCCGGAGGATGTAAAGGATGAGGAAGCATTTATCAGCAAATCTCCGGAGAGCGTAATTGATGCGACGGTAAAGGTTTACGAGCTTCTCGGTGCCGAGGTATTCCTGTACTTCGACGTGGATCAGTTCAGCATTACTGCGCGCGTAAGTCCGCGCACAACAGCGAGACCGGGCGATACTGTCCGCCTTGCACTCGATCTTTCCAAGATGCATATCTTTGACAAAGAGACGGAGCAGTGCATCGTACACTAATCCGCAGGTAAATGCGCAGGGGCGCGAATGGAAGAGAAATGAGAGGGTATCAAAACATTGTTTTGATACCCTTTTTTGAAAATTGTGTTAAGTTTCTTGAAAACTCATTTACTTTTCGCGGAAAAAGTGTTAAACTTGACAATAGTATAGCAGAAAGGTGTGGTGTCCACATATGATTTCAAATCAGATTCTTCAGAATACAATAGAGGGCTTAAAGACGATTACGCGCGTGGATATCTGTGTTATGGACACGGAGGGAAAGACGCTTGCGACGACTATCGGGAATGCGGAGGAGTATGAGAGTGCGGTGCTCGCGTTTGTGGATTCACTCGCGGACAGCCAGGTACTTGCCGGATTTCAGTTCTTTAAAGTATTCGATGAGCACCAGTTGGAATATGTGATTTTGGCGCGCGGCGAAACTGACGATGTGTACATGATCGGCAAGCTCGCGGCATTTCAGATTCAAAATCTGTTAGTGGCTTATAAAGAGCGCTATGATAAGGATAATTTTATCAAGAATCTCCTCCTTGACAACCTGCTTTTGGTGGATATCTACAACCGCGCCAAAAAGCTGCATATTGAAACCGATGTGCGCCGGGTTGTCTTTATTATTGAAACAAAAAATGAGAAGGACACGAACGCACTTGAGACGGTGCGCAGCCTCTTCTCCGGCAAGACAAAGGATTTTATTACGGCGGTTGACGAGAAGAATATTATTTTGGTAAAGGAACTCAAGCCGAACGAGACTTATGACGATATGACAAGGACGGCGAAAGTGATTCTTGATATGTTAAATACCGAGGCGATGACCAAGGCGCATGTGGCCTTTGGCACGATTATCAACGAGATCAAGGATGTCTCGCGCTCGTATAAAGAGGCGAAGATGGCACTCGATGTGGGCAAGATATTTTACAGCGGGCGCAATGTGGTGGCGTACAGCAATTTGGGAATTGGACGTTTGATTTACCAGCTTCCAATGCCGCTTTGCAAAATGTTTATTCGCGAGATCTTTGACGGCAAATCGCCGGATGACTTTGACGAGGAGACGCTGACCACAATCAATAAATTTTTTGAGAACAGCTTAAATGTCTCCGAGACTTCAAGACAGCTCTATATCCACCGAAATACTTTAGTGTACCGGTTAGATAAACTGCAAAAAAGTACGAATCTTGATCTGCGCGTTTTTGACGATGCCATCACCTTCAAGATCGCATTAATGGTAGTTAAATATATGAAATATATGGAAAATCAGGAATTTTAAGAAAGATGCTGATACCGGGAGGGGATGGAAAGGAAGCTTTCCGGTATCGGCATTTTATGCACAGGGGCGTGAGTGGAAATTAGTTGCCTACGCAACACACGCCCCGCGCGGCAAGTAGAAGAAAAAAACGCTCTCCTACTTGATTTAAGGGGAGTGAATGTGTGTAAACACAAATGGGGGATAGTTGCTAGAAAGGAAGGAAATATTGAGCAAACGTTACGATCTGGAAAGCCAGTTAAAGGACATCGACGTGCCAGTTATCCTTTTTGAAAATGTGTCAAAGGAATACCAGAGCGGGATACCGGCACTAAAAAATGTAAATATAGAGATACGCAAGGGGGAATTTGTTTTTATTGTCGGAAACAGCGGTTCTGGCAAATCGACTTTAATTAAACTGATGCTTAGGGAAATTAAGCCGACTTCCGGGCGTGTCTATGTGGCGGGGAAGCTCCTTGAAAAATTAAGGAGATGGCAGGTGGCAAAATTTCGCCGTAAACTTGGGATTGTATTTCAGGATTTTAGGCTCTTGCCGGATCGAAGTGTGTTTGAGAATGTCGCGTTTGCGCAGCATGTAATTGAGGCACCCGCGCGTGAAATAAGACGGCAGACTCCAAGGATGCTGGCACTTGTCGGTCTGTCGGAAAAGGGCAGGGCGATGCCGGGAGAACTTTCCGGCGGGGAGCAGCAGCGCGTGGCACTAGCGCGCGCCCTGGTAAACAATCCAGTAATTCTTTTGGCAGATGAGCCGACCGGCAATCTCGATCCGAAAAATTCATGGGAGATCATGCATCTTCTTGAGGATATCAACCGCCGGGGAACTACGGTTGTTGTGGTGACACACAACAGGGAGATTGTGGATGAGATGCAAAAGCGTGTGATTACAGTAAAGAACGGAATTATTGTCAGCGATCAAAAAGGTGGGTATGCATATGCCAAGAATGAGTACAGTAGTATATAGTATTGGGCAGGGGGGAAAGAATCTGCGCCGCAATCGTATGTTTTCTCTCGCCTCGATCGGGACAATGGCCGCCTGCTTGTTTTTATTTGGGATTTTTTATTTTCTTCTGCAAAATCTTCAGTACGCAATCAAAGGTGCAGAAACAAATGTCGGCGTGACCGTCTTTTTTGAGGAGGGCACATCCACAGTGCGCATTGCCCAGATACGCGAAGAGATTGAAAAGCGTTCGGAAGTGGCGTATGTAATGTATATTTCTGCACAGGAGGCCTGGGAACGTTACAAGGAAACCAGTTTGAACGAGGAGCAAATTGAAAGTTTTGGCGAGGATAATCCTCTGGAAAATTCAGCCTCTCTCGAGGTACATACAAGCGATGTAACCGCGCAGCGCGCGCTGATTCATTATATCAGAGAATTTGAGGAGGTGCGCCTGATCAACGATTCCAAAGAGCTGGCGGATATGTTAAATAATATCAATCGTGGAGTAAGCGTTGTGACCACAGTGATTATCTTGATTTTGGCGGCGGTTGCCGTTTTCCTAATTAGTACCACCATCTCGACCGGTGTGTCGATCCGTGCGCAGGAGATCTCGATTATGAAGCTGATTGGCGCGACGGATTTCTTTATTGAAGCACCATATTTTGTGGAGGGAATTTTGCTTGGAACGATAGGAGCGGCAATTCCTCTGGTACTTTTAAATGTGATTTACCGAAAAATTTCTGGCTATATTGCCGAAAAATTAATTTCTGTGCTTGGACGGGGGACGATGCTGCTTGATTCCGGAGAAATTTTTGCTACATTGGTGCCGCTCTCTCTAGGAATTGGGATTGGGATCGGTGCATTGGGAACTTGGGTGACATTAAAGAGGCAGCTAAAGAAGGTACATTAAAGGAGGATGGGATGAATCGAAAGAAAATAAAAAGGGCATCTGTTTTACTGTTAAGCTTTGGGCTGTGTGTTACCACAGTTTTGCCGGGGGGAAATAATCTTCGTGCAGATGCCGCAGGGATTACCAATCGTCTTCTTAGCGGGAGTGCCACAGGCAGATTTTTTCAGTTTGAGAAAAGCTACGAAGAGAAGTTAGCGGAGGCGAATAAACGCAAGGAAGAGTTAGAGCGCAAAAAACAGGCAGTTGCGGCGCAGATTCGAGAAAATGAACAGAAGAAAGAGGATTTGCTTGACTATATTGCAGAACTTGACTTGCAAATCATGCAATTAAATGATGAGATCGAGGAGCTTGATCGCGATATTCTTTTGGGAGAAGCGGAGTTAGAGCAGACAAAGAGCGATCTGATGGAGGCGCAGGAAACAGAAAAAGCACAGTATGAAGCGATGAAGCGTCGCGTGCAATATATGTATGAAAATGGCGAGGAGAGTATCTTTGAGCTTCTTTTGGGCGCGACAAGCTTAGCTGAGGTATTAAACCGCGTTGAGTATCAGAAAGAAATTACTGAATATGATAAGGAACTTTTGGCAAAATATACGGAGGCGAAACAGACAGTGGAAGCGCACAAGCAAATGCTTGAGGCGGAGTTAGAATCGCTCGCAGTGTTGAAGGAGACAGCAGAGTTTAACCGGGCGACACTCACGGAACTTGCGGCAGATAAAAGTGCAGAGATTGAAGTTTACTTAGCACAACTTGAACTGGACGCGGAAACTTTCGCGGATTATGCGGAGGAAATTACGAGGGAAGAAGCAAATATTGAATCCATCAAGGAGGAGGAGCGCAGGCGGATTGAGGAAGAAGAGCGCAGGCGCAAGGAGGAGGAAGCAAAGAGAGCAGCGGAGGAAGCGGAGCGCAAGCGCAAGGCAGCGGAGACGGCGGAAGCCGCAAAGGCAAACGCGGCAAAGGCGGAGAGCGAGAGCGATGCAAAGCGTCTTGCAGCAGCGGATAATGTGGCAGTAAAAGATGAAACTAACCCGGATAATATGATCTGGCCGCTGCCAGGTGACGGACGGATTTATGCGTATTTTGGACCGCGTGTTGCGCCGACAAAGGGCGCGAGTACGTATCACAGGGGACTCGATATTGGGGGTGTGTACGGAGCGCGCATTGTGGCAACGCTTTCCGGGACAGTAAAGGAGGCGACTTACAACGCAAGCCGCGGCAATTATGTGGCGATCGATCACGGCGGCGGATTGGTCACCTACTATATGCACTGCTCCAAACTTTTAGTGTCACCGGGCGACAAGGTCTTGCAGGGATCAGTAATCGCGCTGGTTGGTTCTACCGGAATTTCAACTGGACCACATGTACATTATTCTGTGGCGGTAAACGGAAATTATGTTGATCCGCTCAAGTATGTAAGTTATAAGTAAGATATGTTTTTGTTTTATGGAATTTAGAGGACGGGATGTTCTGGTATAGTTGAAAGTGCGAAAACATTTGGCGTGCAGAGTATTTACTCAATGTTTGGAAGGGAGGATTTTTGTGAAAGAAAAAGGTAAATTTATATTGGGAATGGTGCTGGGGATCGTTTGTACAGTGCTGATTTTTACTGGCGTGTATGCGGCAACTGCGGCGACGAACAAAAAGACACCGGATGAGCAGGTGGAGGATAGCAATAGCCAAGATGGGAGGGAAGACAGCGAGGCGGGAAATCTGATCTCGCAGAATGGTCAGAGTGTGGGCGGAGTGAAGACTTCCGATCTGATCGATACGAAGGCAAATTATATTATGCGTATCATTGACAATTACTTTCTCTACGATGTGACGGAAGAAGATTATCAGACAGCGATTTACCGGGCGTTAATGAATGCCTGCAATGATCCATATTCTTGTTATTACACGGAGGAGGAGTACGCTTCCATGCAGGAGAGTACCTCCGGGGTCTACTGTGGGATTGGCTGTCTGGTACAGCAGAATATCAAGACAATGTTAATTCATATTGTGCGGCCATTTAAGAACTCACCAGCAGAAAAAGCGGGCATCAAAGCGGGGGATCTCATCTATAAAGTGGATGGCGAGGAAGTGAGCGGTCAGGATATCAATTTGGTCGTTTCGAAGATGAAGGGCGAGGCGAACACAAAGGTAATTATTACTGTTTACCGCGAGAGTACCGGGGAATACCTTGATATGGAAGTGACGCGCGATTTTGTTGAGGTGGACACGGTTTCGAGCGAACGCCTTACTCAGGATGGACATAAGCTTGGCTTGATTACGATACTGGAATTTGACGAGCCGACTACCAAGCAGTTTCTTACTGCGCTTGAAGATTTGCAAGACTGGGGAGCGGAGGGAATTATTATTGATCTGCGCGACAATGGCGGCGGACTTTTGGATGCGGTAACAGCGATGCTTGACCCGCTATTGCCGGAGGGGCTTTCTGTCTATATGCAGGACAAGAGCGGTTCCAGGGAAGATTACAAGTCGGATGCAGCGTGCATCGATCTTCCGATGGCGGTGATTGTAAATGGCAACAGCGCGAGTGCATCCGAGATTTTTGCCGGGGCAGTGCAGGATTACGGCGTGGCAAGCATTGTTGGGACACAGAGTTTTGGCAAGGGCATTGTACAGTCAGTGATTCCTCTTGGGGACGGTTCGGCAATCAAGCTGACCATTGCGGATTACTATACGCCGAAGGGACGCAATATTCACGGCGTTGGCATTACGCCAGATATCGTGGTGGAGGCGACGGAGAACAAAGGGGATAAGGAACTTGCCCATGAGGAGGATGCTCAGTTTATGGCGGCAATAAAAGAAGTGCTTCGCCAGATCAAGAAAGGGGCATCAAAAAAATAGGGGAAAAACAAATAAGGCATACCGCGAGTAAAAAAGGCGTGGGATAGAGATGGAATGGGTCGCGGGCGGGTAAATTTTATCTTTTCTGGTTTGCCCGCCAAAACGAGAATAAGATGGAGGCAGATTATGGATTACAAGAATGCAGGAGTTGATATTGAGGCAGGTTACAAGGCAGTGGAATTAATGAAAAAACATATACAGCAGACGATGCGCGATGAAGTTGTGGGCGGTATTGGAGGATTTTCCGGCGCGTTTTCCCTAAAAGGTTATATGGGGATGGAGGAGCCGACGCTTGTATCCGGAACCGATGGTGTGGGAACAAAATTAAAGTTGGCATTTCTTCTCGATCAGCATGATACCATTGGGATTGACTGTGTTGCTATGTGTGTGAATGATATTGCGTGTGCGGGCGGTGAACCATTGTTTTTTCTTGATTATATTGCCTGTGGCAAAAATGAACCGGAAAAGATCGCCACGATTGTCTCAGGTGTGGCGGAGGGCTGCAAGCAGGCGGGCGCGGCATTGATTGGCGGGGAGACCGCAGAAATGCCGGGATTTTATCCGGTGGATGAATATGATTTGGCAGGGTTTGCGGTTGGGATTGTCGACAAAAAGAAATTGATTTCCGGGCAGGATTTAAAAGCGGGCGATGTGATCATTGGCATTGCCTCTTCCGGAATTCACAGCAACGGCTACTCCCTTGTGCGCAAGGTATTCCCAATGAACAGGGAAAAATTGGAAATTTATTTTGAATCGCTCGGTCAGACCCTTGGCACTGCGCTTTTAACTCCGACAAAAATTTATGTAAAAGCACTTAAATCCCTAAAGGAGGGCAAAATTACGGTCAAGGCGTGCAGTCATATTACAGGTGGTGGTTTTTACGAGAATATTCCGAGAATGCTAAGGGATGGGGTGACCGCCGTAATTAAAAAGGACAGTTATCCGATCCCGCCGATTTTTAAGATGCTTTCGGTAGATGGAAATATTGAAGAAAAGATGATGTACAATACATACAATATGGGGATTGGCATGATGCTCTGTGTGGGGGCGGACAAGGCGGATGCAGCACTGCGCCTGATCGAATCTGCGGGTGAGAGTGCTTATATTATCGGCGAGATTGCCGACGGCGAGAGGGGAGTCCGTTTATGCTAAGAGTTGTGGTGATGGTTTCGGGCGGAGGCACAAATCTTCAGGCTGTCCTTGACGCAGTAAAGGATGGAAAGATTACGAATGCGAAGATTGTCGGTGTGATCAGCAACAGGGCGGATGCCTATGCACTGACCAGAGCAGAGCGGGCAGAAATTCCGGCAGTTTGCATATCGCGAAAAGATTACGCACAGCGGGAGGACTTTGATAGGGCATTGCTTGAAGCAGTGGATTCCTTTGCCCCTGATCTGGTAGTACTTGCGGGCTTTTTAGTAATCCTTCCGGAACTTCTGGTAAAAAGATACAAAAACCGGATGATCAATATTCATCCGGCACTTCTCCCCTCCTTTGGCGGGAAAGGGTATTATGGGCTTAAAGTGCATGAGGAAGTGCTTGCCCATGGCTGTAAGGTGACGGGGGCAACCGTGCATTTTGTGGACGAGGGCTGTGATTCCGGACCGATCCTTTTGCAGAGGGCGGTGGAAGTAAAGCAGGGCGATACCCCAGAAGTTTTGCAGCGGCGTGTAATGGAGGAAGCCGAGTGGAAGATTCTTCCGCAGGCGATTGATCTGATCGCAAATGGGAAAGTAATATTTAAAGAAGGGTGTGTATTTGCACAGGAATCGTAGAATATACAGAACTAAAAATCAGTA